>NZ_CAXUSG020000004.1:0-412366 GCF_964253915.1 Rhizobium sp. LjRoot30 | reverse complement strand
GAATATTACGTTATTCTTTGCAGATTTATGGGAAATGATGCCGACCTACAAAGGGTCGCGGTATCTGGCTCCAATCGACCAATCTCTCGGCTACACGCCAGGAAATGTAGAAATCCGTTATGGCGGCTTCCGCAGGCGCGCAGGCGAAAAAATCCAAACTCGCAAAATGAAGCGAATGGCGGAAAACACCCGTGTTGCCGATAAACCGAAAAAGCGTACCGCTTCAGAGAGAAAGGCCGCTGAAATGGAAGCAAGGGTCGCCCGCCGACAGAAACTGGCTGCTGAGTTCCAGCGTTGGGAGGAGCAGCGGGCCAGACGCCGCTAATGAGATAATAGCCACTTGGCGACGGCGTGAACTTGCCTAGCCCCTATCGCGGCGAGCGTCTTTCCTGATCCAGCTCCCTCTCTAGATGCTCAATTCTAGCTAAAAGTGTAAGGTGTGTTAGCCGCGCCTCATTCAGCTCCTGATCCTTAGACTTCATTTTTTGCTCTAGCTTCCTTACCTCAGCCCTCAGATTCGCATCGATGCTGTTTCCCAGGGGGCGAGTATCGCTAAAATCCGGGCCGAGGGTGATTTGTTGGACGCGCGTTTTCTCAGCTTCAATTTGGGAAAAAAGGTCTGGGTTATTCTTATGGATCGCATCGCTGCCACAACGAGCAAATTTCCTTAGCCCTTCCCAATCGAACGACACCCCTTTAGCAGTTTGAATCGCTAAATCATCGGCCGTTTGTATACCTCGAAGAAACTCCAACAGCCCTTCAACTTTCGCCCGAGCTTTCTGGGTTCTGGCATTTTCAGTCGCACCGGCGGTAAAATGCTTTGCGCTTCGCGTGCGATAAGCTCTAGCCACGTATCTTCCTCAGGAATTGTTCAGCAATACGTCTCCCCTTGCGACCTAGTCTCCTTATGATCCAGGGAGCCCTGCCATCTTCCTCCATCTGCTTATGCCGCTCACGAGCCATCGACCAGAATGCTTCAAAAATCGGGGTGGTGAAAAAATTTGCGCATCCCCCACACATAGTTTCGGTTTTACCATTCGATGGCCATGCTTCCGCGCTACCCGGTTCGATCTTTGTCGCACAATTGGCAGTACGGCGCGCCTTTGAGTGCCATAGGCAATATCCGAAATTCAATGGATAGACGCGGATGCCGCTGGTACGAAGTTCTTTTTCCAGCTTCTGTGGAAGATCAGCAGGGGAAGAAATTCGAAAATCGAGCCGAGCAATGATCGATTGAACTTTTTTAATCGCTCCGCCAAAAAGCGGTATCCCGTTGAAAACGCTCTCACCGATAAGGCGAGATGTCATCCGCGTTTGGGATTCACGGACTGCGTCAAGCCGCGACGCGCGGCGGCAATACAAAATGGTTGTTGTAAGCTCGTCGTGACCGAGGAGACGCTGTAAGGCCCGGAAACGCCCGCCATAGCTGTAGTAGTTCACCCATAGTGTAGGGAAAAAGCGCCTGAAATGGCGTGGAATGAATTTGATCCCCTTTGCCACATCTTCGCGGACGTAGCGCTTAGCAAAATCCGCCATCCGATTACGAAGTGAAGACTGATCACTGACCGACTCGCGGAGCCGATTATCGCGGAGGAACAGCTCGTTGGAGCCGCTATTTAGCCTAGCCTGGGCACCCAGCCGGGTCGCAACTTGGATCGCTCTCACGACGACAGCTGGACAAGGATGCCGTGTTTCGCTTCCACTTACATGATTACGCCCCTTGAACACTTTCGACTTTAAGTACCATCCGTCTACACCCTCTTCCAAGCAGTCAGCTTCGAGACTCAGCACTTCCCCTGTTCGATCAGGTTCCCAGGCAAAAATGATTATCGCGATTGACGTCCACAGGTCCGTGATCGCGGCTTCTATGCTCCGGCTATTGTGACGAGATGCCCCTATAGTTTCGATAGGCCATGGCGAAGCCGTTCCCGATATTTTTCCTGTGAAAGGCAGTCCAACTAATAGACCAGCGTTCCTCGCCCTCGCAGGTGGCGGTTGGACTTTGACGCGTTTCAATCTAGCTACTTCAAACAATTCCTGCGCAAACGCTTCCCGTCTGGCACGTTTCGACTTTCGTGCGCTTGCTGCGTCTGAGATGAGGGTCTTGAACTGAGGTTTATAAATGGAAGTGGGATCAATGCCGCATTTCTGAGCAATCTTGGCAAAATTCGGCGCATTGTCGGTAAGAAGGTCGCTGCTATCGGCTAGCACCTCAAAGGCCAGAAGTTCGGCAACAAGGGCTATTCTCTCACCTGGACTAACCCGCGATGCAGTCGGAGGCGGTAGCGCATCCGCCCGCTCCTTCAACGCAATCAAATCGTCAGCGTAATCATAGATAAATTGTAACGCAGCATCCGTGTACGCGAAAACTGCCTCTTCGTTAATGTCGTCGGTTTGCTCCTGAGCACGACCCTTCTTGCGGCCCGCCTCTGCCGCTTCGATGAAGTCGTCAAACAGCGAGTACCTGAAACCGTCATTAAGAATGAATTCGTCATTCTCAAACGGGAGGACGTACAAATCGTATAGCTCGTGCATGACGGAAAGCACGACAGACAGGTAGCTACCTGCAAGGCTGCCACTTGAACCTGTCGCGGGCGGATTTTCGCTCGCTTTAGTTCCAGCACGCGCGCGTGGCTTTTTTACTATCCCACGCGCGGCCGATATGCCCTTATCTATGGTATCGACCAGGTTCCGCACCGCTGCGGCCGACACCGAGGCAAACGACGAGAAGCCGATAGAAACCACCCAATCGACAAGCTGAAAGAGGATGTTCATGCGCGAGAATGCTGTATCTCGCGCAAGGAGCTTGCCGCGAGTGGTCCGCAGGTGGCAATAGTATCGTCGGCACATCTCCAGTAGGGAAGCCCACTTAACGTCGGTCAGCATTTCTCCGTTTGGAAGTTTACGTTCCCAAGACAGACGTCCTGGCTGACCGGGTTGCTTTTTGTGTCGCCACACAACGGCTTCCCAGACATCAATTACATCGGGAGGCAGCTCGATTTCTGCAAGCGTCCTTCCCACCTCACGAGCGGACGCGGCGAGCGTATTAGGCCTTTGCATCATATTACAGGTCCATAGTTAATGGGCCGATCCGCCAATAAATTCTCAGCGTCCCTGATCACACTCGCATCCATTGATTTGATTATTTGAGCGCAGCTTACCAAGAGCGGCAGCCAGAACTCCTCGTACTGAGCGGTGCCCTGGATCGCCTTCCCGTTCTCGATAATATGATTGTTGAACGCAATAATCTCAGCGGCGACTTCTGGAGTTTTTATGACTATTAACTTGCTACCAGATAATATATTTTCGAGTACGCCTAGTTTTTCTTCACTCTCTTGAGTGGTACCAGAAAGGTTGTACCCGAGAAAACCCGAAAAGTATGCTGTTTGCCTGATGTGCTTCTCCCGCTCTGGCGAAATACCGAGCTGTTCGAGAGGTCGGCCGCTTCTTTTCGCTACCGCGATAGTGAGAGAGTCCTGCACTTGGCGAACATCTCCCGCATCCAAAGTGTCGGCCGCAAGAATACCGATATATTTTGCGGTAACTCTAATGTCCTTCTGGCCTAGTTTGTCCGCAACTTTAAAAATGTCGGCCGTTTCAAAGAACTCTGTAACTGCACCAGTCGGCCTAAACTGAGATAACGTAAAGTCGAACGCTGACAACAGTCCCGACTCGGAGCGGAAATCCGCCCACTTTTTGCAAATCCATGGCTGAGAAGGGGGCTTTCCAACGGCGTAGCCGTTAAGTGTTTCCTTGACCAAGCAGAGATTTTCTTCTGTGCCAAGAATGGCTCTCGCTCTAAGTGGCTTTGAAAGCTCACCAATTACTAACAATGCTTGGGCGGCCGTGATCCGCTCGGTCGAGTCTATGGACAAAGCAAGTTCTGATCCGGTCGGCATGTCGTCGGCTAACCGTCGATAATTGGCCCTTTTCTTTGTCCATCGTGCTTGGTGCTCGTCTCGGGAAGCTTGGGACAAATCTACCGTTCTCATCGAGAGCGGAGAGGCAAGGTTCATTTTAGGTCGCTCGCAGAAAATGATTGCCAGAAGTGGAACCAACACCTCGTATTCCAGATGAAACCGACCTCTCAGGTCGTGGGAATGGAGCGCGTAAGCGCATTTCAGAAAATCAGGGTCGTCACTTTTTCCAGGAACGACACCGCCAAATTTCCGCTCAACGTACACCAAGAAATTCGGCAGAAACCGAAGCGATTCTCTCCAACCGCGTCTCCGCTTCAGCACCCCATTTGAGTAGTATTCATAAGTTTGGCAATAGTCGTCAAAATCGAAGGATGTGTTGTTCCTGGCCAGTTGTCGACTTTCGCAAAATAGTTGCCAGACTTTTCTCACTTCCTGTTCTGCGTGCCGCCGCACTGCCTCCAGAATGATGTTATTTCTTTGCTTTACGACCGTCGGGCTTGAAAGATCGTTCAGCCTGCTAAGCTCAGACCAAGCCAAGCGGTCGGCATCTGACCACGAGCTGATTTGGGTTGCTTGGACAGCCTTCGCCGGAACGTTTGAGACCGGAGGTCTCGGCCGACCAACCGCACCTTGGATAGCAGGCGGCCATCTGAACTTTGGCACGAGAAACCGCTTTTGCAGATGAAGGAAAAAAAGCCGATTGGAGGCAAGATAGGTGTTGGCGGTAACATCGCCCACCGTCGCATCAGACTGAAGGTCGTAAAACCAAAGATTAGCGAACTTTTTCCAACGACTCGCCCCGATTGACGAAAGATGCGCGCCTTCCTTGCGGAGCTGCCCGACACAGGATCGGAAAAACGAGCGGACGGCTATAAGGTAAGCATCAGCCGTCTCTTCTGCATAGCCGGACACGAATTCCAAAAACTCGCGGGCGATGGTGTGACCAAGCTCCCCCGTTCCCTCTAAAACAGACAGATTAAAATGTTTAGATCGCCCAGGGTGGCTATGACGGGGCGAATATACTTTAAGCGGAAAGTCGCCGTCTCGCTGGAGTTCTACCGGCGTAGCTATTTTGGAAACATCGGTAGGCGGAGCACGTCTGCGAGCCATTATCTTCGGCTCCGGCGCTTTCTGGATACCATCCGTAGTTTAGACTCATCGAGGGCTCTCAGCCTCTCCAACACGATGTCGTCTTTAAGCTGGTCGACCCGGCCTTGTTTCTTAAGCACAGATTTTCGACGAGATTGGCTAGGATGGAGATAGCGGAGCATTGTCTCGAAGCACATGCCAGCGTTTCTCATGACTGTCAGCATGGTATGGAGCGGATCGATTCCATGCTCAAGCTGCGATGTCACAGAATCGGTTACCGACCTGTGCCGATGCACGTGTCCATGGACTCGCTCGATATCGGAAATTTCGTATTCGCTGGCACCAGCCGAGCGCGCCTTAGTGATGGCCGTGCGTCGCGCGGTGCAGTATTGATTTGTCACGCTTTGAGGGTGAAGGGACGTTCCCGTTTGGCTCGAAACGAAGATCGACCGTTCGGTCTTCGCCGGTCGAAGAAAAGGTCGATCATCATCAATGAAATCTCGAAGACGTTCGACGAGGGTTAGCGGAAAATCCACAGCCCGCACTGCACCGGTTTTGGAACCATGAACGATAATTGGAACAGGTTTCGATATCCCTGATTCTTTACCAGCGGTTCGGAGCGCCAGAACTTCCTGGGCGCTGGGGATTGCATCAATCGGAAGGCTTACCGCCTCGGAGCGCCGCAGGGCCTGATCCATGACCAATGTAAGTAGAGTATCACGCCGTCTAATCACCGGGTTTTTGACTTGCTCTTCACGGGCGGCGAGCACCGCATTGAACGCCTGATCGTCTGGTATAACGACCTCGTCAGGCTCAACGACATTCAAAGCTAAGCGATGAACGGGGTACGGGTCCACCTCTTCGAGTTCAATGTTGAAAGAACGAGGGTTAGTGCGCAACCCGATCACTCCCTTTACGATCCCCTTTCGTTCACAGAAGAGTAGGAACTGAAGTATGATCGACAGGTTGGCGTTCCAAACTGCATTCGTAACCCCTCGGCATCCCGTGGGTTTACCGTGGGTCATTTTCGGCCCGACAAAATGCACCTTCAGCTGCTCAAGAAAGTGATCCGAGTACGAAGATAGAGGAAGCCCCGTCCCATTGTTGTATTGCTCCGCGATGAAAAGAGCATCCGATAATTGGCGGGCGGCCTGATAGGCTCCGCTGGCAGAGTTTATCCGGCTCGCCATTCGTTTAAGTCTGATGAACTCCGTTGGCTCCAGCATCGTTCGCCCGAACTTGTCGACAATGACAGGATGATACGGCGCAAACGGACCTGAAGAAGTCCTCACGAGTTGTACGCGCGGTCCGTCGAAGATGACTTCAGCTATCCCAGTCTCGCAAGGTCCAACTAATTGCCGCCGCTCCATTCTGCTCTCCATCTATAGCAATGTGTCGGAAAGCTGCCAAACGTAGACTACTATGTCAATATGAGTATATTTCAGGTTTTTTTCTACAAAAAGGAATTATGCTATTTTATCCTCAAATAAATATTGGTACTTTTTATGGATAGAATTCCTTAGTCTTAAGGAAATGTCCTATATATTTAAACCGGAATTCCTTTTGACATAAATTCAAGGATTTCCTTGTCGGAAATCGTGAAGGCTTATTTTTGGGGCGGTTGAGGACCTTGCAATAATTGCGGCAGGTGAAAAAAATTGGGTTAAATTGAGTGAGCAATTCCCGTCGTGTGCAATGAGAACTCAAAGGAATTGTCCGCGAAAATGACCGCCAAATTTTTTTGAAGTCGACGCAAAAAGTTTGCGAACTCGCCGTCACGATGTGCCCGTGGGTGGCCGCTCGCGCATTCTGGTTTAGTTGCTCCCCTACAAGCCCGCCCTCCGCTACGCTGCGGTCGGGTCCATTCGGCTGCTACGCAGCATGGACGGGCTAACGCCCGACTTTTATTTTGTTCGATTGCAAGCCATTCGGCCGTGTAGTGATGTGGCATAGTCCGAATAGCTTGCAGTCGAAGTTAAAGCGGTGTCCGTCTGGTCGACGGACGCTTATTTGTCGGTCTCCAGCGGTAAGCGTTTGGGTCAATGTTTGAAAACGACGACATCAAGGACGTCTACGGCGAAGCCAAGAGCATGGGCTTCGACACCAAGATCCTCAAGAAGGTCATCGCGCTCCGCAAGAAGGACGAGCAGGAGCGCATGGAAGAGGACCTGATCCTCGACACTTACCTGCACGCACTCGGCATGATCGATTCGCCGCCGGAAGGCTGAGCCTCCGCAACAAGCACCACCTGGAATACCAAAAACCCGCCGGATCGCTCCGGCGGGTTTTTCAATCTGTGTCGCTCACGACAGCCGGGCCGTCCGGATAGGCCAGCCTCAGTTCTGCGTGTTGAACTTGCGAACTTCCATGAAGTTGACGGCAGAACCGCTGAACCGGCCCGGATCGATCTCCGCCGTCGCGGCGGTGAAGCCGGTGGCATAAACCGAGGTCGGCTGGGCGCGCATCGTGCGACTGACGAAACGCGGGGCCTTGACCGGCTTAGAGATCACCTCAAAGCGAGCCTTGCTCAGTGCCCATTGGGAAATGATCTGCTTGGTCAGCTTCGGCTCGGTCCGGATCGTGTCACGGGTTGCAGCATCCGCATCGGCATCGGCCTTCTGCGGACGCTTGCCCTTGCCCGGCAGGCTGCCGGTATGTTCGCCATTAACCGGCTGTTCCGCCTTGGCCTCTTCCTGCTTCGGCCGGTCGAAGGCATCACCGAAATCGACCGAGCGCATGACGGGCTTGGTTTCCGTATCCAGCGCCGCCATCTGCATGATGCCATCGGTATCGGCCGGTTCGTCGGTCGTGTACTCGTCTTCGGCAGCACCGGTGGCGCGGGCAAGTTCCGCCGCTTCGCGCTGATAGTCCTCGGTTCCCTCTTCGGCCGCGTCCGCTGCCGGAATGGTCACGCCGCCGGCAACAGGACGCGCCTCGCTCTTTTCCAGCGCAGCGATGACATCGGGAGACAACGAGGCCTGCTCGACCTTCTTCTCGTCAACCTTCGCTTCCGCCGCCTGGGCAAGCAGCGCTTCGGCGAGTTCCGGGCGCGTGCCCGGCACCGGCACGAATGCCAGTTCGCCAGTCTCTGCCCCGGCAGCTGCAGCCGGATCGACGGATGCGGTCATGACGCTGTTCGCCTCAAGCTCGGCATCGCCGGCCATGTTGCGCTTGCCCAGCAGTTCCGGCACCGGAATGCGATAGGCGGTCAGGTCGGCAAATGTATCTTCGGTCGGCTGCGTTTCCGGCGTTGCCGGCAGAGCGGCCTGCAAGGCCTCCTCGGCGACGTTGCGGGTGGTCGGCAGCAGCGCCGTCATGTTGCCGGACATCGTTTCCTTGAAGGCCGGGCGCACCAGCGGCACCGGCGCATTGATGTCCTTTTCCTTCTCGGTCTCGAGCGCAGCCGTCATCACCGGCTCCTGCTCGGCCGTCGTCGTGATCGGCTGGTCGCGCTTGCGGGTCGGCGTCAGCACTTCTTCCGCAGCCTGGCCGGTTTCTTCTTCCTCGTCGGCGCCGCCGCCGAACAGCGAGGCAAAGAAACCCTTGCGCTTCGTTGTCGTCGTCGTATCGGCAACCTCGATCTGCACCGAGCCTGCGCGACGCTTGTGGTCGGACAGCGCCTGCTGGTAACCCGGCAGCGGATTGCCGTCAGCCGGCAGATGCATGCTCTTGCCATCGGGGAACAGGCGAACGAGTTCCTGCCGGCTCATGCGCGGCCAGGAGCGGACATTGCCGACATCCATGTGCACGAAGGGCGAGCCGGACTTCGGATAGAAACCGACGCCGCCGACCTGCATCTTCATGCCGATGGCGCGCAGATTGGCGAGCTTGACGTCGGGGAGATAAAAATCCATCGCCTTGCCGAGCATGTGCTGGCTCTTTTCGGCGACACCCTTGCTGCGCGACCGCAGCATGGAATTGGTCTGCGGCGAACGGAAGGCCGACACGACGTGGATGTACTCGCGCGAACCGCTCTTGCGGTAGACTTCCCAGATCAGGTCGAAAAGACGCGGATCCATCTTGGTTGGCTGGTTGCGGCGCCAGTCGCGCAGGAAGCGGTTAAGCTGCTGCAGCCCCTTGGCATCGAACTTGCCGTTGCGCTTGAAGGTGATGACCGCTTTTTCGCCGGTATGGACGAAATAGAGCTTCAGGCTGCGCGTATCGCCCGCAGCATGGGACGCCGAGACCGATAGGCTCGACCACATCATGCATGCAGCAAGAAGCACCATCGCTGGCTTGGCCACTAGCTTTGTCAGCAAAGCCGCAAAGCAGTGCCATTCACCCGAAGGCGTATTTGCTCGAAACAGTTTTGGCAACTCTATCCCCGTCCGACACACATTTGCGCGTGCTGCACCAGATGACTGTCAATTGCGGTGACACGATGGCAAAAATGCCACACATGCACAAGCACTTCTTATATAGTGAATTATCCACTAACAAGAACTTTGTCATTGGTAACAAATCATGCTTGCCTGACGGTTAACACTTTTTATTCCGCATGGTTTACGCCGCATTCTTCAAGGGATCGTCCGGATTGATGCCGTAGTCCTTGAGTTTTCGATACAAAGTCGAACGGCCGATGCCGAGCTTGCGGGCGACCTGGCTCATCTGCCCGCGGTAGAATTTCAGCGCAAAGCGAATCAATTCCTCCTCGACATCGGCGAGTTTGCGGACATCGCCGGTAGAATCGGTGCTGACGATGATATTGTCCGAAACCATCGCCGACGCAGGCTCCGCCATCTCGGAGCGAGCGGAGAGACCATTCTCGTGCAGGCTGAAATCCGGATAGACGGGCGGCTTGTCGGCCGATCCGGGGTCCTGCATCAGGCCGCCGCTGATCAGCGAAAGGCTGCCGGCGCTGACATAACCGGGGATCTGCGCGGCGATCTGCGGGAAATCCGCCTCGGTGATTTCGGGACCCTGCGCCAGAACGACGGCGCGGAAGACGGCGTTTTCGAGCTGACGAATGTTGCCCGGCCAATCATAGGCGGTCAGCAAGGCCAGGGCGCCGGCGGTCAGCACCGGCGAATGCTCGAGCTTCTGCTCGGCGGCAAAACGCTGCACGAAGACCCGCGCCAGATGCGGAATGTCCTCCTTGCGCCGGCGCAGCGCCGGAATGGTGATCGGGAAGACGTTCAGGCGGTAATAGAGATCCTCGCGGAACCGACCGGCCTTCACTTCCTCGATGAGATCCTTGTTGGTCGCCGAAATGAGGCGAACATCGACCTTCTGCGGCTTGCTGGCGCCGACGGTCTCGATTTCGCCCTGCTGCACGGCGCGCAGCAACTTGACCTGAACCTCCAGCGGCAGGTCGCCGATTTCGTCGAGGAACAGCGTGCCGCCGTCGGCATCGACGAACTTGCCGGAATGGCGCTCGGTGGCGCCGGTAAAAGCCCCCTTCTCATGGCCGAAAAGGATGCTCTCGACGAGATTGTGCGGAATGGCGCCGCAATTGACGGTGATGAACGGCTTGTTGGCGCGATCGCCGGCCGACTGGATCGCCCGGGCCACCAACTCCTTGCCGACACCCGATTCGCCTTCGAGCACGACGGGGATATGCGACTGGGCAGCGCGCTGCGCCAGTTCGATGACCCGCAGCATCGACGGGCTGGCGGAAACGATATCGTCGAAGCCGATGCCGGTGGCACGGCTCTTGCGGCCGGCACGGGCCTTGGCTTCGCGCTGGTCGACCTTGAGCGCATTGGCGATCGAATTGGCGATCCGTTCCGGCGAGACCGGCTTGACGACGAAATCGAAGGCGCCGGCACGCATCGCCTGCACCACCGTCTCGATACCGCCCTGCCCGGTCTGGACGATGACGGGGATCTCGATGCCGAGGTCGTGCAACGCCGCCAGGAAGGCGAGGCCGTTCATCTCCGGCATCACCAGGTCGAGCACGATGACGTTGATTTCACCCAGCCGGCGCTTGAGAACTTCCAGGCCGGCGCGGCCGTTCTCGGCCAGATGCGCAATATGTCCGTGTCGCTCCACCGCGTTTTTCAACAGGCGGCGTTGAACAGAATCGTCGTCGACAACCAGAATGTGCGCGATCAAGGTGAGACTCCATTGCATCGATCATGAGAGCTGCGCCTCATGCGCAACCCGTTCTGCAGACAAACTTCCCAGAAAGGCTTGAACATCCAGTTTTGAGAAAAGCTCGCATTTTAACCACTTGGTCTCTATTTGATGCTTCCCGCATATTCGCCCTGCAAACGATCCGCCGCGAAGCGACTTGCCGGACGACCGCCGGGCCAATACATCTGTCCGCGAAGCAAAAACGACTGAAGACAAGGATACCGATCATGCGCTCATTGCCGATCCGCCAGGCCCAGGATGCCGCCGCAGCGGCGCCGGACCGTCTCGCCGTGCTGGGAGACCTGCCGGTCTGGCGGCTTGAGGATCTTTATCCCTCCGCCTCATCCCCGGAATTTCTGGGCGATCTCGAAAAGGCCGGACGCGATGCGCGCGCCTTCGAAGATAAATGGAAGGGCAAGCTTGCCGACGCTGCCACCAAAACCGGCCCGGAAGGCATCGGCGCCGCAATCGCCGAATCCGAAGCGCTCGACGATGTCATGGGACGTCTCGCCTCCTTCGCCGGCCTCACCTATTTCTCCGACACCACCAGCCCGGCAAACGGCAAGCTTTACGGCGACGTTCAGTCGAAACTGACGGAATTTGCCGCCCACCTCCTGTTTTTCCCGCTGGAACTCAACCGTATCGACGATGCGGTGATGGATGCCTGCATGGCCAGCGATCCGGCCGCCGGCCATTACCGTTCGTGGATCGTCGACCTGCGCCAGGACAAGCCCTACCAGCTCGACGACAAGATCGAGCAGCTTTTCCTCGAGAAATCGATGACCAGCGCCGCCGCCTTCAACCGGCTGTTCGACGAGACGATGGCCGAGCTGCGCTTCGACATCGACGGCGAGAAGGTGCCGCTGGAAGTGGCGCTCAACATGCTGCAGGAGCAGGATCCGTCCGTACGCCAGAAGGCGGCGATTGCCCTTGCCGAAACCTTCAAGGCCAACATCCGCACCTTTGCGCTGATCACCAACACGCTGGCCAAGGACAAGGATATTTCCGACCGCTGGCGCGGTTTTGAGGACATCGCCGACAGCCGCCATCTTGCCAACCGTGTCGAGCGGGAAGTGGTCGATGCGCTGGCCGCCGCCGTCAAGGATGCCTATCCGCGCCTGTCGCATCGTTACTACACGATGAAGGCGAAGTGGCTCGGCATGGAACAGATGAATTTCTGGGACCGCAACGCGCCGCTGCCGGAAGCCGCCGACGCGCTCATCCCCTGGGCGGAAGCGAAAGACACCGTGCTCTCCGCCTATCACGGCTTTGCGCCGGAGATGGCCGATATCGCCCGCCGCTTCTTCGACGAACAATGGATCGACGCGCCGGTGCGCCCCGGCAAGGCGCCGGGCGCTTTCGCCCATCCGACGGTGCCATCGGCCCATCCCTACGTGCTGGTCAACTATCTCGGCAAGCCGCGCGACGTCATGACACTCGCCCATGAACTTGGCCACGGCGTGCACCAGGTTCTGGCCGGCGCGCAGGGGGCGCTGATGTGCCAGACGCCGCTGACGCTCGCCGAAACCGCCTCGGTCTTCGGCGAGATGCTGACCTTCCGCGCCCTTCTGGAAAAGACAAAGGACAAGCGCGAGCGCAAGGCGATGCTCGCCCAGAAGGTCGAGGACATGATCAACACGGTCGTGCGCCAGATCGCCTTCTACGAATTCGAGCGCAAGGTGCACACCGCCCGCAAGGAAGGTGAACTGACCGCCGAACAGATCGGCGAACTCTGGCTGTCGGTCCAGGCCGAAAGCCTCGGCCCGGCGATCAAAATTTCCGAGGGCTACGAGACCTACTGGGCCTATATCCCCCACTTCATCCATTCGCCCTTCTACGTCTATGCCTATGCCTTCGGCGATTGCCTGGTGAACTCGCTCTACGCCGTCTATCAGGGCGCGGAGAAGGGTTTTCAGGAGAAGTATTTCGAGATGCTTAAGGCCGGCGGCACCAAGCATCATTCGGAACTCCTAAAACCTTTTGGCCTCGATGCCACCGATCCGTCGTTCTGGGCACAGGGACTGTCGATGATTGAAGGGCTGATCGACGAACTTGAAGCGCTTGATAAGGATTGATTGCGCTTGGGGCTGCCCCTCACCCTGACCCTCTCCCCGCTTACGGGAAGAGGGGGCCGGCAGGCGGATGGGGGGCAGCCGCGTCAACTTTAGGAACCAAACGCCAGCCATGGCCAACCATCACCCCTTCGCCCTTTTCCGCGACGATGCGGCCGGCCAGGTCATGCTGTTTGCCGAGCCGGAGGAGATCATCGTCGCCCGGACGGCGGCGGAATTTTTCCCCGCGCTCGCCCGCATGGAACAGGCAAAACGCAGCGGCAAATGGCTGGCCGGATACCTGTCCTACGAGGCCGGGCATCTCTTTGAAGACAAGCTCAAGGATTTCGCCGAGGACAACCGCGAAACCCCGCTTCTCTGTTTCGGCGTCTTTACCGCGCCACAGCAAGACAGCCACCCACTCGCCCAGCCGCAGCAGCGCACCGAAAACGAGCCATTCCTGACGGAGCCGCGCGCCGAATGGGATTTCGCGACCTATGAGGACCGTTTCGACCAGCTGCACCGCCACCTGCGCCTCGGCGACTGCTACCAGGCCAACCTCACCATGCCGATCACCGCCCGCTGGAACGGCGATCCGCTTGCCGCCTTCTGGTCGCTGATCGAGCGCCAACCGGTGAAATACGGCGCCTTCATCGATCTCGGCGGCCCAAAAATCCTGTCGCGCTCGCCAGAACTGTTTTTCCGCACGGATGAAGACGGCTGGATCGAGACCCATCCGATGAAAGGCACGGCGCGGCGTGGTGCGACAGCGGAGGAAGATCAGGCAATCATCCGGGACATGCTGGCCGACGAAAAGACCCAGGCCGAGAACCGCATGATCGTCGACCTCCTGCGCAACGACATTTCCCGCATCACCGAGGTCGGCAGCCTCGACGTGCCGAAACTCTTCGACATCGAGACCTATCCCACCGTCCACCAGATGGTGAGCCATGTGCAGGCGAAGCTCACGGCAGGCCTGTCGATCCGCGACATCTTCGCCGCCCTCTTCCCATGCGGCTCCATCACCGGGGCGCCAAAAATCCGCGCCATGGAGATCCTGCACGATCTGGAGGCGGGACCGCGCGATGCCTATTGCGGCGCCATCGGCTTCATCGCGCCGCACGGACCGATGCGTTTTTCCGTGGCGATCCGCACTGTCACACTCTTTCCAAACGGACATGCTGTCTTCAATGTCGGCGGCGGCATCGTCTTCGATTCGCGCGCCGATGCCGAATATGAGGAGTGCCTCCTGAAGGCCCGCTTTGCGGTAGGGGATCAATGGATTTCACGCTGATCGAGACATTTCGTTATGAACCGGGACAGGGCGTGCTGCGCGTCGAGCAGCATTTGAAGCGGCTGGCCCGCTCCGCCGATGCCCTGCGTTTTCGCCAGCCCGCCGGCGTGCGCAAGAAACTCGACGACCATGTTCGCGATGCCGAAGGCCCTTTGCGCGTGCGCATGACGCTGACTCACAAGGGCGAACTCGACATCACCTCCACGCCATTCACGCCGCTTGAAGAAGATGCGGTCTGGCGACTGAGGGTGGCCAAGACCCGCATCGATTCCGCCGACCCGCTCATCCGCCACAAGACCTCCAAACGCGATGTCTACGAAGCGGCCCGCGCCGAGTACCCTGCCGACGAGGCAGAAGAAGTCATCCTGCTCAATGAGAAGGGCGACGTTTGCGAAGGCACCATCACCAGCATCTTCGTTGCCGATGGCGACGGACCGCTGATGACTCCGACCCTGACCTCCGGCCTGCTCTCCGGCGTCTTCCGCACCGACATGATCTGCCAGCAGAAGGCCCGCATCCAGCGCCTGCGCCTGCAGGACCTGACGAACCGCGAAATCTTCGTCGGCAATTCCTTGCGCGGCCTGATCCGCGCCGAACTCATCGAGGCCTGATCCGACATGTTCATCCTGTCGCTGACATATATAAAGAGTACGCAGGAAGCGGATGTGCACATGCAGCCGCACCTGGCCTGGGTGAAGGAAGGCTATGACAAGGGCTGGTTCCTCGCCTCCGGCCGCAAGGTCCCCCGCACCGGCGGCGTCATCCTCGCCGTCGGCGACCGTGCGACGCTCGAAACCTTCGTCGCCGAAGATCCCTTTACCGTGCACGGCATCTGCACCTACGAGATCACCGAAGTGGCGCTGACGATGGTCGTCGATGGGCTGGAGGCGTTGAAGGGGTAGGCAGTCCCGTTGTCGAACGGATATCAGGACTCACCTAGAAATCTTCAAGCGTTCAAAGCGGATAATGACCTCCCTCGTCCATAAACCCTACGCCACCACCCCAAAAGTTTTCACCATCGGCCTGTCGGCCATCGATCCGGCGCGCTGGATCGAGCCGGACGGCGATCTCGGCGTGTTTCTGGACGAGAAGGAGCGGCTCTGTCATAGCCATCTGCCCCAGGTCTTCTGTGCCGAGGCGGGGACCGAGGATGCGCAGCAGGAGTGCCTCGACATGCTGGCCGGCCATCTGGCCAGGGATCATGCCGGTCTCTACCGGCTGGAGGACGGCGCCCTTTATTTCGCCGGCCGCAGCGTCGTGCTGGCGCAACCCGACATGCCGCCGCTACGGATCGCCGGTTCGCTCATTCAGGATGATCTCGTCATCCTCCGCCGGCGCGAGACCGGATGGCATGTGGTGGCGGGTTATGTCGCCTTCCCTTCCGCCTGGTCTCTGCCGGAAAAGTTCGGCCTGCCAATGGAACAGGTGCATGCGCCAGTGCCGGGTTTCAACGCCGGCACACGCAATGCCACGCTGATCAACCGCATCTTCGACAATTTGCAGGTCGACCAGCCTGCCATACGCTTCAACTGGTCCGTCTATCCGGCCGGCGACCTCTTCTGGCCGCCGGAGGTGAGCAGCGAACACGGCAAGGCACCATTCGTACCGGCCAGCAATATCGTCCGTGTCGAACGGCAGAGCCTGCGGCGGCTGCCGAAGACCGGCGATATCGTCTTCACCATCCGCATCTACATCGATCCGATCCGCGCCCTTCTGGCGCAGCCCGACGGCAAGGCGCTGGCGACAGCGCTTGCCGACCGCCTGGAGGACTTTTCCCCCGACCAGCTCGACTACAAGGGCATGACGGCAAAGAAGGCGGCGCTGGTCGAACATTTGCGCGCTGCGGCGGCGGCAATCAGCGACTGCTAAACAATTGTCATCCAACCGTCATATGCTCTTTATTGTGACGAGATTTTATGCTCTAGAGCCGTCCAACCATGAATAGCCCCTTTTGGCGGCTGAAAATCCCGAAAAAATTGCAAAGCGGACCCCGTTCCGTCGTGTCAAGGAGACAATGATGACAGAAAAAGCCTATCCGGTTTATGGCGAAATCACCGGCCCGATCGTCATGATCGGTTTCGGTTCCATCGGTCGCGGCACGCTGCCGCTGATCGAGCGCCATTTCAAGTTCGACAAGAGCCGGATGGTCGTCATCGATCCGCGCGACGATGCCGCCGACATGGCGATCCTCGAAAAGCATGGCATCAAGCACATCAAGGCGCATGTCACCAAGGACAATTACAAGGAACTCCTGAAGCCGCTGCTGACCGCCGGCGAAGGCCAGGGCTTCTGCGTCAATCTCTCCGTCGATACCGGCTCGGTCGACCTGATCAAGCTCTGCCGCAAGCTTGACGTTCTCTACATCGACACGGTCATCGAGCCGTGGCTCGGCTTCTATTTCGACAAGAACATGAAGAACGCCGACCGCACCAACTATGCGCTGCGCGAAACCCTTCGCCACGAGAAGCGCAAGAACCCGGGCGGCGCGACGGCCGTTTCCACCTGCGGTGCCAACCCGGGCATGGTCTCCTGGTTCGTCAAGCAGGCGCTGGTGAACCTCGCCAACGATCTCGACATCAAGTTCGACGAGCCGGACCAGCATGACCGCGAAGGCTGGGCCAAGCTGATGAAGAAGGTCGGCGTCAAGGGCATCCACATTGCCGAGCGCGACACGCAGCGCACCAAGAACCCGAAGCCGTTCAACGTCTTCTGGAACACCTGGTCGGTCGAAGGCTTCATTTCCGAAGGCCTGCAGCCCGCCGAACTCGGCTGGGGCACTCATGAAGAATGGATGCCGAAGAACGCCAAGAAGCACAAGAAGGGCTGCAAGGCGGCCATCTACCTGGAGCAGCCCGGCGCCAACACCCGCGTGCGCAGCTGGTGCCCGACCCCGGGCCCGCAATACGGCTTCCTGGTGACCCACAACGAGTCGATCTCGATCGCCGATTACTTCACGGTCGAGAAGGACGGCGAAGTCGTCTTCCGTCCGACCTGCCACTACGCCTACCACCCGGCCAACGACGCCGTGCTGTCGCTGCACGAGATGTTCGGCAACGGCGGCACTGCCCAGCCGGTTCTGCACGTCCTCGATGAGAACGAGCTGGTCGACGGCGTCGACGAACTCGGCGTGCTGCTCTACGGCCACGACAAGAACGCCTACTGGTACGGTTCGCGCCTGTCGCTGGAAGAAACCCGCCGGATCGCTCCTTACCAGAACGCCACCGGCCTGCAGGTAACCTCGGCCGTGCTCGCCGGCATGGTCTGGGCGCTGGAAAACCCGACTGCCGGCATCGTCGAAGCCGACGAAGTCGATTACAAGCGCTGCCTCGAAGTCCAGACGCCGTATCTCGGCCCGGTCGAAGGTCACTACACCGACTGGACGCCGCTCGACGGTCGCCCGGGCCTCTTCCCGGAAGACCTGGACACCAAGGATCCCTGGCAGTTCCGCAACATCCTCGTTCGCTAACAGCGGCCGAGCCTGACAAAAAGAGATGCCCGCGACGCAAGTTGCGGGCATTTTCGCAACGGTCGCCAAAAGAGTACAACTGCAAAGCCCGCTATACTCTTGCTTTGGACTGGCCTTCGCGGCATGGTTTTGCCATAGGGCTGGCAAAGAATCGCAGGAGAAAACATGAAGATCAAGACAAGCATCCTGTTGCTCGCAACCGCAGCAGCACTTTCGGCCTGTCAGTCCTCCCCTGGACCGCGCGCCCTCCCGACCATTGCGAGTGCGCCGACCGTCGACGGCACGTGGAGCGACCCCAACGGCCTGATCTCGACCTTCTCCGCCGGCAAGTTCGACACGCGCACGACCGACGGCTCGAACGCGATCCTTGCCTCCGGCACCTACATCACGCAGCCGAACGGCGTCGTTGAAATCAGCCTGTTCTCGAACCTCAAGAAGACGACCTCGCGCGTCAACTGCAGCCTGGCCGGTACCAACCAGCTGAATTGCACCGCCGATTCCGGCACGCAGTTCTCTCTGGCCCGCCGCGGCTGATATCCCGGGACATTCTCCTGAGAAGGCTTCCGCTCCGGCGGGAGCCTTTTGTTTTTCTACCGCTGCCTCCCCCTGTTCCATCCGCTTGACATGGCCTGCGCCGGCATCCGCCGCGTAAACCATGCCGCGTGTTTTTCTCTTGAAGTCCGGCTCTCTTGGTGAAAACATCCGCCCCGGGAAACGGTCGCGGTCCGGCCGTTCATAAGCCCGGGCGGGGGCCACGTGCTTCCGGAAAACACTGGAGAAACAGATGACCAAGTCCTTCACTTTCGGCCTTCTGACGGCGTCGATCGTCGCGCTGTCATCGAGCGCCGCGTTTGCCGACTACGAGCTCAACATCCTCCACATCAACGATTTCCACTCGCGTATCGAATCGATCAACAAGTACGATTCGACCTGCTCGGCGGAAGAAGAAGGCAAGAACGAATGCTTCGGCGGCGCCGCGCGCCTGAAGGTGGCGATCGAGACACGCCGCGCCGCGCTCGCCGGCAAGAACGTCGTGCTTCTGAATGGCGGCGACAATTTCCAGGGTTCGCTTTTTTATACGACCTACAAGGGCGCCGCCGAGGCGGAAATGCTCAACCTGATGAAGTTCGACGCCATGACCGTCGGCAACCATGAATTCGACGACAGCGAGGACGGGCTGGCCACCTTCCTCGACAAGGTGACGTTCCCGGTCATCAGCGCCAACGTACTGGCCGGCGACAGCTCCAAGCTGAAGGACCGCATCAAGCCCTCGATCGTGCTCGAAATCGGCGGCCAGAAGATCGGCATCGTCGGCGCCGTCGCCAACGATACGGAAGAAATCTCCTCGCCTGGCCCGAACGTGATGATCGCCCAGGACATCGCCACCATCAACGAGGCGGTACAGGCGCTCAAGGCCGAAGGCGTCAACAAGATCATCGCGCTGACCCATGTCGGTTATCCGCGCGATGTCGAGGCGATCGCCAAGCTGCCGGATGTCGACGTCGTCGTCGGCGGCCATTCGCACAGCCTGCTCTCCAACACCGACGAGAAGGCCGAAGGTCCGTATCCGACACTGGTCGACAACCCCGGCGGCTACAAGGTGCCGGTGGTGCAGGCCAAGTCCTACAGCAAATATCTCGGCGACCTCGTCGTCACCTTCGACGACAATGGCGTGGTGAAGGAAGCCAAGGGCGATCCGATCCTCGTCGATTCGACCTTCAAGCCGGATGAAGCCGTTCTCGCCCGCATCAAGGAACTCGGCGCGCCGATCGAAGAACTGAAGAAGAAGGTCGTCGGCTCGTCCGCAGCCGCCATCGAAGGCGCGCGCGAAATTTGCCGTGTCGAGGAGTGCTCGATGGGCAACCTCGTCGCCGACGCCATGCTCGACCGCGTCAAGGACCAGGGCGTCACCATCGCCTTCGCCAACAGCGGCGGCCTGCGCGCCTCCATCAATGCCGGCAACGTGACGATGGGCGACGTTCTGACCGTTCTGCCCTTCCAGAACACGCTGGCGACCTTCCAGCTCAAGGGCTCCGATATCGTCGCAGCACTTGAAAACGGTGCCAGCAAGATCGAGGAAGGCGCCGGCCGCTTCACACAGGTCGCCGGCCTGAAATACACCTTCGACAAGTCGAAGCCGGCCGGTAGCCGCATCGTCTCCGTCGAGGTGAAGGACGGCGACGCCTTCGTGGCGCTCGACCCGAACAAGACCTACACGGTTGCCGCCAACGACTACACCCGCAAGGGCGGCGACGGCTACGACGTCTTCGCCTCGAAGGCGATCAACCCCTATGATTACGGCCCGAGCCTGGAAACCACGGTTGCCGATTACATCGCCGCGCACAGCCCCTACCAGCCCTACACCGATGGCCGCGTGAAGGCCGTCGAAGTGGCCGCGGCCGATACGGCGACCGCACCGGCAACGACGGAACAGTCGACCACCAGCACCGAGGCAAAACCCGCCGAGACGGCAACGGAAGCCAAGCCTGCGGACACCACGACGGAAGCAAAACCGGCCGACACCGCAACGGCACCGGCAACCACCGAACAGGCAACCACGACAGAGCAGGCCACCACCACGACCGAGGCGAAACCCGTCGACACGGCCGTCGATGCCAAGCCGGCAGCCGATGCGTCGATCGCGCCCACCAAGCATGTCATCGTCAAGGGCGACACGCTGTGGGACATTGCCGTCAAGGTTTATGGCAACGGCGAACTCTGGAAGAAGATTGCCACCGCCAACGGCAAGCCGAACCCGAAGCGGCTTCTCGTCGGTAGCGAACTGGAGATTCCGGCGAAGTAAGGACGATTTGTCTCACCGATCCTGCCGGTCCGGGCTTCCCCGGGCCGGTTTTTATTTCTAGGGAGATACAACGATTGCAGATGACGCCTAAATAAGGCGATGTCCTCCTTGGCTTTCAAAACAGAGAGAAGCATGAACAACGATCCGTCCGTCCTGCCCGCCAATCACCCGTCTGTTCGCAACGGCAAGGTCGGAGTGCTCCTGGTCAATCTCGGAACGCCCGACGGCACGGATTACACCTCCATGCGCCGTTACCTGAAGGAATTCCTGACCGACCGGCGCGTCATCGAGTGGTCGCGGTTCTTCTGGTATCCGATCCTGTTCGGCATCGTGCTCAACACCCGCCCCGGCAAGGTCGGCAAGGCCTATGAGCTGATCTGGAACAAGGAAAAGAACGAAAGCTTCCTGCGCACCTACACGCGCAACCAGTCGGATCTGCTGGCCGAGACCTTCAAGGACCTACCCAACGTCCAGGTGGACTGGGCGATGCGTTACGGCCAGCCGTCGATCGCCTCGCGCGTCACGGCGCTGAAGGAGGCGGGCTGCGACCGCATCCTCGTCTTCCCGCTCTATCCGCAATATGCCGCCGCCACCACCGCCACCGTCAACGACAAGGTGTTCGAGACGCTGTTGAAGATGCGCTGGCAGCCGGCCTTGCGCACCGTCCCGCCCTATCACGACGATCCGGCCTACATCGAGGCGCTGGCCAATTCCGTCAACCGCCACTTCGCCACACTCGACTGGGAGCCGGACTTGCTGATCACTTCGTTCCACGGCATCCCGAAAAGCTATTTCGAAAAGGGCGACCCCTATTATTGCCAGTGCATGAAAACCGCCCGGCTGCTGCGCGAAAAACTCGGCCTGCCCGAAAACAAGTTCATGGTCACCTTCCAGTCCCGCTTCGGGCCGGAGGAGTGGCTGCAGCCCTATACCGACAAGACGGTGGAGAAGCTGGCGCAGGACGGCGTCAAGCGCGTCGCCATCATGAATCCCGGCTTCGTCTCCGACTGTCTGGAAACGTTGGAAGAAATCGCCGGCGAGGCGGGAGAGATCTTCCTGCACAATGGTGGCGAAAAATTCACCCATATCCCCTGCCTCAACGACAGCGCCGACGGCATGGCGGTACTTGAAAACGTCGTGCGCCGCGAATTGCAGGGCTGGAGCTGACCACAACTGCACTTTTGCAAAAAGCCCGACACCATTCCCGAATAAAATGCTAAGCCGTTGCGTGAACAGAGTGGCCGCAACGGCTACGGCAATCGTCACGAGGGGGAGTTATGGAATTCACGGGGTTTGATATCGTCGTCATCGCGGTGGTCGTTCTCGTCGTCCTGGTCCTGTTTGCAGGCATCAAGACGGTACCACAGGGCTTTCGCTATACCATCGAGCGTTTCGGCCGCTACACCCGCACGCTGGAACCCGGCCTCAACCTGATCGTGCCTTTCATCGAACGCATCGGCTCCAAGCTGAACGTCATGGAGCAGGTGCTCGACGTGCCGACCCAGGAAGTGATCACCAAGGACAATGCCAGCGTCACCGCCGACGCCGTGGCATTTTATCAGATCCTCAATGCCGCCCAGGCAGCCTATCAGGTCGCCGATCTCGAAAACGCCATCTTGAACCTCAGCATGACCAACATCCGCTCGGTCATGGGTTCGATGGATCTCGACGAGTTGCTGTCCAATCGCGAGACGATCAACGAGCGTTTGCTGCATGTGGTGGACGATGCAGTCGGCCCGTGGGGCATCAAGGTCACGCGCGTCGAAATCAAGGACATCCGCCCGCCCGTCGATCTCGTCGATGCGATGGCGCGGCAGATGAAGGCGGAGCGCGAGAAGCGCGCCCAGGTTCTGGAGGCGGAAGGCCTGCGCAATGCGCAGATCCTCAAGGCGGAGGGCGCCAAGCAGGCGGCAATCCTACAGGCCGAAGGCCAGCGCGAAGCCGCTTTCCGTGACGCCGAAGCCCGCGAACGTCTGGCCGAAGCCGAAGCCAAGGCGACCCGCATGGTCTCCGAGGCCATCGCCGCCGGCGACGTTCAGGCGATCAACTACTTCGTCGCCCAGAAATACACGGAAGCCCTGGCATCCGTCGGCTCCGCGCCGAATTCGAAAGTGGTGCTGATGCCGATGGAAGCCTCGTCGCTGATCGGCTCGCTCGGCGGCATCGGCGCCATCGCCAAGGAAGTCTTCGGCGAAGGCTCGGCCACGCCGCAGCGCAACCGCAACATCGTGCGCACCACGCCGCAGGTGACCTCGCCGACCCAGTCACAGGAGAGCTGAGCCGATGATCCATGCGCTTGCCGAGGAACTCGGGCCGTGGGCATGGTGGCTGCTCGGCCTGGTGCTGCTGGCCGCCGAGCTTGTCATGCCGGGCGTCTTCCTCGTCTGGATCGGCGCGGCGGCCATTGTCGTCGGCGCCCTGTCGCTGCTGTTGTGGGAAACCTCCTTCTGGCTCTGGCAGGTCCAGCTACTGGTCTTTGCCGCGCTCTCCGTGGTGAGCGCCCTTCTCGGCCGGCGCCTGCTGTCCAACGGCAATGCCGTCACCGACGAACCGCTGCTCAATCAACGCAGCGCAAGCCTGGTTGGACGCACGGCAACCCTGCAGGAGCCAGTCGTGGAAGGCCGGGGCCGCATTCGCCTCGACGACACCTTCTGGCCGGTGATGGGACCGGACCTGCCGGCCGGCACCCGCGTCCGCGTCACCACCAGCAACGGCCGCGACCTGACGATCGAAGCCATCTGATCGGTTGCCCGGAAAATTTGGCTGCCATTGTCGGCTGGTCCGTGCCCGGCTCGTCTTTAAGACAGGAAGGCAAGAACGCCTTCGTGGATCAAGGGAGAAAGACGATGCGCGTGATGGTTCTGGTCAAGGCGACGAAAGACAGTGAAGCCGGTTTGATGCCGCCGGTCGAGCTCTTGGAAGCCATGAGCAAGTTTAACGAAGAACTGGTCGATGCCGGGCTGATGCTGGCCGGCGAAGGGCTGCATCCTTCCTCCAAAGGCAAACGTATCGCCTTCGACGGTGCAGCACGGACCGTCATCGACGGCCCATTCTCCGAAACAGGCGAACTTGTCGCCGGCTTCTGGATCTGGCAGGTCAAGGACATGGACGAAGCCGTCGCCTGGGTAAAACGCTGCCCCAACCCCATGCCCGGCCCCAGCGAAATCGAAATCCGCCGCATCTACGAGGCCGCCGATTTTGGCGAAGCCATGACGCCTGAGCTGAAAGAACAGGAAGACCGCCTGCGCGACAGGATCGCCGGTCAATGACGGCAGTTCGTGCCGGGTCGTGCGCCCGGCACCTACGCGTCAGGCGACGCCGATCCGCAGCAGATCATGGAAATGAATGATGCCGATGGGGAAACTGTCGGCATCGACAACCATCAGCGCCGAGATATTGTGCTTCTGCAGCAGCGCCATGGCGCCGGTCGCCAGCGTCTGTTCGCTTACCGTCTTCGGCGTGCGTGTCATGATATCGTCGACGTTGAGTTCGCTCAGGTTGCGACCGAGGTTGCGGGCGATATCGCCATCGGTGACGATACCGCACAGGCGCCCGTCCGCATCGATAACGCCGACGCAGCCGAAGCGCATATGAGACAATGTCTCGACAGCCACCTGCATCGAGCAGCCGAGCGGCACCAGCGGCACGCGGTCGCCCTTGTGCATGATGTCGGCGACATGGGTCAGGCTCGCCCCCAGCTTACCGCCCGGATGGAAGGTGCGGAAATCATGGGCGGTAAAACCGCGCGCTTCGAGCAGCGCAACCGCCAGCGCATCGCCGATGGCCAATTGCATCAAGGTCGAGGTGGTCGGCGCCAGCCCATGCGGACAGGCTTCCTGCTCGTTGGGCAACAGCAGGCGGACATCCGACTCGCGCGCCAGCGTCGAGTTGGCGCCCGAAGTGATGGCAATCAGCGGAATGGCGAAACGGCGGGAAAAGGCGATAATGCCGCGCAGCTCGGCGCTTTCACCACTCCAGGACAAAGCGATGATAACGTCGTCCTGGGTGATCATGCCGAGATCGCCGTGATTGGCTTCGACCGGATGGACGAAGAAGGACGGCGTGCCGGTCGAAGCGAAAGTCGCGGCGAGCTTCGAGCCGATATGGCCGCTCTTGCCGATGCCGGTGACGATAACCCGGCCGCTGATGCCGCCGATGATTTCCACAGCCCGGGTAAACGGCTCGGCCAATCCATTCGAAAGGGCATTTTCGATCGATTGCAGCCCGTTCTTTTCGGTCGCGATCGTCCGCAAGGCGGATTCGACCGCATTGCTTTCGACCAGTTTTATCGCACGCTTGATCATGGCGATGAGTTAGCGCTTTTCCGGGGTCAAGTCCATCGGCAATGGCCGGACGCTCGCAAACATCACAGCCGCCGACAGCATCGATAAAGGAAACGTTAACCACGAGGCTTTACGATTGCGTAATCTTTCCAGCGATCGCCGGGCATGAACGCATGACACAGACAGCATCCCATGGCGGAAAATCGTCCCGCCGTTCGACGGCGCGCGGCGCGGCGCTGCTGATCGGCTGCACGGTGCTTTGCGCACCGGCGATGCTGTTTGCGCAATCGGCAACCCGCGACACCGCGCTGAAACTGCGCCCGGCAACGACGGCGTTCGACAGCACGGATACGTCTGGTCTGGACGCCAACGGCGACACGGCAACCGGCGCCGCGGCAGGAAACAACACGGCCAAACCATCCAAGCTGACCACAGGTTCGATCGAAAGCCAGGAAGAAGTCCCCGGCGGTATCAACGAGCGTGCCCGCCGGCTCACAGGCCAGGAAGACAATCTGGCGGCCGAAGATCTGGGACGCATGAACCTGCGCGAAACCACCGAGGACGGGCTGGGCGCCCGCCAGGATCTCACCCGCAACGACGCCCAGGGCGTTCGCCTCGGCACCTTCACGCTGCGCCCGTCGATCACCCAGTCGATCGGCACGGAATCGACCCGCAGCGGAGGCTCCAAAGATAACCGCACCTTCCTGCAGACCGGCATCAAGGGAACGCTATCCTCCGACTGGTCCCGGCACGCGCTGACCGTCACCGGCGACGGCGTCTGGCAGCGCAACATCAGCGGCAATGCCGAGACCGAACCGTCGGCCAACATCGACGCCCTGCTGCGCCTCGATCTTGCCGACAGCACGATCATGAACATCACCGGCGGCTACAGCTTCTCCCGCGAGGATGCCGACGATCCGAACGCCATCAGCGACGCCAAGACGCAGGCCGGCGTCCATACATTCAATACCGGCGTCGAACTGAAACGCGATATGGGCGTCATCCGCGGCGCGATCGGCGCCGAACTGGAACGACGGGTCTATTCGGATGTGGAACTGACCGATGGCAGCGAGCTTTCGCTGCGCGACCGCGACCGCTGGAACGGCGACCTGCGCGGCCGCGTCGGCTACGAACTGTCGCCCTCGCTCATTCCGTTCGTCGAAGCATCTGTCGGCCGTTCCCGCTACGACCTCAGGACGGATACGCTGGGTTACGCCCGCTCCTACTGGACCTATGCCGGCAAGGTCGGCGTGGAAGTCGATCTCGGCGAAAAGCTGCGGGGCGAACTGGGTGTCGGCTACGAAACCTCGCGCTTCGACGACGACCGGCTGAAGAGCCTCGACGGCGCGCTTGTCGAAGGCAATGTCGCCTGGTCGCCGCAGCGCGGCACCGACGTGACGATCGGCCTGACGACGACGGTCGAACCCTCGACTGCGGCTGGCCAAAGCGGCTACATGGCCTATGGCATCAATGCCGGCATCGCCCATGAAGTTCGCGACAACGTCGTCGCCCGCCTCACCGGTGCGGCAACGCTGCGTGACTATCCGAGCGGCGGCTCGCAGAACGAAACGGTCTATCTCGTCGGCACCGGCCTGACCTGGGGTCTCAACCGCTATCTCGACCTGACCGGCGACATTTCTTACGAGCGCACGGTCCGCGAAAGCGGCTCCGATACGGATGTCCTGCGCGCCGGCGTCGGCCTGACGGTGAAGAAATAGGCGCGCTGGCCTTCTCTCATGCTCGGCCCTGTGCCGAGCATCCAAGCCCGCCGGATGGGTCCCCTACCGTCGCTGGCTTGGCGGGCGAAGGCAGATCCTCGGGACAAGCCCGAGGATAACGTCGGAGAGGTTTTCTGACTAAGGAAACAACCGCAAGCGAGCCTTACTTCAACCCGGCCAGCAGCGCCTTCAGCGGCTCCTCGACGGTGGCGCGGATATCGGCGCGGTCCAGCGCAAAAGCGACGTTGGCGAGGATGAACCCGTCCTTGGCACCGCAGTCGAAGGTTTCACCGCGGAAATGGTAACCTGCGAAATCCTGCGAGGTGGAGAGCTTCAGCATCGCATCCGTCAGCTGGATCTCGTTGCCTGCACCGCGCTCCTGGGTTTCCAGGATCTTGAAGATTTCCGGCTGCAGGATGTAGCGGCCGTTGATGAAGAAGTTGGACGGCGCCGTTCCCTTGGCCGGCTTT
Organism: Rhizobium sp. LjRoot30; assembly: GCF_964253915.1. Lineage (NCBI taxonomy): Bacteria > Pseudomonadati > Pseudomonadota > Alphaproteobacteria > Hyphomicrobiales > Rhizobiaceae > Rhizobium > Rhizobium sp. LjRoot30. Next base: position 385,197 of record NZ_CAXUSG020000004.1, on the reverse strand, counting down.
TCCACCATGCCGGTGATCTTGAAGCCGTTGCCGATCGGGTCGCCGACACCGACGATGCCATATTTGTGGGTCTGGTCGGGGGCGCATTCCTCGACGGCGATGACATTGCCGCCGCTATGATCGTAGAGTTCGACCATGCTCTTCATGCAGCCCTTTTCGCCACGCATGATCATGTCGGGCAAAAGCAGCGCAAACGGCTCGTTGCCGATGATCTCGCGGGCGCACCAGACGGCGTGGCCGAGGCCGAGCGGTTCCTGCTGGCGGGTGAAGCTGGTCGTGCCGGCCTTGGGCAACAGGCCGGACAGAAGCGTCAGTTCGGCATTCTTGTTGCGCTCGCGCAGCGTCTGCTCGAGCTCGAACTGGATGTCGAAATAATCCTCGATCACATGCTTGCTGCGTCCGGTGACGAAGACCAGGTGTTCGATCCCGGCCGCGACGGCCTCCTCGACCACATACTGGATGACCGGCTTGTCGACGACGGTCAGCATTTCCTTCGGCACCGATTTGGTGGCGGGCAGGAACCGGGTTCCCAGGCCTGCAACGGGAAAGACTGCCTTACGCACTTTTTGATGCTGATTCACACATGCCTCCTCAGGCGTTTTTCGGGGTCTCGCTCATGACCTTGTGTTTCGACCTAGTACAAATTTGCTACTTTTTTGCAAAGGATGACCGGCTGCCGGTTTCATGGTAAAGAGTTTGTTGACTTCATTCTTGTAATCTTCGCGTTTGAGCCGGATGTGTATTTCGCCTTCCGAACCGCAACTCATGAGAGAAACGGACAGGACAGTTGATGACCAACAATCGAAAGTTCTCCCTCCTCGGTCTCGCTCTGGCGTTCGTGGTCGCATCGACCGTAACGCCCGCGCCCGCACGCGCCGATGCCGGTTTCAGGCAGTGGATCGACAATTTCTATGCGACGGCGTCGCAGAGCGGGATTACCCGCGCGACCTACCGCAAAGCTTTTGCCGGTGTCACCGACCCCGATCCGGACGTGCTGGAAAAGGCGCGCTACCAGCCGGAATTCAAGTCGAGAGTGTGGGACTACGTCGATTCCCGTGTCAATCCGTATACCGTCAAGATCGGCCGCGAAATGGCCGCCAAGCATGGGCAGACGCTGAAGGCACTGGAACGTCATTTCGGTGTCGATAAAAATATCCTCCTCGCCATCTGGTCGATGGAATCTAATTATGGCGCAGTTTTGGAGAAGGAAGACCGTCTCCACTATGTTCCGCGCGCTTTGGCCACGCTTGCCTATGCCGACAAGAAGCGGGCGAAATTTGCCCGGACCCAGCTGGTCGCCGCGCTGAAAATCCTGCAGAACGGCGATATCAGCGCCAATGGCCTGACCGGTTCATGGGCGGGCGCCATGGGCCATACGCAGTTCATCCCGACGAGCTACCTGCTGTATGCCATCGACGCTGATGGAAATGGCCATCGCGACATCTGGAATTCCGTGCCGGATGCGCTGGCGACCTCCGCCAATCTGTTGATGAAAAACGGCTGGCAGAGCGGCAAGACCTGGGGTTACGAAGTGGTCGTGCCCGCGGGCGGCAACAAATATTCCGGCAAGACGCTGACGCTGGCGGAATGGGAAAAGCTCGGCTTCATCCGTCCGAGCGGCAAGGGCTTCAAGAACGGCAAGGACCGCGCTTCACTGAAGCTGATGGCGGGCGCCGGCGGCCCCGGCTTCCTGATGACCAAGAACTTCTTCACCATCAAGAAGTACAACGCCGCCGACACCTATGCGCTCGCCGTCGGCCTGCTGGCCGACGAGATCGCCGGTTACGGCGGCATGCAGCAGCGTTGGCCACGCCCGGACGGCACGCTCGACGTCAAGGAAAAGTTCGAACTGCAGACCCGCCTCAAGGCGCTCGGTTATTACGACGGCGAGGTGGACGGCAATTTCGGTTCCGGCTCCAAGGCGGCGATCACCAGCATCCAACAGCGCCTCGGCATGGAGCAGAACGGCGAACCGTCGCAGGCGCTGCTCAATGCGCTCCGAAAATAGCGCTGGCTCTCACCGGGCGAACGGCGTAATCAAAACGGGATGAAGACACGCTCATCCTCATCGACGGGTCTGATGCAGCGGAGCCTTGCGGCTCTGCTGGCATTGCTGTTTGGCTTTTCCTGCCTGCTGCCGCCGGCCTACGCCCAGGACCGCGGCGAGCGCAAGACGCTGTTGCAGTTGCTGTTCGGCAAGAAACCCAAGAAGGCCTCGGTCGAGGAGATCACCACGCCGCGGCAAACGCGCAACCGCAACCGCAAGCGCAACCCTGCCGCCAGCACATCCACCGCGACCAACGAAAACAAGCCGCAACCGGTCACCAAGGCGGAAAACGCCAAGAAGATCCTCGTGGTCGGCGATTTCCTGGCAAACAGCCTTGGCGACGGACTGACGGCCGCCTTCGAAACCTCGCCGAATGTCGTCATCGAAAATCGCAACAGCGTCGCTTCCGGCCTGGTGCGCGACGACCACTACGACTGGCAGGCGCAGCTGCCGATCTTCATCGACGAAATCAAGCCGGCGATGGTGGTGATCATGATCGGCACCAACGACCGGCAGCAGATGTCGGTGGGTGGCACGCGCGAAAAATTCCGCACGGACGCCTGGCTGAAAGAATACGAAAACCGCGCCGCAAAACTGGCCGCTGTCGTGCGTTCCCGCAATCTGCCGCTGCTGTGGGTCGGCCTGCCGGCCTTCCAGTCACCGTCGATGACCGCCGATGTCCTGCAGTTCAACGGCCTGTTCCGCACCCAGGTGGAGCGTGCCGGCGGCGAATTCATCGACGTGTGGGACGGTTTTGTCGACGAGAACGGAAAATTCGTCATCACCGGCTCGGACGTCAACGGCCAGCAGGTGCGCCTGCGCAATTCCGACGGCCTGAACCTGACGCGCGCCGGCCGGCGCAAGCTCGCCTTCTATGTCGAAAAATCGGCCAAGCGGCTTCTCGGCGATACGACGTCGCCCGAACTCGTTCGCCTCGATGCCAGCAATCTGCCCGAGCTGATTAACCTGCCGCCGGCGGAAAACAACCGGATCGTCCGCACGCAGCCGATCAGCCTGATCGACCCCGAACTCGACGGCGGCAAGGAATTGCTGGGCGCCCGCGCCATGCCGGTCATGCTCGACCAGTCCGCCCGCCGGCTGCTGATCGAAAAGGGCGAAATGGAAGCGGCGCCGGCGGGGCGCATCGACGACTATCGGATGAAGTAAAAGCCATCCAGCAATTGCGGAAAGCGCCGCGGCGCCCGACGACCCATCCGCCCATTTGTCGATAAGCCACCAATTTCCTTGATGACGTCATCCTCGGGCTCGTCCCGAGGATCTGACTTCGCCCGCCAAGCCGTTTACGGCAAAGGCTCTACTTGGCGTGCCTGGATGCTCGGCACAAGGCCGAGCATGACGGAGAAGCGGTCTATCCTTTTGTTTCTACACAATTCCAGCAAAACCGCTGCGCACTTTTGCTGGAATTGCTCTAAAGGCGGCCGACATGCCAAGCTTGGCGATGTCTTCCGCTTACCGCGGCAGGATGCTCGATCCCATCAGCGCCTCGTCGATCGCCCGCGCAGCCTGACGGCCTTCGCGGATCGCCCAGACGACCAGCGACTGGCCGCGGCGAACGTCGCCGGCGGTCCACAGCTTGTCGACCGAGGTCTTGTAGTCCTTTTCGTTGGCGACGACGTTGGTCGAGCCGCGGCGGTCGACGTTCAGCGTCAACTTGCCTTCCAGGTCCTTCAGGACGCTGTTGGTGAAGGGGCCGCTGAAGCCGATGGCGATGAAAGCGAGGTCGGCCTTGATGACAAATTCCGTGCCGGCGATCGGCTTGCGGCGCTCATCCACCTCGCAGCACTTCACGCCTGTCAGCTGTCCGTCCTCGCCGACGAATTCCAGCGTTGCGACCTGGAATTCGCGGTTGGCGCCTTCGGCCTGCGACGAGGAGGTGCGCATCTTCGTCGCCCAGAACGGCCAGACGGCGAGCTTGTCTTCCTTTTCCGGCGGCTGCGGACGGATGTCGAGCTGGGTTACCTTGACGGCGCCCTGACGGAAGGCGGTGCCGACGCAGTCGGAAGCGGTATCGCCGCCACCGACGACAACAACGTGCTTGCCGCCGGCGAGGATCGGATCGGACGGCCAGCCGACGCTGTCGATGTTTTCGCGACCGACGCGGCGGTTCTGCTGCACCAGATAGGGCATGGCGTCATGCACGCCGAAAAGATCGACGCCCGGGATGCCGGCTTCGCGCGGCGTTTCCGAACCGCCGCAATAGAGCACGGCATCATAATCGGCGAGCAGCTGCTCGACCTTGATATCGACGCCAACATTGACGCCGTAGTGGAAGGTGACGCCCTCGCCCTTGATCTGCTCGACACGACGGTCGATGAAGTTCTTCTCCATCTTGAAGTCGGGAATGCCGTAGCGCAGCAGGCCGCCGGCCTTGGATTCGCGCTCGTAGACATGCACCTCATGACCGGCGCGGCCAAGCTGCTGGGCGGCGGCAAGGCCGGAGGGACCGGAACCGATGACCGCGACCTTCTTGCCGGTATGCACCGTCGCCGGCTGCGGCACGATGAAGCCCAGTTCATAGGCCTTGTCGGCGATGGCCTGTTCGACGGTCTTGATCGCCACCGGCGCATCTTCAAGGTTCAGCGTGCAGGCTTCCTCGCAGGGCGCCGGGCAGACGCGGCCGGTGAATTCCGGGAAGTTGTTGGTCGAATGCAGGTTGCGGATCGCCTCTTCCCAGTTGTTGTTGTAGACGAGGTCATTCCAATCCGGGATCTGGTTGTGCACCGGACAACCGGTCGGGCCATGGCAATAGGGGATGCCGCAGTCCATGCAACGGGCGGCCTGTTTCTGCACTTCCGGTTCCGACATCGGGATCGTGAATTCGCGGAAATGGCGAATGCGATCCGACGCCGGCTGATACTTCGCCACCTGGCGATCGATTTCGAGGAAACCCGTTACCTTGCCCATATTACTTCCCTCTTCGAAGCAGTGTGTCCGCTGGACACCGGTGCCTGGAAGCGCAAACCCAAAGACGCATCCGGCACATTCAATTTCATGACGACGTTGCCGCCGGCGACAGACACGACCGCCCGAAGGCGGCCGCAGTGCCTGGCAGCATCGGAAACGTGCGATCCCGACAGGATCACTCCGCCGCGATGCCCATGCGCATCCGCTCCATTTCCTCGAGCGCCCGGCGATATTCGACCGGCATGACCTTGCGGAATTTCGGGCGGAACTCGGCCCAGTTGTCGAGGATCTCCTTGGCACGTTTCGAACCGGTGTAGTGCAGGTGGTTCGAAATCAGCTGGTAGAGACGTTCCTCGTCATGGCGCGTCATGTCTTCCGACACGTCGACGCGGCCCTTGTGCATGAGATCGCCGCCGTGATGGTGCAGCTTCTCCAGCATGTCGTCTTCTTCCGGTACCGGCTCAAGCTCGACCATCGCCATATTGCAGCGCTTGGCGAAGTCACCCGTTTCGTCCAGCACATAGGCAACACCGCCCGACATGCCGGCCGCGAAGTTGCGGCCCGTTTCGCCGATGACGACGACGACACCGCCGGTCATGTATTCGCAACCGTGGTCACCGACACCTTCGACGACGGCGATGGCGCCAGAGTTGCGCACCGCGAAACGTTCGCCGGCCACGCCGTTGAAGTAGCTTTCACCGGCGATGGCGCCGTACATCACGGTGTTGCCGACGATGATCGATTTTTCCGCGACGATCTGTGAGTTCGCCGGCGGACGGACGATGATGCGGCCGCCCGAAAGCCCCTTGCCGACATAGTCGTTGCCGTCACCAACGAGATCGAAGGTGATGCCCTGTGCCAGGAAGGCGGCAAAGGACTGGCCGGCCGTACCGTTGAGCGTCACGCGGATGGTGTCGTCCTTCAGCCCGCGATGGCCGAAACGCTTCGCCACTTCGCCGGAGAGCATGGCGCCCGCCGAACGGTCGACGTTCTTGATGTCCACAGCAAAGGCAACCGGCGTCTTCGAGGTCAGGGCGGCTTCCGCCTGCTCGATCAGGGTGCGGTCGAGGACATCGTCGATTGGATGCTTCTGGCGGGTCGTCCAGTAGGTCTCTTCCTTCGGAGCCTCCACCTTGTGGAAGATCCTCGAGAAATCGAGGCCACGCGTCTTCCAGTGCGCGATCATCCCGTCCTTTTCGAGCAGTTCGGACGCACCGATGATCTCGTCCAGCCTGCGCACGCCGAGCGAAGCGAGGATTTCACGCACTTCTTCGGCGATGAAGAAGAAGTAGTTGACGACGTGTTCCGGCGATCCCTTGAAGCGCTTGCGCAGCACCGGATCCTGGGTGGCGACGCCGACCGGGCAGGTGTTCAGATGGCACTTGCGCATCATGATGCAGCCGGCGGCGATCAGCGGCGCCGTGGCGAAACCGAACTCGTCGGCACCGAGCAAGGCGCCGATGATGACGTCGCGGCCGGTCTTCAAGCCACCATCAACCTGCAGGGCGACGCGCGAGCGCAGGCCGTTCAGCACCAGCGTCTGCTGGGTTTCGGCCAGGCCGATTTCCCAGGGGCTGCCGGCATGTTTCAGCGAGGTCAGCGGCGAAGCGCCGGTGCCGCCATCGAAACCGGAGATGGTGATATGGTCGGCGCGCGCCTTGGCGACGCCGGCGGCAACCGTGCCGACACCGACTTCCGACACCAGCTTGACCGAAACATCCGCCGTCGGGTTGACGTTTTTCAGGTCATAGATCAGCTGCGCCAGATCTTCGATCGAATAGATATCGTGGTGCGGCGGCGGCGAGATCAGGCCGACGCCCGGCGTCGAATGCCGGGTCTTGGCAATGGTCGCATCTACCTTGTGGCCGGGCAGCTGGCCGCCTTCGCCGGGCTTGGCACCCTGCGCCACCTTGATCTGCAGCATGTCGGCGTTGACGAGATATTCCGTAGTGACACCGAAGCGGCCGGAGGCCACCTGCTTGATGGCGGAACGCTCCGGATTGGCCGAACCGTCATGCAGCGGCAGGTAACGATCGGATTCTTCGCCGCCCTCGCCGGTGTTCGACTTACCGCCGATGCGGTTCATGGCGATCGCCAGCGTCGTATGCGCCTCGCGGCTGATCGAGCCGAAGGACATCGCACCCGTCGAGAAACGCTTGACGATATCGGCAGCGGACTCGACTTCATCGAGCGGCACCGGCTTGCGGCCGAGTGCCTCGGCGCTCTTGATCGTGAACAGGCCGCGGATGGTGTTGAGCCGCAGCGACGAGGCGTTCACCATCTCGGCGAATTCGCGGTAGCGATCCTCGGCATTGCCGCGCACCGCATGCTGCAGAGAAGCGACGACGTCGGGCGTCCAGGCGTGGTCCTCGCCGCGCATGCGGAAGGCATATTCGCCGCCGATATCGAGCGTCTTGGCCAGCAGCGGATCCTTGCCGAAGGCAGCCGCATGGCGTGCCACGGTCTCGCGGGCAATCTCTTCCAGGCCGACGCCTTCGATGGTCGTGGCCGTGCCGAAGAAATATTTGTCGACCAGCTCCGACTTCAGGCCGATGGCGTCGAAGATCTGGCCGCCGCAATAGGACTGGTAGGTCGAGATGCCCATTTTGGACATGACCTTGAGGATGCCTTTGCCGACCGCCTTGATGTAGCGATAGACAACTTCACTGGCATCGACCTCCTTGGGAAACTCGCCACGGGCATGCATGTCGAGCAGCGTGTCGAAAGCCAGGTACGGGTTTATCGCTTCCGCGCCATAACCGGCGAGGAGACAGAAGTGGTGCACCTCACGCGGCTCGCCGGATTCGACGACGATGCCGACCGAGGTGCGCAGCCCCTTACGGATCAGGTGGTGGTGCACGGCCGCTGTTGCCAGCAGCGCCGGAAGCGCGATGCGGTCCGGTCCGACCTGGCGGTCGGAGAGCACGATGATGTTATAGCCGCCGCGAACGGCGGCTTCCGCCCGCTCGCACAGCCGGTCGAGCATTTCCGGCAGGCCCTCGGAGCCACGGGAAACGTCGTAGGTGAAATCAAGCGTCTTGGTGTCGAAACGATCCTCGGTGTGGCCGATGGAGCGGATCTTTTCCAGGTCGCCGTTGGTCAGGATCGGCTGGCGCACTTCCAGGCGCTTGGCGTTGGCCATGCCTTCGTGGTCGAGAATGTTCGGACGCGGACCGATGAAGGAGACGAGGCTCATCACCAGCTCTTCGCGGATCGGGTCGATCGGCGGGTTGGTGACCTGCGCGAAGTTCTGCTTGAAATAGGTGTAGAGCAGCTTGTTCTTGGTCGACATCGCCGAAATCGGCGTGTCGGTGCCCATCGAGCCAATCGCTTCCTGCCCGGTGGTCGCCATCGGCGACATCAGGAGCTTGGTGTCTTCCTGCGTGTAGCCGAACGCCTGCTGGCGGTCGAGCAGCGACACGTCGCGGCGCAACGCCCGCGGCTCCACCGGCTTCAGCTCTTCGAGGATAAGCTGGGTGCGGTCCAGCCAGTTGCGATAGGGATGCTTGGTGGCGAGCTGCGACTTCACCTCGTCGTCGGAGACGATGCGGCCCTGCTCCATGTCGATGAGCAGCATCTTGCCCGGCTGCAGGCGCCACTTCTGGACGATGTTTTCTTCCGGCACCGGCAGCGTGCCGGCTTCCGAAGCGAGGATGACGCGATCATCATCGGTGACGAGATAACGGGCCGGACGCAAGCCGTTGCGGTCGAGCGTCGCACCGATCTGCCGGCCATCGGTGAAGCAGACGGCGGCAGGGCCATCCCACGGCTCCATCAGGGCGGCGTGATATTCGTAGAACGCCTTGCGTTCCGGCGACATCGACTGGTTGCCGGCCCAGGCTTCCGGGATCAGCATCATGACGGCATGGGCCATGGAATAACCGCCGCGCACGAGGAATTCGAGCGCGTTGTCGAAACAGGCCGTATCCGACTGGCCTTCATAAGAGATCGGCCACAGCTTCTCGATGTCGGAGCCGAACAGCGGCGACGATACCGAGGCCTGGCGTGCCGCCATCCAGTTGACGTTGGAGCGCAGTGTGTTGATTTCGCCGTTGTGGGCGACCATTCGGTAGGGATGCGCCAGCTTCCAGGACGGGAAGGTGTTGGTCGAAAACCGCTGGTGCACGAGGGCGACGGCGGACTCGAAACGCGGATCCGACAGGTCCTTGTAATAGGCGCCGACCTGATAGGCCAGGAACATGCCCTTGTAGACGATGGTCGCGCTCGACAGCGACACCGGGTAGAAATTGCTCTCCGCACCTTCGAATTCGGCATAGATGCGGTTGGAGATCACCTTGCGCAGGGTGAAGAGGCGGCGCTCGAACTCGTCGTTCGCGGCGGCCCGCTTGCCGGCGCCGATGAAGATCTGCACGTGATGCGGCTCGGTGGCGGCGATATCAGGCGCCTTGGACAGCGACGAATTGTCGACCGGAACGTCGCGGTAACCGATCAGCACCTGACCTTCTTCTTCGACCACCTGCTTGATGATCGCCTTGAAGTGGGCAATCTGCTTGTCGTCGCGCGGCATGAAGATATGGCCGACGCCATACTCGCCGGCCTTCGGCAGGGTGACGCCCTGCTTGGCCATTTCTTCGCGGAAGAAGCGGTCGGGGATCTGCACGAGGATGCCCGCGCCGTCGCCCATCAGCGGGTCGGCACCGACAGCACCGCGATGCGTCAGGTTTTCGAGGATGAACAGGCCATCACGGACGATCTGGTGCGACTTCTTGCCCTTCATATGGGCGATGAAACCGACGCCGCAGGCATCGTGCTCGTTTCGCGGATCGTAAAGGCCCTGTTTCCGCGGAAGGCCGGTGGGACGGGCCGGCGTTTTGTCGGCGGCTTTGATCTCGCTTTCGACAATCTGCCCAAAACCTTCTGACGGCGTCATCTTCGTCATCGTCTTCCCTCCGTTCGAAGCCCGCAAGCCGCGGGCAGACCCGTGTTCCGCGCGGCACCCGTTACTCTGGACCCGGCGCGTAACAACTGCGTTGCATTTCCATTGAACCCGCTGGCTCGGCCTGCCTTCCGGCACACACCTTGGCGGATCTTGCCTTGCATCGCCTCAATCGCACCGAGGGTACGAGATCGGCAGACTATAGCGCGAATTGCCCTAAGGTTAAGGCGCCTTCCACGCATTTCGGCCTCCAAGACCGAAATAGGACAGCAAACCTGTCCTATTTCCATCGTTCTATGCCAGAAACGGGCCGGGACCGCAAGGGTGCAAACGGAAAAATATCCACCGATAGAGACGGAAGATTGCGACATTTGAAAACAAGACGAAAGAATATTTCACTTGCGGCAAATAATCTTCCCTTTGATTGCTTACTTGGGTTTTTGCCCCACCCAAGCCGGGCGAGAGATTGCATGTACCGGACTTTCCCTTAAGGTCGTCCGCCGATCGCACTTTCCGTGATTTCCAGCCGGGTAGATTTCATGTTTTTCGCTTCCGACAACTGGGCCGGCGCCCACCCCCTCATTGCCGAACGTCTCTTCCAGGAGTCCGGCGGTTTTGCCTCCGCCTATGGCACCAGCGATCTCGACCGGAAGGTCGAGGACCATTTTCGCGACGTCTTCCAGCACGATGTCGCCGTCTTTTTCGTCGGCACCGGCACGGCGGCCAATTCGCTGGCGTTGGCCAGCGTCACCCGCCCCGGCGGCATTTCCTTCTGTCATGACGAAGCGCATGTGATGGCCGACGAATGCGGCGCGCCGGAATTTTTCAGCGGCGCGGCCCGGCTTGTTGCCGTCGGTGGCGCGCATGGCAAGATCGATCCGACCGACCTCAAGGCGAAGATCGGCCGCTTTCCACCCGGCGCCGTGCACCAGGGCCAGCCGACTGCCGTCACCATCACCCAGGCGAGCGAGATCGGCACGGTCTATTCGCTCGACGAGATCGAGGCGATTGCCGAGATCACCCGCGCCCATAACCTGCCGCTGCACATGGACGGCGCCCGCTTCGCCAATGCGCTGGTTTCGCTCGATGCGACGCCAGCCGACATGACCTGGAAACGCGGCGTCGATATTCTGTCCTTTGGCGGCACCAAGAACGGCTGCTGGTGCGCCGAGGCGCTGGTGTTCTTCAAGCCGGAGATGGCGCGGGAGATGCCTTTCCTGCGCAAACGCTCGGCGCAGCTCTTCTCCAAGTCGCGCTTCATCGCCGCGCAGTTCGACGCCTATTTCAAGGGCGGCCTCTGGCTCGACCTTGCCCGCCACGCCAACGGCATGGCGGACGAACTGCGCGCCGGCCTCTCCGCCTCCAACCGGGCGCGGCTCGCCTGGGACACGGTGTCCAACGAAGTGTTTGCCGTCGTCACCAAGGATGCGGCCAAGACCGCCGAGGAACGCGGCGCGAAATTCTACGACTGGCCGGTGCCGGCAGAGACGCCTGATCTGCTCGGCGACAACGAAATGCTCATCCGCCTCGTCACCAGCTTTGCAACAAGCAAGGACGATGTGGACGGTCTGCTGGCGTGCCTGGCGGGGTGAGGTTTTGGGTTGGTGGGCTGAGAAGCCCCTCATCCGCCTGCCGGCACCTTCTCCCCGTTTTGACGGGGAGAAGGGGATATGCCGCACCGTTTTGCCTGGCTTTGACCATTGGGTGGGGCACGTCCCCTCTCCCCGTCAAAACGGGGAGAGGGTTAGGGTGAGGGCCAGGCGCCGCAAGGCGCCCTAAATCCCATCCTCACCCCCGTGCATCCCCCAACCGCAGACCGCGGACCTTGCGCAAAATATCCTCCGACAGTGCCGAAACCAGTGCCTGGTCCGCCCCCTTGCGCGGCACCAGCACGAATTCGACATCCTCCAGCGGCGGCAATTTTTCCGGGGCGATCTCCTTCAGGCCCGCCGGCGCCATGCTGCGCGGCTGCACCAGCACACCCATGCCGGCCAGCGCCGCCGCCGTCAGGCCGCTCAGGCTGCCGCAGGTGCAGACGATCCGCCACGGCACCTGATGCCGGCCGAGCGCCTCCAGCGCGATGGCGCGCGTGACGCTCGGCGGCGGAAAGGCGATCAGCGGCAGCGGGCCGGAGGACAATACATGTTCGGGATCGCGTGCCAGCCACACCAGCGGTTCGCGATAGATCAGCCGCCCCAGCGCATCGCCCAGCCGGCGCTTGGCCAGCACCAGGTCGATCTCGCCATTATCCTGCATCTCGTAAAGCACGCCGGAAAGCGCCACCGTCAATTCCAGGTCGACGGAGGGGTGGGAGCGGACGAAATCCTCAAGCACCGCCGGCAACTGGCTGGTCACAAAATCCTCGGAGACACCGAGGCGAATGCTGCCGCGCAGGCTGCTGTCGCTGAACAGCGCCTGCACCTGCCCTTCGATCGACAACAAGGCGCGGGCGTGGCCGAGCAGCGCCTCGCCATCCCCGGTCAGCACCACCCGGTGGGTGTCGCGGGCCAGTAGCCTGCGCCCGAGCGCCGTCTCCAGTCGCTGGATATGCTGGCTCACGGTGGACTGTCCAAGCCCGAGACGCTCGGCGGCCAGCGTAAAGCTGCCCAACTGTTCGACAGCGACAAAACTGCGCAATTGCGTGAGGTCGAGCATATCATCATCCGGTTTTACGATAACTGTTATTCCTTGCATCCTTTATCATAATGAGCGATGCACGGAAAACTCGATCAACGCCGCGAGACGCCCATGCGCCGTTTTCTCCCCGATACCTTTACCATCCTGCTGGTTTGCACCGTCATCCTTGCCTCGCTGCTGCCGGCGAGCGGCGCTTTCGCCGACTATTTCGGCGTGGCGACCAAGATTGCCATCGCCCTGCTGTTCTTCCTGCACGGGGCGCGGCTGCCGCGTGATGTCGTCGTTGCCGGCATCCTGCACTGGCGGCTGCATCTGGCGATCCTCGCCTCCACCTTCGTGCTTTTCCCGATCCTCGGCCTGGCGGCCGGCGTGCTGGTGCCGTCTGTGCTGCCGCCGGAGCTCTATACCGGCATCCTCTTCCTCTGCGTTCTACCCTCGACGGTACAATCCTCGATCGCCTTCACCTCGATGGCAGGCGGCAATGTACCGGCGGCGATCTGCTCCGCATCGGCGTCCAACATTTTCGGCATGTTCCTGACGCCGCTGCTGGTCGGCGTGCTGTTTTCCATCGGCGGCCATGGCGGTTTTTCGCTGGACGCGCTGGAACAGATCCTGCTGCAATTGCTCGCCCCCTTCGTCGTCGGCCAGATCCTGCAGCCGTGGATCGGCGGCTGGATCCGCGCCCGGAAAAAACTGCTGACGCCGGTCGATCGCGGCTCGATCCTGATGGTTGTCTACCTCGCCTTCAGCGAAGCCGTCGTGGAAGGGCTGTGGCACAATTTTTCGGCGCTGGAGCTCGGCGCCGTGGTTGTCCTCGATATCGTCCTGCTCGCCATCGTGCTGTGCGTCACGATGTTCGGCAGCCGCCTGCTCGGCTTTTCCAAGGAGGACGAGATCACCATCACCTTCTGCGGTTCGAAGAAGAGCCTGGCGAGCGGCGTGCCGATGGCCAGCGCCATCTTTGCCGGCCAGTCGATCGGCGCCATCGTCCTGCCGCTGATGCTGTTCCACCAGATCCAGCTGATGGCCTGCGCCGTCATCGCCCAGCGTTACGCCAGCAGGCGCGCGCTCGCCGCAACCGACACGCCTGCCGTCGCCAAGGCCTGAAACGAAAAGCGGCGCCCCAACGGGACGCCGCCATACAGTCTCACCTTGGGAGGATGTTAGTGGGTGAGCTGCTCGCTCACCACATTGCCTTCGATGGCCTTCGTTGTCTCGACCGGCTCGGCAGCAATTGCAATGCGCCGCGGCTTCATCGCTTCCGGAATGTTGCGCAGAAGATCGATATGGAGAAGGCCGTTCTTCAGGGAAGCGGTCTTGACTTCGACGTGGTCTGCGAGCTGGAAGCGGCGCTCGAAGGCACGCTTGGCGATACCGCGATAGAGGTATTCGCTTTCCCCGGCGGTTTCTTCGGCCTTTTCACCCTTGACGGTCAGGACATGGGCGCGGGCTTCGATGCTGAGTTCAGCTTCGTCGAAACCGGCAACGGCCATGGTGATGCGGTAGGTGTTCTCGCCGGTCCGCTCGATATTGTAGGGCGGATAGGTCTGCGCCTGCTCCGGCTGGCCGATGCCATCAAGCATATTGAACAGGCGGTCGAAGCCGACGGTGGAACGGTAGAGGGGGGAAAAATCAACGTGACGCATGGTGTCCTCCTTTGAGCGACGGTTTGCGGTTTTCAACATCCGGCATCCCGCATGGGGCGATGGCGGAGCATTTCTCTGCGGACCCTTATTGGCGCCCGCTCCCAAGAGATGGGGATGTCTTTTGGGCCGTTCAAGAGGTTTTTTCCGCATTTTCCGGCATGAACCCAACATGAATGGCCTCTTCGGCGCCGGTTCAGCTTCACCGCGCTAAAAAGGTCGTCATTGGGAGCGGACTGCTCCTGACGACTGAAGTAAACGTCCCCCTTCAGTCCTCTTCCGGCCGGCCCACGCTCCCCCTCCCCCCTCAAGTTCGCGTGGCCGGCCTTTTTTCTTTTAATTTTTTGCTGTTACGATACGGCTCAAGGCACAGAAGGCCGCTGCCGACTTGCAGAAGGACGATCCGAATTCATGGGCGCCACGTTTTTTGCCACGCCGGACAATCCGGCACCGGACAATTACACCGCTTCCTATTTTACCGCCCATGACGGCACCCGGCTGCGATACGGCGTGTTCCGTTCGGCTGTCGTGCCGGCGCGCGGGACCGTGGTCCTGTTGGGCGGTCGCAACGAATGCATCGAGAAATATTTCGAGACGATCCGCGATCTCAACGACCGGGGTCTCTGGGTCGCCACCTACGACCTTCGCGGACAGGGCGGTTCACAGCGGTTGCTGCGCGACGGCATGCGCGGCCATGTCCGCCGCTTCTCCGATTACGAACGCGACCTGTTGACCTTCCTGGAAGACGTGGTGTTGCCGGATACGCGCATGCCGTTTTTCCTGCTCGGCCATTCCACCGGCAGCCTGATCGCCCTTTCCGCCGCCGCCCGGCTGGAAAGCCGCATTGAACGCATGGTGCTATGTGCGCCGTTCATCGGCATCGCCCATCGCTCGCTGTCGTTGCCGGCTATTCATTGCCTGGCGCGGCTCTATTGCTTCGCCGGCCTCGGCAAGTTGCAGGTCGGCGGCAAGACCATCCGTTCCGGCTTCGAGAACAATCCGCTGACCAGCGACGAGCGGCGCTTCAACCGCAATGCCACCTTCCTCGTCAATCACCCCGAACTCGGCATCGGCCTGCCCACAGCGCTCTGGCTGCGCGAGGCGGTGACGGCGATCCGCCGTGTCACCCGGCCTGAACACCTGACACGTATCCGCATCCCGTCGCTGGTGATTGCGCCGACACTCGACGGCGTCATCCCTTATGCCGTGCAGGAACGCCTGACCCGTTATTTCCGCGCTTCGCAGCTGGTGACGGTCTACGGCTCACGCCACGAGATCCTGCAAGAAAGAGATGTCTATCGCGCCCAGGCGCTGGCCGCGATCCATGCCTTCATTCCCGGCAGCGACGCCGTCGAACAGCCGACCGCCCTGGCGGACTGAAATCTCTCAGCCGGCCAGAAGGTCGAGCGCCTCGCGATGCACCGCCGCACTGCCTGCAGCGATGACCCTGCCACCGGCTTCCGGACGGCCGCCCTCCCAATTGGTGAAGACGCCGCCGGCCTGCTCGATGAGCGGGATCAGTGCGCCGACATCGTAAGGTTTCAGGCCGGTCTCGATCACCAGATCGATATGGCCGGCCGCCAGCAGCGCATAGGCATAACAATCGATGCCATAGCGGAACAGCCGCACCCGGTCCTCAATGACACGGTAGCGGTTGATATCGTTGCCAACGAACATATGCGGCGACGTGGTGAACATGATCGCGTTCGATAGCGCGCCGCAATCGCGCGTGTGAATTTGCCGCTCGCCGTCCGGACCGGCATACCAGGAGGCGGTACCATCGGCGAAATAGCGTTCGCCGGTAAACGGCTGGTCCATCAGCCCCATCACCGAACGGCCCTTATCCTGCAGGCCGATCAGCGTTCCCCATACCGGCACGCCGGAAATGAAGGCGCGCGTGCCGTCGATCGGATCGATGACCCAGATGTGGTCGCGGTCGAGGCCGACATTGCCATGCTCTTCGCCCAGGATGCCGTGCTCGGGAAAACGCTCGGTTATGAGCGCGCGGATCGCAGCCTCCGCAGCCTGATCACCTTCGGTCACCGGGTCGAAACCCGAGGCCTGCTTGTTGACGACATCAAGCCCCGTGCGGAAACGCGGCAGGGTTTCGGCCTTGGCGGCATCCGCCAGTCGGTAGAAGAAAGCGCGATCTGGAAACATGGGGAAATCCGGCAACAGGGAGGGGTCAGCATTCATTAGAGCAAAAGCGCGCGATTGCAAATGCAGCACGACCACCAGGCGCACTTTTGGCATCGCAACACAAAAGCCACATTTCTGCTTGACATTTGTGCAGTGCAAAATTATTGTTCACTCACAGTCTTCTGACTGTAAATACCCTCCTTGGGTGTTTCCTCCCTAGACTTAGCCGCGCCGCAAAGCGCGGTTTTTTTTGCCCGCGGCGCAGCCTGTTTCGAAGGTATCCGGGGAAGATGCGCCTTATTCGGCGGCCAGGGCGCCGTGCGAGGCATAGAGGTCGACATAATCGGCCATCTGCCGCATGAAGGACGCAATCGCTGCGGCGATCGCCGGAAATTGCGGGCGTTTCAGCAGGCTCGTCTCATCGACATACAGCGACCGGTTCACCTCGATCTGCAGCGCGTGCAAGCCCCGCGCCGGGCGTCCGTAATGTTCGGTGATGAAACCACCGGCATAGGGCTTGTTGCGCACGGCGGTGAAGCCGAGATCTTCGAGAATGTGCATGGCCGTGCGGGACAGATCGGCAGAGGCGCTGGTGCCGTAGCGGTCGCCGATGATAAAATCCGGCCGGATGTTGCTGCCGGCGACACGGATGTTGCCCGGCATGGAGTGGCAGTCGATCAGCACCCCGAAACCGAACTGCACGTGCGTACGGGCAATTAGCCGCCTTAGGCAGGCATGGTAGGGCTTGTAGATCGCCTCGACCCGCGCCAGCCCCTCCTCGACGGAGAGGCGCCTCGAATAGATCTCCATGTTTTCGGCGACGATACGCGGAATGGTGCCGAGCCCGCCGGCGACCCGCACCGAGCCGATATTGGCATAGGGCGGCAGGCTGCCGTCGAACATGCGCGGATCGAGTTCGTAAGGCTCGCGATTCACATCGACGAAGGCACGCGGAAAATGGGCGAGGAGAAGCGGGGCGCCGAGTTCGACGGCGGAGGAAAACAGTTCATCCACAAAATGATCTTCGGACCGGCGGAGCGAGGATGGATCAAGACGGGACTGTTCGACGAAATCGACAGGATAGGCGCGGCCGCTGTGAGGCGAGTTATAGACGAAAGGAATGCGTTGCGCCTCGGGTTCCCGGACCTCGAACAGGCCGCAATCGCTCGGCATGTGCTCCATTCAGCCTCTTTTTTGTCTTTACCATGTCATAAAGTCGATGCTTCGCGTATGTTGCCAGTTGCCCGACGGCAAGTCCATACTATCTATCCAGTGAATTCGTTTGCGTACGCGGCAGGATTCACCGGATCTTTACCGCGGGCCATCTATCTTGATGCGCTGATACACCCCTATAAGAATCGAATAACGGTCAATTTGATGAGTCAGAAAATTCTTCTCGCCGAAGACGACAACGATATGCGTCGCTTTTTGGTCAAAGCCCTGGAAAAAGCAGGATATAAGGTCTCCTCCTTCGACAACGGGGCGAGCGCCTACGACCGGTTGCGCGAAGAGCCCTTCTCGTTGCTCTTGACCGACATCGTCATGCCCGAAATGGACGGCATCGAGCTGGCCCGCCGGGCGACGGAACTGGATCCGGACCTCAAGGTGATGTTCATCACCGGTTTTGCGGCCGTTGCATTGAACCCTGATTCGAAGGCTCCGAAGGATGCGAAGGTCCTTTCCAAGCCTTTCCACCTGCGCGACCTCGTCAACGAGGTCAACAAACTCCTTGTGGCCTAGGGCTTTTCAAAAAATCATCACAAACCGGAAAAAAAGCAGTTGACGCTCCAACCGGTTTTGTGATGTATGCGCCTCATCGGATGGGCGTGTAGCTCAGCGGGAGAGCACTACGTTGACATCGTAGGGGTCACAGGTTCAATCCCTGTCACGCCCACCATCCTAATTCGCTGAAAAGCCAGGGCTTCTGAGAAATCGGAGGCCTTTTTCGCTTTTGTACCTTCAGGGTTTTGCGCCTGCTGAAATCGCCGACGATCCTCCCCAAAAATCGTCAGTTCGATATTCAGCTGCGTGTCAGGAAAACCGTGCAGAACCATCCCATTCACAGGGTGGCCGATGTTTCTGAAGAATCTTCCAATACTTGTCATTGGCGCGACATTCGCGGCTGTCCTGGCGCTGATCCCCCTCAGCCGCGCGCACGAGCTGAAAGCCCGGCCGCAATATGCGGCTTGGAAAGACCCCCACACGATCCACCAATATCCGTAGTGCGGATGCTCAGCCGTCAGCGAGCGGTCAAAACGATCCTTGCCTCGAAACCGTCGCGACGTCCGTCCGGGGGAGAAAGAAGCTGCAACTCGCCATTCATCTGCTCCACGAGGCTGGAGACGATGGCAAGGCCGAGGCCGGAACCCGCGGCGGTTGTCGGTCCTCGGCTGAAACGGCTGCGGATACCGGCCAGCACGTCGGGAGCCAGAGCCGCTCCCCGGTTGAGGATGCGGATCACGCCCTGCGGCTGAAGCTCGATCTCGACCGGGCTGTCCGGCGGGCTGTGCAGCAGCGCATTTTCAACCAGGTTGCGGACGACAATGGCGAAGGCATCCGCATTGACCGGACGCTCCAGGCGCGGGAGCGTTTCCGGCTGAACATTGAGCCGTCCCTGACCAAGCGGGCTCCGCCGTGCATCTTCGACGAACAGCGACAGGATTGGCGAAAGATCGACGGGTTCGCCACCGCCGATGCCGGCTTCGGCACGCGACAGTTGCAGCAGCTTTTCCGACAGCCGGGCCAGCTTGCCGAGGGATGTTTCCACCTGCCGGGCCCGGCCCTGCAAGGCGCCGGGCGGCAATTCCTCGACCAGCCGCTGGGTCTGCGCCAGGGCGCCGGCAATCGGCGTGCGCAGTTCGTGGGCGCTATTGGCGGTAAACTCCCGCTCCGCTTCCAGCGCGGCCCGCAGACGCGTCAAGAGCAGGTTGACCGAATGGGCGATCGGCTGCAATTCGCGCGGCAGCGTCTCTCTTTCGACCGGCGCCATGTTACCGCCGTCCTTGGTGCCGATGGCCAGCCGGAGATCGTCGATCGGAGACAGCAGCCGCCGCACGGTAAAGCGGATGGCGAAGATGCTGGCGGGCAACAGGATCAGAAGCGGCAGCAACAGCGCAAAACCACCCTCGATCATCGCTTCGCTGCGATGGTCGAAGGCATCGGCGATCTGGACGAAGATGCTGCCGTCCACCGAAGCGGCCGTATAGATCCGGTAGTCGCTCGTGTCGTGGAACCCCTGCTGCAACGGCGCGTCGAAAGGCGCCTGCGTCGCATCGTGCGAATGCAGGATGACGCTGCCGGCCGAATCGCGCACCTGGTAGATCAGGTAATCCTCGCCATGGGCGATGGTGGGCGCCTCCAGCCGGCGCGGGCCGCCCGAGGCTTCCTGCTGCAACAGGTCGTCGACGACCAGCGGCATCAGGCGCTCGCCGGTTTCTTTCAGGGAACTGTCGAATATCTCGGTGAATTCGTCCTGCATGACCATCATGCCGAAACCGGCTGCCATCAGCCAGAACACGGTCACGACGGCGGTGAGGGTGATTGTCAGGCGGCGGGTGATGCTGAAGCTGCGTTTTGCCATTCGTTTCATTTCAGGCTGTAGCCGACGCCGCGCACGGTCTGCACCCGGTCTCGTCCGATCTTCTTGCGCAAGCGACTGACATAGACTTCCACCGTGTTGCTTTCGATCTCCGAACCGAAGGCATACAGCGCTTCCTCGATCTGCGCTTTCGAGACGATGGCGCCGATGCGGCCGCACAGCGTGTCGAGTACCGACCATTCGCGGCTGCTGAGCGGCACCTCGCGGCCATCGACACGCAGGCTTCGCGAACGCTGGTCGATCTCCAGGCCGGCAAGGCGGATGAGGGAAACGGAATTGCCGCCATGCCGGCGGGAGACGGCGAGCATGCGTGCCGTCAGTTCCCCAAGGTCGAACGGCTTCACCAGATAGTCGTCGGCACCGCTGTTCAGCCCTTCGATGCGGTCGGAAATCTGGTCATGCGCCGTCAGGATGATCACCGGCGTCGCATCGCCTTTCGCCCGCAGAACCCGCAACAGCTCCAGGCCGCTGCCATCGGGAAGGCGCAGGTCGAGCAGGATCAGCCCGTATTGGGTGGTCAGCGTCGCGCTGCGCGCATCGTCCAACAGCCGGAACCAGTCGACGGCATGGCCATTGGCGGCGACGTGGTCGTGCACGGCTTCGCCGAGAATGGCATCATCTTCCACCAGAAGAACTCTCATGCCGGCATCCTTGCTGTAAGAGCAATGCCGTAGCGAGTTCATGGCACGTGCGTCAAGTGCAGCGGTCAGGAGGTCGGCTTCCCGGCACAGGCGGCAAAGATGTCGAGCGAACGATCGTAAGCCTTGGTGGAGACGTTCATCATGCCGAGCACGCTATGGAACAGATTGTCCTGCGAGCGCGGCTGCACGGACGAGCCGTCGAAACACGGACGGTCGAGGCCGAAGGCGGCAGCGAAATCCTGGTCCAGCCAGACGAGGAACGGCACATGCGTCTGTTCGGCCGGCGCAAAGACGTATGGGGCACCATGCAGGTATATGCCGTTTTCCCCCAGCGACTCGCCGTGGTCGGAGACATAGACCATGGCGCCGGCGAGCGTCGACGACCGGCCCTTGAGCTTGTCGATCAAGGCCGACAGGATATGATCGGTATAGAGGATGGAATTGTCGTAGGCGTTGACGATCTCTTCCGGCGTGCACTTGCTGAATTCGGCGGTACGGCAATCCGGCTTGAAATGCCGGAACGCCTCCGGATAACGCTGGTAATAGGCCGGCCCATGGCTGCCGAGTTGATGCAGCACGAGCACGCTGTCCTGTTTCACGCTATCGAGCCAGGCATCGAGGCGATCGAGAAAGATACCGTCCTGGCATTCGTCGTTGACGCAGAAACGCGTGTCGCCGGAGGTGGACAGGTTCACCGAGGCAATGCGGTCGGCGATGCCTTTCGGCCCGGTATTGTTGTCCCACCATTCCGCCTTGATGCCGGCATGGGTCAGCACGTCCATGAGATTTTCGGTCGAGCGTCCCTTCTCGTGGGTATAGTCATCACGGCCATAGACCGAAAACATGCACGGCAGGGAAACGGCCGTCGCCGTGCCGCAGCTGACCGTATCCGGGAAATAGGTGATGTCCTGCGTCTCGAGCTCCGGATTGGTCTGCCGGCCATAACCGTTCAGCGCAAAGTTCGCCGCACGCGCCGTCTCGCCGGCAACGAGGATGAGCACGCGCGGCTTGGTCGATCCGTTTTCCGCGACCAGGCGGCGCGCATCCGTCCCGAGGGGCTGCACGACGACATGCCGTTCCTCAGTCTGCCGCACGGCATACTTGACCGCGCTTGCAACCGGCATGATGGGATTGAGAATGCTCATGAGATCGTTGTGTTCGCGGAAAGTGGCGGCAAACGTCTTGAAGTGACCGTAGCCGGCAACCGTAAACACCGTCAGGCACGGAATGATCAGCGCCAGATTGCGCCCGACCTTGCTCAGAATCGGGCGGTGCTCGATGCGGATCCAGGCGATCAACAGCGACGGCACGATGCCCACCAGCAGGACATGCAGGAAGAAGCCCGTCGTCAGGAGGTGACCGGCCTCCGCCTCCGTCGTCTCGGCGGCGTTGCCGATCATGTCGATGTCGATCACCACGCCGAACCGGTCGGTAAACCAGGATGCCAGCGTTCCCACCATGATGAGCGCGATGAAGGCGGGTTTGATGAGATACTTCGTCGAAAGCGCGGTGAACAGCGCGATGAAGGCCGCCGACAGCCCGACGGCGAGCGCGATCAGCGCACTCTGATCATCCGCCAGATAGTTCGCCGCACGGTACCAGAATGTATAGTTGGTGGCGAAAAGCACATAAACGGCGGCCATGACGCTCAAGGGTACGCTGCCGATTGTCGGACGGTTGGAAAAAATGCGTTTGATCGGTGTCGCTGTCATCACTGCTCTCAGGGTCTTCGAAATCGGGCGGACCATGCAGAGGCTTGCTGACAGAAAACTGAACGGCTGGAAGTCAACGTCGCGCGGGCAAACGGCCTGTATCCAAAGGAACAGGTCGGGCGAAATGCCCATGCCACCCTCCGGCCTGTGAGCAATCTTGCTCGGAGGATCATCATGCTCAAGGCTATCGTCAACACGTTGGTCGCAGCGCTCGCAATCGTGCTTTTCTTCGACAGACCGCCGCGATTTCCCGATGACAAGGACTATTGATGTGCGGCATTTCCCACGGCGTCGCTTTGCGCTCGATCAAAGCCCTGCCCACCGCCCCCGTCCTATGATCGGCTCCGACAACGACAAGGAGACGACATGTCGAATACACCGCACACGCTGGGCGAAGAATTTCCCGGCCAGCTCGACGCCATCCACGCCCTCAAGGCAAAAGACAGCCGGTTTGCCAGGACGCTGGAGGATTACGACGACGTGAACGACCGCATCCACAGGTCGGAAACGCGTATCGAACCGCTGTCCGACGATGCGGAAACGGCGCTGCGCAAACAACGCCTGGCCCTCAAGGACACGATCGCCACAGCCCTTGCCCAAGCCTGATGCCCTCTGTCGCGGCCGCCCCTCCCCGGCGGTCGCGACAGCCGTCCGGGTGCACTCACCTGCGCCTGCTTGACGCTCCGCATCGCCCTGAAAGGCCTTGACGAAATCGCGGCGGCCACGCAAATGTGCGCCCATGCCGCAGATCGACCATGACCCCGACGAACCGCAAACCGACCGCAGCGTCGGCCCGTGGCTGGGAGTCCTGGCATTCGTCGTGGTGCTGTGGGTCTGGTATCTCGTCTATATCCCGTTTCACTGGTATTCGCTGGCGCTCGGCCTCGGCACCGGCTTCGTCGTCGCCTCCTGGCTCGCCGACCGACGCATGAGGCGCAGTTCCCGCTATTGGCGCATCCGTCCCCACGACGAATAGGCTTTTCGCCACCGTAACCTGACATGCATCAAGGTTTTGCGGCCCCACACCTTTGTCGTGTGCGGCGCAGCGACGATTGTTGCTTGCAATGTTTATAAAAATCCATATCACTAAACATATTGCTAAACACGACAGAGTGAGGGTCGTGGGCGGCATCGTGTGAAGGGTGACTTTGCAACGCCGGCCGCGGGCTGGCATTTGTTCTGGGAGGAACGCATGCAAACTGGATCGAAGACCCTGCTCGGGCTGGCGGGAGCGCTGCTCCTGTCGACGGCAATGCCGAATATGGCGAAATCCGAAGAACTGACCCTGTGCTGGGCCGCCTGGGACCCGGCCAATGCGCTGGTGGAACTGTCGAAGGATTTCACCGCCAAGACCGGCACGACGATGAAATTCGAATTCGTGCCGTGGACGAGCTACGCCGACCGCTTCCTCAACGAACTCAACTCCAAGGGCAAGCTCTGCGACCTGATCATCGGCGACAGCCAGTGGATCGGCGGTTCGGCGGAGAACGGCCACTACGTCAAGCTCAACGACTTCTTCGACAAGGAAGGCATCAAGATGGATGACTTCGTGCCGGCGACGGTCGTGGGCTATTCGCAATGGCCGAAGAACACGCCGAACTACTGGGCGCTGCCGGCCATGGGCGACGTCGTCGGCTGGACCTACCGCAAGGACTGGTTCGAGAAGCCGGAGATCCAGAAGGAATTCCAGGAAAAATACGGCTGGAAGCTGGATGCGCCGAAGACCTACGACCAGCTGAAGCAGATCGCCGAATTCTTCCAGAACCGCCAGATCGACGGCCAGACCGTCTACGGCGCCTCGATCTATACCGAGCGCGGTTCGGAAGGCATCACCATGGGCGTCACCAACGTGCTCTACGACTGGGGCTTCAAGTACGACAACCCGGAAAAGTCCTACGAGATGCAGGGTTTCGTCAACTCCGCCGATGCGGTGAAGGGCCTGGAATTCTACAAGTCGCTCTATGATTGCTGCACGCCGCCCGGCAGCTCCAACGTCTACATGGTGGAATCGGCCGACGCCTTCAAATCCGGCCAAGTCGCCATGCAAATGAACTTCGCCTTCACCTGGCCCGGCCTCTACAAGGACGAGAAGGTCGGCGGCGAGCGCATCGGCTTCTTCCCCAATCCGGCGGAGAAGGAACATTTCGCCCAGCTCGGCGGCCAGGGCATCTCGGTCGTCTCCTATTCCGACAAGCAGGAGGCGGCGCTGCAATACATCAAGTGGTTCGCCCAGCCTGATGTGCAGGCCAAGTGGTGGCAGCTCGGCGGCTTCTCCTGCCTGAAGGCGGTCGTCGAGGCGCCCGACTTCGCCAAGAGCCAGCCCTATGCCCAGGCCTTCCTCGACTCCATGGCGATCGTCAAGGATTTCTGGGCGGAACCTTCCTATGCCGAACTGCTGCAGGCAATGCAGAAGCGCGTCCACAACTACGTCATCGCCGGCAACGGCACGGCACAGGAAGCGCTCGACGGCCTGGTCGCCGACTGGACCGAAGTCTTCCAGGACGAAGGCAAGATCTGAGCGGCATCGGCAGAATAGTGGAACAAGAGGGTGCCCCCTGCCTCCTTCTCCCCTCGGGGAGAAGGTCGCGGTAGCGGGATGAGGGGGGACACACGGCAGGACCCGTCGGTTTGGCTCCCCCTCATCCGACCCTTCGGGCCACCTTCTCCCCGCTGGGGGGAAGGGGAAAAGGCTGCCACGCTCTGCCCAACTCAACGATCTCATCCACGAGGCGGCCCGCACCGGCATCCGGCCGGACCGCCTCCGTGTCCCATGCCCATCAAGACCAGGTGAACCATCTTGAGCATGTCCAATTCTTCCATCGTCGACAAGGCGGCCGAAGCCGCAGCGCGGGCAACCCCGCCACCGATCGCCGTCAAGGTACGCGGCCTGTCGGACCGGTCGATCGCCTGGGTGTTCATCGCCCCGGCCATCACCCTGCTTCTCGCCATCAACATCTTCCCGCTGATCTGGGCGATCTACCTGTCGTTTACCAATTTCCGCGCCAATCGGCCGAACGCCAATGTCGAAGGCGTCGGCCTGCGCAACTACGAACGCGTGCTGACCGATCCTGACATCTGGCAGGCAATGCAGACGACGGCGCATTTCGTCTTCTGGACGATCCTGCTGCAGACCGTCATCGGCTTTGCGCTCGCCTATCTGATCGACCGGAAATTCCGCGGCCATGCCTTCTGGACGACCGTCATCCTCATCCCGATGATGCTGTCGCCGGCCGTGGTCGGCAATTTCTGGCGTTTCCTCTACGAGCCGCAGATCGGCCTGTTCGCCTACGCCGTCTCGTTTCTCTCCGGCATCCCGACGTCGCAGATCCAGATGCTCGGCAGCGTCTCGCTGGCGCCCTGGGCTATCATCATCGTCGATACCTGGATGTGGACGCCCTATGTGATGCTGATCTGCCTTGCCGGCCTGCGCTCGATCCCCGACTACATCTACGAGGCGGCCGAAGTCGACCGTGCCTCGCCCTGGCGGCAGTTCTGGTCGATCACCGTGCCGATGGCGCTACCCTTCATCATGCTCGCGGTGCTCTTCCGCGGCATCGAGAACTTCAAGATGTTCGACATGGTGACGCTTCTGACCGGCGGCGGGCCGGGCTCGACCACCGAAGTCGCCTCCATCACACTCAAGCGCGAGGCCTTCGAGAGCTGGGCCACCGGCCGCGCCTCGGCCTTCGCCATCGTGCTTTTCGTTGCGGTGTTCGGCCTCGCCAACATCTATGTGAAGGCCCTCAACAAGGTGAAACAGCGATGAGCACCAGCAACGCCGCCCATTCGGTCGTCGAGCCGAGCGTCAACAGCAAGCGCATCGCCGGCACCATCGTCGTCATCTACGCGCTGATCACCCTGGTGCCGCTCGTCTGGATCTTCCTCACCAGCATCAAGTCGCCACCGGATTCGATCAGCTATCCGCCGAAGATCGTCTTTTCGCCGACGCTCGAAGGCTATTGCAACCTGTTCACCACCCGCACGCGGCAGACGCCGGAATACATCCAGTCGCTCGGTCCGCCGTCCGGCACCTGCGACGAGATCACCCGCAGCCGCAACATGGTGATCGCCGGCCCGTCGAACTTCCTGCCGCGCTTCATCAACTCGCTGGTCATCGCCTTCGGCTCGACCTTCCTGGCGGTCTTCCTCGGCACGCTGGCAGCTTACGGTTTTTCGCGCTTCAAGGTGCCGCTTGCCGACGACCTGCTGTTCTTCATCCTGTCGACGCGCATGATGCCGCCGATCGCCGTCGCCATCCCGATCTACCTGATGTACCGCGAACTCGGCCTGTCCGACACCGCGCTCGGCATGATCCTGCTCTATACCGCCGTCAACGTCTCGCTCGCCGTCTGGCTGCTCAAGGGCTTCATCGACGAGATCCCGCGCGAATACGAGGAAGCGGCGATGATCGACGGCTATACGCGACTGCAAGCCTTCCGCAAGGTGGTGCTGCCGCAGGCGACGACCGGCATCGCCGCCACCGCGATCTTCTGCCTGATCTTCGCCTGGAACGAATATGCCTTCGCGGCACTCCTGACCTCCGGCCAGGCGCAGACAGCACCGCCCTTCATCCCGACCATCATCGGCGAAGGCGGGCAGGACTGGCCGGCGGTCGCCGCCGGCACGACGATCTTCCTGATCCCGATCCTCGTCTTCACCATCCTCCTGCGCAAGCAATTGCTGCGCGGCATCACATTCGGGGCGGTACGCAAATGAGCCATCTTCCGGAAACACCGCACCCCGCCCGCCGCAAGCGCCCCTTCCTGCTCCGGCGCGGGCCGATGGAAAACATCGCCACCGCCATCATCGCCATCGGCTTCCTGATGCTGTTCCAACCCTTCCTGCTCAGCCTCTACACCTATTCGCTGGTGACGCTGCTGGCCGGCACGGCGATGTTCATCGTCGTCTCGAAATTCCCGGAGTGACCCATGGCCGAAATCAGGATCGAAAACCTGCGCAAGCAATTCGGCAGCTTCGTCGCCGTCCAGGATTCGAGCTTTACCGTCGAGGACGGCGAGTTCCTGGCGCTGCTCGGGCCGTCGGGCTGCGGCAAAACGACGACGCTGCGGATGATCGCCGGGCTGGAGCTGCCGACCAGCGGCAAGATCCATCTCGGCGGCGAAGACGTCACCTTCAATCGCGCCAGCGCCCGCGACATCGCCTTCGTCTTCCAGCTGTTCGCGCTTTACCCGCATATGAATGCGCGCAAGAACATCGGTTTTCCGCTGTTGTCGCAGGGCGTGCCGAAGGCGGAAATCCGCCGGCGCGTCGAGGAAACGGCAAAGCTGCTGCAGATCGGCCATATCCTCGACCGGCCGATTTCCGGGCTTGCCGGCGGCGACAGGCAGCGCGTTGCGCTCGGCCGCGCCATCGTCCGCCGCCCGAAATGTTTCCTGATGGACGAACCGCTCGGCACGCTGGACGCGGAATTCCGCGAAGTGATGGTGCATGAGTTGCGCGAGCTGCACAACCGCATCCACGCCACCACCGTCTACGTCACCCACGACCAGCACGAGGCGATGGCAATGGCCGACAAGATCGCCGTGATGAACCACGGCGTCATCGAGCAGTTCGGCACGCCGCAGGAAATCTACAGCCGCCCGGCCACCATGTATGTCGCCGATTTCATCGGGTCGCCGCCGATGAATTTCATGCGCTTCACGTCCAGCCTGCAGAAAGGCGCGCGTTCGGTCTCCATGGGCGGCGTCGAGGTCGCCGTGCCCGAGGTGCACCAGGATCTCGCCGAGGGCGAGCTGGCGCTCGGCGTGCGGCCGGAGCATATCCGCTTCAGCGATGCCTCGCCGGTGCGCGGCGCCGTCTACGGCAGCGAATATCTCGGCACCAACCAGATCGTCGCCGTCGAGACCGTCTCCGGCCTCGTCAGAGCGCGCGTGCCGGCCAACCGCAATTTTGCCATCGGCGAGCCGGTCGGCCTTGAATTCAACCCGGAAAAGCTGGCGCTGTTCGATTGCAAGTCGGGCCTCGCCGTTCCCTCCTCGCTCTATTCGGAGGCCCGGCATGGCTGACGTCACCCTGAAAGGCCTCAACAAGAGTTTCGGCGACACACAAGCGGTGAGCGACCTCAATCTCTCGATCGCCGACGGCGAATTCGTCGTGCTGCTCGGCCCCACCGGCGCCGGCAAGACGACGACGCTGCGGCTGATCGCCGGGCTGGAACGGCCGGACAGCGGCCAGATCCGCATCGCCGGCCGCGATGTCGCAGGCGAAGCGCCGGCCGGCCGTGACGTCGCCTTCGTCTTCCAGCAATATTCGCTCTATCCGCACATGACGGTCTATGAAAACCTCGCCTTTCCCCTGAAGGCGCCGGTGCGAAAGCTCTCGGCTGAGGAAATCGACCGCCGCGTGCGCGACATCGCGAAAATGGTGCGCATCGACCACAAGCTGGAGAACCGCTCGACCCGGCTGTCCGGCGGCGAAATGCAGCGCGTCGCCATCGGCCGTGCCCTGGTGCGTCGCCCGTCGATCTACCTGATGGACGAGCCGCTGTCCTCGCTCGACGCGAAGCTGCGCGGCGAGCTGCGCCTGGAACTCAAGCGCATCCAGAAGGAGCTGGGCTCGACGCTGCTCTACGTCACCCACGACCAGGTGGAAGCGATGACCATGGCCGACCGCATCGGCATCTTTTCCGAAGGCCGCCTGCTGCAGGTCGGCACACCGCGCGACATCTACGGCAACCCTGCCAACCTGCATGTCGCCGCCCGCCTCGGCCAGCCGCACATCAACCTTTTGCCGGAAGGGCTGCTGCCCGGCGGCCAGCCGCCGGCCGGCACGCGCACCATCGGCGCCCGCACCGAACATCTGGAGATCGGCCAGGGCGGCGAGGCGAATGCCGAGATCGACTGGATCGAACATCTCGGCGACCAGAACCACCTGCATATCAAGGTGCGCGACCACAAGCTGGTGACGCTGGCCGATCCTTATCTATCCATCAAGCCGGGCGACAGGATCAGCCTGACGCTGCGCGATCCGCTCTACTTCGATGCCGGCGGATATCGCTTGACCTGACACCGCCTATCGGAGTGAGTTAGCCGCGACAAAACAACAACAGACGGGACCTGACCTTATGAAACACTTCTACAACCGCCGGGAAACAATCGTCACCGAGGCGCTGGACGGTTTGCTGCTGACCAGCGCCGCAGGACGGCTTGCCCGGCTCGACACCTATCCCGAGATCAAGGTGATCGTGCGCGCGGATTGGGACAAGTCGAAGGTAGCGGTGATTTCCGGCGGTGGCGCCGGCCATGAACCCTCGCATGCCGGGTTTGTCGGTAAGGGCATGCTGACGGCCGCCGTCTCCGGCGAGATCTTCGCCTCGCCGAGCGTCGATGCCGTGCTGACGGCGATCCGCGCTGTCACCGGCACACCCGGATGCCTGCTGGTGGTGAAGAATTACACCGGCGACCGGCTGAACTTCGGCCTGGCGGCGGAAAAGGCCCGCGCCGAGGGGTTCGACGTCGAGATGGTCATCGTCGCCGACGACATTGCTTTGCCCGACATCAACCAGCCGCGCGGCGTCGCCGGCACGCTGTTCGTCCACAAGATCGCCGGCCATCTGGCCGATGAAGGCAAGGACCTGAAGACGGTTGCCGCTGCGGCAACCGCTGCCGCCGCCGACATCGTTTCGCTCGGCATGTCGCTCTCCTCCTGCTCGATCCCCGGCCAGGCCCATGAAGACCGGCTCGGGCCGGAAGAAGGCGAACTCGGCCTCGGCATCCACGGCGAACCCGGCGTCGAGCGCATCGCCCTGCAGCCGGTGCTCGACCTCGTCGCCACCATGAGCGAGCGCCTTGCCGCGGCGTTGAAGGCGGAGGGCGATTATGCGCTGCTGATCAACAATCTCGGCGCCGTCCCGCCGCTGGAAATGGGCGTCATCGCTCATGCCACGCTCGCCTCGCCATTGGCGTCGCGGGTAAAGCTGATCGTCGGCCCGGCAGCAATGATGACGGCGCTCAACATGAACGGTTTCTCGCTGTCGCTGATCCGCCTCGATGCCGAGCGCGAAGCCGCCTTGACCGCGCCGGTCGGTCCACACGCCTGGGTGCCTGCCGTCAAGAAGAACGCCATCGCCATCGTTCCGGCACCGAAGGCAGGTTCGGCCGGTAACGCTGCGGCCGCAAGCGACGATGCCGCCGCCCGCGCCCTGATCACCGCCATCTGCAACCACCTCATTTCGCAGGAGGCCGAACTCAACCGCCTCGACGGCCGCGTCGGCGACGGCGATACCGGCTCGACGGCGGCAACCGGTGCCCGCAGCATCCTGGCCAAGCTCGATCAATTGCCACTCCAGAACCGGGCGGCGACGCTGGCCGTCATCGGCGAGACCCTGAGCACCAGCATGGGCGGATCGAGCGGCGTGCTCCTGTCGATCTTCTTCACCGCCGCTTCCAAGGCCTTGGCGGAAAAGGCGGATATCCCCGCCGCCCTGCTCGCCGGCCTGGACCGCATGACCTTCTACGGCGGCGCCAGGATCGGCGACCGTACCATGGTCGATGCATTGGAACCGGCGCTGAACGCGCTGGCGGCACAGGGCGTTTCGGCCGCTGCCCACGCGGCGGCTGCCGGTGCCGAATCGACCAAAACGATGACCAAGGCCCGCGCCGGCCGCGCCTCCTATGTCGGGGAGCGAGATCTTGCCGGCGTCGCCGATCCCGGCGCGGTCGCGGTTGCCGGCGTCTTCGAGGTGGCCGCCGGGCTGTAACCGATCGGGAATGGAGGAGAGGGTGCAGGCGGATCGCAGCATGATATCGGGACTGATCGAGGCATGCCGCGCGGCAATCGCCGCCCATGCCGATCATCTCTGCGAACTCGACAGCGCCATCGGCGACGGCGACCACGGCACCAACATGCGCCGTGGCTGCGAGGCCGTCAGCGCTGATGGCCACGCCTTGGCCGATCTTCCCCTGCCCGACGCGCTGGAGCGGATCGGCATGCTGCTGGTGATGAACATCGGCGGCGCCGCCGGCCCGCTCTACGGCACGCTTCTGATCGAACTCGGCCGGCAATTGCGCACGGGAGGCGATGCCGCCGCCTTCGCCCCTGTCCTGGAGCGTGCAATCGACGCGGTGGCCCGCCGCGGCCGCGCCAAGGCGGGTGACAAGACCCTGCTCGATGTGCTCTATCCCGTGCACGCCGCTCTGGCGGGTCGTTCGGCGCTTACAGAGATTGCCGAACGGGCCGAGCATTCCGCACACGACACCGCACCGATGCGGGCCATGCGCGGCCGGGCGGCCTATCTCGGGGATCGTTCGATCGGCCATGTCGATCCGGGCGCTTCCAGTTGCGCGCTTTTGACCACGGCGATCTGCCGTTATCTCGGGGAGTACCGTCCGGCATGAATGCCAAGGCCGCCAATGTGGGCATCGTCATCGTCTCGCACTCGCCGCTGGTGGCGCAGGGCACCGCCGACATGGTGCGGCAGATGGTCGGCGATTGCGTGCCGCTCGCCTGGTCGGGCGGCAATGTCGAGGGCGGGCTCGGCACCGATGCCGGCGGCATCCTCAAGGCGATCGAGCGGGCCTGGTCGGATGAAGGCGTCGCTGTCTTCGTCGATCTCGGCGGCGCCGAGACCAACAGCGAAATGGCGATCGAAATGCTCGGCCAGCCGCGTTCGGACCGGGTGACGATCTGCAACGCGCCGCTGGTGGAAGGCGCGGTCGTCGCCGCGGCGGAAGCTTCCGGCGGCGCACCCCTTGCCCGCGTCGTCGCCACAGCCGAGGAATTGTCGCCCTGATGAGCGACCCGCAAGCAGAAAGGCAGGAGGCCGGTTCCGTGTTTGCCAGATGCCAGACGGAGGTTGAGATCACCCATGGCGTGGGCCTGCATGCCCGCCCCTCCGTGACCTTCACCCGCCTGGCGAAATCCTTTCCCTGCACCATCGAGATCGACGTCGATGGCAGCGACATCTGGCTGAACGGCAAGAGCATCATCAAGATCATGGGCGCCCGCATCCGCAAGGGTTCGCTCTTGCGTATCCGCGCCGAGGGCATCCGGGCCGAAGAGGCGATCGCCGCCCTGAAAGGCCTCGTCGAGCGCAATTTCGACGAGGACAAGAAGCATGGCCGCCTTGCGTGAGATCCGCGGCACCGGCGCCTCGCCCGGCATCGCCCGCGGCCCCGCTTTCCTGGCAAAGCCGGCGGCCGGGCCGGCAACAACAGGCGAAACGGCCGGCGGCAGCGAAGTAGCCGCCCTCGAAAACGCCGTGACACGCGCCGCCATGGACCTGCGGACACTCGCAGCAGCGACGGATGCCGACAGCGCTGCGCTGCTCGATTTCCAGATCGAAGTGCTCGAAGACCCAACCATCACCGAACGCGTCGCCCAACGGCTGGCCGCCGGCGAAAGCGCCGCCTTTGCCTGGATCGGCGTGCTCGATCCCTATGTCGCCGAGCTGGAAGCGGCGGAGGATGAACAGATCCGCGCCCGCGCCATCGACGTGATCGACATCAAGAGCCGCGTGCTGGGTGTTTTGGCCGGCGAGGTTTTCGCGGATTTCCCCAAGGGGGCGGTTTTTATCGGCCACGACATCGAACCGAGCCGCTTCCTCGCCCACGACTGGTCGCAGGGTGGCGGCATCGCGCTGTTTGCCGGCAGCGCCGCAAGCCACGTCGCCATGCTGGCGCGCTCCCGGTCCGTGCCCATGGTGGTCGCCAGCGGGCCTTTCGCCATCGCAGACGGCGAGGACGTGCTGGCCGATGGCGGGACCGGCACCATCCGTCTCGGGCCGGCTGATATCGATGGGGCGCAAACACCTGCCACAAGCTCCCACTTCTCTCCAGCGGGGAGAAGTGCCGAACGCATGCGAGGCGATGAGGGGGGCGACCTCTCGGCAAACGCAGAGCAAGAGACCCCCTCATCCGGCGCTGCGCGCCACCTTCTCCCCGCTGGGGCGAAGGGGGAGCAAGCCGGGGGCTTCGACGACCATGGCTTCGTAAGCAATGAAGCGCAAACGCCTGCCGCGACCTCCCTCTTCTCCCCCGCGGGGAGAAGTGCCGAGCGCATGCGAGGCGATGAGGGGGGCGACCTCTCGACAAACGCGGAGCAAGAGGCCCCCTCATCCCGCGCTGCGAGCCACCTTCTCCCCGCCGGGGCGAAGGGGGAGCAAGCCGGCATCACGCTGTCGATCAATCTCAACACTATCCAGGAGATTGCGGCGCTGCCCCCGACCGGGATTGCCGGCATCGGCCTGATGCGTTCGGAATTCGCCTTTTCCTCGCTTGCGGAGATCGCCGACGAGGAGCGGCAGCTTGCCGTCTATCGCCATGTGCTCGATTGGGCCGCCGGCCGGCCGGTGACGATCCGCATGCTCGACCTCGGCGGCGACAAGCCCCTGCGCGGCCTCGCTTCCGAAGCCTGCACCTCGCCACACCTGCGTGGCATTCGCCTGCTGCTGTCCCGGCCCGAACTTGCTCGCGTCCAGGCCCGCGCCCTACTGCGCGCCGCGCCCTTCGGCGATCTGCGTGTCCTCTTGCCGATGGTGACCTATCCGGACGAACTGGAAGCGATGCAGGCGATCCTCGGTGAGGAGGCGGCGTCGCTGGCAAGCCGCAGGATCCCGCATCGGCTTGCCCCCGTCGGCATCATGGTAGAGGTGCCTGCCGCCGCCCTGATGCTCGATGCCTTCGGCGCCGCGGCGTTTTTCTCGATCGGCACCAACGACCTGGCGCAATATCTGAGCGCCGCCTCTCGCGACGATGCCGCCGCCGCATCCTATTACAAGCGCGCCACACCGGCCATCCTGCGCCTGGCCCAGCAGACGGCCGATCTGGCGGCGGCGATGGGCAAACCGCTTGCCGTCTGCGGCGACCTGGCCGCCGAACCGGAGAACCTGCCGGGCCTGCTCGCCGCCGGTATCCGGCATTTTTCCGTGGCGCCGCCGGCGCTCGCCGGGCTAAGATCGGCGCTCATCGGCCGCAACGCCGATGAAACGACGGCAGCAGGAGTATAAGATGGCGCGCGAAAACCCCGAAGACGCCATCATCGCCTACAAGACCGTGCTGGCGCAGATCATCGACAACCGGCCGTCCGGCACCCGGCAGCGGCTGGCGACCGCGCTGGGCAAGCATCGCAGTTTCGTGACGCAGGTCACCAGCCCGACCTATTCGACGCCGCTGCCGGCCCGGCATCTGGCGACGATCTTTCGGGTCTGCCATTTCAGCCCGGCGGAACAGGACCGTTTCCTCGACGCCTACCAGGCCGCCCATCCCGGCAAGCTACCGGATCTCGGCAATGCCGAAAAGCTGAGGCACCTGTCGCTGATGGTCCCGGATCTGGGTGACGACAGGAAGAACAGGCTGCTGGAGGAAGCCATCGCCGATCTCGTTCAAAAGATCGTGGCGATGACGCAGGAAAATGATTGAGGCACGTGACGCAGCGCTGAAATGATGCATGCAGGCAACGACCCTGGTTAAGGCGCGGAACAGGGTCGCGCCTCCGGAGATGCTCAAGACGATCGATGCCTTGGGAGGGGCAAGATGAAGAAATTCATCAACACGGCGGAGACCATGGTCGCGGAAAGCCTCGCAGGCTTCGTTGCCGCCCATGAGGATATCGTCGTGTTCGACAGCGACCGCAAGTTCGTCCGCCGCCGCGACATCAAGGCCGGCAAGGTGGCTCTGGTTTCCGGCGGCGGCTCCGGGCACGAACCGTTGCATGTCGGTTTCGTCGGCCGCGGCATGCTGGATGCCGCTTGCCAGGGGCATGTCTTCACATCGCCAACGCCCGACCAGATCGTCCGCGCCATCGAGGCGACCGATACCGGCGCCGGCTGCCTGCTGATCGTCAAGAATTACGACGGCGATGTGATGAATTTCGAAATGGCTGCCGAAATGGCCGCCGACCGCCATAAGATAGAGACCGTGCTGATCGGCGACGATGTCGAGGCGGCCGGCTTGCCGCGCAGCCAGGGACGCCGCGGCGTCGCCGGCGCCGTCATCGTCGAAAAGATCCTCGGTGCGGCCGCGGAACGCGGCGCGCCACTCGAAACCCTCAAGGCGCTCGGCGACGATCTCGCACCGCGCATCCGCACCATGGGGGTCGCCCTCACCGGCGTCACCGTGCCGCAGACGCAGCGCAAGACTTTTGCGCTTGGCCCGGACGAGATGGAAATGGGCGTCGGCATTCACGGCGAACCCGGCCAGACACGCGAGCCCTTCCGGCCGGCCGACGACATCCTCCGGCATCTCTGCGAAACGATCGTCGCCGACCTGCCGAAAGACAACCGAAAGAATGGCCTGCTGCTGATCAACGGCCTCGGCGCCACGCCGCCAGCCGAACTTTATCTCGCCTACAACGCCGCCCGCCGCATCGTCGAGACACACGGCATCGCTGTCCGGAGGTCACTTGTCGGCACCTACGTGACCTCGCTCGACATGTCCGGCCTGTCGGTGACGCTGTGCCTGCTCTCCGATGACGAGTTGTCGCTGTGGGATGCGCCGGTCAACACCGCCGCGTTGCGCTGGGGCGAGTAGACACCGCCCGCAGCGATCAGACCTTGGCTTCGATGAACGCCATGCTGGCCTGCAAGGCGACCGCGGGATCGTTGAGGGCATGCACGTCAGGCGCGAAAGGCTCGAAAGAAAACGGTCCGATGTAGCCTGAATCGCGCAGGGCGCGGATCTGGCCGCAATTGTCCAGCCGGTCACTGGCATCGACCAGCACACGGTGCGGATCGCGCATATCGGCGACGGAGACCGCGACATCGCTGACGCCGGATATATGCACCAGCCCCGTCAGGTCGGGAAACAGCTCCGGCTCTCCGGCGAGATGGTGGTGAAAGGTGTCATGCACCAGCCGGAAGGTGTCCGTGAACCCGAGTTCGCGGATCGCCTCTTCGGCCTCGCGCTTGGAACTCAACGAGCAGATGGAAAAACCGAGCGGCTCCACCAGCCCGATGATGCCGGCCTTTGCCAGCATCGGCTGCAGGGCCTTGAGCGCGGTGCGTAAATTGGCCTGCCGCTCGCCCTCCGCCTGGCCGCTGCCATCGTTGACCGGCACCAGCACCAGCGCCTTGGCACCGCAATCGCGTGCATAGGTGACCAGCGCCTCCGCTTCGGCGGCACGCGTGTCGTTCCATTCGTTGAAACGCTGCAGCGCGTTGATGGAGATGATCGTCAACCCTTGCGCCTGTGCTGCCGCCTTCACCTCCGCGGCCGGCGTGCCGTCGAGGATGGCATTGCCGTCGAGGTCGTTGCGAATCTCGACGCTGTCGATGCCAAGCGCCTTCGCCAGGGCAAAGAAACGGTCGAGCGGCAGGCCGGGGGCGGCCATGTGGTTGAGAGCAAAGGGCAAGCGGGTCATCGGCCTTCCTTCTCCGGCTCAGTCGTGCCGAGAAAAATTAAAAAAGGGGAAAATCAACCGGTGCGGCCGGAGGAGGACCGCACCGGCCGAAGTCAGTGCTTGGTCCGCTTCTTCTGGCGGTAGACGTCGATCACCACGGCGGCGACGATGATCAGGCCCTTGACGATCTCCTGGTAATAGGCGTCGACACGCAGGAAGGTGAAACCCGAGGTCATGACGCCAAGGATGACGGTGCCGATCACCGTGCCGGTGATCCGGCCGATGCCGCCCGTCAAGGACGTGCCGCCGATGACGGCTGCGGCGATGGCATCCAGCTCGTACATCACGCCCATGCCGGCTTGCGCCGTCTGCGCCCGGGCGGCGGTAACGACGCCGGCAAGCCCCGCCAGCAGCCCGGCAATGGCATAGACCTTGATCAGATGCGCCTCGATGTTGATGCCCGAGACGCGGGCAGCCTGGACGTTGGCGCCAATGGCATAGGTGAACTTGCCGTAGCGGGTGTAGCGCAGCGCGATGTGGAAGATCAGTGCTACGACGAGGAAAACGATAACCGGCCAGATGCCCGTGCCGATGAAATTGAACTGGTCGGTGAGGCCGGAGACCGGCTGGCCCTTGGTGTACCACTTCGAAATACCGCGGGCCGAAACCATCATGCCGAGCGTAGCGATGAAGGGCGGGATCTTGGTCTTGGCGATCAGCTGGCCGTTGATGTAGCCGGCGGCCAGGCCGATCAGCAGGCCGACGCCGATGGGGATGAAGAACGGCAGGTCGGTGAGCGATGGATAGAGCGCCCGGGACCAGCTGGAGGACTGGGCGAGGCTGGCGGCGATCATCGCCGTCATGCCGACGACCGAGCCGGAGGACAAGTCGATGCCGCCGGTGATGATCACCTGCGTCACGCCGACGGCGATGATGCCGATGACCGAGACCTGCAGGATCATGATCGTCAGGCGCTGGCTGTTCATCAAAAAGCTCTGGCCGACAAAGATCCAGCCGAGGATTTCATAGATCAGCGCGATGCCGACCAGCACCAGGAAGATGCTGAGTTCCGGCGGCACGCGGCGGCGGCGTTGCCGTGTTGCAAGCGGGGCGGCACCCTCTGCTGCCTTGGTGTTCATGTGACCCTCCCTTCGAGGCGGATGGCGGCGCGCGTCTATTGCGCAGCCAGTTCCATCACTTTGATCTGCGTTGCTTCGTCGCGATTGAGGAAACCGGTGACGCGGCCTTCATGCATCACCATGATGCGGTCGCTCATGCCGAGCACTTCCGGCATCTCCGACGAGATCATGATGACGGCGACGCCGTTGCGTGCCATCTCCGTCACCAGCCGGTGGATTTCCGCTTTGGCGCCGACATCGATGCCGCGCGTCGGTTCGTCGAGAATGAGAATGCGCGGATCGGTGAGCAGCCAGCGACCGATCAGCACCTTCTGCTGGTTGCCGCCCGAGAGGTTCTCCACCCGCTCGTCGAGGTTGGGCGTCTTGACGCGCAAGCGTCTGGCCATGTCCTCGCAGGTGGATTCGATCGCGCCTTCCTGCACGAAACCGGCCTTGACGAAGCGGTCCTGCAAAACGGCGATCTGCATGTTTTCGAGCACGTTGAGGATCAGCAGGCAGCCGGTGTCCTTGCGGTCCTCGGTGAGAAAGGCCATGCGGTTCTGGATCGCCACCGTCGGCG
Organism: Rhizobium sp. LjRoot30; assembly: GCF_964253915.1. Lineage (NCBI taxonomy): Bacteria > Pseudomonadati > Pseudomonadota > Alphaproteobacteria > Hyphomicrobiales > Rhizobiaceae > Rhizobium > Rhizobium sp. LjRoot30. Next base: position 346,965 of record NZ_CAXUSG020000004.1, on the reverse strand, counting down.
AGGTGATGTCCACAGGCTTGCCGAACAATTCGATCGTGCCCGACGAGGCGGGCGTGACGCCAAACAGCGTCTCGGCCACATTCGACCGGCCGGAGCCGACCAGCCCGGCAACACCGAGGATTTCGCCGGCGCGCACATCGAAGGAAACATCGCGGAAAACACCGTTGAGCGTCAGGCCCTTGACCGACAGCACCACCTCACCGATCGGCACCTCCTCCTTCGGAAACATCTGGGTGATCTCGCGCCCGACCATCATGCGGATGATGTCGTCGCGGGTGACCTCGGAGGAGGCATGCGTGCCGATGTAGCGGCCGTCGCGAAAGACGGAAAACTCGTCGGCGATCTCGAACAGCTCGTTCATCTTATGGGTGATGTAGACGATGCCGATGCCCTGGGCACGCAGGTCGCGGATGATGGTAAAGAGGTGGGCGACCTCCTTTTCCGTCAGCGCCGAGGTCGGCTCATCCATGATCAGCACGTCGGAATTGTAGGACACCGCCTTGGCGATCTCGACCATCTGGCGGCTGGCGACCGAAAGGTGCCGTACCTCGATCTCCGGATCGATGGCGATGTTCAGCCGGTCGAGCAGGTCCTGCGTCATCCGCCGCATGGCGCCGTGATCGACGAAGCCGAAACGGTTTTTCGGTTCGCGACGAATCCATATGTTTTCGGCCACCGTCATGAACGGCATCAGGTTCAGTTCCTGATGGATCATGGCGATGCCGTTTTCCAGCGCGTCGAGGGGCGATTGCAGCCGGATGCCGACGCCCTTCAGGCGGACCTCGCCGCTGTCGGGCCTGTAGATGCCGGCGAGGATCTTCATCAGCGTCGACTTGCCGGCACCGTTTTCACCCATCAGCGCATGCACGGTGCCGCGTTTCAGGCGGAAGGAAACATCATCGAGGGCGACGACGCCGGGAAATTCCTTGCGGACACCTTCGGCCGCCAGCAGGAATTCGGCATTGGGGATTGCGCCGCTCTGGCGAACGGCAGCCATCGTCGATGGGCTGACAGCCATCTCCATCTCCTCCCGATACTGACTTGATATAGGTGGAATGCGGGCATCGCCCGCATTCCTCATGTCAACGGCCGCCTCAGTTCTTGGCGACGAAATCCTTGACGTTTTCCGGCGTGACGAGCTGGAAGGGGATATAGACCTTCTTCTCGACCGCTTCGCCCTTGGCAATCTTCAGGGCCGCATCAAGCGCGCCCTTGCCCTGGCCGGCGGCATCCTGGAAGACGGTGACGTCGAGATCGCCGGCCTGCATGGCAGCGAGCGCGTCCTGCGTCGCATCGACGCCGGCGACGACAACGCTGTCCATCGAACGGCCAGCTGCCTTCAGCGCCTGGATGGCGCCGATCGCCATTTCGTCGTTGTTGGAGATGACGGCGTCGAATTCAATGCCGCTGGAGAGCCAGTTGGTCATCAGGTCGGCGCCCTGGGTGCGCGACCAGTTGGCCGTCTGCTCTTCGACGATCTGGATGCCCTTGCATTCTTCGGTCGCCACGACATCATGCACGTCCTTGGTGCGCATGCGGGCGGCCTGGTTCGACAGTTCGCCCATCATGACAACGGCCTTGCCCTTGCCGCCGAGAAGACGGCAGACTTCCTTGGCTTCCAGCGTGCCGGAATCCACTTCGTTGGAGGCAACAAAAGCCTGCTTCTCCGGCAGGCTGTCGACGTTGACCGGCTCGCGGTTGACATAGACGAGCGGGATGCCGGCATCGGCGGCGATCTTCGACATCGCCACCGTCGCATCCGTATCGACCGGATTGACGATGATGGCGGTGACGCCGGATGCGATGAAGTTCTGAATCTGGCTCTGCTGCTTGGCTACGTCGTTCTGCGCATCCTCGACCTGCAGTTCGACGCCATTGAGCGTCTTGGCGTAATCCTGCATGCCGTTGCGCAGGACGGTCAGGAAGTTGTCGTCGAACTGCGCCATCGACACGCCGATGGTTTCGGCATGGGCGGCGGTGGACATCAGCATGGCGGCAGCCGCGCTCAGAATAAACTTTCTCATGATTTCCTCCTCCAAAACGGTGTCCGGTGGCACCGAAACTGACCGGAACCTCTTCCTCCTCCGGAAGGGTCCTTCTTCATCCGGCCGGGGCTTCTCCCAAGTCCTCGACCAAAACAGAATAAACAAACTGAAATTTTCAGTTTTCGGATTGTTTATTCCATTTTCTAATGAAAGCGTCAACCTCCTTTGCAGCGGCTTCGGCCGAAATATTCGGATGTGACATTGCTTTCACGTCACTCCGCCCCGAAAACACGGGCTTTCCGGCCAGTTTTATGACCGGCCGTCCAGAGACTGCACCTGTTGGAAAAAATGGAATATACGTTCCATCATCTGTTTCAGCGACCATGGGACGGCTGCGACGGAGCGATCAACCCTTCGGCACCGACACCCATCGCTGCTCGCGAAAAGACTGGGCCATGGCGTGCACGCTGCGCTCGATCTGCAATCCGTGGACGAAATCGATGGCGGAATACTCCTCGCCGGCAATCGCCCGGTGCAACTCGCGGCATTCGATGATCTTCAGGTCGTTGAAGCCGAGGCCATGGCCAGGGGCGGGAATGAAGCGATCATAGGGCTTGTGGACCGGCGCCGACAGGATCTTGCGATATCCCTGCTCGGCGCGCGCGCCGGAGGCCTGGTACAATTCGAACTCGTTCATCCGCTCCTGGTCGAACAGGATCGAGCCTTTCGAGCCGAAGATCTGCAGGGCGATGCGCCCCTTGCGGCCCCAGGCGGAGCGGTTGGCCATCAGCACCGCCGAAATGCCGCCGTTCAGATGCATGAGCACGCTGGCAATGTCGTGGTTTTCCACGGGGCGCCTGCCGCCTTCGGCCAATGGCCGCTCGGCATAGGGTTTCACCATGTCGGCGATAACGGCCTCGACATGGCCGAACAGGAACCACAAAAGCGACAGCGGATGCACGGCAAAATCGTCGAGCGCGCCGTAACCGGAGGACGCCTCGCTCTTCCAGTAGAACAGGGCCTGCGGATCGGCCATGAAATCCTCGTCCATTTCGACACGGACATGGTTGACGTCGCCGATCGCGCCCGCTTCGATGAGCTGTTTGATCCGCCGCATCACCGGGTTCTGGATATAGTTGTACCCCATGATCGCCACGCGGCCGGACGCCTTGGCGGCAGCCAGCATGCGTTCGGCATCGGCAAGCGCCGGCGCCATCGGTTTTTCGCACCAGATATGCTTGCCGGCCTGCAGCGCCGCAATCGCCATATCGGCGTGGAACTGGTTCGGCGTCGTCACGGAGATCACCTGCACATCCGGATCGGTCAGCAGGTCGCGCCAGTTGCCCGTCGCCTTGTCGAAGCCGAATTCGGAGGCCCTTGCCCGGGCAAGGTCGACATTGGCTTCGGCCAGATGCACCAGCCGCGGCCGCTCGACATCACCAAAAATCTGCCGCACCGCATTCCAGGCGAGCGCGTGGCACTTGCCCATGTAACCGGTGCCGATCAGCCCGACGCCCAAACCCGCCATAAATGCCTCCGTGTCATTGTTTTTCTGGAAAATCGGATGGTACGCCTGTGTCCTACGGACCCTTCTTGTGGTGCGACGACGCCTCCTCCTCTTCTCCCCTGGGGGAGAAGGTGGCCCGAAGGGTCGGATGAGGGGGAGGCCAAACGGACAGGTTTTGCCGTGTGGCGCCCCCTCATCCCGCTGCCGCGACCTTCTCCCCGCTGGGCAGAAGGGGCAGACGGCACCCTCTCGTTCCATTTACGACTACCCTGCCGCAAGCGGGCGAAGGTTAGGGCTCAAGGATTATCCCGCCGAAAAATCCAGTCGTGATCCGGATGGTTCTTGAAGCGCCACTTGCGCAGTGGCCCGGCCATGACGTTGAGATAATACATCTCGTAGCCATACGGCGCGCCGCAGGGGTGATGCCCCTTCGGTACCAGCACCACGTCGCCATCCGAGACCGCCATCGTTTCATCCAGCGACCCGTCCTCGGTGAACACCCGCTGGAAACCGAAACCCTGCGCCGGGTTCAGCCGGTGGTAATAGGTTTCCTCCAGATAGGTCATATCCGGAAAATTGTCCTCGTCATGCCGGTGCGGCGGATAGGAAGACCAGTTGCCGGAAGGCGTGAACACCTCCGTCACCAAGAGCGAGTCGGCGACATCGCGCTCCTCCATGGCGATCGGGAAGATGTAGCGCGTGTTGGCGCCCTTGCCGCGTTCAACCAGGTTCAGCCCGGCCGGGCCGATCACCTGCGCCTCGCGGCCGGGTTTTGCCGGCGCGGTGCAGACGGCCAGCGTGCAATCCGTGGCGGCGACCGCCGACCAGTCGGCGCCTGCCGGCACATAGACGCAATGCGGCGCCTTGCGTTCGAACACGTTCATGCGGTCGCCGAGCAAACCAAAGTCCTGGCCCGCCGCCGCAATCTCAGCCTTGCCCTCGACCAGCACGATGATGACTTCCGTCTCTCCCGTCGCCTCGGTGGCGCGTTCGCCGGCCTTCAACCGGTAGAGGCCAAAACCGACATAACCCCAATCGGCGCTTTCCGGCGTGATGTCGTGAACTTTGCCGCTTGTGCCCGTCGGCTTGCGCAGGAGGTTCGCCATCAGCGATCCCCCTTGTCGAGGCCGGCCGATTGCGCAAATGCCTTCAGCGATGTCAGGCCAAGACTCTGATACTCGAAGGGATTGCGCACGACCGGGTCCTGCTCCGCCTCGATCACCAGCCAGCCCTGATAGCCATGCTCGGCGGCGACCGTCAGCACCGGTTCGAAAGATACGCCGCCCTCGGCATCGCCGGGCACGGTGAAGACGCCGCGCCGCACGCCTTCGAGGAAGGACAGGCCCTCCGCCGCCACCTGCTCGGCAATCGCCGGACGGACGTTCTTGGCGTGGATATGGCCGACGCGCGCCATGTGGTTCTTCGCCACCCGCTCCGGATCGCCGCCGCCGAACAGGCAATGGCCGGTATCGAGCAGCAGCTTCGCCTTCGGGCCGGTATGGCGCATCAACCGGTCGATCTCATCCTCGCTTTCGACGATGGTGCCCATGTGATGGTGGTAGACGAGCTGGATGCCCTGCTCCGCCGCGAACGCCGCCAGCGCCTCGACGCCGGCCCCAAACTCGGCCCAGCGGCCCTCATCGAGCTTCGGCCGGTCCTTCAGCGCCACGGCATCGTTGCCATGGATGGCGTTGGAGGTTTCGCAGACGATGATGACCTTGCAGCCCATGGCCTTCAACAGGTCGAGCGCCGGCTGCATCGCCTTTTTCTCGTCCTCGATGGATTGGGTCAGCAGGTTCAGCGAATGCCAGCCGGAGACGTAACGCAGCCCGCGCGGCTCCAGCACCGCCTTGAGGCCGGCGGCGTCCTCGGGGAACTTGTGGCCTTTCTCAATGCCGTCGAAGCCGATCTTCGCGGTCTCATCCAGGCATTGGTCGAGCGAGATATGAGCGCCGAGCGAACGGTCGTCATCGTTCGACCAGGCGATCGGATTGGTGCCGTAAAAAATCATCGGATCAGCTTCTTTCCTTCAGCGCCGCCTCGTAGCGGGCGCGGGCATCGTTGACTTGGCTGCGGTCGGAGACCTCGGGAACCGCGACGTCCCACCAGAAACCGCCGGCCCCTGGCGTCGGATAGGGATCGGTGTCGATGACGATCACCGTCGTCTCGCTCGCCGAGCGCGCCGCTTCGAGCGCGGCTTCCAGTTCGGCGACGGTCGTCACCTTGTGCGCCTTGGCGCCCATCGCCGCCGCGTGCGCGGCAAAATCGATGGCGATCGGGTGAACGTTGGTGTGGGCGTAGAGATTGTTGAACTCCGCCCCGCCGGTGCCCATCTGCAGCCGGTTGATGCAGCCGTAGCCGCGGTTGTCGGTGATGACGACGGTGATCTTCTTGCCCATCGCCACGGCGGTGGCCAGTTCCGAGTTGGCCATCATGTAGGAACCGTCGCCGAGCATGACAATGACGTCGCGTTCCGGCTCCGCCATCTTGATACCGAGCCCGCCGGCGATCTCGTACCCCATGCAGGAGAAGCCGTATTCCATGTGGTAGGAGAGCGGCAGCTTCGCCTTCCAGAGCTGGTGCAATTCGCCCGGCATGGTGCCGGCGGCGCACATCACCACCGTGTTGTCGCGCGAGGCACGCTGCACGGCGCCGATCACCTGCATGTCGGTCGGCAGCGCATTGCTGTCCTTGGGTGCTGCCGTCACCGCATCCGCCTTGGCGAACCAGCCATCCTTGATGGCAGCATCCGGCGCGCCGAAGACGTGGCTGCCGAGGGCGGTCGACAGGCGTTCCAGCCCGATCTTGGCATCGGCCACCAGCGGGATCGCATCGTGCTTGTGGCTGTCATAGGGCTGAACGTTCAGCGCCAGGATTTTTCGCGATGGGTTCCTGAACAGGCCCCAGGAGCCGGTGGTGAAATCCTGGAACCGCGTTCCGACGCCGAACACCAGGTCGGCTTTTTCCGAAACGATATTGGCGCATTCCGTGCCGGTGACGCCGACGGCGCCAAAATTCAAGGGATGGTCCCAGGCAAGCACCGACTTGCCGGCCTGCGTCTCCACCACCGGGATCTTGTGTTGTTCGGCAAAGGTCTTCAGCGTCTCGGTGGCGCCGGAAAAATGCACGCCGCCGCCGGCGACGATGACCGGGTTCTTCGCCCCCTTCAGCACCGCGACCGCTGCCTCGAACTCCGCCGCATCCGGCTCCGGTCGGCGAACACCCCAGACCTTCCTGGCAAAGAAGCTTTCCGGATAGTCATAGGCTTCCGCCTGGACGTCCTGGCAGAAGGAGAGCGTCACCGGGCCGCATTCAGCCGGATCGGTCATCAACCGCATGGCGCGGGGCAGAGCGGTGAGCAGCTGTTCCGGCCGGGTGATGCGGTCGAAATACCGGCTGACCGGACGGAAGCAGTCGTTGACGCTCACCGTGCCGTCGCCAAAATCCTCGATCTGCTGCAGCACCGGATCGGGGCCGCGATTGGCGAAGACGTCGCCGGGCAGGAAGAGCACCGGCAGGCGGTTGACATGCGCCACGCCCGCCGCAGTCACCATGTTCAGCGCGCCGGGGCCGATGGACGAGGTGACGGCCATGGTGCGGCGGCGGCGCAGCTGCTTGGCATAAGCGATGGCCGCATGCGCCATCGTCTGCTCGTTCTGGCCGCGGAACGTCTGCAGCTCCTCGCGGATGCCGTACAGCGCCTCACCGAGTGCCGCGACATTGCCGTGGCCGAAGATCGCCCAGACGCCGGCGATGAAGGTTTCGCCCTCGCCGTTCATCTGGTTCGCAAGATAACGAACGGTGGCCTGCGCCGCCGTCAGTCTTACGGTTTTCATGCTGCTTCTCCCTTCCGGGCGCGTGCCCGGTCCCAGACCTCGCAGAGGTCGCCATATTTGCGGGCCATGTCATCGATCGCCTCCTGATCACCGATCACGCCCGAAAGCCATTTGCGCGCCGCCTCGCCGAAGATCGTCCGGCCGACGGCGAAACCCTTGACCAGGTCGAACTGCGCCGCCGTGGCAAAACTCGCCTCCAACTCCGCCGCCGGCGCATCGAGCCCGAGCACGACGATGCCGCGCGTATAAGGGTCGTTGCGGGCGATGGCGGAACAGGCATTCGCCCAGGCGGCCGCGCTCACCATCGGCTCCAGCTTCCACCAGTCGGGATAGACGCCGATCTCGTAAAAACGCTCGATGATCTTCGCCACCGTCTGATCGTCGCAGGCGGAGACCTTGCTGGGGATCACTTCCAGCAGCATTTCCAGCCGGTTTCGGCGGGCGGCGGTGAACAGCCGGAGCACGGTCTGCTCCTGCTCTAGCCTCAGTTCCGGCGGGTCTTCAGGATGATAGAAAGCAAGCACCTTGACGACGTGTTCCAGCGGCCACTCCACCAGCCCGCCGAAATCCGGGCCGATTTCCGGCTCCAGCGTCAGCGGCCGGGAACCCGGCCATTCCACCGGCCGGCCGATCCAGAGGCCGGTGCCGGCAGCCTGATAGAGCGCATCGCGCCCCAACCGGCCGTCGCAAAGAATGCCATAGCCCTCGCGACCGCCCCGCACCTTCAGCGCCGCCTGCAGGCAGAGCCGCTTGAAATCGGCAATCCGCTCCGGCGAGGCGCCTGTCTCGCGCACCATCTCTTCGAGCTGGATGCGGTGATCGAAGGCGAAGACATGCATGTCCGGCCAGTCGCCGTCACGATTGGTCGCCCAATGCACCTGCTCAAGGGCCACATCCTTGCGCAGTGCCTTGTTGCGGATGCCGGTGCGGAAGAAATATTGCAGTTCCTCCCAGCTGGGATAGGCCGGCGTGCAGCCATGGCGGGAGACGGCGAAAGCACCACAGGCATTGGCGTATTTCAGGCTTGTGGGCCAGTCTTCACCGGTCAGCCAACCCTTGAGCAGGCCGGACATGAAGCCGTCGCCCGCACCGAGCACGTTGAACACCTCGATGGGGAAGCCCTCGCCCGTCTGCCCGTCATCGAGGTTTTCCGGAATTTCGCCTTCGAAGACCACGGCACCCATCGGCCCGCGCTTGCACACCAGCGCCGCCTTCGACACCTTGCGGACCGCCTTCAGGGCCGCGATCGTATCGGTCGAGCCACCGGCGATGTGGAATTCCTCTTCCGTACCGACGATCAGGTCGAACAGGGTCAGCGTCGATTGCAGCTTGGCCGTCACCTTGCCGGATTCGATGTAGCGGCTTTCGCCGTCACCGTGGCCAGCCAGTCCCCAGAGGTTCGGGCGATAGTCGATATCGAGCGCCGTCTTCGCGCCGTTTTCGCGGGCGAGCCGCAACGCCTTGAGTACGGCGGCTTCCGTGCGCGGATTGGAGAGGTGCGTGCCGGTGGCGCAGACGCAGCGCGCCTCGGCGATGAACGCGGGATCGATATCGCCTTCCTCCAGCGCCATGTCGGCGCAGTTTTCGCGGTAGAAGATCAGCGGGAACTGCTCCTGGTCGCGGATGCCGAGCAGCACCAGCGCCGTCAGCCGCTCCGGATCGGTCTTGACGCCACGCACGTCGACGCCTTCACGGACGAGCTGTTCGCGGATGAAACGGCCCATATGCTCGTTGCCGACACGCGTGATCAGCGCCGATTTCAGGCCCAGCCGGGCGGTGCCGGCGGCGATGTTGGTGGGGGAGCCGCCGATGTATTTGTTGAAGGAGGCCATGTCCTCCAGCCGTCCACCGATCTGCGCGCCGTAGAGGTCGACCGAGGACCGGCCAATGGTAATCAAGTCAAGCGGCTTCACATGGCCCTCCCTTGCCGGAGGCGATTGCCCGCCCCTCCGAACGCTGTCATCGTGCCGGTCGAACCGGTCTATGGCTGGAGCGCGACCGCGGCCGGCAAGGATTGCCGCCTCCTCCCGCGGATGCAAGATCTCCCGCTTGGAGCGCTTCCGCTTTTCTCCGAATCGCGAAAACGCTCCATCCTATTTGTCTCGACGCAATTCCACAGGCAAAACCGCTACGCAGTTTTGCTGGAATTGCTCTAGAGGCGGAAATGGAATTCCAACCTCATTCGTTGTGAATTTGGATTATATATTCCATTTTTGGAAGCAGCAATACAAAAATTCAGATTTCCCCGTTCTGCCGCATCGTGCCGACGGCCACCGCCAGCGTGATCGCCAGCGACAGCGTGGCCGACAACGAACGAAACGCCCCGAAATCGACTTCCGAGACCGACAGGATCAGGGCATCGAGCTTGCGCAGCGGGCTGACGACGGTATCGGTGATTGCCACCACCGTGACACCCGCCGCATGCGCAGCCTCGGCAAGCTCCACCGTCTCGGCCGAATAGGGCGCGAAGGAGATGGCGATCAGCACGTCGCCGGGGCGAAGCGCATGGCGGCTGTCGAGCCGGCCGATGCCGCTGTGCAGCATCGCCGGCACGTCCATCTTCTCGAAGGCATAAGCAAGGTAGCTTGCCGCGGGAAAGGAACGGCGGTAACCGACGATATGCACCATATGCGCCTTGGCAAGTGCGGCGACGGCGGCATCCAGCATCTCCGCATCCATGGTCTTCAACAGGCTTTCCAGCGAGGTGCGGCCGGCATCGACGAATTCTGCCAGAAGCGCCGAGGGACTGCCGCTGCCACTGTCGCGCAGATGTTCGAGCCGGGTCGAGTAATCCGGCCAACCGCCGGAATAAGATTCGCGGAACAGTTTCTGCATCTCGGAAAAGCCGGTGAAGCCGAGGATCTGACAGAAACGCATGAAGGCCGAAGGCTGCACACCCGCTCCTTCCGCCATGGTTGCCACGGTCGAGACGGCGATGCGGTCCTGGTTGGCGGCGACATAATCGGCGCATTGGCGCAACCGCTTCGGCAGGCTGGAGGAGACTTCCAGAAGCCGCTCTTCGAAGGCTTTGATCGTCGTCGGCGCATCGAGCTCAGGCATGTCCCATCCTTTCACATTCCGTCTTGACACCGGTGGCATGCTATTCCATAGCAAATATAGAATAAAAATTCCACACCGAACCGGAGCGTCTTCGGCAAGAAACCGTCGCTCCCCGCATGGAGGATGTCGGGTGGAAGAGCAAGCCTTCGCATGCGTGTCGTGCGCATGCCGCACATCCGGGAGGAGAAACCAGAGATGGCATTTCGTTTTGCACTGTTGGGCGCCGGCCGCATCGGCAAGGTCCATGCCCGCGCCGTAACCTCCGATCCGCGCGCAAAGCTGGTCGCCGTCGCCGACGCCATCGCCGACGCGGCGCAAGCAATCGCGACCCAGACCGGCTGCGAGGTCCGCAGCATCGAGGCGATCGAGCAATCTGCCGACGTCGATGCGGTGATCATCTGCACGCCGACCAACACCCATGCCGACCTGATCGAGCGTTTCGCCAAGGCCGGCAAGGCGATCTTCTGCGAAAAACCGATCGATCTCGATGTCAGCCGCGTCAAGACCTGCCTCAAGGTGGTCGAGAGCGTTTCAGGCAAGCTGATGGTCGGCTTCAACCGCCGTTTCGACCCGCATTTCGGCGCGGTGCGCGCCGCCATCGACGACGGCCGCATCGGCGATGTCGAGATGGTGACGATCACCAGCCGCGATCCCGGCCCGCCGCCACAGGAATACATCAAGGTCTCCGGCGGTATCTTTCGCGACATGACCATCCACGATTTCGACATGGCCCGCTTCCTGCTGGGCGAGGAGATCGACAGCGTCATGGCGTCGGCCGCCGTGCTGGTCGATCCGGCTATCGGCACCGCCGGCGATTACGACAGCGCCAGCGTCATCCTGACGACGGCAAGCGGCAAGCAATGCATCATCTCCAACTCACGCCGCGCCAGCTACGGCTACGATCAGCGCATCGAGGTGCACGGCTCGAAGGGCGCGGTTTCGGCCGAAAACCAGCGCCCGGTCTCCATCGAGATCGCCAATGCCGACGGCTACACCCGCCCGCCGCTGCACGATTTCTTCATGACCCGCTACACCTCCGCCTATGCCGCAGAAATCTCCGCCTTCATCGATGCGGTCGAAAAAGGCACCGAGCCGCATCCGGGCGGCAAGGACGGGCTTGCGGCGCTGGCTCTGGCCGAAGCAGCCCTGAAATCGGTGAAGGAAGGTCGTGCAGTCAAGGTTTCGGAGATCGCCGGCTAAAAGACCAGGTGTCGGTCAGGCCGAGAAGAATCGTCCTTCGCGAAAACCGACCGCCAGATGATCGATCCAGGCGCGGACATGCAGGGGCAACCCGGTCCGCGTCGTGAAGACGAGATGGACGATGCCCTCGCGGCCACTCCATTGCGGAAACAGCCGGACAAGCTGCCCCTCGCGCAGCGCGTCCACACAGGCATGGTCGGGCAAAAGGGCAACCCCCAGCCCGGCCAGCGCAGCCTCGCGCAAGGCGTAAAAATTGCCGCAGGCAATCCGTGGCTCGTGGCTGAAGGAATGCTGTCGCCCCGCCTGATCCTCGAGATCCCAGACGATATTTCCCGGCGCATCGGATGAACTCAACGTCGGTATCGCGGCAAGACCGCCGATATCCTGCATATCTGCGATCGTGTTGGCGAGCTTAGGACTGCCGATGAGGATGCGCCGGCTTTTCGCCAGCGTGCGCATCGTCAGCACCGCATCCGTATCCAGCCGCGTGCGCACCCGCAGCGCCAGATCAATATGTTCGGCAATCAGGTCGACGGCCCGGTCGGTCGCAAGCACCCGGACATTGACCAGCGGAAACCGGGCAAGGAACGACGGCAGCAGTTGGGCGACGACATCCATCAGCCCGGTTGGGCAGCTGAACCGCACCGTTCCGCGCGGCTCCGCTTGTGCCGCGGCGACCAGCGCCTCGGCGCGCTCCACCTCCGACAGGGCATTACGGCAACGTTCGAAGAAGGCGCGGCCGATCTCCGTCACCCGGAAACTGCGCGACGACCGTTCGATAAGCCGGGCGCCGAGCCGCGCTTCCAGCTGCGCCACGCGGCGGCTGAGCTTGGATTTCGGCAGGTTGAGCGCCCGGCCGGCAGCCGTGAAGCCACCATGTGTCACCACCTCGCTGAAATAGAAAAGGTCGTTCAGGTCCTGCATCATGACACTCCAGCGTTCCATTGATGGAACGCATAGTATCGACATTGCCGACTACAGCCATCACCGTTCTGAAAATATCTCTATTGGCAACAGCGAAACAGGTCGCTGCAACCAACAAGGAGCAGAACAATGAGCAACAGATTGCAAGGCAAGGTCGCAGTCGTTACCGGCGGCACCACGGGCATCGGCCTCGGCATCGCCCGGCAGTTCGCGGCGGAAGGCGCCACAGTCTTCATCACCGGCCGCCGGCAGCAGGAACTCGACGCCGCCGTCAAGGACATCGGCGGCAACGTAACCGGCGTCCGCGGCGACATTTCCGACCTCGCCGATCTCGACCGCCTGTTTGACACGATCCAGCAGAAGGTTTCCCACATCGACATCCTCGCCGCCAATGCCGGCGGCGGCACCTTTGCACCGCTCGGCTCAATCACCGAGGAGGATTTCGACAAAACCTTCTCGATCAACGTCAAGGGCACCCTGTTCACGGTGCAGAAGGCGCTGCCGCTGCTGCGCGACGGCGGCTCGATCATCCTGACGAGCTCGACCAGCACGACACGCGCCATCCCTGCCTTCAGCGTCTACGGCGCCACAAAGGCGGCGATCCGCAACTTCGCCCGCCACTGGATCCTCGACCTCAAGGATCGCAACATCCGCGTCAACGCCATCAGCCCCGGCCCGACGCTGACACCCGGCCTGACCGGCCTCACCTCCAGCGAAGAGCAGTGGAAGCAGTTCGAGGGCAGCATCTCGGCGCAGATCCCGCTCGGACGCTTGGCCGACCCGAACGAAATCGGCCGTGCTGCCGTGTTCCTCGCCTCCGACGATGCCAGCTTCGTTAACGGCATCGAACTGTTCGTCGATGGTGGCATGGCACAGATCTGAGGTTCACCCGAAACCAGCCTCCTGCCGGCCAAAGCCGGCGGGAGGCAGATAATTGGCCGCCCGCGCGTCGCTGCAGACGGGCAATCTCCCTCAACCGGCGCGATATACGTCAAATGACGTAATCGAAAACTTCCGGCATTTTCTCCCGGCGCCGGATATGCCAAAACTCCAAGCTGAAGGAGGTCGTCCGCATCATCGGAGCCTCCGCCAGCAAGGGGACGCATCATGGCCAGAAAACTCATCACGTTCACGATCGCCGCCGCGGCGGCCTTTCTCACTCCGGCTCTCGCTTTCGCGCATACCGGCGTCGGCGAGGCAAGCGGCTTCATGCATGGGTTCATGCATCCGGTCGGCGGGCTGGATCATATCCTGGCGATGGTGATGGTCGGCGTCTTCGCCTGGCAGCTCGGCGGCAAGGCGCTCTGGGCGGTGCCGGCAAGCTTCGTCGCGCTGATGGCTGTCGGCGGCGCGCTTGGCATCTCGGCCGTACCGGTGCCGTTCGTCGAGACCGGCATTGCGCTTTCGGTGGTCATTCTCGGCGGCCTGGTGGCCTTCGGCCTGCGCGCCTCGCTGGCCGCCGCAGCCGGCATCGTCGGCCTGTTCGCCATCTTCCACGGTTATGCGCATGGCGCCGAAATGCCGGCAGATGCAAGCGGCCTCGGTTATGCGCTGGGCTTCATGCTGGCAACGGCCTTGCTGCATGTCTCTGGCCTCGGCGCCGGCGCCCTGATCGGCCGGCTCAGCGAGATCAAAGGCCCCATCGTCGTTCGTTCGGCGGGCGGCATCACGGCACTTGCTGGCGTCGGCCTGCTTGCCGGCGTGCTGTAAGGCGGCGCGCTGACCGCAACATGCTCCAAGTCATTCCAAAGGCCGGCCCCCGAGGCCGGCTTTTTCATTCCTGCCGGCCGCGGAAGCGACGCTGGTAGGCAGGATCGTAGAGGGCACTTTCGCGGAAATCGCTGGCCGCAAGGCCCGGGCCGACAAAAATCAGCGCGGTGCGCTCGATCGGATCTTCCGCCACCTTGGCGGCGATATCGGCCAGCGTGCCGCGGATGATCCGCTCGTCCGGCCAGCTTGCCTTGACGACGATGGCGACGGGGCAATCTGCGCCGTAGAGCGGCGTCAGTTCCGCCACCACTTGATCCAAAGCATGGATCGCCAAATGGATGGCGAGCGTCGAACCGCTGGCGCCAAAAGCCTGCAGCGTCTCGCTGTTCGGCATCGGCGAAGCTCGGCCGGAAACGCGGGTGAGCACGAGGCTCTGGGCGACGGACGGAATGGTCAGTTCGCGGCCGAGCGCCGAAGCGGCGGCGGCAAAGGCCGGCACACCCGGGGTCATGGTGTAATCGAGACCACGTTTTTCAAGACGTCGGATCTGTTCGGCCACCGCGCTCCAGACGGAGAGATCGCCGGAATGCAGCCGGGCCACATCCTCGCCGGCTTCCGCCGCCTTGGCGAACTCCACCTCGATCTCATCCAGCGACATCGGCGCCGTATCGACGATGCGGGCGCCGGGCGGGCAATATTGCAGAAGCTCCGGCGAGACCAGCGAGCCGGCATGGAGGCAGACCGGGCATTTGCCGATCAGATCCCGGCCGCGAACGGTGATGAGATCGGCCGCCCCCGGCCCAGCCCCGATGAAATGTACTGTCATGTCCTATCCCTCGATCGCGCCGCGACCAGCCGATGGATGGCGCCGCGCTGACAAAAATTTCTGACCTTGCCGCCCTTGCGAGCAGGATGGTCGCATGTGCCCCTTTCCCCTTCTCCCCCGCGGGGAGAAGATGGCCCGAAGGGTCGGATGAGGGGGTGAGACACGGCAAGACCTTCGCCTGGAGCGCCCCCTCATCCCGCTGCCGCGACCTTCTCCCCGCCGGGGAGAAGGAGGCAGGATGCGCCCCCTTCATTCAACAGGCAAAAAACCTGCTCGTACGAGCAAAACCACCGTTTCCGCCCCCGTCATCACGATTTCACCCAGCTCCACTGCGTCACCGGCATCGCCGGCCGCCAGCCTACCATGTTGCCAATCGGGGCAGCGCGGGCGATGTCGATGCGCACCAGCGTGCCGCCTAGGCGCGCGTACTGCGCCAGAAGCACCGCCTCCATCTCGATCGTCACGGCATTGGCGACCAACCGGCCACCCGGCCTCAGCGCGGCGATTGCCGCATCCATGACGCCATCCTCGCTGCCGCCGCCGCCGATGAAGATCGCATCCGGGGTAACAAGGCCGGCAAGCGCCTGCGGTGCCTGCCCTTCGACGACGGCAAGACCCGGCACGCCGAACATCGCCGCGTTGCGGCCGATGCGGGCCGCCCGGTCCGGCGCCTGCTCGATGGCAATCGCCCGCATGGCGGGGTCGCGGAGCATCCACTCGATACCGATGGAGCCGGAGCCGCCGCCGATATCCCAGAGAAGTTCGCCCCTGCGCGGAGAGAGTGCCGAGAGCGTCAGAGCCCGGATTTCTCGCTTGGTGATCTGGCCGTCATGCTCGAACAGCGCATCATCCAGACCGCCGGCGAGCGGCAGGATTCTCGCACCTTCACCCGCCGTCACCTCAACGCCACAGACATTGAGCGAATGGAAAACATCGTCGGAAAAATGCGCGGCGACATGCCGGGTCAGCCGCTCCTGCTCTCCGCCAAGCGCCTCCAGCACGGTCAGCCGCGATCCGCCAAAACCGGTTTCCGCGAGCAGGTGGGCAAGGGTCGCCGGGCCTTTTTCGTCCGAGGTCAAGGCCAGCACACGACGGCCGGGCTGCAGGTGCGGACGGACGAGATCGACAGGTCGGCCATGCAGCGAAACCACCGTCACATCCTGCAGCGGCCAGCCAAGCCGCGAGGCAGCGAGACTGAACGAGGAGGGTGCGGGAATGACGTGCATCTCCACCGGATCGATGCGTCGCGACAGCGTGGCACCGACGCCGAAGAAGAAGGGATCGCCGGAGGCGAGCACCACAGTCGGCTTGCCGCGGCGGGCGACGACGGCTTCGACAGATGTCTCGAACGGGCTGAGCCAGGCTGACGTTTCCCCGGCGATCAGCGGGGCAGCCAGTTGCAGGTGCCGCGTGCCGCCGAACACCAGACCGGCGGCGGCAATCGCCGCCTTGGCCGCATCGCCGAGGCCGGCTGGACCATCCTCACCGATGCCGATAATGGTAAGCCACCGTTCGGAAACGGACGGGGTATGGATGGAATCAGGCATGGGCAGACACCGCATCCTTCTTCTCGGCGGCACGACCGAGGCCCGGCAACTCGCAGAACGCCTGGCCGGACATCCCGCCTATGAGGCGACGCTGTCGCTCGCCGGCCGCACGGCCGAACCGCGCGCCCTGCCGCTGGCGGTGAGAAGCGGCGGCTTCGGCGGAGCGGAGGGGCTGGCTGCCTATCTGCGCGCCGAACAGATCGACCTGCTGATTGATGCTACCCATCCCTTTGCCAATAGGATTTCCGCCAATGCCGCATGGGCGGCCAAGGAAACGGGCGTGCAAATCTTCGCGCTGCGCCGTCCCGGCTGGGAACGCGTCGAGGGCGATGTGTGGGAGAGCGTCGACAGTGTCGATGCCGCCGTCGATGCGCTGGGCACGGCGCCGCGCCGGGTGTTTTTGGCGATCGGCCGGCAGGAGGCTTTTGCCTTCAGTCGCGCGCCGCAGCATGCCTATGTCGTGCGCAGCGTCGATCCCGTCGTGCCGCCGCTCGACGTGCCGCAGGCCGAATACATCCTTGCGACCGGACCGTTTGACGAGGCGGGCGAGCGCCGGTTGCTCGAAGACCGGCGCATCGATGTGATCGTCGCCAAGAACAGCGGCGGCAGCGCCACCTACGGCAAGATCGCCGCGGCACGCATTCTGGGCAAGGTCGTGGTGATGATCGAGCGGCAGGTCGCACCCGACGTCCCGTCGGTCGCCGACGCGGAAGCGGCGCTCGAACGCATCACTCACGTCTTGCCTCCGGCGTAAAAGCGCGGCGTATAGACGAGGTCGGATTGTCCCTCGCGGGCAACGATGCGTGTTTCCGGCGAGCCGATAATGACGCAGGTCGCCATGTCGGCGCGCCCTGCATCGGCCTCCGCCAGCGGCATGACCAGAAGGCGTTCGTCCGGCCGGCCGGCGGCGCGGCCGAAAATCACCGGCACCGTGCCGGGCAGAACCTCGCGCAGCAGGGAGAAGGCTTCGCCGAGCTGCCAGGGCCGCGCCTTGCTGATGGGATTGTAGAGCGCGATCACCATGCCGGCTTCCGCCATCAGCCGCAGCCGCCTGGTGATGACCTCCCAGGGTTTTAGGTTGTCGGACAGCGAGATGGCACAAAAGTCATGGCCGAGCGGCGCGCCGATACGGGCGGCAACAGCCAGCATGGCGGTGACGCCGGGCGTCACCACGAGTTCCACCTGCCGCCATTCCGCCGGTCCCTTGTCGATGGCTTCGCAGACGGCGGCGGCCATGGCGAAAACGCCCGGATCGCCGCCGGAGACGACGCAGACTTTTTCGCCCGCCGCAGCCCGTATCAACGCGGCCTGGGCACGGTCCAGTTCCTCGCGGTTGTCAGAGGCGATGCGCCGCTGGTCGGGACGCAGCGACAGGCGGTCGAGATAGGGGCCGTAGCCGAAAAATTCCGTGGCGGCGGCAACGGCGTTCAAAGCCTCCGGCGTCATCTGCCCGGCATTGCCGGGGCCGGTGCCGACGACATACAGCACACCGCTCATGGCCGGTCCTTCCAGCCGGCGACCAGCACCAGCGAGAAATAGGGGGCCACATCATCCGCCTTTTCGGCGAGCGGCACCATGGCGGCATTCGCCATCGTGCCACGCTCGACGTAAACGGCCTGATCGAGTTTGCCGGCGGCGGCAAGCGCCCGGCGGATTTTCGGCAGGTTGCGGCCGACCTTCATGATGACGGCCGCCTCGGTATCGCCGAGACGGCGGACAAGTTCGGCCTCCGGCATGGTGCCGGGCAGCACGGACAGCACGTCGTCGCCCTGGACGATCGGCAGGCCGGCCATCGACCAGCAGCCGGACATCGCCGTGATGCCGGGAATGACCTCCGCCGCAAAACGCGAGGCGAGCCGCACATGCAGGTGCATGTAGGAGCCGTAAAACAGCGGATCGCCTTCACTGAGGATAGCGACGGTGCGGCCCGCTTCGAGATGGCTTGCGACCGCCGCCGCCGAGGCATCGTAGAAATCGGTGATCTGGCTCTTGTAGCCGTCCTCGTTCTTATCGATCTCGGTAGTAACGGGGTAATAGAGCGGCAGTTCCGGCATGCCGGGCTTCAACAGCCCGTCGACCACGGCGCGGCCATTGCCGCGACGGCCTTCCTTGGCGAAATAGGCGAGCACGTCGGCGCTTTCCAACGCGCGGATCGCCTTGACCGTCAGCAGATCCGGATCGCCGGGGCCGGTGCCGACGCCGATCAGGCGTCCGTAAGCCGCCGCACTCAAAGGCCCGGCCTCGACAGGGCGTTGACGGTCGCCGCCGTCATGGCGCTGCCGCCGAGGCGGCCGCGGACGATGGCATAAGGCACGCCGTAGGACTGTTCCGCCAACGCATCCTTCGATTCGGCCGCGCCAACGAAGCCGACCGGCATGCCGATGATCGCCGCCGGTTTTGGCGCGCCGTCGCGCAGGAGTTCGAGCAGGTAGAAGAGCGCGGTCGGCGCATTGCCGATGGCAACGACAGAGCCGGCAAGCCGCTCGACCCAGAGCTTTATCGCCGCTGCGGAACGGGTATTGCCAATCTCCTTGGCGAGCACGGGCGTCTGCGGATCACTCAGCGTGCAGATCACCTCGTTGCCGGCCGGCAAGCGGGCGCGGGTAATGCCATGCGCCACCATCTGCGCATCGCAGAAGATCGGCGCGCCGGCCTTCAGTGCACCGCGGGCGGCGGAGACGAAATCCGGCGAGAAGACGAAATGTTCTGCCGCCTCGACGAGGCCGCAGGCGTGGATCATGCGAACGGCGATATCCGCTTGTTCATCGGAGAAACGCGCAAGATCGGCCTCGGCGCGGATGATGGCGAAGGAGCGCTCATAGATGGCGTCACCCTCGCGGATATAGTCGTAATCTGTCATTCCCAGTCCCGTTGCAGCACTTGCCCGATCGCTCCCGCACCCAGCCTTTCCAGGCTGGCCGCCGCCGTCTCGCCCGCCTGTCGCTCGGTGTCGACCAGCACGGCAAGCCGCCGGAAGGCGGAGGTCACGTCCTTAGCAGCGATGTAAGCATCTGGCGAGCCTGATGCGGAGCCATTTACGACAAGTCCGTAGCCTGTTGGCGCTGCCGTCAGCGTCAGGCCCGCCGCGGCGGGATGGGCACAGCCTTTCCGACAGCCGGAGAGATGCAGCGTCAACGAGCCGTCGAGCAATGACGGCGCCTCCGTGATGACGGTACGGGCCAGCGCATGCGTATCGAAAAATGCCGAGGCGCAGCCGCGCGCACCGGCACAGACGGCGATGGCATTGGCCGGATCGGCCGGTGACGTGCGCAGGCCATGGGTGGCAGCCAGCGAAAGCCCCTCGCCGATCTTTTCGGGCGCGATGCCGACGAGGAAAAAGCCGTGCTCCGGCGCCAGGCGGATTTCGCCGGCGCCCAGCTTTTCCATCGGGGCGAGGAAAGCAATGAGGACATCGGCCTCGATCTGGCAGAAGGACAGGCCGACCCCGAGAAGCGGGCGAGCCGGATCGAAGGCATGGATGCCGACGGGAAGCGGTGCAGGCTTCGCATGGCCTTCGGCAAAGGCAACGGGCAAGGCAAAGTGACCACGCCAGGCCTCGACATCAAGATTGCGGCCGCGAGCGGCGGGGCCAAGAGCATCGAGGGCACGCAGCAGGGTGACGACGGCATCGACGACCTGCTCTTCAGCCAGAAGCGCCACCGGGCGGGCGGTGCGGGCATTGCCGGCGAGTGACAGGCACCAGAACACGGCCCCGTCCGCCGAAAGCACGGCGGACAGGCGGATATCGGCGACGATGCCGCCAAGATGGAAACGGCCGCCGGCATCGACGGTGATCGAGAGTTTCGGCGCAAGCTGCAGCGGCGGCATGTGCGCTTCGATCGCCTGCCGCAGCGCGTCCGCAAGCGGGCGGGGATCGAGGATTTCGCCGGGATCGATGCCGGTAAGCGGCGGGGTTTCGATCGCCACGCCCGAAGATAGCGGCATGTCCATCGCCAGGATGGTTTGCGCGAAGGCCGGTGCCGTTTCCGTATCGAGACCGCGAACCTGCAGGTTGCCGCGGGCGGTGACTTCGATGAGGCCGTTGCCGAATTGTTTCGCAGCGGCGGCGATGGCGGCGAACTGGCCGGGCGTCAGGCTGCCGTCGAGCGGACGCAGGCGCACCAGGAGGCCATCGCCGGTCGCCATCGGCGCGTCGAGAGACGGGCAAGCACCGCGGCGGGCCGAGGGGACGGGAAGCGGGCTGCAGGCAAGCGGCAAAGGTTGGGGCGTGTTCATCATCTCAGGCTGAACCATAACACGACGGCAGGCCTTGCGAGAAATCAAAGACGCGACCCCCGCGATCTGCTTTGCGCCCTGCACCGGAGGCAGAGTGGGGGCGGTCGCGCAGCGAATAGCACCATTCAGACCCGGAGCAGTCCCCTCATCTGCCTTTCAGGCATCGTCTCCCCCAGGGGAGACGAGGAGAACCGATGTCAGGCCCTATTCCTCGAAATCTGCGCCTTTCTGCAGCAGATAGATATCCATGATCCAGCCGTGGCGGGTCCGGGCGGCGGCGCGGGTGGCGAGGATTTCCTCCTTCACGTCCGACAGCCGGCCGCTGATGACGATTTCGTCCGACGTGCCGAGATAAGCGCCCCAGTAGATCATCGCATCCGGATCGTCGATGCGCTGGAAAGCCTGCTCGCCGTCGAGCATCACCACAGCTGTTTCGACAATGCCCGGAAAGCTCTCCGAAAGCCTGCGGCCGGTGGTGATCGCCACCGGCTTGCCGACGAGGTTGAGGGGTATGCGGTGGCTGGCACAGAGCGCCTGAACGCTGGTGATGCCGGGGATAACGCTGTAGTCGAAGGCGACGTTGCCGCGCCTCGTCACCCGCTCCATGATGCGGATGGTGCTGTCGTAAAGCATCGGGTCGCCCCAGACGAGGAAGGCACCGATGCCATCCTCATCGAGTTCGGCGCAAAACATCGCCTCGTGGATTTCGGCAATCGCCGCATGCCACTCGTCGACGCCCTGCATGTAGCTCTGGCCTTCGGTGCGGCGAACGGGCACGGCATATTCCACCGTACGGCTTTCCGGATTGGTGACGTAGCGGGCGACGATCTCGCGGCGGACATCGGCCAACTCAGCCTTCTTCGCCCCCTTGGTCGGCAGGAACAGGACATCGGCGCGATTGAGCGCATTGATCGCCTGGATGGTCATGTGTTCGGGATTGCCGGAACCGATGCCGACGAGGAGGATATGTCTCATGGAATGCCCCTGCGCTGCCCATCGGCGGCGCTTGCAAGGGGCCGCCGGGAAAGCCCCTTTCGCATGTTCAGGCGCTTTGCGCCAGCGCCTCGTCCACCCGCTTTTTCATCGCAGCGGGCTTTGGCGACCGGGCGACGATGACGATGCCTGCCAAAGACACGGCCATGCCGCAGGCCATCGCCCAGGTCAGCGGCTCATCGAACATGATCCAGGCCCAGATCATCACCACCGGCGGGCTGAGATAGAGCACGGCCGTCACCTGCGCCGGAGACGACCGGCGCAACGCAAGGTAATAAAGGCTCCAGGCGCCGATGGTGGCGACAAACACCAGCCAGAGGATGCCGCCGACGAAACCGGCCTCGAGGATCGGCACGACACCGCCTTCCTGCCAGGCAAAGACGGAAAATATGGCTGCCGCCGACAGGCACTGGATGCACAGGCTCTGATGGATGGGCATGGCGCCCGCCGCGCTACGCTTCTGCAACAGCATCGCCACCGCCAGAGACAACGTGCCGAGAATGGGCAGGCCATAGGCCCAGAGCGGCACATCGACGATGCGGACCGACCAGCCGGAAGCGATCAGCACCCCCGCCAGCCCGACGAAGGAGCCGACCCACTGCCGCCCGGTCAGGAGCTGGCCCAACATCGGCCAGGAGAGCACTGCAACCATCAACGGCAACATGTCGGTGATCAGCGCCACGAGGCCGGTCGGGACACCGAGGGAGATGGCGAAGGCGAAAGCACCGAGATAGAACGCCATCGCCAAGGCGCCGAACAGCACCTGCGGCAGAACGTCTTTCCATCGCAATCGCGGTCCGACGGTTAGGGCGAAGGGCAACAATACCACCCCAGAGACGAGGCTGCGCCACAGGAGGATGAGAAAGATCGGCGCATGATCGTTGGCGAAACGAATGCCGATGAAACCGGCACTCCAGCAGATCACCAACGCCGCTTCGATCAGCACCAGGACCGCAAGGCCCATCAGCCCGCTGGCGGGACGCAATGACGTCGCGAAGGTTTTTGTCATCGGCCGGTGGCTTCGAAGCGCTCGAGCATGGAAACCGCCATCCGGCGCGCCGTCTTCAAGCGCTGGTCATGTCCGTCGAGCCCCGCCCGCGACATCGCCCCCTCCAGCAGAAACGACAGGTGTTCGGCGATTTCGTCGCTATCGGCATGGCCGGGGCGCAAGGCATCGAGGTGTTGCCGGAACAATTGCTGCACCTCCTCCTTTTGCGCGGCGACGATGGCCCGGGCGGGATCGTCGACCGACAGTTCGGCGGCGGCGTTGAGAAGCCCGCAGCCGCGAAATCCCCATTCGTAGGCCATTGCGGCATGATCGACGTAGGAATCGAACACGGCCAGCACCCGATCCTTCGGCGTGGCGGCCGCACTCAACCGCGCTTGCAGCAACGCATGCCACTCGACGCACCGCTTTTCGAGATAAGCGACCAAAAGCTCGGCCTTGGAGGAGAAGTTGTTGTAAAGGCTCATCTTCGCCACGCCCGCCCGGGCGGTAATCGCATCGATGCCGGTCGCGGCCACGCCTTCGGCATAAAAAAGCTCGGCCGCCGCCTGCAGCAGACGATCACGCGCGGGAACCCGGTTCGCCATACGATCGAAACTCCGTTATTATGTAGACCGATCTACCTAATAACAACGACATCGTCAAGCATTGCCCGGCGCGGGAAAGAGTGTGGACTTGAAGGAGACTGGCCAGATCGGGTGATCACCGTCTGGCCATGACGGCATTATTCCTTGATGTCCGGCTCGACGAGATTGGCGAGGTTGCGTAGCGATTGCTGCCAGCCGAGGTAGCAGGCTTCCGGCGGGATGACGTCCGGTATGCCGGCCTGGGTGATCTCCACCTCGGTGCCGACGGATACCTTCTTCAAGGTGACGACGACCTCCATTTCGCCGGGCAGGTTGGGATCGTCGAACCTGTCGACATAGCGCAGGCGTTCGCCGGGGACGAGTTCGAGATATTCGCCGCCGAAGGCGTGGCTATTGCCGGTGGTGAAGTTGCGGAAGGACATCTTGAACGTGCCCCCGACCTTCGGCTCGAAATGATGTACGGTGCAGGCAAACCCGTTCGGCGGCAGCCACTTCGCCATCGCATCCGCCTCAAGGAACGCGCGGTAGACCTTGTCCGGGCTGGTTGCCAGGACACGGTGCAGTTTGATGGTGCTCGGCATGATCGTGATCCTTCTCGGTTGTTTGCATGAACGATCCAAGGACGGATTGGATCCTGCCGACCCGACAGGGGGAGGTTATTTTTTGCGGGACCGGGGAGAAAAATCTCAGCCCTTGACCTCGAATTGCGGATCGACCGGGATCTGCATCGCCGTGACCAGATGGTTGGTCTGGCCGGCGAGGCCGATGATCGACAGGAGTTCGCCGTGCTGGGCATCCGTCATGCCCTTGGCCTTGGCGGCGGCCGTATGCGAATGGATGCAGTAGGAGCAGCCGTTGGCAACGGAGACGGCGATGTAGACCATCTCTTTTGTCAGGGGATCAATGGCACTATCGGCGACCATGATCTCCTTCAGCTGACCCCAGATACGCTTCAGATGAGCCGGATCATTGGCAAGTCCGCGCCAAAAATTGTTGACGAAATCCGATTTGCGCGTGGCGCGGATGTCGTCGAAGACGGCCTTGACCTCCGGATGGGCGTCCGCCTCGGCATCGGTCCACAGTTTTACGGTTGCCATGGGATGGGTCTCCTCTTTTCCGTTCTGTCTGGAATACCCCGCCCACAGCAGCGGGGCAATTGTTTCGCCGGCGGCTCCCCTGCCCTCAATGCACTGCCGCGTACATGATCTTCTCTTCCGTCGCCTCGACAGGCGAAAACTCCTCGACGATGCGGCCCTGGCGGCAGACGAGGATGCGGTCGGAGAGGTTCATGATCTCCGGCAGATAGGAGGAGATCACCACCACGGCGAGGCCTTCGTCGGCGAGCCGATTGATGATCTGGTGGATCTCGGCGATGGCGCCGACATCGACGCCGCGGGTCGGCTCATCGAAGATGACGACGCGCGGGCGCTGCACAAGGCCCTTGCCGATCACCACCTTCTGCTGGTTGCCACCGGACAGCTCGACGACGCGGGCATTGTCGTTGATGGCGCGGATGTTGAGCATCTTCGTCCATTCTGCCGACAGCGCCCGCATCTCGGCGGCGTTGATCACCCAGGCCTTCTCGTGGCCAGCCGCCAGCAGCCCGCCAAAAATGTTTTCGGCGATCGACATGGTTTCGAAGAAACCTTCGCTCTTGCGGTCCTCGGTGACGTAGACGATGCCGTCCTTCACCGCCTCGCGCGGCACGTAATAACGTACCGGCTTGTCGTCCAGTTCGATGGTACCGCCGCGATTGAAGTCGCGCTTGTAAATGCCGGCGACCACTTTGAAGGTTTCGGTGCGGCCGGAGCCGATCAGGCCGAAGACGCCGGTGATCTGGCCCTCGAAGATCGAGAAGGAATTGTTGCGCACGATGTTGCTCATCGAGATGTCCTGCACCGACAGCACCTTGTGGCCGGGCTTGCGCAACTTCGCCTCGTCGCGCTGGCGGTAAAGCTCGGCCGAAAGCGTACGGCCGACCATGGCGGCGATGATTTTTTCGCGGTCGAATTCCTTCGTTTCGCCCGAGGCGACCAGTTCGCCGTCGCGCAGGATGGTGATGCGGTCGGAAAGCAGCAGCGCCTCTTCGAGCGCGTGGGAGATGAAGACGATCGAGACGCCGCGCGCCTTGAGGCGGCGCACCAGCGCGAAGAAGTGGCGCTTTTCCTCCGGCGTCAGTGTCGCCGTCGGTTCGTCGAAGATGATGATTTCGGCATTGTGGTGGACGGCGCGGGCGATCTCGACCA
Source organism: Rhizobium sp. LjRoot30 (assembly GCF_964253915.1). Classification (NCBI taxonomy): domain Bacteria; kingdom Pseudomonadati; phylum Pseudomonadota; class Alphaproteobacteria; order Hyphomicrobiales; family Rhizobiaceae; genus Rhizobium; species Rhizobium sp. LjRoot30. The sequence goes on along the minus strand of NZ_CAXUSG020000004.1, from coordinate 321,302 downwards.
TCTGCTTCTTGGCGGCACCCAGCGTCTCGACCATGGCGGTGGGATCGACCGGGAAATTCAGCGACTGCAGGAATTGCTGCGCCGAAATGTAGGTGCCACGCAGGCGGTTCAGGAATTTCTCGGCACCGAGATAGAGGTTCTGGGCAACCGTCATCGACGGCACCAGGCTGGTTTCCTGGAAGACCATGGCGATGCCGGCTTCCAGCGCCTCGTTGGGCGTCTTGTAGGACACTTCGCGGTCGTGGTGGAACATCTTGCCGGATGTCGCCTCGACGACGCCGGCGATGATCTTGGTCAGCGTCGACTTACCGGCACCGTTTTCCCCGAGCAAGGCGTGGATCTCGCCCTTGCGCAGGTCGAAGGTGACGTTCTTGACCGCCGGCACGCCGCGATAGGCCTTGGTGACGCCCTCCAGGCGAACGATGGTATCCATCTCAGCGGCCCTCCGCGGTGGGTATGTCGATGGCGAGCACGCTGTCACCGCCCTTGGATGCGACGTAGAGCGTGCCGTCCTTTGCCACGGCGCTGGTCGTGCCGTGGCGGGTGCCGTTGGCGCGGCTATGCAGGCTGAAGAGCGGCTGCAGGTCGGCATCGAGCTTGACCACCAGCCCGTAGGACCGGCTCGGCGACCATGGCTTGTGGATGCCCATGGTACGGATGCCGCCGCATTGCAGCGGCTCCAGGAAACTGCGGCCGGAGGAGAGCGCCGGAGCGATCCAGCTGTCGCGCGGCACCTCGGCCATCATGTCCAGCCGGTAATGGGTTTCCTGCAGCACGAATTCGATCAGGCGATTGCGCGGCGCAAACAGCGAGAGCCAGAGGCCGCCATCGGCAGCCGGCGACAGGCGGGCGGGATAGCCGGGCAGCTTGTCGATGACCGTTTTCGGGGTACCGCTGCCGGTAATTTTCAGCAGGCGGTGGCGCCAGCTTTCGCTGACAATGACGCCATCTGCGACCGGATACAGGCCATAAGGAAAGGCGAGACCCGAGGCGATCTCACGGACATCGCCGCCGGCAGCCTCGCGCTTCCAGACGGAACCGGAAGCCCCTTTTTCCATCAGATCGGCAGCCCAGGCGGACGGGGCGTGTTTTGCGGAACCGTTGGCGAGAAACAAGGCGCCGTCAGGGCCGTAGGCAAGCGCGGTGATGCAGCGGACGGCCGGCGGCAACGCTAATTCCTTGCCATCGACGAAAAGCTTGCCGGTTTCGAGCGCCACGGCCAGAGAGCCGGCCGGCGACACAGCAAGCGCCGTGACCGGCGAGGGAAAAGTTTCGGCGACGGAGGGTTCGGCTCCGGCAGCGAGCGTGTAGACGGCGTTGCCGCTGGAGGCGAAAAGCGCGCCGTTGCGGAAAACCAGGTTGTCGGCTTCCGTCAGCGCCGCGAAGGCCGGGGCGTCGTCGAGGCGGGTGTTGGGGCGGAAGGCGCCGTCGAGCGGCGGGATCGTTACCGCCTTGCCGCGGAAATAATCGAGGATCGGGTCGAAGATCATTTGGTACCTCCCCAGTAGGAAGCGGGGCCGGTCCAGCTTTCGTCAGCGCCGGCGATCCTGTAGCGACCGACGCGGTTGTTCAGGATGCCGCCGATGAACAACTGGCCCTTATGCTCGCGCATCGAGGTGACCATCGGGTGGGCGTTGCCCGAGAGGTCGCCGAGCGTCTCGACGATCTCGCCCTTGTCGTTGAATTTCACCACGCCGCCGGTGTTGATGTTGGGAAACAGCCATTCGTCCTGCGGCAGGCGGCGGGTCATGCGCTTGCGCATGCCGGGATGGCGCAGCGACAGGTCGAAGCTCGGCGTGCGCATGCCGAGCCAGGCCATCCAGTAATGGCCGCCGGAAGCACGGTTGATGTTGTCGGGATAACCCGGCATGTCCTTGATGACGCATTCGGCCGTGCCGGCCTTCGGGCCTTCCAGCCAGTAGCGGTGGACGCGGCACGCCCAGCTTTCGGCGACGAACAGCGACTTGCCGTCATGCGCCATGCAGACGCCGTTGAGATAACGGTAGCCGTCCAGCAACGTTTTCGTCGAGCCGTCCTTGGGATCGTAGACCAGCAGGCGGCCGGTGGCACGGTTTTCGATCGAATCCAGCGCCCAGTCGTGGGCATCGTAACGCTTGGTACTGTCGGTGAAATAGATGCGGCCGTCCGGGGCGATGTCACAGTCGTTCGGATCGCGCAGGCGGGCATCGTCGACGACCGAGGTCCAGGAGCGCGCCGTTTCGGCCGAGAGCTTTTTCACCTCGCGATCAGGCGAGATGGAATAGAGGCCCATGGCGCCGACGCAGCTGATCAGGTTGTCGTCCCTGTCGAAGGCCAGTCCGAGCGGGAAGCCGCCGACATGGGCAAAAACTTCCGAGCGGGTGTAATCCGGCGCAAAGAAACGGACGATCTCGCCGTGGCGGGTGCCGCAATAGAGATGGTCGTTGCGGTCGAGGATGACGTCTTCGGGGCCTTCCAGTTCACCGAGGCCGATGTGACTGGCTTCCGACAGGCGGTTGTCGAGGGCATAGGCGCTGCCAGAGCCAGGCAGCGCCGATTGCGTCTCCCCCATCTTCAGATAGACGGGGGCGACATAGACCTCATTCAGCACCTTGTGGCGGTTCTTCAGCCAGCGGATATCGATGGTGACGGCGACCGCGAGCATGATGCCGAGCACCATCTGGTTGGTGCCGGTACCGTAGCCGAGCCGGATGAGGCCGTTGGTCATGACCAGCACGATGATGGCGCCCATGACCCCCTTCACCACGGAGCCACGCCCGCCGCCGAGCGAATTGCCGCCGACGACGGCCGCCGTCAGCGCCAGGATTTCAAGGTTGAGGCCGGTGCCGGGGCCGGCGCCGGAGAGCCTTGTGGCAATGAGGAAGCCGGCAATCGAGGCACAGAAGCCGGAGAAGACGTAGGTCAGGAACACGGTGCGCTTGACGCGGATGCCGGCATTGTGCGCCGAGCGCCGCGAGCCGCCGACGGCCAGAACGTGCCATCCGGGTCGCGAGCGGGTGAGCGCGATGTGGGTGATGACGGCAATGATAACGGCGGTGATGACCGGGATCGAGAAGCCGAACAGCGTGCCATCGCCGATGAAATCCCAGGTGTCGGACGAGGCCATCGAAGTCTGGATATCGGCACCGTAATTCACCACCAGGATATCGAAGATCGCCCGGCCGATGATGAAGGTGACCAGCGTGGTGAGGAAGGCGCGCAGGCGTAGATAACCGACGAGATAGCCGTTGATGGCGCCGCAGACGATGCCGGTGGCAAGCGCTGCGACAAGCGCCACCCAGACCGGCATCTCGAAGATGAAGAAGGTCGAGACAGCCGCGAATGTGGCAAGCGCGAAAATCGATCCGACCGACAGATCGATGCCGCCGCCGAGCATGACGACGGTCAGGCCGGTGACGACGACCGAGAACTCGCCGAGCTGGCGGGTCGATTCCTGCAGCGAATAGGGTTTGAAGAAGCCCGGGATCGACGCCCCGAAGGAGACGACCGTGACCACCAGCACCAGAAAGGGGATGGCGTTGTCCGTCCAGCGCTTGGTGAGGATTTCGCCCACCAGGTGATCGGGAATGAGGTTGTAGCGCCAGGCTTGCAGGCGTTCGCGGAAGGTCATCGGTCGGGCCTAGATTGTGGATGTGGTAGTGGCTTGGGGAGACACCCCTTGCCTCGACCTCTCCCCGTCAAAGGGAGAGAGCATGTCGAATTTTGTCGCCGGCGGCCGCGTCCCCTTCTCCCCCGCGGGGAGAAGGTGGCCCGAAGGGTCGGGTGAGGGGGGCAGGCGCACAGGTTTTGCCGTGGAGCGCCCCCTCATCCCGCTGCCGCGACCTTCTCCCCGCTGGGGAGAAGGAGGCAAGACGCACCGTCACTGCGTAGACAACGCTCGTCCGGCCGCAACCAGCCTTACTTCGCAGCCGCTTCCGCCTGCAGCGCCTTCAGATCCCAGCAGCTGTCGGGGCGGAGGTTTTCCTTCGTGGTTGCCTTCAGGAGCGTGTAGATGAAGGGCGACGAGGTGCCGGGAGCCTGGCCGCTCTGCAGCAGGTACTTGATGATCGCCACCATGTTGTGGGTTTCCTGCGCCAGTTCGGTCATGACCACCGCGCCGTAGGTGCCGTCGGCGATACGATCGCAATCGGCCGCCTTTTCGCCGCCGCCCGTCGTCACGAGGAAGACCTGGTCCTGCTTGCCGGCATCGCGGATGGCAGCCGCCGCACCGGTTGCGTCACCATCCCAGAAGTCGATGATGCCGCAAATGTCGGGGTTCTGCTGCAGCATGGTGGTGGTCACGTTGCGCGACGTGGTGGCATCCCAGTTGGAATCCGGCTTGGCGACGACCTGGAAGTCCGGGTATTTCGCCAGGACGTCCATGATGCCGGCATACTGGTAGAGGCTGGTGGCGTTGACCTGGTCGCCCTGCACGAGGCCGATCTTCTTCGACGAATTGGGGCCGCAACCCTTGACCACGGCTTCCGCTTCCAGGCGACCGAGCTGCGTCCAATCGCTGCCGACATAGGCGTCGGCCTTGAAGTTCGCCGGGTTGTCGACGAGCACGACATAGATACCTTCCGCCTGCGCCCGCTTCATCAGCTTGGAGTAGGAGTTGAGGTCGGGCGACATGACGATCAGCACGTCGGGCTTCGTTTCCGACGAAATCACCTCGGTGATCGCCTGGGCGCCGGCCTCGACGCTCCAGTTCGGGTCGCGGGTTTCGAACACGCCGCCGAATGTATCGATTTCACGCTGCAGGATCGCCGCCCAACCCTGGGCAAGGTCGAAACCCATGGCCATCGGCACCAGGACGATACGCTTGCCCTTCAGCGCTTCGGCATAGACGGCCGATGATGGGTCGTCGGCCGCCTGCGGCGCCGTGGCGAAGAAGGAGGCGGAAAGCGCGGCGGCTGCCGCCAGAAGCGTAGGCAAATATTTCATGGCAATCCCCTGTTGCAGTTGGTCGGTAAACAATCTCTTTGGGCACCGCGCCGTCGGGGCGCGGCACGGTTTTAAATATCGCCCTGCTGCGCCGTCTGTTCGTCGCGCGGGTTCAGGAAGCCGTCGATAATGATTGCCGCGAGCAGGATCGTCGACTTGATCAGGCTCTGGTAGATCAACGGAATATCGATGATCGTCATGGCGTTGAGCATGATGCCGATCAGGGCGGCGCCGAACAGCACGTTACGCACCCCGCCCTTGCCGCCGGACAGCCCGATGCCGCCGATGACCGCCACCAGAACGATGTCGTAAAGCAGCGTCGAGTTGACGACGCGGGTATTGATCGAGTGCAGGCTCGCCGCCGTCAGCAGGCCGGCGATGAAGGCGATCAGCGCGGAAATGACGTAGCGAAGCACCAGCATCGGCCGCACCGGCATGCCGGCATTTCGCGCCGAAACCGGGTTGTCGCCGGCATAATAGACGTAGCGTCCCCACTTGGTGTAGCGCAGGAACAGAAAGATGAGAAAAGCCAGCGCGGCGAAGATGAACACTTCCACCGGGATATCGAAATACCGCACGCCGCCGAAAAGCTGGACCCAATGGCCAGGCGGCACCGGCACGGCATCCTGGGCGATGAGCTGCGAACGCACGTAACCGAAAACGAAGGAACCGCTTGCCAGCGTCACGAAGATCGCCGGCACCTCGGCGTAAGCGACAAGGAAGCCGTTCAGCAGGCCGATCGCCAGCACGCCCGATATCACCAGCAGGAAGGCGGCGCTGTCGGCCATGCCGTCGTTCAGAAGCTGCAGATACCATGCAACCGACATGGCCATGATGGCGACGGCGGAAAGATCGATGCCGCGGCCGATGACGACGATCGCCATGCCGAGCGCCAGGATGCCGAGCACAGAGACGGAGCGGACGATGGCGACGATATTATCCGACGTGAAGAAACCCGGCAGGGTGACCGAAGCGACGACGAACATCAGGACCGCGATCAAAAGCACGATCCGCTCCTGATTCATCTCTTTCCAGTTCAACCAGCTTTTCATGTCGTTCCCCGGCACCTTGCCCCTGATGGACGGTGCGCATTCTGCATTCTCCTTCATCGGGAAAGCAAAGACGGTCTTACCCAAAGCCCGCCCGGATGAAGCTTTTCATGCGTCTTATTGGTTCAAGTCTGAAATGAAATTTCAAATGAGGTCAAGGCACTCTGCGGCTTCGCGCAACGGCGATACGACTCGACCGTTGCCGCAAAGGCTGCTCTTCCTCATTTTCGTTCCCCGCAACTTTTCGCTGCTTTTCTCAATGCTATGTCCACACCTTCGTAGCTGTCAACGCTTCTTCACAATTGACGGACAGGATTTTGTCTGTAATTTTCTCTTCATACAATAACGACAAGTGTGCACTTGGGGAGGCGCCACGGCCATGAGCATCCGGGATATGCTGCTGCGCAGCGATCTTTCGCTTACGCCGTCGGAAGAAAAGATCGTCCAGGCGCTCCTGACCGACTACCCGACGGCCGGGCTGGGAACGGCGACGGCCTTGGCCAAACGCGCCGGCGTCAGCGACCCGACCGTGGTGCGGCTGGTGATGAAACTCGGCTTCGAGGGCTATCCCGGCTTCCAGGCAAAACTTCTGGCCGAGGTCGAGGCACGGCTGCATTCGCCGCTCTTGATGATGGAAGCGAAGCGGCTGGAAAGCGGCAGCACCGCCGATGGTATCGCCACCTCCTACCTGCGCTCTGTGGTCGCCTGCCTGGACCGGACGATCACCGGCACGCCGGCGATGAGCTACGAGCGCGCCGCCCGGCTGGTGAGCGAAGCGAAGGGCAGCGTCTTCCTGCTCGGCGGCCGCTTCAGCCGCCACATCGCCGGCATGCTCGGCGGCTACATCACCCAGCTGCGCAGCGATGTGCACGATATCGGCGTGCTGTCCGCCCAGAGCTTCGACCAGCTCATCGACATGGACAAGCGCGACGTGCTCGTCGTCTTCGATTATCGCCGCTACCAGCGCGACGTCGTCGCCTTCGCCGAGCAGGCGGCGGCCCGCGGCGTCAAGATCCTGTTGTTCACCGATCCCTGGCTGTCGCCGATCTCGGACTATGCCGAGGTGACGCTCTCAAGCTCGATCGACGTCGCTTCGCCCTATGACACGCTGGCACCGGCGGTCGGCCAGATCGAGGCGCTGGCTGCGCACCTCATCGCCCGCATGGACGACGATACCCGCGCCCGCATCGAGGCGCTGGAGGGTGTGCGTGAACGCAACGGCGTGACTTTCGACAACACGCGCTCAGGCGCCGGGGACACCCCCTCCAACGAGACATCCGTCCGGACACAGCCCGGACCGAAAAACACCAGGCAGGAGCCGAAACCATGACCAAGACCATCACCCGCGACCAGGCCTACGAGGCCGGCGCGACCGCCATCCTGCTCGTCGACCTGCAGAAGATCTGGCTCATCCCCGGTATCGATCCTTCCCATCCGGAGCGTGGTCCCGACCACTATTTCTACAAGCAGACCGCCACGGAGACGATCCCCAACAACGAGAGGCTGCTTGCCGCAGCGCGTGAAAACGGCGTCGAGGTGCTGCACACCATCATCCAGAGCCTGACCGAGGACGGCCGCGACTGCTCGCTCGACCACAAACTGACGCCGATCCACATTCCGCGCAGCGCCCCGGAAGGCCTGCCGGTCGATAGCCTGATGCCCGTCGGCGACGAGATCATGATTCCGAAGACATCCTCCGGCGTCTTCAACTCGACCAATATCGACTATCTGCTGAAGAACCTGGGTATCAAGTACCTGATCATCACCGGCATCATGACCGACCAGTGCGTCGACATGGCCGTGCGCGATGCCGCCGACCGCGGCTATCTCGTCACCTGCGTCACGGATGCCTGCGCCACGGCAACGCCGGAACGCCACGACGGCGCCCTCAAGGCATTCGGCGGGTATTGCTGGCTGGCCGACACCGACACGGTGATCGAACGCCTCAAGGCGCTCGGGAAACCTGCATGACGACCGCAACGACCCTGGACTGGCCGGATCCGGTCGAAGTGTTGAACGAGGCGGGCACGAACGACATCGTGCTCACCTGCGAACATGCCTCGAACCATATTCCGACCGAATATGCCGGCCTCGGCCTGCCGCCGCACGAACTGACCCGCCACATCGCCTGGGACATCGGCGTCGCCGCCGTGACCCGCGAACTGGCACGGCGGCTAGACGCGCCGGCCTTCCTCGGCACCTATTCGCGGCTCCTAATCGACCTCAACCGGCCTGTGGACAGCCCGACCAGCATTCCGGCGCGCTCCGAGGCGACGGACATTCCGGGCAATATCGGGATCGACGAAAACGAGAAGACCCGCCGTATCGAGCGGATGTTCAGGCCGTTCCACGATCGCATCGAAGCCTTGCTGGATGCGCGGGAAAAGCAGGGCCGGAAGAGCCGCATCGTCGGTATCCACTCGTTCACGCCGGTTTTCCATGGGGTGCAGCGACCCTGGCATGTCGGCATCCTCTACGGCCAGTCGAAGGACTACGCCGAGGCGCTGATGACCGAACTGAGGCGCGATCCGGCGCTGGTGGTGGACGGCAACGTGCCCTACATCATCGACCGGCTGGAGGATTACGCCATTCCCGTCCACGGCGAGGACCGCGGGTATCCGGCAGTTCTGGTGGAGGTGCGGCAGGATCTTTTGCTGACGGATGCCGGGGTGCAGGAATGGACGGACCGACTGTATGCGGCGCTGACGGCGTGAGCATGTTGGGGTGGAGGTGGCGCCTGCGGTGGCCCCTCATCCGCCTGCGTCCTGCGGACCTTTCTCTCCGTTTTGAAGGGGAGAAGGAGGTATGCCGCACCGACTTCCCCAATCTCAACGCTGCGTAGGGCAAGTCCCCTCTCCTCGCAAGCGGGGAGAGGGAGAGGGAGAGGGGCAAAACCTCATTCGCGGAGGCCCCATTCACGCAGACAGATCGCCAAGCCGCAGCTCAATGGTCCTCAAGCTGCTTTGTATAGCGCCGGGCGCCCTTTTCGCCGCTCGCGCTTTCGGCGTTCCGTTCCTCCATCTCCTCCTGTATCGCCTCGAAGCCGCGCTTCGGCACGAAGTAATACTGGCCGGAACGCACCGCATTGGTGCAGGCGACGAATTCCTGTTCGCGAATGACGCCGTAGCATTGCTTGGAGATCGGATCGACTAATCCGTCCGGCGGCATATAGGCGCCGGGATTGGTGCAGCCGCTGACGGCAAGCAGGCCGAGGATGGCGATGGCGACGTTTCTCATGTGTCCCTCTTCATGCGGGCGGCGCATGCCACCGATTCGAACACACTCGATATCCGTCCAACCCTGCCCGAACTTTGCGTCGGTCAGGCGCGCTCCTTCTCGTCGAGCCAGTTGCGGATGAGCGCGCGGTAGCGCTCACCGGAAAAGCTCGGGAAATGGCCGCCATGCACGAGCCGGACCGGCAAGGTGAGCAGCCGCTGCATCGACCGCAGGTAATCGCCGGCATCGGCATGGTAGGTGTCTTCGATCAGCGGGCCGTCATAGAGAATGTCGCCGGAAAACAGGATGCCGGTCTTTTCCTCCCAAAGCGCGATGCCGCCGGGGGAATGACCGGGCGTATGGATGACCTCGAAGAGGCGGTCGCCGAGATCGATGTGATCGCCGTCCCTGAGAATGCGGGTCGCGGGTGCCGCCTTCACGGCGTAACATTTCGAGCAATAGGGTTCCGGCGGCAAGGCGTCGAAGATGTCGTCGGTGACGTAGGGATCGGCAAGCGTGTTGGCGCGGGTGGGATTGGCGAGCAGGTCGGCCTCGGCCTCATGCACGGCGCGGCATTCGAACTCGTGGTGGCAGCCGATATGATCGAAATGGGTGTGGCTGGCCACCGCGATCAACGGCTTCTCGGTGACCAGCGGCACCCATTCGCGCAGCGACACGACGCCCATGCCGCTATCGACCAGCATGTCGCTGTCGCGGCCGCGCACATGCCAGATGTTGCAGCGGTAGAATTCCTGGATGAAGGGTTCGGAAATAGCGGTGACATCGTCCTCGCGGCGTTCGACGGCATACCATTTATCCGGGCTGATGCGCTGCATGGATCAGGCCCCCGTGGCGGCCGGCAAGGCGACGATGTCGGCCGCCTGCACCGCAAGCGGTATCGAGGCTCCGTCGGAAAGGTGCGCCGTCTGCGGCATATGCACGACAAGACTCGACGAAGGCGATGAGACAGGCGCCACATGGCAACGCTGGTGGGTGCCGAAGAAGGCGCTGGAGGTGATGTGCGCCTCTCCGAGCGACAGGCTGCCCGGTCCGCCCGCCGCCTCCGCCGGACCGCGAAAATGTTCCGGGCGGATGACGAGGCTGAATTTCTGGCCGGTTTTCGCGTCACCCGCCGTGAACGCCGTGGCCGGCAGGATCAGCCGGCCGAGCGGCGTTTCCACCAGAACCTCATCACCGTCACGGGCGATGACCTTGCCGTCGAGGAAATTCACCTCGCCCATGAAACCGGCGGAAAACAGCGATTTCGGCCGCATGTAGATCTCGGCCGGTGCCCCGACATCCTCGATGCGGCCGGCATTCATCACCACGATGCGGTCGGCGATCGCCATCGCCTCCTCCTGGTCGTGGGTGACGTGCACGAAGGTGGTGCCGACCCGTTTCTGGATCGCCTTCAGCTCGTCCTGCATCTGGCGGCGCAGCTTCAGGTCGAGCGCGCCGAGCGGCTCGTCGAGCAGCAGCACGTCGGGATCGACGGCAAGCGCGCGGGCCAGTGCCACGCGCTGGCGCTGGCCGCCGGAAAGCTCGTGCGGCTTCTTCGCCGACGAGGCCTTCAGGCCGACGAGATCAAGGAAACCGAACGCCTTCTCGTAGCGCTCGGCGCGGGCCATGCCGCGCATCCTGAGGCCGAAACCGACATTGTCGCGCAGGCACATATGCGGGAAGAGCGCGTAGTCCTGGAACATGGTGGTGGTCGGGCGCCGGGCCGGCGGAACGAAGGTCATGTCCTTGTCGGCAATCAGCACCTGGCCGCTCGACGGCATCAGGAAGCCGCCGAGGATGGAGAGCAGCGTGGTCTTGCCGCAGCCGGACGGCCCGAGCAGCACGATGAACTCGCCGGCAGCGATTTCAAGCGAGACCTCGTTCAGCGCGGTGAACTGGTGGAAAAGGCGCGAGACGGTGCGGATCGAGACGGCGGCGGTCATGGCGTGTTCTTTTTCCGGAAGAGGGCAAGTTCGAGGATGACGAGCAGCGCGATCGACGCCAGGAAGACGACGGAGCCTATGGCATTGGTCTTCGGGTTGAGGCCGGAGCGCAACAGGCTCCAGATCTCTACCGGCAGCGTCACGTCGAAACGCGAGAGCAGGAAGGCGATGATGAATTCGTCCCAGCTGAAGGTGACGGACAGGAAGAAGCTGGCGAGGATCGACGGCATCAGCATCGGCGCGGTGACGAGAAGCATCACCTTCCAGTCGCTGGCGCCGAGATCGCGGGCGGCGCGCTCGATGTTCACATGGTGATCGCCCATCGAAGAATAGATGATGGCGAAGCAGAGCGGCAGGTTGATGACGACGTGGCCGATGCCGACCGTCCAGAGCGACAGGCCGATGCCGAGCGTGTTGAGCACGGTGAGCAGGCCGAGCGCGATGATCAGGTAACTCACCGTCATCGGCGCGATCAAGAGGCCACGCTGCAGCGCCGAGCCCGGCAGCTTGTAGCGGGCAAAGCCGTAGGCCGCCATGAAGCCGAGCAGGCAGGCGACGGCCGACGAGGTGGTGGCGACGATCAGCGAGTTGAGGAGTGCGGCCATCAGCTTGCGGTCGGCGAAGATCGCCTCGTACCATTGCAGCGAAAAGCCGTTGAACGGCGGCACCGGCAGGCGGCCGTCCTGGAAGGAGAACAGCACCAGCACCGCGACCGGCAGGAAGATGAAGCCGAACAGGGCTGCGGCGTAGACGACGGCGAGAAGGGTGGAGAGGCGATGGCGCAGCATGGTCACACCCGATCGATCTTCAGCCAGCGGGCGCAGAGCGCGTAGGCCAGCGTGACGGCGAGCATCAGCACGATGGACAGCGCCGAGGCCATCGGCAGGTCGGCGCGCCGGCCGATCTGCAGCATGATGATCTGCGGCAGCACCAGCTCGTTGTTGCCACCGAGGATCTGCGGCGTGATGTAATCGCCGATGCAGAGCACAAAGGTGAGGAAGGCGCCGGTCATGATGCCGGGCAGCGTCAGCGGCAGGATGACGTGCCAGAAGGTCTGCAGCCCGTTGGCGCCAAGATCGGCGGCGGCGCGGCGGTAATTCGGCGAGAGCTGTACAAGGTTGGCGTAGATCGTCAGCGTCAAGAGCATGACGAAGAAATGCACGAAACCGATGACGGTGGCGGTACGGGTGCTGGCGATTTCCAGCGGTTCGGAAATGATGCCGATGCCCAGCAGCGCCTGGTTGATGACGCCGTTCTTGGTGAGCACCAGCAGCCAGGAGTAGGACCGCACGACATAAGACGTCCAGAACGGCAGGATGGCGAGGATCAGCGCGGTGCGCTGGAACCGCTTCGGCACCCGTTCGGCAATGATCCAGGCGAGTGGATAGGCGAGCAGCACCGACAGGACGGTGACGATCAGGGTGATTTCGAGCGAATTGGTCAGGCCCTTGAGCAGGGCGTTTTCGCTGAAGAAGCGCAGGTAGTTGTCGAGATTCCAGGCGCGAACAATCTCCCGGCCCTGCCGCGACCACAGGCTCATCGCCGCCATGAACAGGAACGGCACGACAAAAAAGGCGACGGTCCAGACAAGCGCCGGCGCGACGAACCCCCAGGCCTTGCGGCGATCGGCATTTTCGAGCGTGAGGGTGGTCATGGGTGGCCCTGGAATTGGTTTTGAATTGCGTCTGGTGTCTGCCCCTCACCCTAACCCTCTCCCCGTATTACGGGGAGAGGGGACTTGCCCCGCTCAACGTCGAGTTTGGGTCGAGTTTGGCAAAACGGTGCGGCATATCCCCTTCTCCCCGCCTGCGGGGAGAAGGGTCCGCAGGACGCGGGCGGATGAGGGGCCGCCACTCACGCGGCAACCAGCATTTACTGCTGCAGCATCTCCGTCCAGACGTCCTGCATCTTCTGGTCCAGCTCGGCGCTCGGCACCGGATAGAGCTGGGTCTTCGGCAGGTAGGATGCCTGGTCGCTCCAGCGCAGCGCCGCCTTCTGGGCGTCGGTCAGGTGATCGCCCGCCTTGCTGTTGGCCGGCATCGCCCAGTAGCAAGAGGACGTGGCAAGCCGCGCCTGGCCTTCGGGGCTGACGATATATTGCACGAACTTGCGTGCCAGTTCCTGCTTCTTCGAGGCCTTGAGCACGGCGATGGACTGGGTCCAGAGCAGGCCGCCCTGATCGGGGATCGTCCAGTCGAGATCCGGCTTGTCGGCCGAGAGCACGCCGGTGATCCATTCGCCGCCGCCGAGCAGGATGTCGACTTCGCCGGTCGCCAGTGCCGTCTGCGAGGAAACGACGTCGCTGACCTGCTTGGAATTCTGCTTCAGCGCGACGAGCTTGTCCTTGATGGCGGGAAGATCGGCGTCGGTGAGTTCCGCGGTCTTCTTGCCGAGTTCCAGGCCGGCAATGCCGATCAGCGGCAGGTAATAATCGTAGATTGCGATGCGACCCTTGTATTTTTCCGACCACAGCGACGACAGGTTCTTCATGTCGTTCGGATCGACCTTCGACTTGTCGTAGGCGATGGTGTTGTAGCCGAATTTTTCGGTGACGGCGTAGATCTTGCCGTCGCGGCTGTTGTTCTTGTCGAGGCGAACCTCCGGGAAGATATCCGCCGTCGGCAGGGCATCCGCCGGCAGTTCGGCGAAGAGATCCATGTCGAGGGCACGCTGCACATCGACGCCGTCGATGACCATGACGTCCCAGTCACCCGGCTGCGACTGCTCGATGATCGAAAGGCCGGCGCCGGTGCCTTCGAAATCCTTGAGATTGACCTTGACGTTATTGGCCTGCTCGAACGGCTCGATCAGCGCGGGGTCGGTGTGGTCGCACCACACGAGTGCATTCAGCTCATCCTGCGCCAACGCCGGCGAGGTCAGGGCAATAGCCGCAAGCGCGGTGGCGGACTGCAGAAAACGGCGCATGGAGGCGCCAGGCTTTTTCCCGATTTTCATCTCGTTTCCCTCTTTCGCGACGCTCGTTTTCGGCGCCTTTCGAAAAAAGATTGAATGAGTTCATTTTTTAAGTCAATATCAATTTTGAGGATATTCATAAAACGGAAAAGACTGACATGGCAGGGCTGAGGGCACGGCAGAAGGCCGACAAGAATCGGCGTATCCTGGAGGCAGCTTCGAGCCTGTTTCGCGAGGTGGGGTATGACAGCGCCCGCATCGAGGACATTGCCGAGCGTGCCGAGGTTTCGGTCGGAACCTTCTATAACTACTACGAAAACAAGGGCGACATCCTGGTCGCCACCGTTTCGATGGAAGTCGAGGAAGTGCTGGAAGCCGGCCAGTCGATCGTCGAAAATCCGCCCGGCTCCGTCGGCGAAGCGCTGGATGTGCTGATCAACCAGTACTACGACCACTCGCTCGTCTACCTGACGAAAGAGATGTGGCGCACCGCCATGGCGATCTCGATCCAGCAGCCGAACACCCCTTTCAGCCAGCGCTATACCGATCTCGACAACCGGCTGTGCGGCCAGATCTCGGCGCTGATGCAGAAGCTGCAGCTGCGCGGCGCGATCCTGACCGGCATCGATGCCGTCGCCGTCGGCCAGATGGTGTTCAACAACCTCAACATGATGTTCACCGAATTCGTCAAGGACGAGGCGTCGACGCTCGAGGCGCTGAAGGACAATGTCGCCCGCCAGAACCGGCCGCTGGCGACGCTGATCAGCGCGCCGCGATAAGACACAACAAACAAGCCTAGCAGGGAGAAACCATTGCAAGACGAGATCCTCGGCGCCGCGCGCCAGCTCATCGACGCCTTCGCGCGCCACGACCGGGACGCCTATTTTTCAGCCTTCGCGCCGGAAGCCACCTTCATTTTCCACAATCTCGACCGCACGCTGAAAAGCCGCGCCGAATACGAGGCGGAATGGGCACTCTGGGAAAGCCGCGACGGGTTTCGCGTCCGCGGCTGCCGGTCGAGCGAACAGCAGCTGCAGATGGTCGGCGAAACCGGCATCTTCACCCACGCCGTCTCCACGGACGTCGCCTTCGGCGATGACGAAGTGACGACGCAGGAACGCGAAACCATCGTCTTCGCCCGCAATGGCGCCGGTGAATGGAAAGCGGTGCATGAGCACCTGTCGGCACCCACCACACCACCGGCTTGAACGGTTTTCGTGGATTTTTGCCGCAACCATCCGATATTCGCCCGAATCCTCTGCTTACCCGACGTTGCCAAACAGGACGCATCACGTTAGCAAGCGTGCCTAATCACGCGCCATATGACAAGGCGCCGACGGGACGGAACCAGCCGAGAGGATTGCATTCATGACGAAGAGAATAGTTCCGGTGATCATGGCCGGCGGCAAGGGAACGCGGCTCTGGCCGCTGTCGCGGGCAACGGCACCGAAACAGTTCATCCAGCTGATCGGCGACAAGACGCTGTTCCAGAACACGCTGGCCCGCGTCGCCGATCCGGATCGTTATGAAGCGCCCGTCATTGTCACCAACGAGGAATTCCGCTTCCTCGTCGCCGAGCAGGCGCGCGAAATGGGCGTCAAGCTCGCTGCCGTCATTCTTGAGCCTGTGGCGCGCAATACCGCGCCTGCCGTTGCCGCCGCTGCCGCTGCGGTTGCCGGCCTGTTCGGTGACGATGCGATCATCCAGATTCTCGCCTCCGACCACGAGATCGTCGCCGACGCCACCTATCTCGACTGTATCCGCATCGCCCGCGATACCGCCGCCGCCGGCAAGCTGGTGACCTTCGGCATCACGCCGGCGCATGCCGAAACCGGCTACGGCTACATCGAATCCGGCGACACGCTGCCCTCCGGCGCCCATGCCGTCAAACGCTTCGTCGAAAAGCCGAACAAGGAAAAGGCCGAACAGATGCTCGCCGCCGGCGGCTATCTCTGGAACTCCGGCATGTTCATGTTCTCGCTGCCGCAGCTCACCAAGGAATTCCAGGCCTATGCGCCTGCTGTGATGGAAGCGGCGACGCTGGCCGTCGAAAAGGCCGTGCGCGACCTCGATTTCACCCGCCTCGACCACGACGCCTTCGCCGCGAGCCCGGACATTTCCATCGATTATGCCATCATGGAAAAGACCAAGAACGCCGCCGTCGTGCCCTCGCCGATCGTCTGGTCGGATCTGGGCAGCTGGGATTCGGTTTGGAAACTCGGCAAGAATGATGAGGACGGCAACGTCGTCGAAGGCAATGTCACCGTGATGAACACCCGCAACTCGCTGGTCATGTCGCATCATGGACACCTGGCCGTGCAGGGCATGGACAACATCGCCGTCATCGCCAGCGAAGATGCGGTGTATGTCGGCCGTCTCGACGAGGCGCAGGAAGTCGGCAAGCTGGTCAAGCACCTTGCTGCCAAGAGCGCGACCTCGAACCTGACGCAGACGCATCCGACCTCCTACCGCCCCTGGGGTGGCTACACTTCGGTGCTCAATGGCGACCGTTTCCAGGTGAAGCGGTTGTTCGTGCTGCCGGGCAAGAAGCTGTCGCTGCAGAAGCACCATCACCGCTCCGAGCACTGGATCTGCGTCAAGGGCACGGCGGAAGTGACTGTCGGCGACAAGGTGCAGACCCTGCGCGAGAACGAGTCCGTCTACATCCCGCAGGGTGAAGTTCATCGGCTTGCCAACCCCGGCAAGATCCTGCTGGAGATGATCGAGGTTCAGACCGGCTCCTACCTCGGCGAAGACGACATCATCCGCATCGTCGACGAGTTCGGCCGCAGCTGACAAGAAAAAGCCTGCCTTAGAGAGCGAGCTGGCCCTACGGCCGGCTCGCTTTTTTGTTGCATGGATTTTTCGATTGCTATAATGACTGACCAGTCAGTCATAAAGGGACTTGCGATGAAGGAAAACAAACGCAAGGCCGTCAGCCCCGAGCAGCGCAAGCGCGACATCCTCGACGCCGCCTTTGCCGTCTTTACCGAGCGCGGTTTTGCCGCGACGCGCATCGAGGACATCGCGGCGCGGGCAGGCATCGCCAAGGGAACGGTCTACCTGCATTTCGCCGACAAGGAGGCACTGTTCACCGGCCTGGTGGCGGGTCTCGCCTCGCCGGTGCTGGCAGAAATCGGCGCTCTGGCGATCCGCGACGGGTTGACGGGAAGACAGGCTGTGACGCTGCTCTACGACACCTTCGAGCGGCTGGTGCTCAGCACCGACCGCCGTCACCTTATCCGGCTGATCATTTCCGAGGGACCGACTTTTCCGGCCATTGCCGAGATCTATCATCGCGACGTCGTCTCGATCGGACTCAAGGCACTGCAGCAGGTGCTGTCGCGGGCGGCGGAGCGCGGCGAACTGCGTGCGCCGGCCGTTGCCGAAGTGCCGCAGATCATCGCCTCGCCACTGATACTCTCCATCGTCTGGGGTTCGCTGTTCGGACGGTTGGAACCGCTCGATACAAAAAAGCTCTTTGCCGCCTTTCTCGACACTCTTTTCCTGCCGCCCGGAGACGCGTGATGCGCAAGATCCTCCTCCTCGCCACTGTCCTATTGCTGGCGCTCTGCGCCATGCCCTTCTTTTTAAAAGACGGCAAACCACGCCCTTACCAGGGCTGGGTCGAGGCCGATACGTTGTTCATCGGGGCTGAAAACGGCGGGCGGCTGACGGCGCTCACTGTCGCGGAAGGACAGTTGGTGACGGCCGATACCCCGCTCTTCCACCTCGACGACCGGACGGAAGTTGCAGCGGTGGAGAGCGCCCGCGCCGAGCTTGCCAGGGCGCAAGCGCAACAGGCGCTGGCGATGGCGGCACAGAAACGGCCGGAAGAGATCGCGGTGCTGGCGGCCAGCGAGCGGGAGACGCAGGCAAAGATGGAACTTGCCTCCCAGGAGCTCGAACGGACGACAGCTTTGTTCAACAGGGGCACGGCATCGAAATCCAATCTCGACAGCACCGAGGCCAATTACGCGGCAAGCCGGGCCGCGCTCGATAACATCCGCCGACAGATCGATCTCGGCCGGCTGCCGGAGCGCGACGAAACGATCCAGGCGGCAGACGAAACGGTGCGCTCCGCCAAGGCCAACCTTGCCGCAGCGGAAGCAGCCCTTGCCCGCCGTGCCGTCGTCGCGCCGGCGGCCGGCACGGTGGAACAGCTCTATTACCGCGCCGGTGAAGTGGTGCCGGCCGGGCGGCCGGTGGTGGCGATCCTGCCGCCGGAAAACATCAAGCTGCGTTTCTTCATCCCGCAGGCCGCCCTTGCCGGCATGCGGCTCGGCGACCGGCTGACGGTCTCCTGCGACGGCTGCGAGACGAGCGAGGCGCGCATCACCTTCATTGCGTCATCCGCCGAATATACGCCGCCGGAGATCTACACGCCGGAGGAGCGGGCAAAACTGGTCTACCGTGTCGAGGCCTTGCCTGAGAAACCGGCGCTGCTGCGCGTCGGCCAACCGGTCGATATCCTGCCGGCCGCCGGCAACGGAGGGGCGCAATGATATCCGCCGCCGCACCCACTCCCCCCCAAGACATGAGCGGCCCGCCCGCCCATGACATCGTCATAGACGTTCATGAACTGACGAAGAGTTTCAACGGCCGCACCGTCGTCGACCATGTGTCGATGCAGGTCGGCAAGGGCCGTATCCACGGCTTTCTCGGGCCGAACGGCTCCGGCAAGACCACCACCATCCGCCTGCTCTGCGGCCTCTTGACGCCGGACAGCGGCACCGGCACCTGCCTCGGCTTCGACATCCTCACCGAAAGCGACCGCATCCGCCGCCGCGTCGGTTACATGACGCAACGGTTCTCGCTCTACCAGGACCTGTCGATCCGCGAAAACCTCGAATTCGTCGCCCGCGTCTACAACCTGCCCGATCCGCGCGGCAAGGCGCAGGGCGCCATTGACCGGCTTGGCCTCAAGGGCCGCGAAAACCAGCTGGCCGGCAATCTCTCCGGCGGCTGGAAGCAGCGGCTGGCGCTCGGCGCCTGCATCCTGCCGCAGCCGGCGTTGCTTTTGCTGGACGAGCCGACCGCCGGCGTCGATCCGCAGGCGCGGCGCGAATTCTGGAGCGAGATCCATGCGCTTGCCGCCGAAGGGCTGTCGGTGCTGGTCTCGACGCATTACATGGACGAGGCGGAGCGCTGCCACGAGATCGCCTATATCGCCTACGGCAAGCTCCTGGTCACCGGCACGGTAGACGAGGTGATCGCCGCCTCGCATCTCCACACCTGGACCGTGACCGGCCCGGAGATCCACCCGCTGCAGATGGAACTGGAAAAGACCGGCGGCATCGACATGGTCGCCCCCTTCGGCACCAGCCTGCATGTCTCCGGCCGCGACGAACAGGCGCTGGAGGCAGCGATCGCCCCGTTCCGCGACCGCGCCGGCCTCACCTGGCATAAGGGCGAGCCGACGCTCGAAGATGCCTTCATCGACCTGATGAAGCGATCGGAGGACAATTTCCGATGAGCACTGAGGCAACCGGCGGCGCTTTCGGCCGCTTCTGGGCGATGACGACCAAAGAGTTCATCCAGATGACCCGCGACCGGATCACGCTGGCGACGATGATCATGATCCCGGTCATGCAGCTGTTCCTCTTCGGTTTCGCCATCAACACCACGCCGCACAACCTACCGGCCGCCGTGCTGATGCGCGAGACGAGCGACGTCGGCCGCTCGATCCTGGCAGCGCTCAAGAACACCGATTTCTTCGACATCCGCTTCGTGCTCCAGCACGAGGAAGAGGTGGACGAAATACTGCAATCCGGCCGGGCGCTGTTCGTCATCGAGATCCCCGACGGTTTCGAGCGGGCGCTGAGACGCGGCGACCAGCCGGCGCTGCTGGTGGCCGCCGACGCCACCGATCCGGTCGCCGCAAGTTCGGCGCTCGGCGCGCTGTCCGGCATCGTCAACACCGCATTGGCCCGCGACCGGCAGGTGACGCTGGGCGAACCGACGCCGCCCGCCTTCCGCATCGTCCAGCATCGCCGCTACAATCCGGCCGGCTCTTCCACGCTCAACATCGTGCCCGGCCTGCTCGGCACCATCCTGACCATGACGCTCCTGATCTTCACGGCACTTTCCGTCACCCGCGAGGTGGAGCGCGGCACGATGGAAAACCTGCTGTCGATGCCGATCAAGCCGATCGAGATCATGCTCGGCAAGATCGCTCCCTATGTGCTGATCGGGCTGTTGCAGGCGGTGCTGATCATCGCTGCCGGTTTCTGGGTGTTCGGCGTGCCGATTGCCGGCGACCCGGCGTCCCTGGCGCTGCTGACCGGCCTGTTCGTGCTCGCCAACCTGTCGATCGGCTACACGTTCTCGACGATTGCATCCAACCAGCTTCAGGCGATGCAGATGGCCATGATGTTTTTCCTGCCCAATATTCTGCTCTCCGGCTTCATGTTCCCCTTCGCCGGCATGCCAGCCTGGGCGCAATGGCTCGGCGAGGCGCTGCCGCTCACGCACTATATCCGCATCGTCCGCGCCATCATGCTGAAGGGTGCCGATCTTTCCGACCTGACCACCGACACGCTGGCGCTGGCAGGGCTGACGGCCGTCGCCATGCTGATCGCCGTGCGCCGTTTCCGGCGGACACTGGATTGAGGCGGGAGACCGACACTGGACGCGATTTTGCAACGGCGACGGAATGCCGCAATCCTTCTTGCTTTCTTGCGCTGCATTGCACAAGATCACCCGATCATGAAGCGTGTATCGCAGAACGGGTCAGGCAAACAGCACGATGTCGATCAAAGCCAGCATCTACCATCTGACGCACTACAAATATGATAACCCCGTCATTCTCGGCCCCCAGATCATCCGCCTGAAACCCGCCGCGCATTCCAAGACCAAGGTGCTCAGCCACTCGCTGAAGGTCACGCCGGCAAACCACTTCGTCAACCTGCAGCAGGACCCCTACGGCAACTACCTCGCCCGCTTCGTCTTTCCCGAGCCGGTGACGGAGTTCAAGATCGAGGTCGACCTGATCGCCGACATGACGGTCTACAATCCCTTCGACTTCTTCGTCGAGGAAAGCGCCACGACATGGCCCTTCTCCTATCCGGCGGAACTGACGGAGGACCTGTCGATCTACATGAAGCCGGAACCGACCGGCGACGCCTTCGCCGCCTTCATGAAGACGGTTGATCGCTCCGAGCAGAGCACCGTCGACATGGTCGTCGGCCTGAATGCCCGGCTGCAGCAGGAAATCGGCTATGTCATCCGGCTCGAACCCGGAGTGCAGACACCCGAGGATACGCTGATCAGCGCCAAGGGTTCGTGTCGCGATAGCAGCTGGCTTCTGGTGCAGATCCTGCGTCATCTCGGCTTGGCCGCCCGCTTCGTCTCCGGTTACCTCATCCAGTTGACACCTGACCTGAAGGCACTCGACGGCCCTTCCGGCACGGAAGTCGATTTCACCGACCTGCATGCCTGGGCGGAAGTCTATCTTCCCGGCGCCGGCTGGGTCGGCCTCGACCCCACCTCCGGCCTGCTGACCGGCGAAAGCCACATCCCGCTGGCGGCGACGCCGCATTACCGTAACGCCGCACCGATTTCCGGCGGGTACTCCGGCCATGCCAAGACGGAATTCGACTTCGACATGAAGGTGCGGCGCGTTGCCGAGCACCCGCGCATCACCAAACCTTTCTCCGAGGAATCCTGGGAGGCGCTCGACACGCTTGGCCAGAAGGTCGACCGTGTACTGGCGGCACAGGACGTGCGCCTGACCATGGGCGGCGAGCCGACCTTCGTGTCCATCGACGATTTCGAATCCGCCGAATGGAACACCGACGCCGTCGGCCCGACCAAACGCGACAAGGCGGACCTTTTGATCCGCCGCCTGCGTGAACGTTTCGCCCCCGGCGGCTTCCTGCATTACGGCCAGGGCAAGTGGTATCCGGGCGAATCCCTGCCGCGCTGGACGTTTTCGCTCTACTGGCGCCGCGACGGCCTGCCAGTCTGGTCGAACGACGAGCTGCTCGCCAAGGAAAGCACCGACTACGAGGTGACGGCGGACGATGCCGGCCGGCTGCTGACGGCGATTGCCGGGGAACTGGATATCAAGCCGGAAAACGTGCTTCCGGCCTTCGAGGACCCGGCGGAATGGCTGGTCAAGGAAGCGAGTCTGCCGGAAAATGTCGATCCGTCCAATTCCAAGCTGGAGAATCCCGAGGACCGGCAGCGTATTGCCCGCGTCTTCGAACGCGGCCTGACGAAACCCACCGGCTACGTCCTGCCGGTGCAGGCCTGGAACGCCCGCGCCAGCGGTCGCCGCTGGGTCAGCGAAAGGTGGACGACGCGGCGCGGCCGTATCTTCCTGCTGCCCGGCGACAGCCCGGTCGGCTTCCGCCTGCCGCTGAACGCGCTCGCCTTCATCCCGCCGTCGCAATATCCCTACATCAACCCGCTCGATCCGAGCGTGCCGCGCGGCCCCTTGCCCGATTTCGGCAAGGACGAAGGCCGGCCGCTGCAGGCAGCGCGCTTCCAGCCCTTCGCCGAGACGCAGCCCGTTACTCCGCAGCCGAGCGGTTATGCCGAGGACATCGGCGGACACGTGCGCACGGCGATATCGGTCGAGCCTCGCGACGGGCGGCTCTGCGTCTTCATGCCGCCGACGGTGACGATCGAGGAATATCTCGACCTCGTCGCCTCGACCGAACGCGCTGCTGCTGCCCTCGGCCTGCCGGTGCATATCGAAGGGTATGCCCCGCCGCACGACGAACGCATCAATGTCATCCGCGTCGCGCCGGATCCGGGCGTCATCGAGGTCAACATCCATCCCGCTTCCTCCTGGGAGGATTGTGTTGCGACGACGCAGGCGATCTACGAGGAAGCGCGCCAGACACGTCTCGGCGCCGACAAGTTTATGATCGACGGCCGCCACACCGGCACCGGCGGCGGCAACCATGTGGTGGTCGGCGGCGCCAATCCCGGCGACAGCCCGTTCCTGCGCCGGCCGGATCTGTTGAAGAGCATCGTGCTGCACTGGCAGCGCCATCCTTCGCTCTCCTACATGTTCTCCGGCATGTTTATCGGCCCGACCAGCCAGGCGCCGCGCATCGACGAGGCCCGGCATGATTCGTTGTACGAAATGGAAATCGCCATGGCGCAGGTGCCGGTACCGGGCCAGGGCCTGCCGCCTTTGCCCTGGCTGGTCGATCGCCTGTTCCGCAACCTGCTGATAGACGTCACCGGCAATACCCACCGCGCCGAAATCTGCATTGACAAGCTGTTTTCGCCGGATGGTCCGACCGGCCGCCTCGGCCTCATCGAATTCCGCGGCTTCGAGATGCCGCCGAATGCCCGCATGAGTCTCGCCCAGCAACTGCTGGTCCGCGCCCTGATCGCCCGGTTCTGGAAGAACCCGGCCAGCGGCCGGTTCGTGCGCTGGGGCACGACCCTGCACGACCGCTTCATGCTGCCGCATTATATCTGGCAGGATTTCCTCGACGTACTCTCCGACCTCGGCGACAACGGTTTCACCTTCCGTCCGGAATGGTTCGAGGCGCAGCTGGAATTCCGCTTCCCCTTCTGCGGCGAAGTGCAATACGGCGAGACCAAGCTGGAACTGCGCCAGGCGCTGGAACCGTGGCACGTGATGGGCGAGCAAGGCGCGCCGGGCGGCACGGTGCGTTATGTCGATTCCTCGGTGGAACGCCTGCAGGTGAAGCTTCAGACCGACAACCCCGAACGCTACACGGTGGCATGCAACGGCCGCGCCGTGCCGTTGAAGCGGACGGGAGAATCAGGTGTTGCCGTTGCCGGCGTCCGCTTCAAGGCCTGGCAGCCGGCGTCAGGCCTTCACCCGGTGTTACCCGTGAATACGCCTTTGACATTCGACATTTATGACACATGGACCGGCCGTTCGATCGGTGGATGCCGTTACCATGTTGCCCATCCGGGCGGCCGGAACTATGACACGTTCCCGGTGAACGGCAACGAAGCGGAAGCCCGGCGTCTGGCGCGCTTCGAACCGTGGGGACACACCGGCGGACATTACACTCTGATGCAGGAAGCCGTCTCGGCGGACTTTCCGTTGACGCTGGATTTGCGGCGGCCGCAAGGGATCTAAATGGGGAAGAAGCCCGCGACGGGACGAAAGCTGAGCGCTGAGGCCGGGTCGACAACCGATCCGGCCTTCGGCTATCGCGCCATGCCCGGCATCGCCGACGAGATGGTCGACACGCAGGGACAGGTGCGCCCCGTCTGGCAGGGGTTCCTTTCCGCGATCAACCGCATGTCGGAGCAGGAACTGCACGACCGCTTTGCCCGCGCCGACCGTTATCTTCGCGATGCCGGCGTGTTCTATCGCGCCTATGGCGCCCAGGGTAGCGGCGAGCGCAACTGGCCGATCTCCCATATTCCCGTGCTGATCGACGAGAAGGAATGGCAGGCGCTGGAAGCCGGGCTGATCCAGCGCGCCAACGTTCTGGAAGAGGTCGTCGCCGACATCTACGGCGAAAACAGGCTGGTACGCGACGGCTGTCTGCCGCCCGCGCTGGTGGCGGCCAACCCGGAATATCTGCGGCCTCTGGTCGGCATCAAGCCTGTGGGCGGCCACTACCTGCATTTCTGCTCCTTCGAGGTCGGCCGCGGGCCTGACGGCAACTGGTGGGTGCTGGCAGACCGGACGCAGGCGCCGTCCGGCGCCGGTTTCGCGCTCGAAAACCGCGTGGCGACGACCCGCGCCTTTTCCGATATCTATGCCGAGACCCATGTGCACCGGCTCGCCTCCTTCTTCGGCGCCTTTCGCCATACGCTGCAGGGCGGCAAGCACAGCGCCGAGGATCGCATCGCCGTCCTGACGCCGGGGCCGGCGAACGAAACCTATTTCGAACATGCCTACATCGCCCGTTACCTCGGCTTCATGCTGCTGGAAGGCGAAGACCTGACGGTCTTCAACGACCGCGTCATGGTGCGCACCGTCGCCGGATTGAAGCCGGTGAGTGTTCTCTGGCGCCGCCTCGACGCCTCCTATGCCGATCCGCTGGAACTCAACCAGCATTCCCATATCGGTACGCCGGGCCTGGTCGAAGCACTGCGGGCCGGCTCCGTTTCCATCGTCAACGCACTCGGTTCCGGCATTCTGGAAACCCGCGCCCTCCTGGCCTTCATGCCGACGATCTGCCGCCATCTGCTGGGCGAGGACCTGCTGATGCCATCGATCGCCACCTGGTGGTGCGGGCAGCAGGCGGAGCGCGAGCACGTGGCCAGCAACATTTCCAAGATGGTGATCGGCCCAGCCTATTCGCGCCTGCCTTTCTTCGACGACGACGGCCAGTCGGTGCTCGGATCGACGTTGCGCAGCTCGGCCAAGGTTTCCATTGCCGACTGGCTGAGCACCGACGGCGCCAAGCTGGTCGGCCAGGAAGCCGTGACGTTGTCGACGACGCCGGCAATCGTCAACGGCAAGCTGACGCCGCGACCGATGAGCCTGCGCGTCTTCGCAGCCCGAACCCATGACGGCTGGGAAATCATGCCGGGTGGTTTTGCCCGCATCGGCTCCGGCGACGACGTGGCGGCGATTGCCATGCAGTCAGGCGGTCGAGCCGCCGACGTCTGGATCGTCAGCGACAAGCCGGTGGAGCGCACCACGCTGCTGCCGGCCGAGGAAAACTTCACCCGCAACATGCCGGGCAGCCTGCCGAGCCGCGCCGCCGACAACCTTTTCTGGCTCGGCCGCTACATCGAGCGGGCGGAAGGGGCGCTGCGCATCCTGCGCGCCTGGAACGCCCGCTTTGCCGAATCCGCCGATCCGAAGCAGCCGCTGCTCGCCAATGTCAGCGATTATCTTGCAGCGCTGGACATGGACACGGCCGAAGCCGTGCCGGAAAGCCTGCTGCGCAACATCGATAGCGCCGTTTATTCCGCCAGCAACATTCGCGACCGTTTCTCGCCGGACGGCTGGCTGGCGCTGAACGACCTGGCAAAGACGGCAAGACGGTTTCACGAGCGGGTCAAGCCCGGCGACGACGCCACCCATGCGATGACGATCCTGCTGCGCAAGCTCGCCGGTTTCGCCGGCCTGGTGCACGAAAACATGTATCGCTTCACCGGCTGGCGCTTCCTGTCGATCGGCCGTTATCTCGAGCGCGGGCTGCACATGACGCGGCTGCTCGGCCACATGTCCGGACCGGAGGCGCCGGACGGCGCACTCGACATGCTGCTGGAGATCGGCGACAACGTCATGACCCACCGCCGCCGCTACAACGTCAACACCGCACGGCTGACGGTCACCGACCTTTTGGCGCTCGATCCGCTCAACCCCCGTTCCATTCTCTTCCAGCTGAACGAGATCCGCACCGAAGTGGAACAGCTGCCGAATGCCTTCATCAACGGCCAGATGTCGCCCTTCTATCGCGAGGCGATGCGGCTGCATTCCGGCGTTGCCGTCATGACGCCGGAAACGATGAACGGCGATGTCTACCGGCGGCTGGAAAACGAGATCGAACGGCTTTCCGACATTCTCGCGCAAACCTATCTGGGCTAGGCCGCCATGCTCTACGACCTGTCCCTGCATATGGGTTACCTCTACGATACGGCCGCCACGAATGCGCGACACATCATCCGCGTGCTGCCGCTGTCGCTTCCCGACCGGCAACGGCTGGTCGCCGGCTCGCTGACGGTGAGCCCGACGCCGGAGGAACGTTCGACCTTCACCGACTTCTTCCAGCATCCGGCCTCCTCGGTGTTCGTTCGCGCCCCGCACGAGCGGCTCGACATCCGCATGAAGGCGCGTGTGCAGGTCGAAGCGCAGCCCATCGCCGCCGACCTTTCGCCGCTGCTGGCCAAGCTGCCCGACGAGGTGGCGGACTGCTGGTCGCTCGGCCCCGCCTCCCCGCACCATTTCTTCGGCACCAGTCCGCGCATACCGCAGGAGCCTGTCATCGCCGATTATGCGCGCAGCATCGCCGGCGATGACCGGACGGTGTGCCAAATCGCGACAGCCTTGTGTGCCCGCATCTACAAGGACTTCACCTATGATTCGGAAGCCACGACGGTCGACACCACACCGAAACAGGCCTTCCTTTTGAAGCGTGGCGTCTGCCAGGATTTCAGTCACATCATGATCTCGGCGCTGCGCAGCCTCGGCATTCCTGCCGGTTACGTCAGCGGCTACTTGCGCACGATTCCACCGCCCGGCAAGGAGCGGCTGGAAGGCGCAGACGCCATGCACGCCTGGGTTCGCGTCTGGTGCGGCGACGCCATGGGCTGGATCGAACTCGACCCGACGAACAACATTCCCGCCGGCACCGACCACATCGTCGTTGCCTACGGCCGCGACTATTCCGACGTCGCGCCGGTCATCGGGGTTCTCAAGAGTTACGGCAAGCAGCAGACCGTTCAGGCGGTGGATGTCGTCCCGGTCGGTTAGCCACCACTGTCACGAAACATGCACCTTCGATAAAATTGCACCCATTCCATAAATCCTCCGTCAATGAGAAAGCGCTAAAGCTTGTCCAGCTTAAAAAAATGACTGGATATGCGTCATGAGTGGTCTCTCGGGTCGTGAAACGAAATTGCGGCACCTGCTGCGGGACAAGGGCGGTAATTTCGCCATCACCACAGCCTTGATCATCCCCATCCTGTTCGGCGTCGTCGGACTGGCGATTGACACGTCGAATCTGCTGCAGGAAAAGAACCGGCTGCAGGACGCCGCCGATTCCGCAGCACTTGCGGCCGCCTCTGCTCTGGCGCAAAAGGGCCTCACCGAAAAGGAAGCGCGCGAGCTGGCCATCCAGTTCCTGACCGGCCAGATGGCCAACAGGGGCAGCGCCCTCGACGAAGCGAAGGACGTGCCGAAAGACAACCCCTTTTCGACGGATCCGGTCGTAAACATCATCGAAACGCCAGTCGGCGGCGCGGGCAAGAACTTCAAGGTGGAGATCAAGGCCGCCTATACGGTTCCCTTCTCAGGCTTCAGCAGCATCATCGGCTTCAAGTCGATGGATGTCTCGGTGAAAAGCGCTTCCGAAAGCCAGACGGAGAGCAAGAACGCCCTGTCGATGTACCTCGTGCTCGACAAGTCCGGTTCGATGGCCTGGAAGACCGATACCAAGAGCACGACGGCCACGTCCTGCCAGAACTACACGGAAAGCAACTGGAAATATTACCCCAACCTGGCAGCATCGAGCCCGTGCTATATCTCGAAGATCAACGCCTTGAAGACAGCTGTCGGCAGCCTGATGACGCAGTTGACCACGGCGGATCCGAAGAGTGAATACGTCCGCATCGGCGCCATTTCTTATGACCTCGAGACGCAGGCCGCGACAAGCCTCTCCTGGGACAAGGCGGCAGCCTCCACCTATGTCAACGCCCTGCAGGCGCTCGGCGGCACCGCATCCGCCAAGGGCATGCAGACCGCCTATGACAGCCTCATGAAGGTGAAGAAGTCCGGCGCTTACAAGGAAGAGGAAGAGCACAAGACAAAGAACGGTCAGGTGCCGACCAAATACATCGTCTTCATGACCGACGGCGACAACAATTACACGAGCGACGACGTCTCGACCAAGGCCACGTGCGATGCCGCCCGCACCGCCAAGATCCAGGTCTACACCGTTGCCTTCATGGCCCCGACCCGCGGCCAGCAGTTGCTGCAATACTGCGCCACGGACGCGAGCCACTATTTTGCGGCTGACAACATGAGTGAACTGGTTGCCGCCTTCAAATCGATCGGCGAAAAGGCCTCGCAGCTGTCGACACGCCTGACCAACTGACGGCGCCGCAGCCTTCATCGAAACGTTATGAATCACCCGCTTCCGGAATGGCCGGAGGCGGGTGTTTTCGTGTTTCGCGGGCATCAAGCAGACACGCAAATTTCAGCAAACGCAAGTCCTTTTCATTCACGGAGCACAACCGCGGATGATTTTTCACAGCGCTTAAATCTCTGTTGCAAGTGCATGATATCGGTGCATAAACTGACCGTATGATGCCGCACGCGAGTTGATTTGTGTTGGTCGTTCGGTTGCCAAACCACTATCCAAACCTACAGGGCCACAGATGAACAATCTCCCCAAGGCAGACCTCCCCCTTCCCGCCCCGCGCAGCTCCCAACCCGCAGTTCTCGCGGAAGAAATCATCGAGCGCCTGACCTACAGGATCGGCAAGGATGCCCAGGTGGCCAAGCCGCATGACTGGCTGACGGCGACGATCCTGGTCATCCGCGACCGCATCATCGACAAGTGGATGGCCTCCACCAAGCAGGTCTACAAGACCAACGCCAAGCGCGTTTATTATCTATCGCTGGAATTCCTGATCGGCCGCCTGATGCGCGATGCCATCAACAATATGGGCCTGATGTCGGAAATTCGCGACGCGCTCACCTCGCTCGGCGTCGATCTCGACGTCATCGCCGGGCTGGAGCCGGATGCTGCACTCGGCAACGGCGGCCTCGGCCGTCTCGCCGCCTGCTTCATGGAATCGATGGCGACGGTCGATATTCCCGCCTATGGCTATGGCATCCGCTACATGCACGGCCTGTTCCGCCAGCAGATGGCCGATGGCTGGCAGGTGGAACTGCCGGAAACCTGGCTCGCCCACGGCAACCCGTGGGAATTCGAGCGCCGCGAAAGCTCTTATGAAATCGGCTTCGGCGGTGCGGTGGAAACCGTCGGCGGATATGACGAGACGCCGCGCTACGTCTGGAAGCCGGCAGAACGCGTCATCGCCATGGCCTACGATACCCCGGTGGTCGGCTGGCGCGCCAAGCGGGTGAACACGTTGCGGCTGTGGACGGCGCAACCGATCGACCCGATCTTGCTCGACGCCTTCAATGCCGGCGACCATATCGGCGCGCTGCGCGAGAGCAACAAGGCCGAAACGCTGGCCCGCGTCCTCTATCCGGCCGATGCGACGCCGGCAGGACAAGAGCTGCGGCTGCGCCAGGAATTCTTCTTCTGCTCCGCGTCGCTGCAGGACATCCTGCGCCGCCACCTGCAGCAATACGAGGACTTCACCTCGCTGCCGGACAAGGTATCGATCCAGCTCAACGATACCCATCCGGCCGTCTCCATTGCGGAACTGATGCGCTTGCTGATCGACGTCCATAACCTGGATTTCGAACAGGCCTGGGACATCACCTGGCGCACCTTCAGCTACACCAACCACACGCTTCTGCCGGAAGCGCTGGAAAGCTGGCCGGTTCCGCTGTTCGAACGGCTTCTGCCGCGCCACATGCAGCTGATCTACGCGATCAACGCCAAGGTTCTCATCGACGCCCGCAAGACGAAGACCATGAACGATGCCGAAATCCGGTCGATCTCGCTGATCGACGAAACCGGCGACCGCCGGGTGCGGATGGGCAATCTTGCCTTCACCGGCTCGCATTCGATCAATGGCGTCTCGGCGCTGCATACGGAACTGATGAAGGAGACGGTCTTTGCCGATCTCCACAAGCTCTACCCGACACGCATCAACAACAAGACCAACGGCATCACCCCGCGGCGCTGGCTGATGCAGTGCAACCAGGGCCTGACCAGCCTGTTGCGCGAAACCATCGGCGACGGCTTCATGGACGATGCGGAGGCGCTGAAGGCGCTCGACGCCCACGCCGACAATGCCGATTTCCAGGCGAGGTTTGCAGCCGTCAAGCGTGCCAACAAGCAGGTGCTGTCCAATCTCGTGGCCCAGCGCATGGGCATCCGCCTCGATCCGTCGGCAATGTTCGACATCCAGATCAAGCGTATCCACGAATACAAGCGCCAGCTGCTCAACATCATCGAGGCCGTCGCGCTCTACGACCAGATCCGTTCCCGCCCGGAACTGGATTGGGTGCCGCGCGTTAAGCTCTTTGCCGGTAAGGCGGCGCCGAGCTATCACAACGCCAAGCTGATCATCAAGCTGGCCAACGACGTAGCCCGTGTCATCAACAACGATCCCGCGGTGCGTGGCCTGCTGAAGGTGGTCTTCATTCCCAATTACAACGTCTCCCTGGCTGAAATCATGGTGCCGGCGGCCGACCTCTCGGAGCAGATCTCCACGGCCGGCATGGAAGCCTCCGGCACCGGCAACATGAAGTTCGCCCTCAACGGCGCGTTGACCATCGGCACGCTCGACGGCGCCAATGTCGAGATGCGCGACCATGTCGGCGCCGACAACATCGTCATCTTCGGCATGACCGCCGACGAGGTCGCCAAGGTTCGCTCGGAAACGCCGAACCCGCGGGCCACGATCGAGAATTCCCGCGAGCTGTCGCAGGCGCTGGCGGCCATCGCCTCCGGCGTCTTCTCGCCGGACGACCGCAACCGCTTCGCCGGACTGGTGGACGGCATCTACACCCACGACTGGTTCATGGTCGCCGCCGACTTCGATTCCTACACGCGCGCCCAGCGCGAAGTGGACGCGATCTGGAGCGAACCGGAACGCTGGTATTCCAAGACCATCCGCAACACTGCGCGCATGGGCTGGTTCTCGTCGGATCGTTCGATCCGGCAATACGCGAAAGAGATCTGGAGAGCCGGATGAAAAAGCCGTCGAAGCGCCTCCCCGAGGAGGTTCAGTCGGTGGAGGTGTCCACCGACGACATCGCGGCCATTGTCACCGGTACCCATACCGATCCCTTTGCTATTCTCGGTGTTCATCGCGTGGCGGACGGCTACGCGGTGCGCTGCTTCATACCGGGCGCCGAAGCCGTCACGGCGGTGGCGCTCGACGGAACGACGGTCGGTGAACTGACCAGCCTCGATCCGGCCGGCTTTTTTGTCGGCCGCGTCGAGGTCTCGAAACTGCAGCCCGTTCGTTACCGCGCCCGGCGCGGCGATGCGGAGTGGATGATCACAGATCCCTACAGCTTCGGTCCGGTGCTCGGGCCGATGGACGATTATTACATTCGCGAAGGCTCGCACCTCCGGCTCTTCGACAAGCTGGGCGCCCATCCGCTGAAGCATGAGGGCGTCAACGGCTTCCATTTCGCCGTCTGGGCGCCGAATGCCAAACGTGTCTCCATCGTCGGCGATTTCAACAACTGGGACGGCCGCCGGCACGTGATGCGGCTGCGGGCCGATACCGGCATCTGGGAGATTTTTGCCCCGGACGTCGTTGCCGGCCAGACCTACAAGTTCGAGATCATGGGGTCGAACGGTGTGCCGCTGCCGCTGAAGGCCGACCCCTTCGCGCGCCGCGCCGAACTGCGCCCGAAAAACGCCTCGATGACCGCCGCCGAACTGGTGCAGGAATGGGACGACGAGGCGCACCGCAAGCACTGGGCGACCGTCGACCACCGCCGCCAGCCGATCTCGATCTACGAGGTGCATGCTGGCTCCTGGCAGCGCAAGGACGACGGCACGATGCTCTCCTGGGACGAGCTGGCGACACGGCTCATCCCCTATTGTACCGACATGGGTTTCACCCACATCGAGTTCCTGCCGATCACCGAACATCCGTATGATCCCTCCTGGGGATACCAGACGACCGGGCTCTACGCACCGACGGCGCGTTTTGGCGAACCCGAAGGTTTCGCCCGCTTCGTCAACGGCTGCCACAAGGTCGGCGTCGGCGTCATCCTCGACTGGGTGCCGGCGCATTTCCCGACCGACGAGCACGGGCTTGCCTGGTTCGACGGCACCGCGCTCTATGAGCACGAGGACCCGCGCCAGGGTTTCCATCCCGACTGGAACACGGCGATCTACAATTTCGGCCGGCTCGAGGTCTTGTCCTATCTGGTCAACAATGCGCTCTACTGGACGGAAAAATTCCATCTGGACGGGCTGCGCGTCGATGCGGTCGCATCGATGCTTTATCTCGATTATTCCCGCAAGCACGGCGAATGGGTGCCGAACGAATATGGCGGTCGGGAAAACCTCGATGCCGTGCGGTTCCTGCAATCGGTGAACAAGCACGTCTACGGCAGCCATCCGGGCACGATGATGGTGGCGGAGGAGTCGACTTCCTGGCCGAAGGTCTCGCATCCGGTGCATGAAGGCGGGCTCGGTTTCGGCTTCAAGTGGAACATGGGCTTCATGCACGACACGCTGAGCTACATGGCGCGGGAGCCCGTGCATCGCAAGCACCACCATCAGGAGATCACCTTCGGGCTGCTCTACGCCTTCTCGGAAAACTTCGTCCTGCCGCTTTCCCATGACGAGGTGGTGCACGGCAAGGGCTCGCTGATCGCCAAGATGGCCGGCGACGACTGGCAGAAGTTTGCCAACTTGCGCGCCTATTACGGCATGATGTGGGGTTATCCCGGCAAGAAGCTTCTGTTCATGGGCCAGGAATTTGCCCAGTGGAGCGAATGGAGCGAAGCGAAGGCGCTCGACTGGAACCTGCTGCAGTACCCGATGCACGAAGGCATGCGCCGGCTGGTGCGCGATCTCAACCTCACCTATCGCTCCAAGCCGGCCCTGCACGCCCGCGACTGCGAGGGCGAAGGCTTCGAATGGTTGAGCGCCGACGACCACGAAAACTCGGTCTTCGTCTGGCAGCGCAAGGCGCCGGGTGAAAAGCCTGTCGTCGTCGTCTGCAACTTCACGCCGGTCTATCGCGAGAATTTCACGATCCCGATGCCGGCCGGCGGACGTTGGCGCGAGATCCTCAATACCGATGCCGAAATCTATGGCGGCAGCGGCAAGGGCAATGGCGGACGTGTTCAAGCAGTGCAGGTGGCCAATGGGGGAACGACAGCAACGATAACCTTGCCACCGC
Organism: Rhizobium sp. LjRoot30; assembly: GCF_964253915.1. Classification (NCBI taxonomy): domain Bacteria; kingdom Pseudomonadati; phylum Pseudomonadota; class Alphaproteobacteria; order Hyphomicrobiales; family Rhizobiaceae; genus Rhizobium; species Rhizobium sp. LjRoot30. Next base: position 287,611 of record NZ_CAXUSG020000004.1, on the reverse strand, counting down.
TCGCAACACTGATGCTGGAATGGGAAAACTGAAGAAAAGTCGGGAGGAGTAAAGAATGATGGAAAAACGGATCCAACCGCTGGCCCGCGATGCCATGGCCTATGTTCTTGCCGGCGGACGCGGAAGCCGCCTCAAGGAACTGACCGATCGACGCGCCAAACCCGCCGTCTATTTCGGCGGCAAGGCGCGCATCATCGATTTCGCGCTGTCGAACGCGCTGAACTCCGGTATCCGCCGCATCGGCGTCGCGACGCAATACAAGGCCCATTCGCTGATCCGCCACATGCAGCGCGGCTGGAACTTCTTCCGCCCGGAACGCAACGAAAGCTTCGACATCCTGCCGGCCAGCCAGCGCGTTTCGGAAACGCAGTGGTACGAAGGCACGGCCGACGCCGTCTACCAGAACATCGACATCATCGAGCCCTACGGCCCGGAATACATGGTCATCCTCGCCGGTGACCATATCTATAAAATGGACTACGAGTTGATGCTGCAGCAGCACGTCGATTCAGGCGCCGACGTTACCATCGGCTGCCTGGAAGTGCCGCGCATGGAGGCAACCGGCTTCGGCGTCATGCATGTCAACGAGAAGGACGAGATCATTGCTTTCGTCGAAAAGCCGGCCGATCCGCCGGGCATTCCCGACAAGCCGGATTTCGCACTGGCCTCGATGGGCATCTACGTGTTCCACACCAAGTTCCTGCTCGATTGCCTGCGGCGCGATGCCAACGACCCAAGCTCCAGCCGCGACTTCGGCAAGGACATCATTCCCTATATCGTCAATAACGGAAAGGCCATCGCGCACCGTTTCGCCCAGTCCTGCGTGCGTTCCGACTTCGAACGCGAACCCTACTGGCGCGACGTCGGCACCATCGATGCCTACTGGCAGGCCAATATCGACCTCACCGACATCGTTCCTGAACTCGACCTCTACGACAAGTCCTGGCCGATCTGGACCTATGCCGAGATCAATCCGCCGGCAAAATTCGTCCATGACGATGAAAACCGCCGCGGCTCGGCGATCTCCTCGCTGGTTTCGGGCGATTGCATCATTTCCGGCGCCTCGCTCACCCGCAGCCTGCTGTTCACCGGCGTCAGGGCGAACTCCTACTCGCGGCTGGAAAACGCCGTGGTGCTGCCCTCCGTGCGCATCGGCCGTCGGGCGCAGCTGAAGAACGTCGTCATCGACCACGGCGTCACCATTCCGGAAGGGCTGGTGGTCGGCGAGGATCCTGAAATCGATGGAAAGCGCTTCCGCCGCACCGACGAAGGCATTTGCCTGATCACCCAGCAGATGATTGACCGGCTGGACCTGTAACCGATGCAAGTCCTGGCCATCGCATCCGAGATCTATCCCCTGGTCAAGACCGGGGGATTGGCCGATGTCACCGGTGCCCTGCCGCTGGCGCTCAAGGCCCGCGGCATTTCGACGAAAACGCTGATCCCCGGTTATCCGGCGGTCATGGCAGCCGTGGGCAATACCATGCTGCGCGCCGAGTTCGACGATCTGCTCGGTGCCAGGGCCAGCGTGCTGGAGGCAGATTACAAGGGTCTAACCCTGCTGATCCTCGACGCGCCGGAACTTTTCGACCGCGCCGGCGGCCCCTATCTCGATACCAACGGCCTCGATTATCCCGACAACTGGCGGCGCTTTGCGGCGCTGTCCAAAGCCGGTGCCGAAATCGCCACCGGCGCCCTGCCCGGCTGGCAGCCTGATCTCGTGCATGTCCACGACTGGCAGGCGGCGATGACGCCGGTCTATATGCGCTACGGTTTTGCGCCGGAACTGCCGAGCGCGCTGACCATCCACAACATCGCCTTCCAGGGCCAGTTCGCCCCTGAGATTTTCGGGCAACTCGGCCTGCCGCCACACGCCTTCTCCATCGAAGGCGTCGAATATTACGGCGATGTCGGATTCCTGAAGGGCGGCTTGCAGACATCCCATGCGATCACCACAGTCAGCCCCTCCTATGCCGAGGAAATCCTGACACCGGACTTCGGCATGGGCTTGGAAGGCGTCATCGCCGCCCGCGCCGATTTCCTGCATGGCATCGTCAACGGCATCGATACCCAGATCTGGAACCCAGAAACCGACCCGATGATCGCGGCCGGTTATTCCGCGTCGGGTCTCGCCAAACGCACCGCCAACCGCAAGGCAATCGTCTCCCATTTCGGCCTGGTGGAGGACGACGGGCCGATCTTCTGTGTCGTCAGCCGGCTGACCTGGCAGAAGGGCATGGACCTGGTTGCCGACGCGGCCGACGAGATCGTGGCGCAGGGCGGAAAGCTTGCCATTCTCGGCAGCGGCGACCCCGATCTCGAACGGTCGTTGCTGGCCGCCACCCACCGGCATCCCGGCCGGATCGGCATGACCATCGGCTACAATGAGGCCTTGTCGCACCAGATGCAGGCAGGCGCCGATGCTATCCTTATCCCCTCGCGCTTCGAGCCCTGTGGCCTGACGCAGCTATACGGCCTGCGTTACGGCTGCGTGCCGATCGTCGGCCGTACCGGCGGCCTCGCCGATACCGTCATCGATGCAAACGAGGCGGCGATCAACAACCATGCGGCAACGGGCATCCAATTCTCGCCGATCGACGCCGCCGGACTGCGCCAGGCGCTGCGCCGTGCCTTCCGGCTGTATTATGATCAAAAGCTCTGGACCCAATTGCAAAAGCAAGGCATGAAATCGGAAGTCTCTTGGGAGAAGAGCGCCGAGCGGTATGCCGCGCTTTATTCCAGTCTCGTTGCGAAAGGCATATAGCCACATGAACAAAACCGTCCCCACGAAGCCGTATCCGGACCAGAAACCGGGCACATCGGGGCTTCGCAAAAAAGTGCCGGTGTTCCAGCAGCAGGACTATGCCGAGAACTTCATCCAGTCGATCTTCGATTCGCTGGAAGGGTATCAGGGCAAGTGCCTCGTCATCGGCGGCGACGGTCGCTATTACAACCGCGAAGTCATCCAGAAGGCGATCAAGATGGCCGCCGCCAATGGCTTCGGCAAGGTCATGGTCGGCAAGGGTGGCATTCTTTCGACGCCCGCCGCTTCGCACATCATCCGCAAATACAAGGCTTTCGGCGGCATTATCCTGTCGGCCAGCCACAATCCCGGCGGCCCGACCGAAGATTTCGGCATCAAGTACAATATCGGCAATGGCGGTCCGGCGCCGGAAAAGATCACCGATGCGATCTTCGCCCGCACCAAGGTGATCGACAGCTATAAGATCGCCGATTTCGCCGACATCAATCTTGATGTCATCGGCAAGCAGACCATCGCCGGCATGATCGTTTCGGTCATCGATCCGGTAGAAGATTATGCGGCGCTGATGGAGGAGCTCTTCGATTTCGGCGCCATCCGCAACATGATCAGCCTCGGTTTCCGCATCTGCTTCGATGCCATGAGCGCCGTGACCGGCCCCTATGCCAAGGAAATCCTCGAGATCCGCCTTGGCGCACCTAACGGTTCGGTGCGCAATTTCATGCCACTGCCGGATTTCGGCGGCCACCATCCCGACCCTAACCTCGTCCACGCCAAGGAACTCTACGACGAGATGATGGGCGAGGACGCGCCGGATTTCGGCGCCGCCTCCGATGGTGACGGCGACCGCAACCTGATCATCGGCAAGGGCATTTTCGTCACGCCGTCCGACAGCCTGGCGATTCTCGCCGCCAATGCCAACCTGGCGCCCGGTTATTCCGCCGGTATCGCCGGCATCGCCCGCTCCATGCCGACCAGCGGCGCTTCCGATCGCGTCGCTGAAAAGCTCGGCATCGGCAGCTACGAGACGCCGACCGGCTGGAAATTCTTCGGCAACCTGCTGGATGCGGGCCTCGCCACCATCTGCGGCGAAGAGAGCGCCGGCACCGGCTCCAACCATGTCCGCGAAAAGGACGGGCTGTGGGCCGTGCTGCTCTGGCTGAACATCCTTGCCGTGCGCGGCGAGAGCGTTGCCGATATCGTCCACCAGCATTGGGCCGCCTACGGCCGCAACTACTATTCGCGCCATGACTACGAAGGTGTCGATACCGATGCCGCCAACGGTCTCGTCGAAGCGCTGCGTGAGAAACTCGGAAGCCTGCCTGGCACGGCGTTCGGCGATCTCACCGTCGCCGCCGCCGACGACTTCGCCTATCACGACCCGGTCGACAAGTCGGTCAGCAAGAACCAGGGCATCCGCATCCTGTTCGAAGGTGGATCGCGTGTCGTCTTCCGTCTTTCGGGAACCGGTACGTCCGGCGCAACCTTGCGGGTGTATATCGAGCGTTACGAGCCCGATCCGAATCGCCACGGACTGGAGACGCAGGACGCGCTCGCCGACCTGATCGCCGTCGCCGAAACCATCGCCGACATCCGCAGCCGCACCGGACGTGATACGCCGAGTGTCATTACCTGAACGGGGACCCCATGCAGGACTGCCTTTCTCGCCAGGGCGGTGCCATCCCTTTTGAAACGGGCGTCGAGTTCGCCGTGTGGTCCAGCCATGCCACGCATGTCGATCTCTGCCTCTATGAAGGCGGGAACGAATTCTTTCGCCAGCCGATGGAACGCGATGGCGACATGCACCGCCTGTTCATCGACGGGCTGAAGGAAGGGACGCGGTATGGCTACCGCGCCGACGGGCTTTACGATCCCGACAACGGCCTGTGGTTCGACCCGTCGAAATTGCTGGTCGATCCTTATGCGACCGAGCTCGACCGTGCGTTCCGCCACGATCCGCGGCTCGGAACCTACGGCGTGGACACGGCCGAACTGATGCCGAAGGCGATCGTCCGGCGCGATATCCCCGTAACGCACCGGCCGCCGCTTTTCCGGCATGGCGGCCTGATCTATGAAGTCGCCGTGCGGCCCTTCACCATGCTGCATCCCGATGTTCCCGCGGCCCAGCGCGGCACGGTGGCAGCGCTCGCCCATCCGGCCGTCATCGACCACCTGAAGCGCCTCGGCGTCAATGCCGTCGAGCTGATGCCGATCACCGCCTGGATCGACGAGCGACACCTGCCGCCGCTCGGCCTGCACAATGGCTGGGGCTACAATCCCGTCGCCTTCATGGCGCTCGATCCGCGCCTCGTGCCCGGCGGCATGCGCGAACTGGCCGGTACGGTCGCTGCCCTGCGCCGGGAAGGCATCGGTGTCATTCTCGACCTCGTCTTCAACCATACCGGCGAAAGCGACCGCTTCGGCACGACGCTGTCGCTGCGCGGCCTCGATAATCTTGCCTTCTACCGGCACGATCCACGGCATGCCGGCAACCTTGTCAACGATACGGGCACCGGCAATACGGTCGCCTGTGACCATCCTTATATCCACCGCCTGATCGTCGACAGCCTCCGCCATTTCGTGCTCAATGCCGGTGTCGACGGCTTCCGGTTCGACCTGGCACCAATCCTTGGCCGGACGGCGGCAGGCTTCAGCAGCAGCAGCCGGACGCTGGAAGCGATCCTCGCCGATGACGTTCTGGCCGACCGGGTGATGATCGCCGAACCTTGGGATATCGGGCCGGGCGGCTACCAGCTCGGCAATTTCCCGCCGCCCTTCCTGGAATGGAACGACCGTGCCCGCGACGACGTTAGGCGCTACTGGCGCGGCGACGACGGTACGACAGGCGCCTTGGCGACGGCGCTTGCCGGTTCGTCCGACACGTTTTCCCGCGAAGGCGGCAAGATCACGCGAAGCGTCAATTTCCTCGCAGCCCATGACGGTTTTACGCTCATGGACCTGGTCTCCCACGCACACAAGCACAACGAGGCGAACGGCGAAGACAATCGCGACGGCCACAACGAGAATTTCTCCTGGAACAACGGCGCGGAAGGCGCCACGGATGACTGGGCGGTCATCGACCGCCGCAGGCAGGATGTGACGGCCCTGCTTGGAACGCTGTTTGCCAGCCGCGGCAGCATCATGCTGACCGCAGGCGATGAAGGCGGCCGCAGCCAGCGCGGCAACAACAATGCCTATTGCCAGGACAACGAGATCACCTGGATCGACTGGAAAACACTCGACGGCGCGCTGATCGATCACACGGCTTTTCTGTCGGGACTGAGGAACCGATTTTCGGTGCTGCGGCAGACAGGTTTCTTCTCCGGTGCCGATGGCGACATCGAATGGTTGACGCAAAGCGGTACGCCGATGACCGTTGGCGACTGGGAAAACGCCCAAGGCAAGACGCTTTCCATGGTGATCAGAACCCTGGATGCCGAAACCGGCCAGCCATGCCGTCTCGCTGTCCTGATCAACCGGGATCGCGAAGCCCGCATCTTCCACCTGCCTCCGACAGAAGGTGGCTGGCAGGTGCTCTCGCCCGGCCTTGCGACCCACATCGCCGACATCGAGGCCGCGCCCCGCTCCGTGACCTTCTGCCTCGAGAATTAGCCCCCCTCAACGCCCCGCCAGCCGCCAGAACGGAAATCGAATATGCTCCAGGAAATATCGCTGTGTGATATCAACGGCCTTGTCGGCAAGGAATTGGGCGTTTCCTCCTGGATTACCGTCGACCAGAAAAAGATCGATATCTTCGCCGAGGCGACCGACGACTATCAGTTTATCCATGTCGATGCCGAGCGAGCCCGCGCGGAAACGCCTTTTGGCGGCACCATTGCCCATGGTTTCCTGACGCTGTCGCTGCTTTCCACCATGAGCTACGAAGGCGCGCCGAAAATCCGTGAACAGACGATGGGGATCAACTACGGCTTCGACAAGGTGCGCTTCATGTCGCCCGTCAAATGTGGCGCGCGGGTGCGGGGACATTTTTCGCTGGCCGAAGCCCGTTTCCGTGGCGCCGGCCTCTTGATGATCACCTACGACGTCTCCGTCGAGATCGAAAAGGAACGTAAGCCGGCGCTGACGGCGACCTGGCTGACGCTGGTGCAGTTCGACCCGAAGGATCGGCCGGAGAATGTGTGAACGACCAAAGATTGGGGCATGCCACTGATCGACAATGAAAAAACGAAGCTTCTCGCAAATGCGCTCGACCGCGCTTCGACCGCATGCTTTACAGTTGGCATCGCGACGCCCTTGGCGGGATATCTCTACAATATCGGAAACTTCGGCAGCAGTATCTCGACGCTTCGTTTCGCTTTTGGCATCGCGGGTTGGTTTTTAGCTGCCATTGCATTACATTTGATGGCGAGACGCACCCTCACGGGATTGGCATGATGGACATATGGACACTCGCTTTCGTTGTGACGCCTGCAAGCGTGGTTCTCCTCGCCTATATGGCGATGCGTCTTCATGAATGGGACATAAAGCGGCATCGCCATGCGCCCAAGCCGGGCGAATGAAATCATCGCTTTGAACTAACCCTCCAAAGCCGGACATCCAACTTCGCTGGTTAGTTCAAAAGCAGCGATTTTCATTTCAGCGCTCAAGCGCCCGCGTCTTCCGCACCTTCCGCCAGCATGCCGAAAACATAGGTCGAGAAAGACCGCCAGCATTCGACGCGGAACGTATCCTCGGCGAGACGCAGGAGCACGATTTCGGCCTTGCCGAGAATGGTGCGCGAGCAGGCGCCCACCGGGAAGACGGCGAGCGACAGGTCCTGCGGGCAACCGGCATTGATCGCCGTTCCGGCGCCTGGGCCGGAGACGATGATGGCCGTGTTGCGATGCGAAACGTCGGTCGCCGCATGCAGCGTACCGGACGAGCCGGCTGCGGCAACGAGGTCAGCGCCATTCTCGTCGATCACCAGCCATTCGTCCGGGCCGAGCCAGATGGCGGTGCGGCCGTTGGCGGAGGCGGAACCCTTCGGGCGTGTCGGCAGGTCGAGGCCGAGGGCACCGGAAAGGGCGAAGACGGCATCCGGCCCGGCGCGCAGCGCGATACGGCTTGCCGGGGCAGCAGGCGTCAGGCGGACGGTGGAGGAGCCACCGTGGACGCCCGAAAGCGGTGCGCGGCGAAGAGCTTGCGTCAGGTCAGCCATTGATACGGGCTCCTTCCTTGTCAAAGAACACGGTGTCGGTCACCTCTGCAGCGATGGTGCGGTCCGGCATCGGGATGTACAGCGTCTGGCCGACACGGGCGCGACCGCCGGCGACGAGCGCAAAGGCGATTGAGCGGCCGCAATTTTCCGACCAGTAGGACGAGGTGACATGGCCGAGCATGGTCATCGGCTTCGGCTGGTTGGGATCGGCGACGATCTGCGCGCCTTCTTCCAGCACCACGGACGGATCCTTGGTGATCAGGCCGACGAGCTGCTTGCGGCCTTCCCGCATCAGGTCCGGGCGCTTGAGGCCACGAATGCCGACGAAATCGGCCTTCTTCTTCGAGACAGCCCAGGCGACGCCGGCATCATCCGGGGTTACCGTGCCGTCGGTGTCCTGCCCGACGATGATGTAGCCCTTTTCGGCGCGCAGCACGTGCATGGTTTCCGTGCCGTAGGCACAGGCACCCTGCGGTTCGGCCTGCGCCCAGATCGCCTCCCAGACGGCCTGGCCGAAATCGGCCGGCACGTTGACTTCGAATCCGAGCTCGCCGGTGAAGGAAACGCGGAAGAGCCGGGTCGGCACACCGCAGATCTTGCCTTCTGCAACGCTCATATGCGGGAAAGCATCCGCAGACAGATCGATACCTTCGACCAGCGGCGCGAGGATCTCGCGCGCCTTCGGACCCTGGACGGCAATGACCGCCCACTGTTCCGTGGTCGAGGTCAGCCAGACCTTCAGATGCGGGAATTCCGTCTGCAGGTAGTCTTCCATGTGGTGCAGCACGCGCGGCGCACCGCCCGTCGTGGTGGTGACGTGGAAGCGGTCTTCGGCAAGACGGCCGACGACGCCATCGTCATACACATAGCCATCTTCACGGGTCATGATGCCGTAGCGGCAGCGGCCGGGCTTCAAGGTGTCCCATGCGTTGGTGTAGAGCAGGTTGAGGAAGGTGGCCGCATCCGGGCCGACGACCTCGATCTTGCCGAGCGTCGAGGCATCGAACAGGCCGGCGGTGGTGCGCACCGTCTTGCATTCGCGGTTGACCGCCTCGTGCATGGTTTCACCCGCCTTCGGGTAGAACCACGCACGCTTCCAGTTGCCAACATCCTCGAATTCGGCGCCGTGCGCCTCTTCCCAGGCATGCATCGGCGTCTTGCGGGCGGGATCGAAGAGCGCCCCGCGCGAATGGCTGATGATCGTGCCGAAGGTGACCGGCGTATAGGGCTGGCGGAAGGTGGTGAGGCCGACCTGCGGGATCGGGCGGTCGAGCGCTTCAGCTGCGATCGCCAGACCGTGCATGTTCGACAGCTTGCCCTGGTCGGAAGCCATGCCGTTGGTGGTGAAGCGCTTGATGTGCTCGATCGAGTGCATGCCTTCGCGTACCGCCAGACGAATGTCCTTGGCGCAGACATCGTGCTGGAAGTCGATGAAGGCCTTGACCGTGGTGTCCGGCCCTGCCCCTTCCGAAGCGCCGATCATGCCGCCGGTCCATTCGAAGGCCGCTTCGCCGGAGAGCGATATGGCATTGCCGCCGGCAGCCCCGGTGGCGCGGGCCATCAACTCGCCGGCAGCGAGCGCTTCCTCGATGGCAGCCTGCAGCTCGTCAGTGCCGTTGCAGGCGCCGACGGAGAGGCTGTCCTGGGCATAGGTGCCCGGCAGGAACCGCTGCTTTTCGCCTTCGAAGGAGAGCTTGCCGCGCGACTGCGAGAACAGGTGCACAGACGGCGTCCAGCCGGCGGAAACCAAGAGCGCATCGACGACGATCTTCTGCGGCGAGCCGCCACCGTTGCGGGCGACCTGCATGGAGGAGATGCGCAGCCGGCCGGAGGTGTTGACGACGGAATGGCCGGTCAGCACCTCGATGCCGAGCCGCCGCGCTTCCGCCAGCACCGCTGCACCCGGATTGTCCCGCGAATCGACGATGGCCGCGATGGCGACGCCGGCATTCTTCAGGTCGAAGGCCGCTTCATAGGCGGAATCATGGGCGGTGTAGACGCCGACCTTGGCACCGACGGCAACACCGAAGTGGTTGAGGAACGTGCGGCCGGCCGAAGCGAGCATGATACCCGGGCGGTCGTTGTTCGGGAAAACCATGTGGCGCTCGATAGCGCCGGTCGCCAGGATGACGCGCTTGGCGCGGACCTGCCATAGACGCTCACGCGGCAACTGCTTGCCTAGCTTGGCCATATGATCGGTGACGCGTTCGGCAAGTGCCACGAAATTGTGGTTGTAATAGCCGAAGGCCGTCGTGCGCGTCAGCACCTGCACATTCGGCAGGGTGGCAAGCCGGGCCGCCGTCGTCTGCGCCCAGTCGTAACCGGACTGGCCGTTGACGGTGAGGCCATTGTCGAAATGCAAGGCACCGCCGACTTCCGGCTGCTCGTCGACGAGGATGACACGGGCACCGGCTTCAGCCGCGGCCAAGGCCGCCGCAAGGCCGGCAACGCCGGCACCGACCACCAGCACGTCGCAATGGGCGTAGCGGCTGGCATAGTGATCCGGGTCGGCTTCGGTCGGCGCGACACCGAGACCGGCCGCGCGGCGGATGAAGGGTTCGTAGATGCCGTGCCAGGCCTTCTTCGGCCACATGAAGGTCTTGTAGTAGAAACCGGCGGCGAAGAACGGCGACATCAGATCATTGACCGCGCCGACATCGAAGGCGAGCGACGGCCAGCGGTTCTGCGATTCAGCCTTCATGCCGTCAAAGACTTCCTGCACCGTGGCGCGGACGTTCGGCTGGCGGCGGGCGCTATCGCGCGAGACGTCGAGCAGGGCATTCGGCTCTTCCGGACCGGCCGACAGGATGCCGCGCGGACGGTGGTATTTGAACGAGCGGCCGAGCAGATGCACGCCATTGGCCAGGAGCGCCGAGGCGACGGTATCGCCCTGCAGTGCCGTGTAGCTCTTGCCGTCGAAGGTGAAACGGGCGGTGCGGGCGGGCGTCAGGCGGCCCTTGCCGGCGATACGATTGGCGCCGCTCATTGGGCGTCTCCTTCCAGGGCCTCGTAGGTTTCGACAGTGGCGGCTGTGGCCGGCGCGGGATAGAGATCCGGCTTCGGCTCGCCGGCCTTGTAGGTCTTGACAAAACGGTCGCTGACCGTGTCGCGCGCGGCGTTGAAGAAGCGGCCGCAGCCATGGATGTGGCGCCAGCGCTCGAAGATCATCCCTTTCGGGTTCTCGCGCAGGAAGAAATAGGCCTCGAACTCCTCGTCGGAGATCGCGGCGATGTTGGCCGACCGGGCGATATGGGCGTCGCCGGCGCCGCGGAATTCGAGCTCGGAGCGCTCTTCTTCGCAATAGGGGCAATAGATGAGAAGCATCGTCCTGACCTGTCTCTAAAGTTCGGTGTCCGGGATCACCGTCCCGGCGGGTTGTTCACACAGGCGCCGCCCCAGCGCGACATAGGGCGTCATCCTGTCCAGCAATTGTTCAAGCGAGTCGTAAGGCTTCAACACATCGGTCTGGCCGATGTTGACGAAGGCCATCGCCGCCACGTCGTAGCTGATGTGGTAGGGCCTGGGCGTCTCGCCTTCCGGATGGTCCGGCACGAAATAGACCGTCGGCTCCTTGAGCACGTAGGCACACATCAGCAGGCCGCCCTCGGCGGTAAACGGCCAGTCCTTCTCGCTCTGGACCTTCTTGATCTCCTGCGCACGAAAATCGCCCACGCCCGGGAAATAATCTCCCGCGGGACTTGCCGGCAGAACCGACAGGGCGGCGATCGGCAGGAGTGAGGCCATCATCAGTGCGCCACAGCCGCTGCTGCCGCTTCGTCGATCAGGCGGCCGGTGCGGAAACGGTCGAGCGTCAGGCCGGCTGCCAGCCGGTGCGGCTCGCCGCGGGCGATCAGATGCGCGAAAAGATGCGCCGAACCCGGCGTCGCCTTGAAGCCGCCGGTGCCCCAGCCGCAATTGACGAACAGGCCCGGAACCGGCGTGACGTCCTGGATCGCCGAACGGTCCGGCGTGTTGTCGACGATACCGCCCCACTGGCGCATCATCTTGACGCGGCGGAACATCGGGAAGAGTTCGCAGATGGCATCGAGCGTGTGCTCGATGATCTGGATGCCGCCGGTCTGGGAATAGGAATTATACTGGTCGGTGCCGGCGCCGATGACAAGCTCGCCCTTGTCGGACTGCGAGATATAGGCATGCACGGTGTTCGACATGACGACGCAGGGGAAGATCGGCTTCAGCGGCTCGGACACCAGCGCCTGCAGCGGGCTCGACTGCAGCGGCACGCGCACATCCGCCATGTTCATGATGACCGAGGTGTGGCCGGCCGCCGACACGCCGATCTTCTTGGCGCCGATGAAACCGCGATTGGTATCGACGCCGATGACGGCGCCATCAGGGCCACGGCGAATGGCGGTGACTTCGCAATTCTGGATGATGTGCACGCCGCGATCGGATGCGCCGCGGGCATATCCCCAGGCAACCGCATCGTGGCGGGCGGTGCCGCCGCGGCGCTGCAAGGCAGCACCGTTGATCGGGTAACGGGCAGTCTTCGATATGTCGAGCGGCGGGCAATAGGCTTTTGCCTGCTCCGGCGTCAGCCATTCATTGTCGATGCCGTAAAGCCGGTTGGCGTGCACGTGACGCTTGAACGACTGCTGGTCGTGAATGTTATGCGACAGCATCATGACGCCGCGCGGCGAATACATGACGTTGTAGTTGAGATCCTGGCTCAGGCCTTCCCATAGCTTGAGGGCATGTTCGTAGATGTCCATGCTCTCTTCATAGAGATAGTTCGAGCGGATGATCGTCGTGTTGCGGCCGGTGTTGCCGCCGCCGATCCAGCCCTTTTCCAGAACCGCGACATTGGTGATGCCGTGTTCCTTGGCAAGATAATAGGCAGCGCCCAGGCCGTGGCCGCCACCGCCAACGATGATGGCGTCGTATTCCTTGCGCGGCTCGGGCGAGGCCCATTGCGCCTCCCAGCCCTTGTGTCCGCGCATCGCCTCACGGACGACGGCAAAAACCGAATATTTGCGCATTCGCGTCTTACTCCTGTGGATCAGGCCCAAAATGGTCGGGACAAGAAATCGCAAATCCAATCCCGACACAACGGCTCTTTTGCGACGCATTCAAGCCCGGCTTTCGACACGCGGCTCCGTCTTGTGACGGCATAGGGTTTTATCCCGGGCAAAACAACATGCTCACTGGACTTTTCGGTTTCGATCTGTTAATGCGCTCCGAAATCGCCGGGCTCCGCCCGCGCGAGCGTTATGTTTATTGTCTGGAGTTTTCTGCACTCCGACACCAAAATCAAACGAAGGAACGGGATTTCACGTGCAGGTACTTGTCCGCGATAACAATGTCGATCAGGCGCTCCGCGTTCTGAAAAAGAAATTGCAGCGCGAGGGCATTTTCCGCGAAATGAAGATGCGGGACCACTTCGAGAAGCCCTCCGAAAAGCGTGTCCGTGAAAAGGCGGAAGCTCTGAGCCGCGTTCGCAAGCTGGCGCGCAAGCGCGCCATCCGCGAAGGCCTTGTCAGCAGCCGCCCCTCGGCTCGGTGAACCGTCGTCATTTCGACGTAATCCAATTGCATGTCTGGCGGGGGCGATGTGTTCGCCGCCGCTTTTTTTGGTTCTCTCGCGGGGACAGCAACCGGCAAAATGTTTGGCACCCGGTAGCGATGCGAGACTGACGATTGGCTGAGATGACCATCAAATCTGCTTCTTTCACGACGGCGAGCCCGGTGCGTTTTTCCATCAGCGGCTACGTTTCGGCTGCTGTCATGATGCTGTTTTCCGCCTGCGCCCTGACCGGCTGCCAGACGGCAACCACGGACGACATGATCAAGGTCGAGAGGGAACAGGGGTCGGAGGAAAACATCGCCTCCCTGTCCGGCGTCATCAACAGCAATCCGAACGATCCGGAAGGCTACAATGTCCGCGGCTCCGCTTATGGCCGCGCCGGACAGTTCAGCCGGGCGCTTGACGATTTCAATCGCGCCATTCAGATCAACCCGCGCTTCTATCAGGCCTATGCCAACCGCGCGCTGGTCTATCGCAACATGGGCAAGCTGGGCGAAGCGGCCGCCGACTACAATGCGGCACTGCAGATCAACGCCAATTATGACGTCGCTTATATCGGCCGCGGCAATCTTTATCGCCAGGCCGGCCGCATGGACGAGGCGTTCAACGACTTCAACCGCGCTATCCAGCTCGATACGACGGATGGCCGCGCCTACCACAATCGCGGCCTGATCCTGCAGAAGCGCGGCCAGCATGAGAAGGCGATCGACGACTTCGCCAAGGCGATTTCCCTGTCGTCCAACTCGCCGGAACCCTATAACGGCCGCGGCATCTCCTATCTGGCCCTGAACGACGACGACAACGCCTTCGCCGACTTCAACCACGCCATCGAGCTGAACGGCAACGTCGCCGAATCCTGGGCCAACCAGGCTCTCGTCTACGAGCGTCGCGGCGACAAGGCCAAGGCGTCGAAATCCTATTCGCACGCCCTGCGGCTCGATCCGAAATACACCCCGGCCAAGGACGGCCTTGCCCGGACGCGCGGCAGCGCCACCTGAAAAACAATTCGCCTCAAGCTGCAAGACCATGCAGCTTGAGGCGAAACACATTCCGGCGGCAGGTTTGCTACCGCGCTGCTGCCCGATGCCGGCCACGTCCAGCCGGCATCATGTTCACCAATCCCGTCAGAATTCCTGCCAGTTGCCACCCGACGCCGCCTTGCGCGGTGCGGCTGCTGTCCGCTGATGCCGCGCGGACGAACCATGTGTGTCCATCGCGGAAGCGGCCTTGCGAAGCGACTTGGCCTGCGCCGCGCCGGCATCGATCTGGAACTGGGCGATCAGCCCGCGCAACCGCGCGGCCTCCTGCGACAGCGAGGTCGCCGCCGCGGTGGACTGTTCGACCATGGCAGCATTCTGCTGCGTCGTCTGGTCCATCTGGTTGACGGCAATGTTGACTTCGGACAGCCCCGTCGACTGTTCTTTCGCCGAGATGGCGATGGCCGCGACATGCTGGTTGATCTCGACGATATAGGTGCCGATGTTTCCGAGCGCCTCGCCGGTATCGCGCACCAGCTTCACACCGCTTTCGACTTCCGACGTCGAATTCTGGATGAGTGCCTTGATCTCCTTTGCCGCCTGCGCCGAACGCTGGGCAAGCTCGCGCACCTCTTGGGCAACGACGGCAAAACCCTTGCCCGCCTCGCCGGCACGAGCGGCTTCGACACCGGCATTCAGTGCCAGCAGGTTCGTCTGGAAAGCGATCTCGTCGATGACGCCAATGATGTTGGAAATCTGCTGCGAACTGCCTTCGATCCGCCGCATGGCCTCCTCGGCATTGGAAACAACCTCGGCGGAATGCAACGCCGAGGCGTTGGCGCGGTCAGCAACGTGCTTGGCTTCCTGCGTCAGCTTGGCGGAATTGGAAACATTCGTGGTGATCTCATCCAGTGCCGCCGCTGTCTCTTCCAGAGCCGCGGCCTGCTGTTCGGTGCGCTTCGACAGATCGCCAGCACCATCGGCGATTTCCCGCGAACCATCGTCCATGCCGTTGACCGCCAGGGATACCTCCGAAAGGACCGAAGCCAGTTGCTGGACGGATTGATTGAAGTCGCTGCGCAGCGCTTCGAACTCCTGGGCGAAGGCATCGTTCAACTGGACGGTCAGATCGCCACCGGCCAGGCGCCGCAGCCCGGCGGCAAGCCCGGCAGTTGCGATGCGCAGACGTTCGGCAGCATCGGCTTCGGCCTTGCGCTGCGTTTCGATCCGGTCGGCTTCCGCCCGACGACGGTTCTCCTCCGCCTCCTGCTCAAGCCGCCGGTTGCTGTGGGCCGCCTGCCGGAAGATTTCCAGCGCACCGGCAATCGCCCCGATCTCGTCACGACGCCCGGCATAGGGAACGTCGATATCGATCGTGCCGCCGGCCAATTGCTTCATCCGATCGGTGATCGTGTTCAGCGGACGCGAAACGCCGACGAGGATGATCCACAAGGCAAGGCCGGACACGCCCAGCGCCACGAGGGAGAACACCAGCATCAAGGTGGAATTCGTCGCCCTTGTTGCCTGGGCGCGAACGAACTCCTCCTGGCCGATGCGGATCTGCAGGTCGACCAGCGCACTGATCTTTTCGGAGAACGGGTCGATGGTCGGATAAAGCTCGTTCGAGACGTAGGCGTCGAGAGCGGCCTTGTCGTGGCCGGCGACGATCGACTTGAGCTTGTCGAGGCTGCGATCCATGGACGCCAGGACGGTGCTGGCGCTCTCGGCGAGTTGTTTTTCCTCGGCGGTCAGATAGGTCGCAAGGTAGGCGGTCCAGATCGCCTTCGAACGGACAAGCGATTCGTCAATCGACCGATATCCTTTGTCCCAGTCCAGCGCGCCGCTGCGGATCTTGTGGGAGGTATCGACGATATTGACCGCGTAGAGGTCGCCAATCTCCTTGAGATCCTTGGCCGGAACAAGGCGATCCACCACGATGCTGGACATAGATCCTTCCATCGAGGCCATGACGAAAAATGTCGATGCAATCGCACCAAGGATCAACAGGACAAGACCTATTGTCGAGGCCGCCAGTTTGTAGGAGATCTTCATTGTAACACCCACCGAAATTGATGTGGGTATATTATGATATAACGATTTACGGGTAGTTAACCGTGAAAATTAGCGAGATGTAAGGCAAAACTTACACGAAAATCTAAGTAAAACCGACCATGATTCGACAAAAATCTCTCATCGCGTGTTTTTCCATCAAAAATCTACTTCCCAGCAAACGTTATGGATGCAAGGAGGATCGCGACTTTCTCCATGGCCTGGAGTGAAACAGTCCGAAACGAAATAAATTGAAAAAGGGATGCCGCGACCAAAATTCACCCGTGACGCTGCTCAAGGCGCACATTCAAGGGCAACTTCCGAATGGCTGGTCTTGTCGGGACTGATGTGGCGACAAACAACAGCACGGCGGCGTTGCCGCCGCCCGCGCATCATTGTCAAGGCCGGCTTACTGTCGCCGGATCAACGGAGCAGGAAGAAACCCGCGATGTTGAGGAAAAAGAAGAGAATGACGCTGCCGAGGAACCCGGCGGTGGTGAAGAAGCCTGCGGCCATGGCGATCAGCAGGACGACGATGATCATGGTGCCGTATTTCGCACCATGGATGAACATGTTGTAGGTCTTTTCGTGTTCCGGATAGTTCATCGGCGCACCGGTTTCAACCGGACCGTTGTGATGTTCGCTCATAAATCAATCTCCCTGCCACCGGTCCGCCGGGTCCCCGTCGACCCGCAGCAGCACCCTGCCGAATCTTTCGGATCACACATGTCCACGACGAACATACATCCAATGCAGCCCTACACAAAGTGGCGGAAAAGCGCAATGGAAGATGATGACGCAGCAAGGCCGGTTCCAAAGAAACCGGCCTCGCCTGCAAGCTCATGAATTGTACATCACATCGCTATCGTCGGATGACCCGCCCAAGCGCGATCAGGATGCAGGCGCCGACGAAACCGGCGACGAGATAACCCAACCAGCCGCCGAGCGCGATACCGAAAACCGACAGCAAGGCATTGGCGACGATCGCCCCGACGATGCCGAGCAGGATGTTCATCAGCAAACCCATGTTGCTGTTCATGAACTTCTCTGCAAGCCAGCCGGCAATACCGCCGATGATGATTGCTGCAATCCACCCGACCTGTGCGTCTTCCATGAAATCCTCCGGAAATGACTAAATATCACCCGGAACAAACGCACAGACCGATGTTTCGTTCCTGCCGGTGAGCAATCAATGTGCGCTGACGAACCGCGCCGTCGGCAGGATGGTGAGCGGGGTAATGCCGGTATCGGAAACGCGGGAAAACATCATGCGCCGCTCGAACGCTTCCGACTTGAAGAACGGATAACGGACGTACAGTTTCGGCAACACTTCCTTGACGCGCGTTGCCATCAGGGTGAGTTCGATATTGTATTTGCCCCTGTTCTTCTGCGGCTCGACGAGCACGTCCGCCTGGAAGACCCGGCGGTAGAACGCGGCGTGCTGCGGGCTGACCAGTTGCAGCACGCGATCCGTGCCGAAATAGTCCGAGGCCATGGTGGCAATGCGCAGGGTCAGGTAGGGAATGGCCGGCATTTCGCGCATCACCAGAGGATCGGCGGCAAACCGCACCGGGTCGATCAGCGACATGCCGGCATCGAGGAAGCCATTGATCTCTTCCGGGAAAACGCTGCCGGAGGAACTGACGCGATGCTCCGGCGTCACATGATGCACCCGCACCGTGCTGATAAGCCGCTCCTGGTAATAGACACCGAAAACGAAGGCATGCGGGTCGAAATCGATGTCGTCGATCAGCGTCGATCCCTTGAGCGGCAGGATATCGGCCATCTTGTAGGCCTTGTAGCGGATGCGGGCGATGTCCTCCATGTCCTCGGAGGTCTCGACCCGGCGATACTCGACCCCATCGAGAAGCCGCATCAGTTTGTCTTTGAAGCCGCCGGAAGTCTCCGCTGCCGTCTCGATCGCTTGACTCATCACACATCCCCATCAGCGTTAATAAACACTTAATGATACGGGTGAGTGGCAAGACACAACGTGTATCTACAAATTGAACTAAATACCATTTATTAAGGTTAACAATAGCTTAAACGACATGATTAACGCCGGGCGCATGTTAACGAAACAGCCTTCGAGGGCGGGGATTTCAGACGATCATCTTCTGGCGCTGCGTGGCAGCAGACTTGTTCGCCAAGGCTTCCATCAGCCCGAGCAGGCTCCTGGAGGGCAATGGAACCGAGAAGACATATCCCTGGATGAGATCGGCGCACTGATACTTGTTCAGCAGCATGAGCTGGTCTTCGGTCTCGACGCCTTCGACGACGATGCGCAGGTCGAGTTCGCGCGACAGGTGGACGATGCCGCGAAGCAGCTTGAAGCCCCGCGCCTCCTCGCTGATGTTGCGCACGAAAGACCGGTCGATCTTGATGACGTCCACCGGCAGGTTGTCGAGATAGCTGAGGCTCGAGAAACCCGTTCCGAAATCGTCGATGGCGATGGTGACGCCGCGGCCGCGCAAATGCGTCAGGACGCTGCGCGCGACGCCCAGTTCGTCCAGAAGAGACCCTTCGGTGACTTCGAGATGCAGGCGCGAGGCCGGTAGCCCTGCCCGGCCCAGCGCATCCGCTACCACGCTCAGGATGTTTTCGTTGCGAAGATCCTGAACCGACAGGTTGACGGAAACGCCGATATCGTCGGGCCAGGAGGCGCAGTCGGCGCAGGCCTGCTGCAGGACGAAGCGGGTGATCTCGGAGACGATCCCCATCTCCTCGGCGATCTGGATGAAGACATTCGGCGGAATGGAGCCACGTTCGGGGTGCACCCAGCGCACCAGCGCCTCGCAGCATTCGATATGGGTGCCGTCCGGCCGGTACATCGGCTGGTAGACCACATGCAGGCCGCCCTTTTCCACGGCTTCGCGGAGATCGACCTTGAGCTTCTGGCGCTCGACGTATCGTGCGTCCATCTCCTGCTCGAAAGCGACGCAGCTTCCCTTGGCGCGCGACTTGGCTTCGAAGAGCGCCAGATCGACCTTGATCTGCCATTCCTCCTGCCGGAATTCGTCGCTGCCGAGGATGACGTAGCCGGCACTGAAGTTGACGCGGAAGGTCGTGCCGTCGACTTCATAGGAACCACAGATCGCCGCGTGCGTCGCCCGGATGCGCTCGCCAAGGTCGAGCCCCTTCTCATCGGGGAAGAACAGCACGAACTGGTCGCCCATCAACCGGCCGACGATCGTCTCGTCGCCGACGATGCGCTGCAGTTCGTCGGCAACGCGGCAGAGCAGGCGGTCGCCGGTGACATGGCCCTTCATGTCATTGACATGCTTGAATTCATCGACATCAAGGATCAGGAAACCGACCCTGCCGCCGCCGCCATGCCGCCTGAACCAGTCCTGCACGCTTTCCACGAAAAATTCGCGGTTGGGAAGGCCGGTCAACGGATCGTAGCGCACCATGTGGAGGATGCGCCGCTCGGCGCGGATGCGTGGCGTCACATCCTCGAAGATCAGCACGACGACACCATCCGGCCGTCGGCTTGCCGTGAATTCCAGGAACAGGTTCTCGGAGAATTCGACCAGCGTGCGCGACAAAGAGCCATCCGTCAGCTGCGTCAGCTGGCGCTGGATCAGCGACGGCAGCGATCCGTCGACGAAGGTGTGCCGCGAGCCGTAGCGCAGCACGACGTCGAGGTCGCAATCCTTCAGGCTTTCCTGGTTGCCAAGATGCAGCAATTCACAGGCCTTGCGGTTGGCGACCTGGATGCGGTTGTTGCCATCGACCATGAACAGGCCGTGCGGCATGTTGTTGAGCGCCGTGTCGAACCGGTCGGCGATCAGCGAGACCTCGCGCGAGGCAATGACGTAGTTGTAGAGGAATTCGCGCACGCCGTTCGCCATCATCCGCGTCGTCAGCAGGAAGGGAACGAGAAGAACGGCCAGCACGGCCATGTACGGATCGCCGACCAGCAGGAAACCGATCATGATCGGCACGCAGGCGCTGAGCGTCTGCAGGTTGACGGCCTTGCTGGACCCGTAATTGCGCCCAACGACCGAAACCATCGAGGCCAGGGTTACCGAGATGCAGGCAAGCTCGCAGAACGAATCGCGCAGGAAATAGATGGAGTAACCGCTGCCGATACCGAGAATGGTGGTGGTGGCCACGCCACCATAGAGATAACGGAGCTCCCATTCGGCGATATCGCTGCGGCTCAGCGCATTCTTGTCGGTGCGGTCGAAACGGCCGAACCAGTAGATGCGGAACAGGCAGACGCAGGCAAAGATCCCGGTGAGATATATGTAAAACGCATCGCCGCTTTTTGCGTAGACGGCAGCATAGGTCACGACATGAACGATCATGCCGGTAAACAAAGTCTTGCGGTTGCCGAACAAAGAAGCGACGAACGACAGATACACCTCTGTCGGAACGCCGTCCGGGCTTCGAGTCTTCATCATGAGTTCCCTATGCGCGCCGCGGACCATAGGTGAAACGTTTTAAGATTTGATTTCAGACTGAAACGATACACCTCCCGTTTTTCCCCCTTTGAAAGCCGGTTTCGAGCCGCCGGACGGGAGGGCGCTGCCGCGGGTCTTCGCCAAAAGGCGTGTTGCGCGAGCCTTTGTTTTTCCTCTATGCATTGGAGCGAGGAGATCGTGATGCCAAAGCGCTTTGGCATCACATAAAAAATGCCGCCGGTTCTGTCCCACCGCAGGCATAAAAATGGGGAAGGAGGACAAGATGATACTGCTCAAGATCAGCAGCGGCATCGACGCATTCAACAAGGCAATTGGTCATCTCTGTGAATATGCCGTTCTGTTTTGCTGCCTGATCAGCGCTGCGAACGCGATTATTCGCTACACATTCAGTTACAGCTCGAATGCCTGGCTGGAAATCCAGTGGTACATGTTTGCCTTCATCGTGCTGATGGGCGCGTCCTACACGCTCTGCAAGAACGAGCATGTCCGCGTCGACCTCATCTACGGCGCGCTTTCCGAGCGCGGGCGGATGATCGTCGACATCATCGGCATTATCACCGTTCTTATTCCCGCCTGCCTGTATCTTGCCTGGTCCTGCTGGCCGGTATTCGCCACGTCGTTCGCGCAGGGCGAAATGTCGTCGAATGCCGGCGGCCTGATCCGCTGGCCGGTCAAGCTGGTGCTCGTGCTCGGCTTCCTGTTCCTTGCGATGCAGGGCTTGTCCGAGTTGATCAAGCGCATCGCCGCCCTCGGCGGCTGGATCAAGCTCGACACCAAATACGAAAAGCCGCTGCAGTAAGCGCTCGCCGGGATCGGGAGGAAACCACCCTTGTTTACCTATGGAATTATGCCGCCCCTGATGTTCGTGGGCATGATCGCCTTCATGCTCTACGGCTTCCCGGTGGCCTTCTCGCTGGCCGCCGTCGGGCTGTTTTTCGGTGTCCTCGGCATCGTGACCGGACATTTCGATCCGGTCTTCCTGCAGGCGCTGCCGCACCGTTTTTTCGGCATCATCTCCAATGACCTGCTGCTCGCCATCCCCTTCTTCACCTTCATGGGAGCGATCCTCGAACGCTGCGGCCTGGCCGAAGACCTGCTTGAGGGCACCGGCAAGCTGTTCGGCGCGGTCCCCGGCGGCCTCGCTTATGCGGTGATCGTGGTCGGCGCCATCCTCGGCGCCATCACCGGCACGGTCGCCGCCTCGGTCATCACCATGGGGGTGATCTCGCTGCCGATCATGCTGCGCTACGGCTATAATACGAGGCTCGCAACCGGCGTCATCGCCGCCTCGGGCACCATCACCCAGCTCATCCCGCCATCGCTGGTGCTCGTCGTTCTCGCCGACCAGCTTGGCCGTTCGGTCGGCGACATGTATCTCGGCGCCATCGGCCCGTCGCTTCTGCAGGTGGCGATCTTCCTGGTCTTCATCCTCGTGCTGTCGATCATCCGGCCGAAAGACATGCCGCCGCTGCCGCTGGAGGTGCGCGGCGAGCTGGACATGAAGCTGCTGTTCAAGGTTCTGGCCGGCATGATCCCGTCGATCGTGCTGATCTTCCTGGTGCTCGGAACGATCTTCATGGGACTTGCCACGCCGACGGAGGCCGGCGCGCTCGGGGTCGTCGGCGCCATGGGGCTTGCCGCCATGCATCGCCGCCTGACCTGGCCGCTGATCCGCCAGGGCATGAGCTCGACGATGCACATCACGTCGATGGTGGTGTTCATCCTCATCGGCTCCACCTGCTTCAGCCTGGTCTTCCAGGGCATGGATGGTTCACTGTGGATCGAGCACCTTCTGACCGGCCTGCCCGGCGGGCCGGTCGGCTTCCTGATCTTCGTCAACATCTTCATCTTCATCCTCGCCTTCTTCCTGGATTTCTTCGAGATCGCCTTCATCGTCGTGCCGATGCTGGCGCCCGTGGCCCAGGCGCTCGGCATCGACCTCATCTGGTTCGGCGTGCTGATCTGCATCAACATGCAGACCAGCTTCATGCATCCGCCCTTCGGCTTCGCCCTCTTCTACCTGCGCTCCATCGCCCCCAAGGAGGTGAAGACGACCGATATCTACATGGGTGCCCTTCCCTGGCTGGCGATGCAGCTGATCCTGGTGGCGGTGGTGATCTTCTGGCCGCAATCGGTGACGCATTGGCTGGACAAGGGGCCGCAGGTCGATCCGAACTCGATCAACATCATCGTGCCCGGCTTCGGCGAAAACACCGGCGACCAGATGCCGAATTTCGGCCTGCCGCCGATCAGCACTGACGACAAGGGCAATACGCAACTGCCCGGCCTCAGCCTGCCGGCGCTGGACGGCCTGCCGGGTGAAAAACCGGCCAGTGGCGAACAGAAACCGGAACAGAAGCCCGCGGTCGACCTCAGCCAGCCGCCGGTCATCCAGTAAGGACCGGTTTCAAGGAATCAAAAGACCCCGGATCATCGATCCGGGGTCTTTTTTTTCTGCAGTGATGTGACGGCGCAAGGCCCCGATCAGAGCTTGCCGGCGCGCTGCTGGATCATCATGAAGGTATCGAACGTGTATTCCGACAGCTGCATCCAGAGGTAACCTTCCTTCTTGAAGGCAACCTGGTCGTCGTAGATCTTCTTGAAGGCGGCATTGCTGGCGGTAATTTCGGCGTAGACGGTCTGGGCAGCGCCATAAGCCGCTTCCAGGATTTCCTGGCTGAACGGGCGCAGCACCGTGCCTTCGGAAACCAGCTGCTTGACGGCCAGCGGGTTCTTCTTGTCGTATTTCGCCATCATGCTGGTATTGGCAAAGGCGCAGGCGTCGATCAGCACCGTCTGGTAATTCTTCGGCAGGGAGTTCCACTTGGCGAGGTTGACGAAGGAATGGATGACCGGGCCGCCTTCCCAGAAGGCCGGGTAATAATAATATTTCGCCACCTTGTTGAAGCCGAGCTTGTGGTCGTCATAAGGGCCGACCCACTCGGCGGCGTCGATGGTACCCTTTTCCAGCGCGGGGTAGATGTCGCCGCCGGCGATCTGCTGCGGGATGACGCCGAGCTTCTCGACCACCTTGCCGGCAAGGCCGGCAATGCGCATCTTGAGACCCTTGAGATCCTCGACAGTGTTGATCTCCTTGCGGAACCAGCCACCCATCTGCGCACCGGTGTTGCCGGAGATCATGCCGTACAGGTTATGCCCGGCATAGAATTCGTTCATCAGCGTATTGCCATTACCCTCGTAGTACCAGGAGTTCGTCAGGCGCGCATTGAGGCCGAAGGGAATGGCGGTGCCGATGGCAAAGGTCGGGTCCTTGCCGACATAATAATAGGAGCACGTATGGCACATCTCGACCGAGCCTTCGCTGACGGCATCGGCCGCCTGCAGGCCCGGGACGATTTCGCCGGCCGCAAAAGGTTGGATCGTGAAATTGCCGCCCGTGGCATCCGACACATGCTTGGCGATATCGACAGCACCGCCGAAGATCGTATCGAGGCTCTTCGGGAACGATGACGTCAAGCGCCAGGTGATTTTCGGGTTTTCCTGGGCGATCGCAGGTGCTGCCAGAACCGATGCCGCAGCAGCACCTGCGCCCGCCACACCCGCCTTTTTGATGAATGAACGACGATCCATAAACATGCCTCCCTCTTGTGGCGCCGCCTGCCCTTTTTCCTCTGAAGACACGCAGCAATGGCCGGAGCTAAACATGTTGCCCTGCCGGTTTCAAGCGTTGAAACTGTTATTCTTTTGGCGCACGGGCGGCACGAATCCGACACGTCTGACGGTATTTTGCAGCAATGGAGCACAAGAAGGCCGGCCGGCCGTGGCCTTGCCGCAATTTTCCGTCAGGACCTTTGCGAAACCGGATGAAAATCCGTTGACTTGCCCCCATTTCTGGTTTCTCACAACGGATAAGATATTTTATTCTCGCACGGAGTTTCCATGTCCAAGCCTTTCGTGGCCGTTCCCGCCGATATCAGGGAATTCGACAGCACGACCTGGCACGCGGTCCAGACGCAATACGTACGGGCAATCCACAATGTGTCCGGCGTCATGGCGATGATCGTGCCGGCGCTTGAAACCGGCAACGACCCCGACGCCCTGCTCGATCGCGTCGACGGCCTGCTCGTCTCGGGTTCGGCCACCAACGTCTATCCGGCTCTTTACGGCGCCGAAGTTCGCGAGAGCGACGGACCTTTCGATCCGGCGCGCGATGCGACGTCGCTGCCGCTGATCCGCCGGGCGCTGGAGCGCGGCATTCCGATGCTCGCCATCTGCCGCGGCATCCAGGAACTCAATGTCGCGCTGGGCGGCACGCTGGCCACCGAGATCCAGGACATGCCCGGCATGTGGGACCATCGCAAACCGGACGGCGTGCCGCGTGAAACGGCCTATGCCATCCGCCAGGGCGTGCACATCAAGGAAGGCTCCTGCATCGCGAACTATCTCGGCACCGGCGAGATCCAGGTAAACTCGCTGCACCGGCAGGCCATCTCCAAGACAGCGCCGCGGCTGCAGGTGGAAGCCATCGCCGAAGACGGTACGGTCGAAGCGGTTTCGGTGATCGACGCCAAGGGTTTTGCCATCGGCGTGCAATGGCATCCGGAATATTGGGCCGAGAGCGACCAGCCGTCGCGCAAGCTGTTCGAGGCTTTTGGCGATGCGGTTCGCGCTTATGCCGCCGAAAAGGCGGCGCCGGCTCAATCGGCCGTGCGCAGGGCGATGTCGGCTTCGGCCGGTTCGATGGCCTCGTAACCGGGGCCGTCGCCCGCCACGATCATCAGCACGGCTTCGCCGCTGGCATCGGCCAGGATGACGGTGCCGTCCTCGTTTTCCGTCCAGGTTTTCGCCGAAGCCAGACCCGGCCAGACGGTATTGCAATCCGCAGGCGCGCTGAATTCGCGGCTGCGGCGCGAGACGGGCGCGCCACGCTCTGCCGTGCAGGCGCTCTGGCCGGCATTGTTCGTCACCGCAAACCGCTGCGGCGCATCGCGCTGGATGGAGCCCGAAACGATCGGGTCGACGCTCGGGGAGGTCTGGGGCAAGAGCACCCAGCTGATGGCGCCGACCATGACGGCCGCTGCCGCAACTGTGAAAATCCTCATCTGCCGTCTCCTGGAATCACTGGGACTGCTGACAGAATGCCTCGGGAAACTTGCTAAATGGTTTATTAATGCGTCATGATGGCCGGGCGATGGCAACCGCCAGCGTCACGATCATCATCATGAGCATGATCGCCATCAAGGCCACCGGCAAGGACGCCACCGTCAGCAATGCGCTTGCGGAAATGACGCCCACTGCATTGGCGGTGCGCAACAAGGCGAAGACTTCCGGCCGCCTCTGCGGCGGCGCCAGCGCATCGAGGCTGAGCGAATAGTGGGTTGCCAGCGGTGCAAGCACGAAACCGATCAGCACGGCACCGGCGACAGTCAGGCCGATCGAATGGTTGAGCGCGGCCATCACGGAGCCAATCGTCATGACCGACAGCTGCGCCAGCACGGCGTTGCGTGTTGCCCTGCGGTTGCGCACGCTGACCCATATGCCGCCACTCACCGAGGCCAAACACAAGGGAACGGTGAACAGGATCGCCAGGGCCGGCGCGTAACCGAAATTCAAGGCCAGCGCCACCGCACCGATCTCGATGGCCGCGACGGCGGCACCGCCTGCCGCGGCGCACATCAGCCACAGCATGATTGCCGGTGTGAGGATGGAACCTCCAGCATGCGGCAGGTCTTCCAGATGCGCCGAACTGACATGGGGAACGAGAAAAGCCGGCAAGGCGCCGAGAAGTGTGATGGCCAAAAGGGCAAACACCGGCGAGATCGTACCCAGGCCTGATGCTGCCACCGGAGCCAGCACGAAGGTTGCCTCGTTCAACGTCGCCGCGATGCCGAGCGCTCGCGGCAATTTCGATTCCGGCGCAAGCTGGTTCAGAACGGAGCGCAGGTAACCGAAAGCGGCTCCATTGACCGATCCCGCGATGGCGGAGAGCAGAATGAGCCACGGAAAGGCCACCTCATAGGCGGCACAGACCACGATTGCACCCAGTGCCAGGGTGCGAAATGCCACCAGCAGCTTCACCATGATCGCCGAAGGCAAAGACTTGCCGAACCGCGTCAACGGAATGGCGCCGGCCACCTGGGCAAGCGTCATCGCCAGGATCATCGCTGCGCCGCCGCTGGTTTCACCAGTCAGGCCAAGCGCCAGCAACGAGAATGCCACCGGGCCTGCCGCCTGCGGCACGTTCAAGGTTGCAGAGCAGGCAAACCAGCGCAGCAGCGGCCACCGGCTGGAAGAGCCATCGGCCGAAGGGCTGCCGGAACCCCCGACGGATATATCGTGGTGATTGCTCATTGCGCGTCGGAGGATTGTGCCTTCCACTCCGGCAGCGGAAAGACGTGGTCATAGGCCCAGTTGAAGACGAAAGCATACAGCATGTAGAAAAGCGCGAACGAGATATCCATCAGGAGCGCCCGCCAGAGCGAAACGCCGAGATACCATGCGATGAACGGCATCAGCACGGCCAGCAGCCCCAGTTCGAACAGCACTGCGTGATAGACGCGCGCCAAGCCGGTCTTGGCGGTCGTGCCTGCCATGCGCAGCAACACACAATCGAACAACCAGTTGTAGGCAAAATTCCAGGCCGTCGCGATGGTGGCACTGACGATGCTGACGACACCGATGTCATGCATCGGTATATTGAACGCCAGAGCGCCCAGCGGCGTAATGAGCACCAGACCGACGATTTCGAAGCTGACGGCGTGACGGATACGATCAGGAACGGAACGCACTTTTCCTCCAGGGTGCCCGGGTCGTCCCAGGCGAACTTAACCCGGTGAAGGGGGAGGCCGTCCTCGCTTACATACAGGCGAGGATACAGACCGGGAGAAACGATTGCAACGCCTCGATGGACGGGAAACCTTGCAACCGGGCGTCCGTCATCGGATCACCAGTGTCAGCCGCGCCGGAACGGCGTCTCCGGCACCGGCGTGCGCGCTACGCCCTTGTCGAACCAGTCGAGGATATTGTCAGCCACCAGATCCGCCATCGCCTGCCGCGTCGGCACCGATGCCGAGGCGACATGCGGCAGCAGGCTGACATTGTCGAAGCCGAGCAGCCCCTCCGGCACATTCGGCTCGTCATAGAAGACATCGAGGCCGGCGGCGGCGATGGTCTTGTCGGCAAGCGCTGCGACCAGCGCCTCCTCGTCAACGCTCCAGCCGCGGCCGACATTGATGAAAACACCATTGGCACCGAGTGCCCGGAAAATGCCGGCATCCACCGCCTTGTGCGTTTCCGCCGTCTTCGGGACGATGCAGATCAGCGTATCGACCGCCTCAGCCAGCGCGGCGAGCGTCGGAAAATGATCGTAGCCGACGTCGGTGCGCGGCGTGCGGGTGTGGTAGCTCACCTTGACCTTGAAGGCTTCCAGCCTGTGGGCGATCTCGAGGCCGATCCGCCCCAGACCGAAAAGCCCGACATGTCTGCCACGCAACGACAGCGGCGACAGGGGAAACGCCCCCTCCGCCACCCAGCGCCCTGCCCTGAGGTAGTTTTCCGCCTGCGGCAGCCGCCGCAGCGTGTTGAGCAGCAAGCCGATGGTGGTATCGGCCACCTCGTCGTTCAGGACATCGGGGGTATTGGTAACGACGATCTTTCTATCGGCGGCAGCGCGCACATCGATGCCATCATAGCCGACGCCGAAATTGCCGATGATTTCGAGATTGGGCAGCGCTTCGATCCAGGCCGCCGGAAAACTGCCCGACACCGCCGCGCCGCGAACAGTGGCCGCCGTTGCCGCATCCAGCTGCAAGCTTGCCCCGCGCTCAACGGCAATCACTTTGTAGCGCGCCTCCAGACGTTCGGTGACGCGGCGGTTGATCTGTCCGGGGATAAGGATGGCGATATCGGATTGCGGCATGGGATCTATCCAAGGGGCAGGAGCTTTTCCGGCGGCAACACAAGACGGTCTGCTTCCGGAATGGCAGGAAACAAATGATATGGAGCATGCACACGTCTCGGCGAGAGGCGAACATATCCTACAGGCGATTGCTGATGGGACCGGTGGACTGGCGGATGCGCATCTCCGGCTTGATGAGGTGGATGCCGTCAGGCTCGTGGCTGCCGATGAGCTTGTCGAGCAATGCCCGCGCCGCAAGCCGTCCGACCTCCGCCTGACCGTTCCAGACGGTGGTCAGCGCTGGCGTGGCGATGGCCGCCTCCTCCAGATCGTCGTAACCGGTGACCGAAATATCCCGTCCGGGCACGAGGCCAGCGCGGGCGATACCGTTCATCAGGCCGATGGCGACGAGATCGTTCCAGCAGACGGCGGCCGTCGGTTTCTGCGGCAGGGAGAGGAAATGCACGGCAGCCTCGAAACCACCCTGTTTCGAACGCGGTCCGGGGATGCGCAGGTTGGGATCGACCTCCATGCCGGCCTTGCGCAGCGCATTGACATAGCCCTGGTAACGGTCGCGCCCGGTCGACGTCTGGTCGGTGCCGCCGATCATCGCGATGGTGCGGTGGCCGAGGCTGATCAGGTGATTGGTGGCCAGCGAAATGCCGTAGCTGTCGTCGCCGCGATAGGTGGGCATGTCGACGCCCTCCATCGATCGGGCGACGAGGATGGCCGGCATGCCGTTGTCCTCGGCCAGCTTCATGTCCTCGATGGGCGTGCCGATGGCCGGCGACATGATTACGCCGTCGCCGCCAAGCTGCAGCAGCGTCTCGACGAAGCTGCGTTGCTTTTCCACCGAATCGTAGTGGTTGGAGAGGATGAACGTGTGCTGGCTGCGGTCCAGCTCGCTTTCGATCGCCTTGAGGATTTCGCCGTAGAACGGGTTCATGATGTCGTGCACGACGACGCCGATGATGCCCGAGCGCGAGGTGCGCAGGCTGGCGGCGCGGCGGTTGTAGATGTAGCCGAGGGCGCGGGCCTGTTCCTTGATCCGGTCGCGGGTGGTGGTGGCCACCAGCGGGCTGTCGCGTAAGGCAAGGGATACGGTTGCGGTGGAGATCCCGAGCGTTTCCGCAATGGTCGACAGTTTGATCTTTTGAGCCACCGTTCTCCCCCCGCCTCACGCACGCTCAACCGGCACCATCGCTGGGTGCCGAATTAAAAATTTTAATTAAACGGTTTAGTCCCTCTCCGCAATCGCCTGCTTTCAAAAAAGCGTCATAAAACGGCTACTCTTCCGCATCCTCGGTTTCGATCTCTTCGCCCTGCAGGTTGGCATCCAGTGTCCGGAGCAGCCGCACCAGCGTGCGCACCTCCTTGTCGGAAAAACCCTTAAGGGCAAGCTCGTCGCAGGCGGTCACGGCGCGGGCGATCAGCTCGGTGCTGTTTTTGCCGTTTTCGGTGAGATAGACCTTGGTCAGGCGCTGATCCGTTTCGTCCGGGCGGCGTTCGACGAAACCCTGCACTTCCATGCGGCCGATGGTGCGCGTCATGGTCGGCGCCTTGACGCCGAGGCGTTGCGCCAGAGCGCCCGCGGTCAGGCCGTCCGCTTCCGCCAGCGTGGTGATCACGCCATCCTGGCCGGCGTAAAGTCCGCCTTCGAGAAGATTGCGCGACAAGGTGGTGCGCATGGAGCGTGCCGCCTGGGTGATCGCCTGCGCCAGATCCGCCGCGCCGATTTCGGGATGATCTTTTTTCTTGCCGGATTTGTGCTTCTTGGCGTCTTTCTTCTTGCCCATGCCTTCCGGCCTTCCTTTTCGCGGTTCAAAAGCCACGTTATGTTTCCCTGGTCCATCCATATAGAAAGACAGAGATATTCGCCAGATGCCGCAGCCGGTCCCGAGTTTTACCGAGAACGATCCGAAGCTGAAACCGGAGGAGCGCAAGGACTGGATCGCCGTCCTGCCGCTCGGCGCCCACGAGCAGCACGGACCGCATCTGCCGTTCGAAACCGACAGCCTGATTGCCGCCGGTATCGCCGCCCGCGTCGCCGCAGCGCTACCCGCCGGACTGCCCGCGACCTTCCTGCCGGTGGAGCCGGTTGGATACTCGATTGAACACATGGACGTCGCCGGCACCCGCACGCTGACCTTCGACGAAGCCGTCCATCGCTGGCTCGGCATAGCCGAACATTTGAACCGCCAGGGCATCCGCAAACTGGTGATGCTGAATGCCCATGGCGGCAACGCACCGCTGATGACCATCGTCGCCACCGAGGCGCGGGTGCGTTTCGGCATGCTGGCGGTGGCGACGAGCTGGACCCGCTTCGGCCAGCCCGACGGCTGGATTTCTGCCGAGGACAAGGCAATCGACATCCACGGCGGCGACATCGAAACCTCGGTGATGCTGGCGCTTCATCCCGACCGTGTCGACATGTCGAAAGCCGCCGCCTTCTCCTCCCGGCAGACGGACTTCGCGCAACGCTTCCGGCATCTTCGCGCCTACGGCCCGCACGCCTTCGGCTGGAAGATGTCCGACCTCAACCCCGACGGCGTCGCCGGCAACGCCGCAGACGCCACCGCTGTCCGCGGGGAAGAACTGGTTGCCCATGCGGTGAAAGGCATCGTCGAACTGTTGTCGGATGTGCATGCGTTCGATGCAACCACGTTGCGTTGAGACTTGTCGCCACCGCGCTCTTCCCGCATATTGCAGGGAGTAGCAACGCGGAAAGAACCGCAGATGCGCATATCTGTCAGCGACGCCGAAGGACAATTGACCGAACTCGTACGCCTCGCCAAGCAGGGCGAGGAAGTGGTCCTGACACAGGACGGCCGTGCCGCGGTGCGGCTGGAACCTGTCCGCAAGCCGCTCAGCCCCGAAGAAAAGCGGGCGATGATCCTGAAGCTGCAAGGCGAAGTGCGCTTCAAGAACGTGCCGCCCGGCCCGGATGCGGCGCGCAGCCAGGATTTCCTCTACGACGACCACGGCTTGCCCGAATGATCGCAGCGGATACGTCCGCTTTGATGGCAATGCTGCTTGGAGAGCCGGCAGCCGCGGCCTGCCTTTCTGTCTTCGAGCGCGAAGAGCCGATTCTCATATCCGCAGCGACCGTCACCGAAGCACTGATCGTCGCCACGCGAAGGCAGATCGGCCCGCAGATGAAGGAATTGCTTTCATCGCCTGCCCTGCAGATCGTTGCCATAACATCCGACCGCGCCCGCCATGCCGCCGACGCCTATGAACGATGGGGCAAGGGAAACCACCCCGCAGGCCTGAACTTCGGCGATTGCTTTTCCTATGCCGTTGCCAAGGAATTCGAATGCCCGCTTCTCTATGTCGGCAACGATTTTTCTGCGACGGACATTGCTTCGGCGCTGGAACGGGATTGACGACGCCACGAAACGTTATCGCATAACGCAACAAAGGCTTTGAACTGGCTGGCCCTCATCCTTATATGGAGAGCGACGCCCACAAGGCCCAAGCTCCCATTCGAGGCTCCCATGACCGAAACAGCCACCGCCAAGCCCATTCCCGTCACCGTCCTCACCGGCTATCTCGGCGCCGGCAAGACGACGCTGCTCAACCGCATCCTGTCCGAAAACCACGGCAAGAAATACGCGGTCATCGTCAACGAATTCGGTGAGATCGGCATCGACAACGACCTGATCGTCGAGTCGGACGAAGAAATCTACGAAATGAACAACGGCTGCGTCTGCTGCACCGTGCGCGGCGACCTGATCCGTGTCGTCGAAGGCCTGATGCGCCGCCCCGGCCGCTTCGACGGCATCATCGTCGAGACCACCGGCCTGGCCGATCCGGTTCCCGTCGCCCAGACCTTCTTCATGGATGACGATGTCCGCGCCAAAACCGAACTCGACGCCGTCGTCGCCCTCGTCGATGCCAAGCACCTGCCGCTGCGCCTGAAGGACAGCCGCGAGGCGGAAGACCAGATCGCCTTTGCCGACGTGGTCGTCATTAACAAGACCGACCTCGTCTCGCCGGAAGAAATTGCCCGCATCGAGGATGTCGTCCGCGCCATCAATCCGTCTGCACGCATCTACAAGACGACCCGTTCCGGCGTCGACCTGGCCCGCGTGCTGGACCAGGGTGCCTTCAACCTCGAACGCGCCCTGGAAAACGATCCGCATTTCCTCGATCACGATCATCACGATCACGACCATGTCTGCGGCCCGGACTGCGGCCACGATCACCACCATGATCATGACCACCATCACCATGATCATCACGATCACGACCATCACCATCATGCCCCCTCGCCGATCCATGACGTGACGGTGCAGTCCGTTTCGCTGCGCGGCGGCGAGATGAACCCGGACCGCTTCTTCCCGTGGATCCAGAAGATCACGCAGACGGACGGCCCGAACATTCTTCGCCTCAAGGGCATCATCGCCTTCAAGGGCGACGAGGAACGGTATGTCGTCCAGGGCGTACACATGATCGTCGAAGGCGATCACCAGCGGGCCTGGAAAGAGGGCGAGAAGCGCGAAAGCCGCCTGGTGTTCATCGGCCGCAATCTCGACCGCGAAAAGCTGGAGCGCAGCTTCCACGCCTGCGAGGCGACCGCCTGAGACCATGGTCCGCCTGACGGAAACCGCGGCGGAGGCCCTCTGGATCGGTGACATTCTCCGTCTCCCGGAGAATTACGACCTCGGGCCGGGCTCTCCGCCTGTGGATTTGATCGTCTACGAACCGAATGACGAGGAATGCGGTCTGGGCCTCCTGGTGATCTCCGGCTACAAGGCGGGACTGATCTATGCGCTGCTGCCGCTATCTTCGTTGCTCAGTGGCACGCGGGCGCTGGATATCGGCTGGCTGAAGAACAATTGGGACCGCTGGTTCTGCTATGAACATGGGGACGACATGCGCGTGATCGACATCAACGAAGCCCAGATTTTTGCCTGGGACAAGCGGACCATCGAGGGCAAGGCCTGATGCCCACCGTCGCACCCCTCGATCTGACCGGCCACATCGTCACCGCCGCCTTTCTCGGCGATACCCCGTTCTTCGCCAATGCCAACGGCACGATCCACCGCCTCGACGGTGGCGAGAAGGTTACAGAGGCCCATGAAGGCCTGCTGACCTGCATCCGCGATCCGCACAGCCCGAGCCTGTTGTCCGGCGGCGAAGACGGCAAGGTTCTGCGCATCGACGCCAACGGCAGCGTCACCACCATCGCCGAAGCGCCGCGCAAGTGGATCACCCAGATTGCCGCCGGGCCGCAGAACGCCGTGGCTTACGCCCATGGCAAGAGCACCGTCGTCGTGCTCGCCGATGGCAGCACGAAAGAATTCG
Organism: Rhizobium sp. LjRoot30; assembly: GCF_964253915.1. NCBI lineage: Bacteria > Pseudomonadati > Pseudomonadota > Alphaproteobacteria > Hyphomicrobiales > Rhizobiaceae > Rhizobium > Rhizobium sp. LjRoot30. The sequence goes on along the minus strand of NZ_CAXUSG020000004.1, from coordinate 253,524 downwards.
TCGAAAGCCGCACGGTGGAAGGCATCGCCTTTGCACCGAAAGGATTGCGGATCGCCGCGGCGCGCTACAACGGCGTCTCGCTGCACTGGGTGGCGACGCCGGGCCAGCCTGTGGACCTGGAGTGGAAGGGCGCGCATACCTCCGTTACCTTCTCCCCCGACAATCGCTTCATCGTCACCACCATGCAGGAAAGCGCCCTGCACGGCTGGAAGCTCGACGTCAAGTCCGGCTCCGAGACGCGCCACATGCGCATGACCGGCTACCCCGCCAAGGTGAAGTCGCTGTCCTGGTCGCCGAAGGGCAAATGGCTTGCCTCTTCAGGCGCGCCGGCAGCCATCGTCTGGCCGTTTTCCAGCAAGGACGGCCCGATGGGCAAGGCGCCGGAGGAACTCGGCACCCGCGCCAACATCATGGTCACCAGCGTCGCTTTCCATCCAGTCGAAGAAATCCTGGCGATCGGCTTCGTCGACGGCATGATCCTCGGCGCCCGGATGGCCGACGGCAAGGAAGCCCTGCTGCGCCGCCCCGGCAAGGGTGCCATCACCTCGATGGGCTGGAGCGGCAATGGCAAGCTTCTGGCCTTCGCATCCGAAGCCGGCGATTGTGGCGTCGTCGATATCAGCGCCTGATCCCGTTCGGGACGGTTCGCAGTTCAAGCAAACGCGCAAGCGCAGCAGGCGTATCACTCCGTCTGCTGCGGTTGATCGGCGCTCTCCAGCAAGCGGGCCAGAGACGGAAGTAGGCCTTCCGCATCGTAGGGTTTGCGGATGATCGGCGTGCCCGCCAGGCTGGCCGGGATCAGGGTGCTCTCGCCGTAACCGGTGGCAAATACGAAGGGGATGCCGCGACGACGCAATTCCTCAGCGACCGGCAGCGACGTACCGGTGCCGAGATTGACGTCAAGAACGGCGACATCCGGCGCAAGCTTGTCCAACCGGTGCAAGGCATCCGCCGCCGATCCGGTCGTCGCCACATAGGCAACGCCCGCGCCGATCAGCATCGCCTCGACATCCATGGCGATCAGCATCTGGTCTTCGACCAGCAGCACCGTCAGACCGGCAAGCCGCGAATGCGGCGTTTCGGCCTCCGGTGCATGGCCGGCAGCCGTGCCCGGTACCGGTTTCGCCGTCACTTCGGAGGCGTGTTTGGCCGGGAGCAGGAAACGCGCCTGCAAGCCCTCCGGCGCATAGACCACCTCGCTACGGCCACCGAGATCATACGGCACGCTGCGATCGACCAGCACGGTGCCGAATCCCTGCCGCGACGGAGGCGATACCGGCGGGCCGCCGCTTTCGCGCCAATACAACTCGCAATCGCGAGCCGAGGTCATGCTCCAGGTCACGTCGAGCCGGCCGCCGCGGATCGACAATGCGCCATATTTGGCCGCATTGGTCGATAACTCATGCAGCACCAGCGCCATCACTGAAAAGGCGCGTGCATCGAGCCAGACAGCCGGACCGCCGAGGGTGATCATGCCCGACTGGTTGCGATAGGGCAGAAGCTCGGCGTTGAGGAGATCGACCAGCGCTCCGCCGCCGTCCCCGCGCACCACCTGATCATGGGCAAAAGCCAGCGCTTGAATACGGCCCTTGAGGGAGGCGACGTATTCCTTGATGCTGCGTTGTTCCTGGACCGGATGACCTACCAGCGACTTGATCACCGCCAGGATGTTCTTGACCCGATGATTGAGCTCCTCGTTCAGCATGCGCTGGCGAACATCCGCCTTGCTGCGTTCTTCGGTCAGCAGTTCGTTGTGGCGCAGCACGATCTCCACCAGGGCCGAGCGGATGGCCTCGGCAATGTCGCGGTCCGCATCGCTCCAGGGATGCGCCTGCATGTGCACCAGTTCCTTCCAGATGGCGAAACTCTTGCGTGGCGTCAGCCGGTCGCCGAGCGGGCCGCTTTCGTAGGATTTTTCCGGATTGCCGGCCCAGTTGAGCGTCTGCACCATTTCTTTGCGGAAGAAGAAAAGATAGTCGCGCGGGATCTGCGACAGCGGCACGACCAGCAGGCCGGATACATCGGCATGATAGGTTTCGGCATCCGGCAGGCGTTGCGTCAGAGCATGCGTGGCCCAGATGCGCCCTTCCGCAACCGAGCCGGAAAAGCGCGCCAGCGCCGGGATCGCGGTCGGCGGCGGTGTATGCCCATATCCGCTCCAGGTGCCGTTCATCCACAGGCCGACACCGTCGCAGGGCAGGATATCGGCAATATCGCGCAGATGTTCCCGCAGCAGATCGTCGATCTCGGCATGATGGGATGCCATCTGCAGAAAGCGGTCCAGGGCACGGCGGGCATGCTGTGCCGTATCCAGCTTGCGCTTCTGTTGCAGGACGTTGAGATTGAGCGAAAAGAATTCACCGAACATTTCGGCAGCGACACGAACGGCCATCAGCAGCCGGCGCGGAGCATAGTGATGGCAGGCGATCAGCCCCCACAGGGCGCCATCGACGATGATCGAAATCGACATCGAGGCGGAGACGCCCATATTGCGCAGATATTCGCAATGGATCGGCGAAACGCTGCGCAGATGCGCAAAGGAAAGATCAAGCGGCTCACCGGAGGCATCGCGCTCGGGAACTACGGCGATGCGCTGGAAGTTCACATCCGAGATGATGCGAATCGTATTGCGCAAATAAAGTGCCCGCGCCTGCTGCGGGATGTCGCTTGCGGGAAAATACTGGCCGAAGAAACTTTCGAGATCGCTGCGTTTTGCCTCGCTGACGACCTGGCCGGCTCCATCATGCATGAAACGATAGATCATGACACGATCGTAGCCAAGCATGCCGCGGGTCAGGCGGGCGGTGACGCTCAACAGTTGGTCAATATCCGGGACGCTGCTGATCCGCCCGATCAATTCGCGGGCAAGGGTCAGTGGCTGGCCGGCATCGGGATCGCTGGGCTCGAATTCAATGATGATTGTCGACTTGAAGCGATGGATGGAGACATCGAAGGTGCCGCCCTGCGGCAACGCCATCCCAAACAGCAGTGCCGGTCGCTCCGGATGCTTCATCGCCGCCATTGCATTGCGCAAATCGTGAACATTCTTGGGACCGACGATCTGGTCGAGGATTGTGCCGTTGATCTGGCCCTCGAAACCCAGCATGACCGCGGCATTTTCGGAATGGCGCAGCACGGTCGCCGCGTTGTTGTCGCAGGCCAGCAAGCAACCATGCGGCTGGATACTGCCCGGAATGTGGATCGGCTCGCGATCGCAATTGGTCAGGTCGACCTTGACGTCAGGCTGCATCGATCTTAGGCCCCGCAAAGGCATGTTCCGCAGCTTTGAAGGTGGCATTTGCCGCCTCGACTGCGACTTCGATGTCGAAACCATCGAGTTCTTCGAGAATAGCGAGAAAACCGCGCCAGTTTCCGTTATCGTCCGATTGCCGCGCCAGGTGCCGGGCGCCAAACCGGGAATCAAAACCGAGCGCCTGCGCCCGCCGATAGAGCACCTTCGCGCCAAGGGCGGAGCCTTCGAGCACGTAGCCGATCCCGCACAACCGGGAGATATCGTGCTCGATGCGGGGTACTACCGAATGCCGCATGGGCACGTGCAGATCCGCAAGATCGCGCAGAAGCTCCGCGCCGACGGCTTGCGGATGCCAGGTGGAGAGACGGACGGGCAAGGGCGCGCTCAGCAACATCTGCTCCAGCGGCAACCTGAAGGCCTGCATGCCATCCAAATAACGCCGGTATTCCGCGAGGGAACCGAGTGAGCCTACCAGGGAATCGACCGTGGCGTGGGATTGAGAGGTGCGCTCCCTGAGTTGGAAGCGCCGCGGCGAACTCTGCATGTGTAGACTGAACCCGTTTGCCCGATCGATGAACGCAGTTTGATTGCTATCAACGCGTTGAAGACCCTTACAGTTCCATCGATTTTCTTGGAAGAGAGCAAAATCCGCCGCCCGCGGTGCGAACAGTCTCCAGATCGGCGATGACGATTGTTGGTTTTGTCGCGAAGGTCGGCTAAGGACGGAGGAAAAAGGGGCGGCGACGGCAGGCCCGACAATGACGGGGTGGAAGCAGATGTCCGTAACGACCAGTGGCACACAGGCCGCGGACGGGTTTTCGCCCGATTGGCCGGCGATCGCTGCCGTGATCCTCTCCGTGACCGCCTTTTCCGTTGCCCAGGGGCTGACCTATCCGCTGATCTCGCTGCTGCTCGAAAGCCGTCATGTGCCGTCCAGCATCAACGGCCTGAATGCCGGTACCTTTGCCATCGGGCAGGCCGTTGCGACGCTGCTGATCGGCCGCCTCGGCGCGGTCATCCGTGGCGACCGGCTGATCATCCTCAGCCTCTTCGGCTGTGCCGCCTGCCTGCTGACCTTTGCCTGGTCCGGCTCGATCCCCGTCTGGTTCCTGGCGCGCTTCCTGCTCGGCATTTTCGTCAGCCTCGTCTTCATCCTCAGCGAAGCGTGGCTGAGCGCCGCCTGCCCGGATCATCTGCGCGGCCGCATCTCCGGCCTCTACGGCGCGGGAATGTGCGCCGGCTTCGCGGCCGGACCGCTGTTCATCCCGCTTTTCGGCGGCGCCAACGGCCTGGCGTTTTTCGCGCTTGCAGGCTACCTTTCTTTCGTCGCCTGCGCGACGCTGGTCATCTGCCGTTTCGCCCGCACCCAGCCGGAACAAGCCCCTCCCGGCGGCATTCTACGGTTCTTCGCCGCTGCGCCGCTGCTGATCATGATGGTCTTCGCTTTCGGCTTCGGCGACATCACCGCCATTTCCGGCATGCCGGTCTATTTTACCCGCACCGGCCATAGTGAAGCCTTCGCTGCCTTCAGCGTCAGCATCCTCGCCTTGCCCACCGCCGTCGCCCAGCCTTTCGTCGGCATGCTGCTCGACAAGGTGTCACGCTACAAAGTTGCAATCGGCGCCTGCTTTGCCGCAGCCCTCAGCTACCTCGCCATTCCTTTCCTGCAATCGGAAGCGCTTATCCTCGTTGCTTTCGCCGTTCTCGGCGCGGCGAGCTTTGCGCTCTATACCTGCGCCCTGACTTTGCTCGGCGCCGGCTTTTCGGGCGGACTGCTGATTGCCGGAAGTGCCGCCTTTGCACTCGCTTATGCCGCCGGCAGCGGCCTGGGATCCGTCTCCTCGGGCTTCGTCATGGAGGCCCTTTCGCCGCATGCCATGCCGCTGGGGACTGGAGCGGTCCTGCTTGTCTTCACCACCCTGCTCGCACGCCGCCGCTGACATACCGGGACAAGAGAACGGCGGATGCCGAGGGGATATCGGCATCCGCCGCCATCTGCCGGGCGCGGTCGGGGACAGGGGAGACGGTTGCCGTCGCCTCCCCTGCCGGCTCGGGAGGTTAGTGGTGACGCGGCTTGCGGCCGCCGTCACCGCCCGACAGAATGCCGAGGAGGTTGGTGGTGTTGTTGTTCAGGATGCCGTTGAGGCCGCCCTGAAGCGTGTTGTTGAGGACACCGTTGCCGCTGAGGATGTTGCTGCCATTGCCGATGCCGACGCTCGGTGCCACGACGATGCTTCCGGTCTTCACGCCGTTGCCATTGAGAACGTTGAGAGAAAGGCCGCCTGCGGAAGCCTGCGATACACCCGCAAAGACGACTGCGGCAGCAATGGCAACGAACTTGAGTTTCATCATGTCATTTCCTCCTGTGGTTAAGTGCATCATTTATGCACAACCAGAAGGATATGTTTTAATCCCATTTAATCAAGCATATGCTAATGTTATAATGAACCATTAACAATAACATCTACAATTCTATTAAATTTATCCTCTCTCCCAATTCGCAGTCGCAAATTCAATCCAGGGATGCATCAACAATCCAGGGACAATCTCAAAATATCTTGTTAACCATCTTAATATAATAATTACCTAATGAAATTAGACCGGGAATATATTCATGAAGCAATTCTTGGTTATGGGCCTATGCCTTGCTTCCGCGGCAACCGTCACGCCGGCAAGCGCCCGGCCGCCCGTCGAATTTTCCATCCGTCAAGGCTATAGTTCCAACCTGTTTCAGGATCCCAATCGGCTTTCCGGCGCTTTTTCCGAAGCGACGTTGTCGCTACGCGGCAGCCTGGATCTCGACGGCTCGGCTCTCACCTACGAACTCACGCAGACGGAGCGCGTGGTGAAGACCTACACATTCGGCAACAGCCATGATACGGCGCTCAAGCTCGGCTATCGAAAGCAGCTATCGGAAAGCGTCGCGCTGAAGCTCGAGGGCGCCGTGACACGCAGCGCCACCGGCGATGTCTTCCTTGTGCTGCCGCAGCAGGTGATCGGTTATCGCGAGACGAGCTACGGGGTTCAGGGCGGCGGCGAAGCAAGCTTTGCCATGCTGGGCGGCACGACCAGTTTTTCCGGCAGATACGGGCGCGTCTACAAAGGCAGGGCGCATTTCAACATCGACCTGCTCTTGCCATCAAGGCTCGAGGCGGATGTCGGGCAGATGGTGCTGGCGGCCAATCACGTCCGGCCGCTGCTCGGTGGTGAAGCCGGCGCATACATGGAATACGCCCAGACATTTGTTCCGCAGGACGAACAGCAGCGTTTCGTCCGTTACCCCGCACGCTCGCTGCGCGGGTCCGCCGCCTTTGGACGGAGCGTCGGCTCCGGTTTCACCTTTGTCGCCGATGCCGGCGCCCAGGCGCTTTTTTCCGACAGGCTCGGCACCGGCAAGGTGCCGGTCGAACCTTACCTGCGCGCGCAGGCAGAATGGAAATCCGACAGAGGCCTGACGCTGGCCGCGGGTTACCGGCAGAACCTCGTCATTGACGATATCGACGACGCTGTGGCCGAATGGGTCCGTACCCACTCCGTGGCCATCTCCGCGCCACTGACGGAAACGGTCAAGGCGACGCTCGCCTACGAATTGGCGAAGAACGAATATTATTATTATCTCTACGACACCCGAACACAGCGCTTGACCGGCAAACTCGCCTTCACGCCATCGAAGGGGCCGGCCTTCGAACTCGAATACGCCCATATCCGCCGCGACGAGGCCGACAGCAGCCTGAATTTCGACGGGCATGAGATCGCATTGCGGCTTTTTGGCAAATTCTGAAGCCGGCCTAACAAAAACGGCGGGTTCCGGAGAACCCGCCGTGCCCTTGCCGGCTTTTCGCCGTCAGGCTGCCCGCCGCATCGTCGTCTTGCCAAGCTTCCGGCCGCTCGCCACCAGAAGGCCGGCAGCACCCTCGAGCCAGCCCTCCTTCAGTTCCAGCGCCAGAAACCGCTGCCGGTCGAAGGGACCGGGCATGACCAGGTGCTGCGCCTTGGCGGTGAAGAAGCCGAAACGCTCGTAGTAGGGCGCATCGCCGACCAGAAGGATGGCGCCATGCTCGCGCTTCTTGGCTTCGGCGATGGCCGCACGCATCAGCGCCGAGCCGATCCCCTTGCCCTCGTGGTCGGCATCGACCGCCAGCGGGCCGAGCAGCAGCGCATCGACCGGACGGCCTTCGGCATTGACGCCGGCTTCGACGTTCCAGAGACGCACTGTGCCGATCAGACGGCCGGCCGCATTGCGGGCAACGAGTGCCAGGCCTTCAGCCGGCACACGGCCGCGACGGATCTTTTCCGACGACTTCTTGCGGCGGTCGACGCCCATGGCGCGATCCAGAAGGTTTTCGCGCGCAACGACATCGCCTGCATTTTCGAGGTCGATCGTGAAGGTGGACTGCGCAAAGAATGCGCGCACGGAATCGATAACAGCGGCCATCTTGGCCTCCTGCAACAAAAGGTGCCGCCACAAGCGGACATCGGACATGATAGGTGAAACCGCCCCGGCGCCTGCGGAGCGGTGAAGGACGATCCGCCGCCCGTAAGACCGGGCGGCAACCGTCGGGCGATCCTTAGATCACGTAGGCCTTGAGCGGCTCGAAGCCGTTGAAGGCGACGGCCGAGTAGGTCGTCGTGTAGGCGCCGGTGCCTTCGATCAGGACCTCGTCGCCGATCGAAAGGGAGATCGGCAGCGGATAGAGGTTCTTTTCGTACAGCACGTCGGCCGAATCGCAGGTCGGGCCGGCAATGATGCAGGGCTCCATCTCGTCGCCGTCGCGCTCGGTGCGGATCGGGTAACGGATGGCTTCGTCCATCGTTTCGGCAAGACCGCCGAACTTGCCGATGTCGAGGAAGACCCAACGTGCATCGTCATTGTCCGACTTCTTGGAGATCAGCACGACTTCCGCCTTGATCACGCCGGCATTGCCGACCATGCCGCGGCCCGGCTCGATGATCGTCTTCGGGATGTTGTTGCCGAAGTGCTTGCGCAGCGCCGCGAAGATCGCCTTGCCGTAAGCTTCCGCAGACGGCACGTCGCGCAGGTACTTGGTCGGGAAACCACCGCCCATGTTGACCATCTTCAGGTGGATGCCCTGCTTGGCAAGCGAGCCGAAGACACGCTTTGCATCGGCAAGCGCTGCATCCCAGGCGTCGAGCTTCGTCATCTGCGAGCCGACGTGGAAAGAAACGCCATAGGACTCCAGGCCGAGCTGGTGCGCGTAGACGAGAACGTCGACGGCCATCTGCGGCACGCAACCGAACTTGCGCGACAGCGGCCATTCGGCGCCTTCGCCATCGGTCAGGACGCGGCAGAATACCTTTGCACCCGGAGCGGCACGGGAAATCTTCTCGACTTCCTCATGGCTGTCGACGGCAAAGAGATCGACGCCGAGCGCAAAAGCGCGGGCAACGTCGCGTTCCTTCTTGATGGTGTTGCCGAACGAAATACGGTCGGCCGTCGCACCGGCGTCGAGCGCCATCTGGATTTCGGCAACGGAAGCGCAATCGAAGCTCGAGCCGTGGGCGGCGAGCAGCGACAGGATTTCCGGCGCCGGGTTTGCCTTGACGGCGTAGTAGATCGCGCTGTCCGGCATGGCGTGACGGAAAGCCTTGAAATTGTCGCGCACGACGTCGAGGTCAACCACGAGGCAGGGACCTTCCGGACGGCGGGTGTTGATGAAATCGCGGATGCGGGCAGTGGTCATGGTCGTAATCCCCTACAAGTTCTCAAGCTCCGGCGCGCGGCCAGAGGACAAAATGCAGCCAACGCCCCGCATAGGAACCAGCCGGTGGAGACCCCGGAACCTTTGCAAGCGCTGGATAGCGCAGATAATGAACAAACGCCGCAGAAACGGCATTGTTCGGTTTTTGTCTGCCATGGATTGGAGGGGGATTCCCAACCGCACTTCCGGCAATGAAGGTGTGCCTCTTCAGTAACCCCGGCTGTTGGAAAGCCGGAAGACACCAGAAAGGCCCGCACCGTCGTTGCTTCAGATGTCCTCGCATTTCCCGGTTGGCCGGAATAGCGACTGGAGGGGTTAATTCCAGGTACCTTACCGATTTCCTCACCACATCGAGGATCGGCGGACACCCACGGGCACGTGCGACTTTGGGCTGAGAGGGAGATAAGAATATTCGCCGTCATAATCAAGAATTTTTTTAAGCAGCGGACAGATTTTTTATTGAACGAAGCGGCGCTCCTGTTCACTATTCCTTAACCAATCGGAGGAATCGCATGGACACCCTGACCCGCATCCGCGCCTTCATCGATGTCGTCGAGGCGGAGGGCTTTTCTGCAGCGGCGCGCAAGATGGGCCGCTCGAAGGCGCTCCTGTCGAAATATGTGCGGGAACTGGAAGACGAGCTTGGCGCGCTGCTGCTCAACCGCACCACCCGGCAGTTCTCGCTGACCGAGGCCGGCCACACCTATTACCGCACCGCCTCCGACATCCTCAAGGAAATCGACAACCTCGCCGACCTCGTGCGCGAGAACAATGCCGACCTCAAGGGCCGGCTGCGCATCTCGGCGCCGCGCACCTATATGGACGACGATATCGGCCATTCGCTGATCGATTTCGCCAAGGCACATCCGGACCTCTCGCTGGAAATCCTTTCGGAAGACCGTTTCGTTGACCTGATCGAGGAAGGTTTCGACGTGGCGATCCGCATCACCAAGCTGGAAGATTCCGGCATGATCGCCCGAAAGCTTGCCGATTTCCGCATCTATGTCTGCGCCACGCCGGAATTCATTGAGAAGTATGGTCCGTTGAACCACCCGAACGACCTCTCCAATGTTCCTTTCATCATCGACACCAACACGCGTTCGCACAACAACATCCGTTTCGTCGAGCGCGACGGCTCGGCGTTCTCCGTTCCCGTCACCGGGCCGATCGAAGTGAACAGCCCGCTGGCAACGCTGCGGGCGGCCCGCGCCGGGCTGGGGGTTGCCGCGGTGCCGGATTTCGTCGCCCGGAGCGTCATCGAGTCCGGCGAAATGCTGAGCCTGTTCGACGAGTACCTGCCGGCCGACCGCGGTATCTACGCCGTCTATCCGCACCGCCGCTACCTGCCGGCCAAGGTACGGACCTTCGTCGATTTCCTGTCCAACTGGTTCCGCAAGCGGGACTGACATTTCGTCGCGGCCCGGGTGCCGAAATTCCGTCTTAGTTTACGCCGAAAAGACCTCAACGATTTGCAGAGCCATGGCCGCCGCATGAAACGACTTTCCATCATCATCGCCGCTCCGCTGGCGCTCCTCGCCGGCCAGGCCGCGGCCCATCCGCATATCTTCGCCGAAGCACGGCTGGAGGTCGTTTCCGATGACAGCGGCGCCGTGACGGAACTGCGCAATGTCTGGCGATTTGACGAGATCTTTTCCTCCAGCGTGCTGATGGATTTCGACAAGAACACCAACCTGAAGCTCGATCCGGACGAGCTGGCCGAAGTGGGCAAGACGGTTCGCGATTCGCTTGCCGACTTCAATTACTACATGGCGGTCAGCGAAAACGGCAAAACCATTCCCGTCGCCAAGCCCGATGCCATCAACGTCGACTACAAGGACGGGCAGCTCCTGATGTTCTTCTCGGTCAAGCCGACCGAGCCGATGCCGCTGAAGGGCAAGCTCGCTTTCGGCGTCTACGACCCGACCTTCTACACCTCCATCGATTTCAACAGCGACGAGGACATGGCGACAGTCGGTGACAGCATGAAAGCCTGCAAGCGCGCCGTCGTCCGCCCCGACCCCGATCAGGTGCTGGCCGACAACCAGTCGACGCTGACCGACGCCTTCTTTAGCGATCCCACCGGGACCAATATGTCGAAACTCTTCGCGACGAGATTGGAACTGACATGCTGAACCGCCGCATTCTCTGGATGCTCTGCACCATCGCGCTGTTTGCGGCGACAGCCGGCCTCGATCTCGCCCATGCGCAATCGCCGCTCGGCATCGGCAGCGCCGAACCGGGCATCCAGGTCTCCGGCCCCTTTGCCGGCCTGTTTGCCTGGGTGAACGGCTACCAGCAGGCGTTTTATCGCGCCCTGACCGGCGCCCTGAAGGCGATGCGGGAAGATCCCTGGCAGCTCGGCGCGCTGATCGGCCTCTCCTTTGCTTACGGCGTGTTCCACGCCGCCGGCCCCGGCCACGGCAAGGCGGTCATCTCCTCCTACATGATCGCCAACGAGACGGAGCTGAAGCGCGGCGTGCTGATCTCGTTCCTCTCGGCCTTTATGCAGGGTTTCGTCGCCATCCTGCTGGTCGGCGCCGCCTATCTGGTGTTGCGCGGCTCGTCGGTATCGATGACGCAGGCGACCCAGGCGCTGGAAATCTCAAGCTTCGCGATGATCGCCCTATTTGGCGCCTGGCTGCTGTTCAAGAAGATCCGCTCCTTGCGGCTGCCAATGCCGCAGCCGGAACTGCAGCTCGCCGGCGCTGGCAACACGATGTTTGCCCTGGGAACGCCAGAGGCAGCCAGCCTCCGCACCGCCCATCACAGCCACGGGCACACTCACGATCACCACCATCACCACGGCCATCACGACCATCATCACGCCCCGGGCGTCGCCTGCGAAACCTGCGGCCACGCCCATGCACCCGACCCGGAAATGCTGCGCGCCGAACGGTTTAACGTCCGGGAAGCATGGTCGGCAATCGTCGCCGTCGGTTTGCGCCCGTGCTCCGGCGCGCTGCTGGTAATGACTTTTTCGCTGCTGAACGGGCTTTATCTCGGCGGCATCCTGTCGGTGCTGGCGATGTCGATCGGCACGGCGATCACCGTCTCGGTGCTGGCGACGCTCGCCGTCACCGCCAAGAGCGTCGCCCTGCGCTTCGCCGGCCACGGTTCGCCGACGGCGGCCTGGGTCGGCAACGGTATAGAGATCCTCGGCGCGGTGTTCGTGATGCTGATGGGCCTGCTTTTGCTCGGCGCGGCCCTCCAGGCGTAAGCCTTAAGGCAGGTGACGGCGCTGGTAGCGCGCCCGCAGCCAGAAGATCAGGAAAAACGCCAGGACGGCGGCCGTGCCGAAGATGGCCGCGAGCCATGGGGAAATGTCGCCGAGCCACAGCATGATTTTCGGCATGGCGAAAAACAAGAGGCCGGCACCCAGCAGGATGATGGCGGCGGCAAAAGCCGGCGATCGTTCTTTTTTCTGCGGCGTGCTCATGCCGTCTGCTCCTTGCCGAGTTCGCGCCGGATATTCTCCAGGCGACGTTTCTGTTTGCCGTCCGCATCGAAATTTTCCGGCGCCAGCCAGGCCTTGAAGGCCGCATCGAGCAGCGGCCAGTCCAGGTCAATCATAGAGAACCAGGCGGTGTCGCGCAGCTTGCCGCGGGAAATCATGTGCTGGCGGAAAATACCTTCGAAAGAAAAGCCATAGCGGGCGGCGGCGGCCCGGCTTGCCTGGTTCAGGCTGTGGCATTTCCATTCGTAGCGCAGATAGCCGAGATCTTCGAAGACATGCTTCGCCATCAGGTAATGCGCTTCCGTCGACAACGGCGAACGCGCCATCGCCTCGCCATGCGCCACGCCGCCGACCTCGACGACGCCGTTTGCCAGGTCGGCGCGCATGTAGTTCGCCATCCCGACGATGCGGCCAGTGGAATTATCTCGGAAAACATGAGCGACCCAGCTGGCCTTACCCTGCTGCACACCCTCCAGCCAGGCGGCAAAATCATCGACTCCGCCGAAATCGGGCGCTGCGAAATAGCGTAGGCGCTCGTTCGTGCCCATGCCGCCCAACGCATCCCACAGGGCATGCAGATGCACGGCCCTGTTATAAGGTTCGACGGTGACGGTGCGTCCCCGCAACGTCACCGGCTGCGGCGCCGGGCAGCCCTTGAACTGGGATAGATCGCGCATGGCCTTCCTTTTCGTCTCGCCCAGACGCTTAGGCCAGCCGTTGCGGAAAGGCAATCACCCAGAACGACGCGGCGATCAGACCTTGGCGGTCGATACCGTTGCCTCGATATGGTCGACCAGCGCATCCGGCAGGCCGAGGCGGCCGGCGAGCAGGTCGAGATAACCGCGCTCGGCGCGGCTGTCCGGCTCGATGGCAAGCCGCGAGGCGGTGTAGAGTTCGACGCGCTGCTCTTCCGTCCGCGCGGCGGCAATCAAGGCATCGAGATCGGTCGGCTCGTTCAGTTCCTTCTGGAAAAAGGCTTCCGCCTCGCTGCCGAAACCGGAAAGCTTGACCTTGTCGATGATCCGGGCGCGTTCGGTATCGTCGATATGGCCATCGGCCTTGGCGGCGGCGATCATCGCCTGGATCAGCACCAGCACGAAATCGTTGCGCAAGACTTCCGGTTCGGTGCTGAAGCCGGAATCGGTCGGCGGCGGCAGGAACACCGGTCCGGTCTCCGTGGCGGCGGTCGTGGTGCCGGTCTGCGGCTCCTTGCCGGCCTGGTAATTCTTGTAGGCCTGGTAACCAAGGCCGGCGATGGCGGCAAGCCCGCCGATCGTCAGCGCATTGCCGGCAATGTTGCGACCGGTCTTGGTGCCGAAGATCGCGGCGGCGAGCGCACCGGCGGCCAGCGGATTATCCTTGGCCATCTGCGTCGCCTGCCCGGCCCGGTCGCGAACCGAACCGCCGACACCGGGGATCTGGGAGCCGAGGAACTGATCCAAAATCTTGCGCGCGTCGAACATGCCTGTCGTCTCCGTGGTTGAAGTCTTCGCCGGCAAGATAGGAAGTGATGCCGGCGAATACAAAGGGAGAGGCTGCGGAAAAGCACTCCGCAGCGGCGATAAACCGTAAAAAGTCAGCCCTTGAGGGCGGCCGCTTCCGCCGCAAGCCGGGTGATGCCCGCCCAGTCGCCGGCGGCAACCAGTTCTTTCGGTGCAACCCAGGAGCCGCCGACGCAGACGACGTTCGGCAGCGACAGATAGTCCATGGCGTTCTTCAGGGAAATGCCACCCGTCGGGCAGAAGAAGGTGCCGGCGAGCGGCGAGGACAGCGACTTGAGGTAAGCGGCACCGCCTGCCTGCTCGGCCGGGAAGAATTTTAGCACCTTGTAGCCTTCCTCCCGCAACGCCATGACCTCGCTGGCGGTGGCAGCACCCGGCAGCAGCGGTACGTCGGAATGGCGCGCCACATCCAGCAACTCCTGCGTCGTGCCGGGGCTGACGATGAAGGTGGAACCGGCAGCGACGGCCGCCTCGAAATGCGCCGCGTTCAGGATCGTGCCGGCGCCGACTGCGGCCCCCTCCACCTCGGCTGCGACAGCGCGGACGGCATCCAGTGCCGCCGGCGTGCGCATGGTGATTTCGATCGCCTTGAGGCCACCGGCAACAAGCGCCCGGGCGAGCGGCACGGCGGATGCGACATCCTCGACGATCAGCACCGGAACGACCGGTTGCAGCTTGAGGATGGAAAGAAGTTTTTCGGTTTTTTCACCCATGACCGCACGTCCTTTAAAACGATTGAATTGCCCCTCGAATACCGCGCCCGCGCCGCGATGTCGAGATAAAAGCAAGGGCCGGGGCCTGTCTGCCGCTTTATCAACCGGCATCGCTGCGCTAGGGTGCGGCCGATTGCGCAACGGATCTGACGGACCCCATGGCAAAAGAAATCGAGCGGAAATTTCTCGTCCTTGACACCCATTGGCGTGAATTCGCCTCCGCCGGCGCGACGTTCCAGCAAGCCTATATCGCCTCGATGGACGACCGTTCCGTGCGGGTCCGGGTGATCGAAGGCCAAAAAGCGCTGCTGACCATCAAGATCGGCCGCAATGCGCTGGCTCGCGAGGAATTCGAATACGAGATCCCGCTTGCGGATGCCTGCGACATGATCAAGCAAGCCATCGGCATCGTCATCGAGAAGACCCGCTACAAGGTAATGCACCACGGCTTTACCTGGGAAATCGACGTCTATGACGGAATCTACCGCGGCCTGACCGTCGCCGAGGTGGAGTTGAAGGACGAGGCCGACGATCCCGCGCTCCCCGACTGGCTCGGCCCGGAGGTGACGGGCGATCACCGCTACTCCAACCAGTCGCTGGCGACCGAGGACCTGCGCGAGGAGATCGGTTATGGCGTATCGCATACTGCCTGACCGGTCGTTTACCGCCGAGATCCGCCGTGTCGGCAGGGAACAGTTCGGGGACGCCATCATCGCGCTTACTGAGCGACCGGACGGATTGCACGAGGCAATCCACGACGCCCGCAAGAATTTCAAGCGACTGCGGGGCCTCTACCGTCTCATTTCCGCCGACGCCAAGGGTTTTCGCAAGCAAGAAAACGACCGGCTGCGCGACACGGCCAGAAGCCTTTCCGGCCTGCGCGACGCAACGGCGCTGATCGAGGCGGCCGGCAAACTCGTCGGCCTTGCCGAGAACCGGAAGGAACGGCAAGCACTGGATGGTCTTATCCAGGCTTTGGGCAAACGGCGCGATGCGATGGCTCGGAACGATGCCGAACTGGAAAGCCGCGCCGAGGCTGCCATCGACAGCTGCCGGCAAGGCATGGAAGCGCTGGAAGAGCTCGATTTCGACAATCGCCGGCGGGTGACGGCCAAACGGCTGGCCAAGGGCTGGCGTAAGACGCATGCGCGGGCACTCGCCGCCCTTTCCGGCTGTCGCGACGGCGGCGTTTCTGCCGACTTCCACGATCTGCGCAAACGCAGCCAGGATTACTGGATGTACAACCAGCTGCTGAAACCGCTCTGGCCATCGGCGATGCTGGCCAAGAAGCAAGCGGCAAAAACCCTGACGGACCTGCTCGGCGACGGCAACGACCTGAGTGTTCTCGTCGACCTGCTGGAGACGGACGAGGACTTCGCGGCGTCCGTTGCGACAGGGCCGGTCAAGGCTGCGGTCCAGCGGCGGCTGGCACAACTCCGCAAGGACGGCCTTGCCGAAGCGGAGGACGTCTATGCCGACGTCTCGGAGCGGGAAGCCGAACTCGTCGGTCACCTCTGGGCAAGAGCCGCGAGATAACACGCGACAGAGTGCCGCCGCGCGCCGTTGCAAAGCGGATTGCGCGGGATCGGCGAAAACTGTATTTCACTGCCCATGGACACATCGACGACATTCAGCCCTGAAACAGAGGGCACATTCTGCGTTGCGGCTCTTTATCATTTCGCGGCATTTCCGCGTTTCGAGAGTTTTCGCGCGCCGCTGCAGGACCTCTGCAATGAAAACGGTATCAAGGGCACGCTGCTGATCGCCCACGAAGGCATCAACGGCACCGTGGCCGGCACGGATGCCGCCATCGCCCGCCTGCTCGCCTTCCTGCGCGCCCAGCCGGAATTTTCCGGTCTCGAGCACAAGGAAAGCCGCGCCTCGAAGATGCCCTTCCTGCGCATGAAAGTGCGGCTGAAGAAAGAGATCGTCACCATGGGTGTCGAGGACATCGATCCCAACAAGGTGGTCGGCACCTATGTTTCGCCGCAGGATTGGAACGCGCTGATCAGCGACCCCGATACGCTGGTCATCGACACGCGCAACGATTACGAGACCGCCATCGGCATCTTCCGCGGCGCCGTCGATCCGAACACCCGCACCTTTCGCGAGTTTCCGGAGTGGGTTCGGCAAAATCCCGGCCTGCACAACAAGCCGAAGATCGCCATGTATTGCACCGGCGGCATCCGCTGCGAAAAGGCCACCGCCTTCATGAAGGAACAGGGCTTCGACGAGGTCTACCACCTCAAGGGCGGCATCCTGAAATACCTTGAGGAAGTTCCCGAGGAAGAGAGCCTGTGGGAAGGCGCCTGCTTCGTCTTCGACGAGCGCGTTTCCGTCACGCACGGCTTGAAGGAAGGCGAGCACATCTTGTGCCACGCCTGCCGCGAACCGCTGGAGCGCAAGGATCTGCAATCGCGGCACTTCGAGGAAGGCGTCTCCTGTCCGCATTGTTACGAACGGCGCAGCGACGCCGATCGACAGCGTTACCGCGACCGGCAGCAGCAGATCGAACTCGCCAAGAAGCGCGGCCAGCGGCATCTCGGCAGTTGAGGCCTATCAAGCAGCGGCGGTGCGATCGTCGTTGCCGCCTTCGTTTTCAAGGCGGGCTAGAATTTGCTCCGGCGACGTCGGGCGGCCGAAATAGAAGCCTTGCAACTCGTCGCAGCCGCATAGCTCCAGCGCGATCGCCTGCTCCTCCTTCTCGATACCTTCAGCGGTAACGGGAATGCCGAGCGCCCGCGCAATCGAGACCGTTGCCTGCAGCAACTCGCCGGCCCTCGGGCTTTCGCCCAGCGCCGCCACCAGCGAACGGTCGATCTTCATCCGGTCGAAACCGAACTGGCGCAGGTAGCCGACGCTCGAGAAACCCGAACCGAAATCGTCCAGTGCGATCTTCACGCCCAGCTGCTTGAGTTTGGCGATCGTCCACCGCGCGCGGGCCGGGTTCTGGATGAAGTAACCCTCGGTTACCTCCAGAACGATGCGTGACGGATCGATGCCGGTTTCGCGGATGACGCGCTGGACATTCGAGGTGAAGGCGGGGTTGCGGAACTGGCCGGGCGAAATGTTGACGGCAATATTGATGCCGGGCCAGTTGAGAACCTGCAGGCAGGCCTTGCGCAGGACGAACAGCCCCAGGCTGTCGATCAACCCGGTGGTTTCGGCAATCGGGATGAACCGATCCGGAGACACCGACCCATGGCCCGGCCGATCCCAGCGCACCAGCGCTTCGACGCCGATGGTCCGGCGCCCGCCCGCGGCAATCACCGGCTGGTAGACGACGTAGAGTGCCTCCAGTTCGATTGCACGGCGCAGGTCGACTTCCATGTCGTTGCGCTCTTCCCGGTCGATGTCCATGTCCGGGTCGTAGCGGACGAAACGGCCTCGACCGTTTTCCTTAGCCTTGTACATGGCAAGATCGGCGCGACGCAGCGCTTCCTCGCTGGCGATCAGACCCATCGGCGAAGACGACGCACCGATGCTCGCCCCGACGATCGCAACCCGCTCGCCGATGACAAAAGGTTCCGAGAAGAACTCAAGGATGTTTTGAGCCAGACTTTCGGCGACCCGGTCGATCCGCCGGGTCGCAAGCGCCACGGCGAACTCGTCGCCACCCAATCGTGCCAGCATGGCGCCCTGGGGGATGAGCATCTTCAACCCGGCGGCCACGCCACGGATCAACTGGTCGCCGATACCGTGGCCATACGCATCGTTGACCTCCTTGAAACCGTCGAGATCGAGATAGAGCAACAGGACGTCGCTCTTGTCGCGCCGTGCCTTTTCGACCAGTTGTTCAAGGCCGGCATAAAGACCGGCACGGTTGAGAAGCCCGCTGAGGCGATCCTGCATGGCAAGCTGGCTGGCGCGCGTTTCGTCTTCCTTGAGCCGGCGCATGGCGACGACGCCGATCAACAGCAAGGCAAGAAAGAAACAGCCGACGATACCGACCGCGACCAGAACCATCGGCCGAACCTGTGCAAAGCTCGCATCCCCCGGTCCCCGCGACGTCCACAACATCTTGGCAAGCGTTCGGCCGTCCGGATCGACGATCGGCACGGAGAAGGCGCTTTCGGCTTCCGGCGGCGCCAGATGCAGTCCGTCGATGACATAGACCCGCGACAGTTGCGCCACCTTGTTGTTCAGGTGCCGGGCGAAGATCAGGTAACGGTACTCGTCTTCCTTGACCAGGATTTCGCCGCTCTTCTTGCGGATCAGCGATATGCCGACGGCCGCGATGCCGTCCTGCGTCCGCACGAAACCGGTAGCATCCGGGTCGCTGCCGGTATCGGGCTTGCGGGCCTCGTCGAGCAGGGTCCAGATGGCCGGGCCGAAATAGTCGTTGACGGGAATCTGCATCGGCTTGCCGTCGTGGTAGGCCATCTGCACGTTTCTTTGGGAATCGATGATCACCGCCGTATCGAAAAGATCGCTGTCCAGCGTCATGTCACCAAAATTGCTGACGATCCATTCCGCCCCATCAGGCGCATAGACGTATCGCGTCGCATCGTCCCATGCCGCATAATCGGTCAAGGTGGCCTTCAGCTGGAAACGGAACGTCTTCAGAGCGCCATTTGTGGTTTCGCGCGAACGGCCGTCATCGAGAATGTTGGCATGCCGCGCAACCTCGCCGATCGCAGCAAGCACGATGGACGTCACCACCATGACGACGAAGGCAAATGCCAGCAGCACGCCGGCAACGGCCAACTGCCGCCGCCCTTCGCTTGTCTGCGGAATAAGCCGGGAGGAAAAACGCATCGAACACTCCAGGAGCCATTCCCTAGCCTTCTCGAAAAAGCTTCAAATTCCGTTAAATGGCGCTGTCATCCACCGGTAATATTCACGCATGAGACGAAGCCGGCGGCGCGATGCCCGTTGAGGACGTCGAGGCCGCAACCGTCTTTGCCGGGCCTCATCCGGCCCGGTGATTGCCATGCGGGAACGCGCCGGCGAGTTCGCCATACCACTTGCCGCTCTTCTTCACGGTCCGCACCTGCGTCTCGTAATCGACATGCACGAGGCCGAAACGCATGGTGTAGCCTTCGGCCCACTCGAAATTGTCCATGAGGCTCCAGGCGAAATAGCCGTGAACGGGATAACCTTCGGAAATCAGCCCGGCGCAGACCGACAGATGATCGGCATAATAGTCCAGCCGCGGCTGGTCATCGACCTCGCCATTCTCCACACCCATGTTATAGGCCGCACCGTTTTCGGTGACGTACATGACCGGCAGATCGTAGCGAGCATACAGTTCCTCCACCAGCGACTTCAGCGCCGGCGAATAGACCTCCCAGCCGATATCGGTCTTGACATCGCTGACCGGCGCGGCATTGACCGTAGCCGGAAATTCCGCACCGGGTGTCGGATCGTCGGCGACACGCATCGGCGTGTAGTAGTTGAGGCCCCACCAGTCGAGTTTCTGGCTGATGATCTGCAGGTCGTTCGCCTCGATGGCCGGCATCCGGTCGCCCAGGGCATCGAGCAGGGAAGCGGGATAGGCACCCTTGAACACCGGACCGAAGAAGGCGCCGTTGTGGAAATCGAAGGCCCGCTGCATTGCGGCGCGATCCGCCGCGCTTTCGCTGGCCGGCAAGACGGAATGGGCGTTCAGCACCAGCCCGACCGGCACCTTCGGCGCGACATCTCGGATCGCCTCGACGCCGAGGCCATGCGCCAGATTGGTGTAATGCATCGCATGCAGGGCGGCCTGCATATTGCGCTCACCCGGAGCGTGGATGCCATAGAGATGGCTGAGCCAGACCGAACACCAGGGTTCGTTGAAGGTCGCGACCGCATCCAGCCGGTCGCCGAGACGACCCATGACGATCTTGGCATAACGCTGGAAGGCGTAAGCCGTCGAACGCGCCGTCCAGCCGCCGTCGCCCATCAGCGCCAGCGGCAGGTCCCAGTGATACAGTGTCGCGAAGGTCTTGATGCCGCGCGCCTTGCAGCCATCGACGAGCCGGTCGTAGAAATCGAGGCCGCTTTCGTTGATCGGACCAGTGCCCTCAGGCACGATACGCGGCCAGGCGATGGAGAAACGATAGGCGGAAACGCCCATCTCCTTGATCAGATCGAGATCCTGTTCCAGCCGGTTGTAGTGATCGCAGGCCACATCGCCGTTATCGCGGTTGTGGACGCGGCCCGGCATGTTGGAAAACGCATCCCAGATCGAGGGCTTGCGTCCATCGGCCTTGGATGCCCCTTCAATCTGGAACGCCGCCGTTGCCACGCCAAACAGGAAATCACCGGGGAAACGGGCGGCCAAGGTCTTCGGATCGATCATGATGTTTCGCCTTTTCAAATACTGCTCTTGATCTGGACAGGCGATGTAACGAAGGGGAATACGCTTGTACAGGGCGTTTCGCGCAAATCTGCAACGTTGCAGGAGCGAAATTGCACCCCTGTATCGCGACGGACACGAAAAGGCGGCCGGATGCTCAGCAATCAGGCCCGCCCAGTTGCAGCCGGCGTGAAATGGCGATTTCTTCGAGAAAGAACGCGTCGTGGCTGACCACCAGCAGGGCGCCGTCATAGGCACGCAGGCCGCGCTCGACCACACCGATGGAATCGATGTCGAGATGGTTGGTCGGCTCATCGAGGACCAGGAGTTGTGGCGGGCGCGGCCCGCCGAGCACGCAAGCGAGACCGGCACGCAACAACTGGCCGCCGCTGAGTGTCGACACCTGCTGCAGCGCGGCATCGGCCCGGAACATGAAACGCGCCAGCGCCGCCCGGCAGGCATTTTCATCGGCTTGCGGGTTGATCCGGCGAAAATTGTCGCGGATGGACACCGCCGGATCGAGCAGGCTCACCGTCTGGTCGAGCAGCGCGAACGGAACGCCCACCGTCACCGAACCGCTCCACGGCTGCAAAGCGCCGGTGACAAGCGCCAGCAGCGTCGTCTTGCCCGAGCCGTTCGGCCCGCTGACCGCCACCCGCTCCGGCCCGGTGATGCTGCAGGAAAAACCGCTCAAAATGGGTTGGTCGGGCAGATAACCGACCGTGACATCATCGACACGCAACACCGGCTTGCCTGGCGGCAACAATACCGAGCCGATCTGCGCCGAAAACGGCTGCAGGATTTCGATGCGTTCGCGAGCCGCCGCCGCATCCTCCATCGCCTGTTGGCGTCGCCGTTCGGCAAGGCGCGCCTTGTCCGCACCGGTCTCTTCGGCGCGCCGCTTGAGACCGTCGGCAATGATGCGGGGCATGTCGCCGCGCGCCGCCTTTCGCTTGCCGACCCCGTCGCGCCGTGCCTGGCGCTCGACCTGCTGCTGGGTCGTCTGGGCCAGTTCCACGAGCCGCTTTTCAGCGCTTGCCAGGTCATGTTCGGCTGCCGACAGCTCGATGCGCCGGCGCTCCTGGAACTGGCTCCAGCCGCCGCCGTACCGTTTGGCGCCGATAGAGGTGAGTTCAACGATCGCATCCATCATTTCCAGAAGCTCGCGATCATGGCTGACGACGAGCGCCCCGCCGCGCCAGCGAGACAGCAGATCGATCACCGCCGCCCGGCCTGAGCGGTCGAGATTGTTGGTCGGCTCGTCGAGGAGGAGCATGTCGGGTTCGCTGAACACCAGTGCGGCAAGCGCTGCCCGGGTGCGCTGGCCACCGGAAAGCGCCGCCAGCCGCGTATCCGCAGCCGCATCGAGGCCGACATCGGCAAGGGCGGAAGCCAGACGCACCTCCAGCGTCCAGTCGGCGACGGCGAGGTCTTCGGCCGATGCCTCACCCCGTTCAGCTCGGGCAAGAACAGCAAGCGGTTCGGCGATCTCGAAGAGATCGGCAATGGTTTCGTCCGTTTCCACCTGCACGCTTTGGCGCAACAAACCGATCCGGCCCTCGACGGAGATCGCGCCGGATTGCGGCTGCAACACGCCGGTGACCAGCCGCAGGATCGTCGACTTGCCGACGCCGTTGCGGCCGACAAGACCGGTGCGTTCAGCGCCGAAGCTCAGATCGAGATGGGAAAAAAGCGGTCGGCCGTCAGGCGTGGACCACGTGAGATCGGACAAGGTTATCGAGGCAGGCATGAATAGAAAACTCCCGGAAGGCAAAGCGGTGGGGCATTGCGATCGGGTCAAAATCCATGGTGCACACGTCCTGTCGGTATTGCAGATGGGGACAATTTACGCGACGGCTGCGGCGCATTCAAGGCAGCAGCCATCATTCGGCATTTTATGCCATGCCTCTGCAGCAGAGAGGCATGGCCTTCGCTTAGAGGAGGCTGAACGGCTTAAAGCTTCACCCAGCCGCCATTCTTCTTGGACGAAACAACGCAGGCCTCGACAAAGGCAACGCCCTTCACGCCATCGTCAACCGTCGGATAAATCACGGCAGGGTCCACCGCTTCGCCCGCCTTGCGGGCATTGATCGCCCGCGCCGCTTCCGAATAGATGGTCGCAAAGGCTTCGAGATAACCTTCCGGATGGCCGGAGGGCACGCGGGTGACGCGCGCGGCAGCAGCACCGGCACCGACGCCGCCGCGGGTGATCAGCCGCTTTTCGCCGCCGAAGGGCGTGAACCACAGATAGTTCGGATCGGCCTGCACCCATTCGAGGCCGCCCTTGGTGCCGTAGACGCGCACCTTGAGGCCATTTTCATGGCCCGGCGCCACCTGGCTGCACCACAACATGCCCTTGGCTGGCTTTTCCGAGCCCTTCGCCTTGAAACGCAGCATCACATGGGCATTGTCGTCCAGCCGCCGGCCTTCGACGAAGCTATCGAGGTCAGCCGCCAGGCTGTCGAGTTCGAGCCCGGAGATGAAGGAGGCGAGATTGTAGGCATGCGTGCCGATATCGCCTGTCGAGCCGCCGACACCGGATTGCGCCGGATCGGTGCGCCAGGCGGCCTGCTTCTGGCCGGTCTGTTCCACGGCTTCGGTCAGCCAGTCCTGCGGGTATTCCGCCTGGACGATGCGAATATCGCCAAGCTCGCCATTCGCCACCATTTCGCGCGCCTGGCGCACCATCGGATAGCCGGTGTAATTGTGGGTGAGGATGAAGAGCGCGCCGCTCTCGTCCGCCGCCTTCTTCAGCTTCTTGGCATCGGCGAGATTGGAGGTCAGCGGCTTGTCGCAGATGACATGGATGCCGCGCTTGAGGAATTCCTTCGCCGCCTCGTAATGCACATGGTTGGGCGTGACGATGGAGACGGCTTCGATGCCGTTCTTCAGCTTCGCCTCACGGATCGCCATCTCCTTGTAGCTGGAATAGGTGCGCGACGGATCGAGCCCGAGATCACGACCCGACGCGATCGCCTTTTCCGGCGTCGACGACAAGGCGCCGGCGATCAGATCGAACTGGTCGTCGAGCCGTGCGGCCATGCGGTGCACCGCACCGATGAAAGCCCCCGCCCCGCCGCCGACCATGCCCAACCGGATGCGCGGCGCCCGGCCTTCTTCCTTGGAACCTTCGATAGCCATGTATTTCCTCCTAAGTACCAATTCAAAATCAGCGTGGTTTGCCGTCGATTACGATGTTTCTGTAAATAGCATTGGAAGTGCCGCGCGGAATATTTGGAACGGAACGCATCCGAATTCCCCAGCTTCTATTCTGCGAAAGAAAATCAGCCGCCGCCTCAATTGTTGAGAATACCTGAGCATCCTCTACTTTGTTGTTTGACGGCGGCAGGCAATGAAATCCAGGCCGGCTTCCAGCAACCCAGCAAGCTTCCCTATAACTGCCATTTACGACAGCGGAAACAATCATATTTAGATCCCCAGCATCCGCCGGTTGGCGGCGTCATCCGTGCCGGCGCTGGCGAAGTCGTCGAAGGCTTTTTCCGTCACGCGGATGATGTGGGCGCGGACGAATTCGGCGCCTTCACGGGCACCGTCTTCCGGATGCTTGAGGGCGCATTCCCATTCCACCACGGCCCAGCCGTCGAAATCATTGGCGGTGAGCTTGGAGAAGACCGCCCCAAAATCCACCTGGCCGTCGCCCGGCGAGCGGAAGCGGCCGGCGCGGTTGACCCAGCCCTGGTAGCCGCCATAGACGCCCTGCCGTCCGGTCGGATTGAACTCCGCATCCTTGACGTGGAACATCTTGATGCGGTCCTTGTAGATGTCGAGGTTATCGAGATAGTCGAGGCACTGCAGCACGTAATGCGACGGATCGTAGAGCATGTTGGCGCGCGGATGGTTGCCGACGCGTTCGAGGAACATCTCGTAGGTGATGCCGTCGTGCAGGTCTTCGCCCGGATGGATTTCGTAGCAGATGTCGACGCCGTTCTCTTCGGCATGATCGAGGATCGGCCGCCAGCGGCGGGCAAGCTCGTCGAAGGCGGCTTCCACCAGCCCCGCCGGCCGCTGCGGCCAGGGATAGATGAACGGCCAGGCGAGCGCGCCGGAGAAGGTCGCATGCGCCTTGATGCCGAGATGCCGCGAGGCTGTCAGTGCCATTTTCACCTGCTCGACGGCCCACTCCTGCCGCGCCTTGGGATTGCCGCGCACCTCAGGTGCTGCAAAACCGTCGAAGGCTTCGTCATAGACCGGATTGACGGCGACCAGCTGGCCCTGGAGATGGGTGGAAAGTTCGGTGACCTCGACGCCGTTTTCCCGCGCCTTGCCGGCAAATTCGTCGCAATAATCCTTGGATGCGGCAGCCTTCTTCAGATCGATCAGCTGGCTTGCCCATGTCGGCACCTGCACGCCGATGTAACCTTTGTCCGCAGCCCACTTGGTAATGCCGTCCCAGGAATCGAAAGGAGCCTGATCCCCCGCGAATTGACCGAGAAACAGAGCGGGGCCTTTAATGGTTTTCATGAAATCTCCTCCGATGACATTTCCTGTAACGTTGCAGGTCTGCGGTTTAGCATGAGTTCCCGGCCGGTCAAACCCGGCCGGGAACGATTTTCGCAATTGCCGCTCAGACGTAGCGGTTGACGACGTTTTCCAGAAGCTCCTGGCGGCCGGACTTCGGTTCCGGATTGATGTCGGCGCCCTCGACGTTGGCGGCGATCTGGTCCAGCGAATATTCGCCGCGCAGCATCTTCTGCGCCTCCGGTGAATCCCAGCCGGCATAACGGGCTTCCAGCGGCTTCGACAGCGCGCCGTCCTCGACCATCCGCGCTGCCGCCTTCAAACCGCGGGCGCAGCAATCCATGCCGCCGATATGGCCGATCAGCAGATCGTCCGGATCCAGCGACTGGCGACGCAGCTTGGCGTCGAAATTGGTGCCGCCGCTGGTGAAGCCGCCGGCCTGCAACACCTGGTAATAGGCAAGCGCCATTTCCGGCACGTTGTTGGGGAACTGGTCGGTATCCCAGCCGGACTGGTAGTCGTTGCGGTTCATGTCGATCGAACCGAAGATGCCGAGCGCCCTGGCAAGCGCCAGCTCGTGCTCGAAGGTGTGGCCGGCCAGGATGGCGTGGCCCTGCTCGATGTTGAGCTTTACCTCGTTTTCGAGACCGTGCTTTTTCAGGAAGCCGTAGACCGTCGCGACATCGTAGTCGTACTGGTGCTTGGTCGGCTCCTGCGGCTTCGGCTCGATGAGAATCGTGCCCTTGAAGCCGATCTTGTGCTTGTATTCGACGACGAGGTTGAGGAAGCGGCCCATATGGTCGAGTTCGCGGCCCATATCGGTGTTGAGCAACGTCTCGTAGCCTTCACGGCCGCCCCAGAGCACGTAGTTTTCACCACCCAGGCGGTGCGTGGCATCGAGGCAGGTTTTTACGGTCGCCGCGGCGAAAGCAAAGACGTCCGGGTCCGGATTGGTGGCCGCACCCGCCATATAGCGGCGGTGCGAGAACAGGTTGGCGGTGCCCCACAAGAGCTTGACGCCGGTCGCGGCTTGCTTCTCGGCAAAATAGTCGACGATCTCGTTGAGATTTTTGGTGTTCTCGACGAAGTTCGCGCCTTCCGGCCGAACGTCGGCATCATGGAAGCAATAATAGGGTGCGCCGAGCAGCGAGAAGAATTCGAAGGCGACGTCGGCCTTCAGCTTCGCCGCCTGCATGCCGTCCGTAAACCACGGGCGCAGGAAGGTCTGGCCGCCGAACGGGTCGCCGCCCGGCCAGGTGAAAGTGTGCCAGTAGGCGACGGCAAAACGCAGATGGTCTTCCATGCGCTTGCCCAGCACGATCTCGTCGGGCTGGTAATAACGGAAGGCGAGCGGGTTGGTGCTGTCGGGGCCTTCATATTTGATTTTTTGGATGTCGCCGAAAAATCCGGTGCTCATGGGTGGGTCTCCTTGGGTGTGTTTCTTTGTATTGAATGTTGGCATGAGGCCCCTCATCCGCCTGCCGGCACCCCTCCCCGCATGCGGTGAGAGGGTTAGGGTGAGGGGCAAAACCGCAAGCCGCTACAGTGCCGAAAGCGGCTTGATCGCCGGATACAGCGCCCGGTAACGGCTATAGGCATCGGCATAGGCGCCGGAAAATTCCGCAACCGGATCGATCGTCTCGGCCGTTTCCGGCGCCGAGCAGACGGCCACCGGGTCAGCGCCCGTCGCCGCGATCAGGCCGAGGCGGGCGGCGCCGAAGGCCGCCCCGAAATCGCCATCGGCCGGAATATCGACGGGCACGCCGAGCGCCGTGGCGATCGAGGCCAGCCAGTAGCGCGAGCGCGAACCGCCGCCGATCGCCGTGACGCGGGAGATTGTCGTGCCGGCCGAGCGCAGCGCCTCGAAACTGTCGCGGATGGCGAAGCTCACGCCCTCCAGCACCGCCTGCGTCAGCACCACGCGGCCGGTGTCGTGGCCAAGGCCGATGAAGGCGCCGCGGATGGCGGCATCGTTGTGCGGCGTGCGCTCGCCGGAGAGATAGGGCAGGAAGGTGACGCCGGTCGGGGCGCGCAAGGCTTCGCCCAGTTCGGTCGTCAGCTCGGCCGCGGACTTGCTCGTCACATGCGAATGCCAGTTGAGGGCATCCGTGGCCGAGAGGATCACACCCATCTGATGCCAGGTGTTCGGCAGCGCGTGGCAAAAGGCATGCACGGCGCTTTCCGGCTTCGGCAGATAGGAGCCGTTGGCGGCAAACAGCACACCCGAGGTGCCGAGCGAAACGAAGGCAGCACCTTCCGACACCGTGCCCATACCGCAGGCCGAGGCGGCATTGTCACCTGCTCCGCCCGCCACGATAACGCCGCCGCCCATGCCCCACTTGCCGGCCAGCTCGCTGCGCAACGTACCGGCGGGATCGGTGCCTTCGACCAGCGCCGGCATCTGCCGTTCGTTGAGGCCGGTTGCCGCCAGAAGCTCCGCCGACCAGGCGCGCTTGCCTGTATCGAGCCAGGAGGTGCCGGCGGCGTCGGACATTTCCGAAATATGCTCCCCGGTCAGCCAGAGGCGCAAAAAGTCCTTCGGCAGCAGCACCTTGGCGACCTTCGCAAAAATATCCGGCTCATGCCTGGCGACCCAGGCGAGTTTTGGCGCGGTGAAGCCGGGGAAAACGATGTTGCCCGTCAGCGCCCGGAAGCGCGGATCGGCATCAAGCGCTGCGGCTTCGACATGGCTGCGGGTGTCGTTCCAGAGGATGCAGGGACGCAGCACCTTGTCGTCCGCATCCACCAGCGTCGCGCCGTGCATCTGGCCGGACAGGCCGATGCCGCGCACCGCCGCAAGCTCGGCGGGATGCAACGCCTTGAGACCGCCGATCGCCTCTTCCGTGGCGCGGATCCAGTCGGCCGGCGCCTGTTCCGACCAGCCGTGATGCGGCCGTGACACTTCAAGCGCGCCATTGGCCGAACCGATGACACGCTGGTCGCCGTCGATCAGCATCGCCTTGACGCCGGATGTGCCGAGATCAAGCCCTAGATACATGGTGTTTCTCCTCTGCCTGCCCTTTTGTCATGGCAGGTTGTCTCGCAAGAATATGTCGATACGGATGCGCTCCTGCGCCTCCACCACCGCAAGGCCATCGGCCTTCGCCTTCAAGATGCGGATGGCGCTGCGCACCTCATGACCCGCATCCTGGTTGAGCACGGCATCGATGATGCCCTCCTGCAGCGCCGCCCGCGTATGAACCGTCAGTTCATGGGCAATCACCGTCAGCGACCGCCCGCCGCCCTGTGCCTGCAGGGCAGCGATCAGGCCGCGATTGCCGGCGCCCAGGCTGTAGACACCGAGAAGGCCGGCATGTGCCTGCAGCGTGCCGGCAACCAGCGCCTCGGCGCGTTGCGGTTCGTCGCGGCCTTCGAGCACCGGCAGGATGGTGATGTCGGGAAACTCCGCCCGCAGCACGGCGGCAAAACCTTCAAGCCGCTCGCGATGGTCGCGCACCAGCATCGATCCGGCCAGAACGGCGACCGGTCCCGACCGTGCCCCGAGAAAGCGACCGAGCAGGCTTGCAGCCGTGCGCCCGGCCGCGATGTTATCGACACCGGCATAATGGTCCCGCCGCGAGCCCGGCAGGTCGGAGACGAGGGTGACGACGGGAATACCGTCCTCGGCCAACCGCGCAACGGCATCACGAACCTCATCGGCATCGATCGCCACCAGCGCCACGCCCGAGGGCCTTTCGGCCCGCGCGGCATCCAGCGCCACGACCAGGGCGCCCGGATCGAAGGCCGGAATTTCGATCACCCGGATATCGGTGCGTTCGGCGGCAGCGCGCGCCATCGCCTCGCGGACCTCCGCGTGCAGGCCATGCATGAAAGAATTGTTGCTGTCGGGCAGGATGAAGACAAGCGGATAGACCCGCCCCTTGGCGAGATTGGCGGCCGCGACATCACGGACATAGCCCAGCCGGTCGATCGCCGCCTCCACCTTGGCGCGCGTCGCCGCCCGCACGCCCGGCCGACGGTTCAGAACCCGGTCGACGGTGGCCAGGCTGACGCCCGCGCTCGCGGCAATGTCATGCACGGTCGGTCTCATCACTCCTCCTGACGGGGAGTGTTAGCCGAATTTTTGATGTACGTAAATCAGAAATTCGTGACCGGCTGGAAGCCGGGAGAATGGCAAGCGGCGGTCAATGCC
This sequence comes from Rhizobium sp. LjRoot30, assembly GCF_964253915.1. Taxonomy (NCBI): domain Bacteria; kingdom Pseudomonadati; phylum Pseudomonadota; class Alphaproteobacteria; order Hyphomicrobiales; family Rhizobiaceae; genus Rhizobium; species Rhizobium sp. LjRoot30. Next base: position 223,967 of record NZ_CAXUSG020000004.1, on the reverse strand, counting down.
CGCCGCCACCCCCGCCGACGCCCGATTGGGGCTTTTTGATCAGCATGGCAAAGAAGATCAGACTGGTGAACAGCACCGTCAGGATCAGGAAGATGTCGATGAAGGACATGATCGTCGCCTGCTGCGTCACCATTCCTGCAATTTTCTTGATGGCGATCGCCGTGCCGTCGAGCCCGTAGGTCTGATAGTTCGAGCTTATGGCATTCAGCTTGTCCATCGCTTCCGGATTGCCCCATTGAACATGCTCCGAGAGGCGGGCATAGTGCTCTTGCTCGCGCTGGGTGATCAGGGTGTTGATGGCGGCGAGACCGACGGCGCCGCCGAGGTTGCGCGTCAGGTTGAAGAGACCCGAAGCGCCGCGGATCTTGGCCGGCGGCAACGTGCCGAGCGCGACGTTGTTGATCGGCACCATGCAGAGCATCAGGCCGCAACCGCGCAGGATCTGCGGGATCAGCAACTCGTAGAAATCCCAGTCGGCCGTCATCGAACTCATGATCCAGGTACCGGCCGCAAAACTGCCGAAACCGATCATCATCATCACCCGCGGATCAAGCTTGGTCGACAGCTTGCCGGCGATCGGCGCGGTGCAGAACATCGCCAGACCCGAAACGAACATCGTCTCGCCGATCATCAGACTGTCATAGCCACGGATACGGCCGAGATAGAGCGGATAGAGATAGGTCAGGCCGTAGAGCCCGATGCCCATCACGAAGGAGAACAGCGAACCGAAAGCGAAGTTGCGGTCTGAAAAGGCGCGCAAATCCACCACCGGGAACTCCACCTTGAAGGCCCGGTAGAAGAAAACGACGGCACCGATGGCACTGGCGACGGCACCATAACGGATCGCCTCGTCGCTGAACCAGTCGTTAGCATTGCCTTCTTCGAGCACATATTCGAGCGCGCCGAGGAAGACGGCCATGGAAATCAGCCCCCACCAGTCGAACTTCTTGAACAGGCTGAGTTCCGGCTTGTCGAAATCGATCAGCTTCCAGGTGACGACGGTGACGATGATGCCCGGAATGACGTTGATGAGGAACAGCCAGTGCCAGGAAAAGGCATGGCTGAGATAGCCGCCGACCGTCGGGCCGATGGTCGGCGCCAGCGTGGCGACGAGGCCGATGATCGGAGAAACGATGCTGCGCTTCGACGGCGGGAAGATGGTGAAGGCCGCCGCGAAGACGGAAGGGATCATGCCACCGCCGATAAAGCCCTGTAGCGCGCGGTAGATGATCATCTGGTCGATGTTCGTCGCCGTCGCCGCCAGGGCGCTGGCGATAGTGAAGCCGGCAGCCGAAACCGAGAACAGAATACGAGTGGAAACGATGCGTGCCAAGGTGCCCGACAACGGGATCATCACCACCTCGGCGATCAGATAAGCCGTCTGCACCCAGGCCACTTCGTCCGAGCCGGCGCTGAGGCCGGCCTGGATTTCGGCGAGCGAGGCCGAGACGATCTGGATGTCGAGGATCGACATGAACATGCCGAAGACCATCGCAAAGAAAGCGATCAGCCGTTTCGGGTCCATACTATCCTGTGCCGGCGCCTGGGGCGCCGTTGCCGCATTCACCGTTGCAGTGGCCATGGCCGTGCGCCTTGTGTAGGGGTTACTTTGCCTCGGCGACGGCAGCGCCCGGAGCGGTGCGCGTGTCGACGTCGACGACCACACTCAGGCCGGCGCGCAGGCGGCCGCTGTCCAGCACGTCCTTCGGCAGAGCGATGCGGACCGGCACACGCTGGATGACCTTGGTGAAGTTGCCAGTGGCATTTTCCGGCGGCAGCATCGAGAAGACCGAGCCGGACGCCGGGGCGATCGACTGCACGGTGCCTTCGATCATTTCGTCCTCGAAGGCATCGACGTGGATGCGGACCTTTTCGCCGGTCTTCAGGTGGCCGATCTGCGTTTCCTTGAAGTTCGCCTCGATATACAGCTCCTTCACCGGCACGAGCGCCGCCAGCCGCTGGCCGGGCGAAACCAGGTCGCCGGTCTGCACCGAGACGTTGCCGATAATGCCGTCGTAAGGGGCACGAAGGGTCGTGAAGCTGAGGTCGCGCGCAGCCTTGTCGCGGGTCAGTTCCGAGGAGCGGATCGTGCTTTCGGCTTCCTTGCGCTGCGCCTGCAGCAGGATGATGTTCGCCTTGGCGGAGGCGACGGCGGCATCGCCGGCGGCGAGGTTTGCCTTGGCCTGATCGAGCGCCACCTGGGCATTGTCCAGCGAAGCAACCGTGCCGACGTCCTTCTGCTGCAGGTCACTGGCACGTTTCTGGTTGATCTCGGCGCCACGCAACGCCGCCTGCAGCGCACCGAGCTGGGCTTCCGCCTGCTTCTGGGCCGCCTCGGCGCCGACGATCTGCGCATCGATGCGTTGCAGCGACAATTGTTCGGTGACGATCTGCGCCTTGGCCTGTTCGACGGCGATCGTATAGTCGCCGGTGTCGAGCGTCACCAGCGGATCGCCGGCCTTGACCGCCTGGTTGGCGACAACCTGCACGCTCTCGACATAACCGGATACCTTGGGCGAAATCATCGCGATGTCGCCTTCGATATAGGCATCGTCGGTGGACACCATGAAGCGGCCATCAATCCACCAGTTGTAACCGTACCAGCCGGCAGCGCCCAACGCCGCGAGAACGACGACGGGCAGCAGGAAGCTGCGGCGCTTCTTCTGCGGCGGCGGCGCGATGGCAACGGGCACCTGCTCGACCTTGGCTTCCGCAGAGGTATCGCGCTGCTCTGTCGCGCCGGCCTTCTGGGCGGCAGCGTTTGCATCGGCATTTTCGGAAACATCGACCACGCGGGCGACACTGGATTTCTGCGAGCCTGACATATTCACACCAGTTCATGAAGCGGATGAAATCGAACCGAACGGTTCAGTTCGATTTGACATAGAGCGTTTTTGCGTGCATATCAAGAGCAAATCGAACCACCCGGTTCGATATGGGTTAACAAGTTGGGTCACCGATGTCGACGAATGCGGAGCATACCGCTGCAACGGTTGCAGAAATGGAAACGACGCCGTCTGGCGGCGGCCGGCGGGTTGCGGGCGAAGATCCGGTCAAGCGCGAACAGATCCTCGACGGCGCCAAGGTCATTTTCATGGGCACCAACTTCGATGCGGCGAGCATGAGCGATGTCGCCCGCGAGGCAGGGGTCTCCAAAGGCACCCTCTACGTCTACTTCCAGAACAAGGAAGACCTTTTTGCTGCCCTGATCGAGCGCCAGCGCAGCCGCTTCGTCGCCTCGATCCGTGATGCCTTGACCGAGCGCGATGATGTCGAGGACGCGCTTTTCCATTTCGGCATGACCTTCTGCCGGCATCTGACCAGCGGCGACGTCATCTGTTCCATGCGTAGCGTGCTCGGGGTCATCGACCGCATGCCAGGGCTAGCGCACCGCTTCTTTTCGTCGCCGTCCAACGTCCGCGCCGTGCTCCAGGAATATCTGGACCGTCAGGTTGCCGCAGGCACACTCAGAATCGACGATACCGACCTGGCGGCCCGGCAGTTCATCGAGCTGTCGAGCGGCACTTATTTCAAGCTGCGCCTGTTCGGCGACATGAAGGAAATGCCGCCGATCGAAGAAATACAACGCGTGATCAACAGCGCTGTCTTTGTCTTCATGTCGGCCTATCGCGCCCCCGCGGCGAAGTAACGCGAAAACGATTTACCGCAAATCGCCGCCATCAAGATGGCGGCCGCTTGTCCTTGCAGTCTTTATCCTTACATGCGCGTGTGCTATCCGCATTGTATTACCTCTAGAAAGGATGAGAACTGGATGCAGGACATTGCTATTTTGGCAGCGGATCCCGCCGTATGGGTCGCTTTGATCACCCTGGTGGTCATGGAGGTCGTGCTCGGGATCGACAACCTGATCTTCATCTCCATCCTCACCAACAAGCTGCCGCAGGAAATGCGCGAAAAGGCGCGCCGCATCGGCATCGGCCTTGCCCTCGTCATGCGCCTTGGCCTGCTCGGCACCGTGGCCTGGATCGTGCAGCTCACCCAGCCGGTCTTCGAACTCTTCGGCCACGGCTATTCCTGGAAGGACATGATCCTGATCGCCGGCGGTCTCTTCCTCGTCTGGAAGGCGACAAAAGAAATCCATCACAACGTCGATCCGGTTGACCACAAGGAAGACATGGTCGGCGGCGCCGTGACCACCAGCTTCGCCGCCGCGATCGGCCAGATCCTGCTGCTCGACCTGGTCTTCTCGGTCGACAGCATCATCACCGCCGTCGGCATGACGCCGCACCTGCCGGTCATGATCGTCGCCGTCGTCGTCGCCGTCGCCGTCATGCTGCTCGCCGCCACGCCGCTTGCCAATTTCATCGAGAAGAACCCGACTATCGTCATGCTGGCGCTCGCCTTCCTCATGATGATCGGCACGACGCTGATCGCCGAAGGCATGGGCTTCCACGTGCCGAAGGGCTACGTCTACGCCGCCATGGCCTTCTCCGGCCTCGTCGAGGTGCTCAACATGGTCGCCCGAAACCGACGCAAACGAAATGCGTCGGGCGGCACGGTGCACTGACGCGCCGTTGATTTGCACAAAAAGGAAGGCCCGCATCGGCGATGCGGGCCTTTTTTGTTGGGCAGGGAATGAGGATGGGAACCGGATGGGTAAGAAGCTCGCCTGCCGTTTCGTTGGCCACGGAAAGAAACCGGAAAAATATCCGTGTTCTCCTTCTCCATCATGTCCGGTTGGCACAGTTCGCCATCCCTGCCGATAAAACGGCCTTGCCGGAAGAATGTTCCCGCGAAAAGATCGGTGGCACGAAGATACCGCGTTCCGATATCCGTGGCGCGACGGCAAAGGCGCCGGTCCGCGTGCGGTTTTCCTTGACGTTCCGCGGCGATTGTGGCCTAAGGCCATCGAACGGATAACGCCCCGGAAAACGGCGCTTCTGCCTTCCTTTCCGCGTCATCATCCGGCCATGAAACCCGCATACTTCCGGCAAGCCCGTTTCGAGCGCTGCCGTCCGGTATGCGCGCCCCCGCATGTCACCACAGGCAACGATTATGACCACTTCCGGCGTCCGCGTACGCATTGCCCCTTCCCCGACCGGTGAGCCGCATGTCGGCACCGCCTACATCGCGCTGTTCAACTATCTCTTCGCGAAAAAACACGGCGGCACCTTCATCCTGCGCATCGAAGATACCGATGCCACCCGCTCGACCCCCGAGTTCGAGCAGAAGGTGCTGGATGCGCTGAAATGGTGCGGCCTGGAATGGTCGGAAGGCCCCGATATCGGCGGCGACTACGGCCCCTATCGCCAGAGCGACCGCAAGGCGATGTACACGCCCTACGGCCAGGACCTGCTCGACAAGGGCCATGCCTTCCGCTGTTTCTGCACGCCCGAGCGCCTGGACCAGATGCGCGAGGCGCAGCGCGCCGCCGGCAAGCCGCCGAAATATGATGGCCTCTGCCTCAACATCAAGGCCGAGGAAGTCACCGCACGCGTCGCGTCCGGCGAGGCTTCGGTCATCCGCATGAAGATCCCGGCGGAAGGCTCCTGCGATTTCAACGACGGCGTCTACGGCGACGTGTCGATCCCGTGGGATTCGGTCGACATGCAGGTGTTGATCAAGGCCGACGGCATGCCGACCTATCATATGGCCAACGTCATCGACGACCACCTGATGAAGATCACCCATGTCGCGCGCGGCGAGGAATGGCTGGCCTCGGTGCCGAAGCACATCCTGCTCTACCGCTATTTCGGCTGGGATGCGCCCGTCTTCATGCACCTGTCCTTGATGCGCAATGCTGACAAATCGAAACTGTCGAAACGCAAGAACCCGACCTCGATCTCCTATTATTCGGCGCTCGGCTACCTGCCGGAAGCGTTGATGAACTTCCTCGGCCTGTTCTTCATCCAGATCGCCGAGGGCGAGGAACTGCTGACCATGGATCAGCTTGCCGAGAAGTTCGACCCGGACAACCTGTCGAAGGCCGGCGCGATCTTCGATATCCAGAAGCTCGACTGGCTGAACGGCCGCTGGCTGCGCGAGCAGCTGTCGCCAGAGGATTTTATCGCCCGCACCCTTCTCTGGGCCTCGGAAAACAGCCGCCTGACCGAAGGCCTGAAGCTGTCGCAGAGCCGCGTCTCCAAGCTCGGCGAACTGCCTTCTCTCGCCGGCTTCCTGCTGTCGAGCGACGTCGGCCTGACGCCGGCCTCGTTTGCCGGTCTGAAGACCAGCCCGGAGGAAACGCTGGAAATCCTCAACGCCGTGCAGGTCGACCTGGAAAAGATGCTCGAATGGAACGTCGAGTCGATCGATGCGGAACTGCGCGCCGTCGCCGACAGGCTCGGCAAGAAACTCCGCGTCGTCACGCCGCCGCTGTTCGTCGCCGTCTCCGGCTCGTCCCGCTCGCTGCCGCTGTTTGACTCGATGGCGCTGCTCGGCCGCTCCGTCGTGCGCCAGCGCCTCAAGACCGCCGCGACCGTCGTCGCGTCGATGGTCGGCGCCAAGTAATCAGAAAGATCGCAGAATGACCGAAACCAAGACCGCCCCCGCCCTCTCCTCCGACGCGACGGAAGTTCGCGCCCAGAAGCTGAAGCTTTTGCGCGAGCAGATCGGCGACGTCTATCCGGCGCATTTCCATCGCACGCTGACCAATGCCGAGCTGGCTGCGAAATACGAAGGGCTGGAGCCGGACACCGAGACGCAGGACGTCGTCACCGTCGCCGGTCGCGTCTATTCCTCGCGCAATTCCGGCATGTTCATGGATATCCATGACGCCGGCGGCAAGATCCAGATCTTCAGCCACAAGGATACCACGCCGGAGGATGCCCGCGCCCTGCTGCCGATGATCGATATCGGCGACATCGTCGGTGTCACCGGCCTCGTGCGCCGCACCAAGCGCGGTGAGCTGACGATCAACGCCCAGGCGATCACCATGCTCACCAAGTCGCTGTTGCCGATGCCGGAAAAGTGGCACGGCCTCTCCGACATCGAGCTGCGCTACCGCAAGCGCCACCTCGACATCATGACCAACGACGAGTCGAAGCTGCGTTTCCAGCAGCGTTCGAAGATCGTCTCCGGCATCCGTCGTTTCATGGAAAACGACGGTTTCATGGAAGTCGAGACGCCGATGCTGCATTCGGTCTATGGCGGCGCCACCGCCGAGCCGTTCAAGACGCACCACAACACGCTGAAGCTCGACATGTTCCTGCGCATCGCGCCGGAGCTTTACCTCAAGCGCACGCTGGTTTCCGGCCTCACCGACAAGGTGTTCGAGATCAACCGCAACTTCCGCAACGAAGGCGTCTCCACCCGGCATAACCCGGAATTCACGATGATGGAGTGCTACTGGGCCTATGCCGATTACGAGGACATCATGGACCTCGTCGAGCGGATGTTCGCCGAACTGGCGATGAAGATCCACGGTACGACGGAATTTGCGTTCGGCGACAAGCAGTTGTCCTTCAAGGGTCCGTTCAAGCGGGTGCCGATGCCCGATGCCGTCAAGGAAGCGACCGGCATCGACTTCCTGTCGATCAAGACCGACGAAGAAGCCCGCGCCGCTGCCAAGGCCGCCGGCTTCGAAGTCGAGAAGGATTGGACCTGGGGCGAATGCCTGGCCTTCATCTTCGAAGAGAAGGTCGAGCCGACGCTGATCCAGCCGAGCCATGTCACCCACTTCCCGAAGGACATCTCGCCCTTCGCCAAGGAAGTGCCGGGTGAACCGCGCCTCGTCGAGCGCTTCGAGACCTATTGCAACACCTGGGAACTCGGCAACGCCTTCTCCGAACTCAACGATCCGGAAGAGCAGCGCCGCCGTATGATGGAACAGCTCGACCAGGCGCACGCCCGCGGCGAGAAAGAAAAACAACTCGACGACGAATTTTTGGACGCCATGGACCAGGGCATGCCGCCCGCCGGCGGCCTCGGCATCGGCGTCGACCGTCTGGTGATGCTGCTGACCAACTCGCCGTCGATCCGCGACGTCATCCTCTTCCCGGCACGCCGCAGCAAGAACGACTGAGGCTGACGGGTTCAGAGAGTCCGCGCTTCATTTGCGATGCGCGGACATCGACCAAATAAAAACCGGAGACGATCATCATCGTCTCCGGTTTTTTATTTGGGGCATGCCCGCAAACAATCTCAGTTGGTTTCGTTGATGAAAGGCTCGTCGATGAATTCATCGCTGGCCGACGCCTGCTCTTCGCTTTCGGCGGGCATCTCTTCTTCGGCGACGGCGCTATGCTCTTCCGCGGCCTTGTTCGAAGGCTCGGCTGCGTGTTCGTCTTTCGCCTTGTCGCCGTGCTTTTTCACCGGTTTTGCCGAGCTGTGGTCTTCTGCCGGCTTTTCCTCGTGTTTTACAGCGTTGTTTTCTTCCGCACCCGGCACGGCGGCATGTGCCTCGACGGACAGTGACTTGTTGTCCGCCGCCTTGTCGGCGTGCGGCTTCTCCGCCTTTGCGCCCTCGACATCTTCGGCCGGCGCGGCATGATCGCCCGTCGCGGCCGTCACAGCGCTTTCATCCGTGCCTGCGGCAACGTGGTCTTCTTCGGCAGGCGGCTCTTCACCGGCGCTCTCAGCGGCATGATTGTTTTCGACCACGGCGTTTTCCTGCTGCGTGGCTTCCGCCTCACCCGCTGGAGCTGCGTCATGGCCATTTTCGGCGACCGGTACGTCCGCCGCCGGCTCTTCGCCATGGCCGCTGCCGTCCTTCTGCTCAGCCTCGGCCCCATGCCCCTCCGGTGATTCGCCGTGGGTTTCAGCCGCCGCGCCGTGACCCTTTTCTTCCTTCTTGCCGTGATCGCCCGACTTGACTTCAACGCCTGGCGCTTCCTGGCAATCGGCGCGATCGCCCAAAAGCTTTACCAGACTTTCAATATGCTCGAGCGGCAGCTGGATCTTTTCGCCATAGAACTGCCCGTCAGCCGTGGCGGCGCCATCGACATATTTGGCGGTGTAGATGGGCGTGCCTTCCAGTTCGGCAATCTTTTCCGGATGCGGCACGTAAACCACATCGGCGCCGACGGCGCGACCGCGCATCGCGGCACGCATTTCAGGCCCGTTCTGGTCGAGAACCACGACCTGGACGAGATCCGGCTTCTGTTCGGCATAAACAGCCTCGGCGACCCGCAACGCGGTCATCACCCGCGCCAAGCCCTCAGCCGGCTCGGTCTTGATGAACTTGCGAACCCAGAAACGGTCTTTCTTCTTGATCTTGAAGGTCTTGACGGTCGTGCAGGCAAGATCGGCGACCTTCTCCGAAGGCCCGAATCCAAGCAGCCCATCCTTGCCGGCGTAAAGCGCAAACGCACCCGTGGCTCCACCGAGCAGCAGGATGCCGCCGATGAAAAACACCAGTTTCCGGGGTAACCGGAGGATGCGCAGCTTGGCTTTCACGCCGACTGCTCCGTCATTGACCTGCTCCAAACCTATTACTTGGTCGAACCGACGTTAGTGGAACGACGTTTCTGAATACTTAAAACGACAGCTAAACTCTTATTCTTCATGGCAACCTGAAGAAAATGATTGGGGTCTTTTGCCGGTTCGGCCTCCCATTTTTGCGAATGATTTGCAATAGCGTTGACAGCGCCCGAAAGCGGCATATATTCAAAATGCAAATCATTCGCATCTGCAATGACAGGATGAACCATGTTTTTTCGAAACCGTTGCCTATCAGTGCTTTTTTTCGTCATTTCGACCTTTGTCGGCGCCGCGCAAGCCGCTGAAAAACCGAAAGTAATTACGACCTTTACGATTATCGCCGACATGGCCCGAAACGTCGCCGGCGAGGCGGCCGATGTCGAAAGCATCACCAAGCCGGGCGCGGAAATTCACAATTACCAGCCGACGCCGCGCGACATCCTCAAGGCGCGGGACGCCAATCTCGTTCTCTGGAACGGGTTGAACCTCGAACGCTGGTTTGAAAAGTTTCTGGTCAATCTCGGGGACATTCCGAGTGTTGTCATCAGCGACGGCGTAGAACCGCTCGGCATCGGCGGCGGTCCTTATGAGGGCAAGCCCAATCCGCACGCCTGGATGTCGCCGGACAACGCGCTCATCTATGTCGAGAACATCCGCAAGGGCCTGACGCAGATCGACCCGGCCAATGCCGAAACCTATGCTGCCAATGCCAAGGCCTATTCCGACAAGATCAAGGCCGAGATCGAACCGATGCGGCTGGAACTCTCCAAGCTGCATGACAATCAACGCTGGCTTGTAACGAGTGAAGGCGCCTTTTCGTACCTCGCCAGAGATTTCAACCTGAAGGAGCTTTTTCTCTGGCCGGTGAATGCCGACCAGCAGGGCACGCCGCAACAGGTTCGTGCCGTGATCGACGCGATGCGCGCCAACAATATCAAGGCGATCTTCAGCGAAAGCACCGTTTCCGACAAGCCGGCCAGGCAGGTGGCATCCGAGACCGGCGCGAGCTATGGCGGCCTTCTCTACGTCGATTCGCTGAGTGATGAGAGCGGCCCCGTTCCCACCTATCTCGATTTGCTGCGGGTTACGACCGGGACCATTGTCAAAGGTCTTTCGCAATGAGGATGGGCAAATCCAAGAATAACCAGCCGGGCCTGGAAGTTCAGAACGTATCCGTGACCTATCGCAACGGCCACACGGCCTTGCGCAAGGCGAGCTTTTCGGTGCCGCGCGGCACCATCACCGCGCTTGTCGGCGTCAATGGCAGCGGCAAGTCGACGCTTTTCAAGTCTATCATGGGTTTCGTGCCGCTGGCCGAGGGCACGGTCACCATCCTCGGCCTGCCGGCTCGTGAGGCGCTGAAACAAAACCTCGTCGCCTACGTGCCGCAAAGCGAGGAAGTCGACTGGAATTTTCCGGTGCTGGTGGAAGACGTGGTGATGATGGGCCGCTACGGCCACATGAACTGGCTGCGCATCCCCTCCCGGCGCGACCGCGACATGGTGACCGACGCGCTGAAACGTGTCGGGATGGAGGAGTTTCGCAAGCGGCAGATCGGTGAACTCTCCGGCGGTCAGCGCAAGCGGGTCTTCCTCGCCCGCGCTTTGGCACAGGAAGGCCAGATCATCCTGCTCGACGAACCCTTTACCGGCGTCGATGTCACCACCGAGGAGCAGATCATCGAACTCTTGAAAGCGCTGCGTGACGAGGGGCGTGTGATGCTGGTATCCACCCACAATCTCGGCAGCGTGCCGGAATTCTGCGATCGCACCGTCTTCGTCAAGGGTACGGTGATCGCCGCCGGCCTGACCGACGAGACCTTCACCGAAGCCAACCTCGAACGTGCCTTCGGCGGCGTGCTTCGGCACTTCATCCTCGGCGGCACCGACCTGCACGACGATGAAGACCCGCGCCGCCTCAAGGTGATCAGCGACGACGAGCGGCCCTTCGTCATCTATGGCAATGGCGGCAAGGAGAAGGAAAGCGATGAACACGCTTCTTGAACCCTTCTCTTATGATTATATGGTCAACGCCATCTGGGTCAGCGCGCTTGTCGGCGGTGTCTGCGGTTTTCTTTCGGCCTACCTGATGCTGAAAGGCTGGTCCTTGATCGGCGACGCGCTGTCTCACTCGATCGTGCCGGGCGTTGCCGGGGCCTACATGCTCGGCCTGCCCTTCGCGCTCGGTGCCTTCATTTCCGGCGGGCTTGCGGCCGGCGCCATGCTGTTCCTCAACCAGAAGACCCGGCTGAAGGAAGACGCGATCATCGGCCTGATCTTCACCTCCTTCTTCGGCCTCGGCCTGTTCATGGTGTCGCTGTCGCCGACCTCGGTGAACATCCAGACCATCGTGCTCGGCAATATCCTCGCCATCACCCCGGAGGATACGCTGCAGCTCGCCATCATCGGCGGCGTCAGCCTTGCCGTGCTGGCGCTGAAATGGAAGGATTTCATGGTCACCTTCTTCGACGAGAGCCATGCCCGCACCATCGGCCTGCGCCCAACCTTTCTGAAAATCCTGTTCTTCACCCTGCTCAGCGCCTCGACCGTGGCGGCGCTGCAGACGGTCGGCGCCTTCCTCGTCATCGCCCTGGTCGTCACGCCCGGCGCCACGGCCTACCTGCTCAGCGACCGGTTCGGCCGCGTCATCGCTCTCAGCCTTCTGATCGGCGCGGTGACCAGCGCGCTCGGCGCCTATATCAGCTACTTCCTCGACGGGGCGACCGGCGGGGTGATCGTCGTCATGCAGACCGCGCTTTTCCTGCTTGCCTTCGTCTTCGCGCCGAAACACGGCATTCTCGCCAATCGCCGCCGGGCGCGGCTTGCCCTGGAGGAAACGGCATGAGCGAAACCATCGAATTCGCCATCCTGCCGTTCCAGCTGCCCTTCATGCTGTATGCCTTCGCCATCACGCTGGCGATTGCCGTGCCGATGGCGCTCCTATCCTGCATCCTGGTGCTCAAGGGCTGGTCGCTGATGGGGGATGCCGTCTCGCATGCGGTGCTGCCGGGCGTCGTCATCGCCTATATCCTGGCCATTCCGCTGTCGATCGGCGCCTTCGTCGCCGGCATGTTCTGCGCCATCGCCACCGGTTACCTGAAGGAAAACAGCCGCATCAAGGAAGACACGGTGCTCGGCATCGTCTTTTCCGGCATGTTCGGCCTCGGCGTCGTGCTTTATGTGAAGGTGCAGAGCGACGTGCACCTCGACCATATCCTGTTCGGCGACATGCTCGGCATTTCCGCCGCCGACCTGATCGAGACCGGCCTCATCGCGCTGGCCGCGACTGCCTTCCTGATCGTAAAACGCAAGGACTTGCTCGTGCATGCCTTCGACCCGCAGCATGCCCGCGCCATCGGCCTGCCAGTGCGGCTCCTGCACTACGGCCTGCTGGCGGTTCTGTCGCTGGCGGTGGTCGGTGCCTTGAAGGCGGTGGGCATCATCCTCTCGGTGGCATTGCTGGTTGCCCCCGGCTCTATCGCCTATCTGCTGACGCGGACGTTCCGCTCCATGCAGATCGTTGCGGTGATCATCGCCGCAGTAACGTCGATCCTCGGCATCTACCTCAGCTTCTTCATCGACAGTGCGCCTGCGCCGACCATCGTGCTGCTGATGTCCGCCCTCTTCATCGTCGCTTTCATCCGCGTGACGATTGCCGCGCGGCGGACGGACCGGGTGACTGCAGGCTGAAATCTTCCCACCCCCTCCAAATGCAGGAGGGGGTGGGCCAAAGGCGTATCTTCCTTACCCGTGCGCGATCATCACATGGCGCACGGCGGTGTAATCCTCCAGGGCGTAGACCGACATGTCCTTGCCGTAGCCGGATTGCTTGACGCCGCCGTGGGGCATTTCGTTGCAGAGCATGAAGTGGGTGTTGATCCAGGTGCAGCCGTATTGCAGACGCGCTGCAGTCTTCAGTGCCCGGGAAACATCCTTGGTCCAGACGGAGGAAGCGAGACCGTAGTCGCTGTCGTTCGCCCAGGCGATCGCCTGCTCGGCTTCGTCGAAACGCGTCACCGAAACCACCGGGCCGAACACCTCGCGGCGGACGATCTCGTCGTCCTGGGTGGCGCCGGCGATGACCGTCGGCTGGAAGAAGAAACCCTTGTCGCCGAGCACGCTGCCGCCCGCCGTCACCTCGATATGCTTATGCTCGCGGGCACGCGTGACGAAACTTTCAACGCGGTCGCGCTGGCGGCGGGAGATCAGCGGGCCGATCTCGTTTTCGGTATCGTCCGCCTGGTTCAGCCTGATGGTCGAGACGGCAGAGGAGAGGTCTGCGACCAGCCCGTCGTAGATCTTCGCATCGGCATAGATGCGGCAGGCGGCGGTGCAATCCTGGCCGGCATTGTAATAACCGAAGGTGCGGATGCCGTTGACGACGGCTTCGAGGTCGGCGTCGTCATAAACGATGACCGGTGCCTTGCCGCCGAGTTCCAGATGGGTGCGCTTGACGGTCTTCGCCGCCGCCGCCAGCACCTTCTTGCCGGTGGCGATATCGCCGGTGATCGACACCATGGAGATCTTCGGATGGTTGATCAGCGCGTTGCCGACCGTCTCGCCGCGACCGAGCACGACGTTGACGACGCCTTCCGGCAGCACGTCAGCCAAAACCTTGGCGAGCTTGAGCGCCGTCAGCGGCGTCTGTTCCGACGGCTTGAAGACGACGGTGTTGCCGCCGGCAATCGCCGGAGCGAGCTTCCACGCCATCATCATCAAGGGATAGTTCCACGGCGCAATCGAGCCGACGATGCCGATGGCATCACGGCGCAGCATCGAGGTGTGGCCGGGCAGGTATTCGCCGGCGGCCGGTGTCGTCAGCGACCGGACGGCGCCGGCAAAGAAACGCCAGCAATCGACGATGGCCGGCAGTTCGTCGTTGAGCACGGCATTGATCGGCTTGCCGCAATTCAGCGATTCCAGAGCCGCGAAAGCGGCTGCATCCGCCTCGATGGCATCGGCAATCTTCAGGAGATAGGCCGAACGCTGACCCGGCGTCGTCTGCGACCAGGAGAGGAAGGCTTTTTCGGCTGCCTCGACCGCGGCATCGACCTGACCGAGCGAGGCTTCCGGCAGATCCAGGACGGTTTCGCCGGTCTTGGGGTTGAGGACGTGCTCGTCGGCCTCCGTGCCCGCCTCGAAGCGGGAACCGATCAGCATCTCAGTATCCATGGCTTTCTCCCTTGATATGGTCGTTACTTGCCGCCGCCGGCGACCTGGTCGCCGTCGCGGGTGAGGTAGTAGGCCGCCAGGATCGGCAGGAAGGTGACAAGCACGACAACCATGGCGACGACATTGGTAACCGGGCGCTGACGCGGCCGGATGAGTTCCTCCAGCATCCAGATCGGCAGCGTCGACTGCTGGCCGCCGGTGAAGGTGGTGACGATGACCTCGTCGAAGGACAACGCGAAGGCGAGCATGCCGCCGGCCAGAAGCGCCGTGCCGATGTTCGGCAGCACCACATGACGGAAGGTCTGGAAACCGTCGGCGCCAAGATCCATCGAGGCCTCGATCAACGATCCCGAGGTGCGGCGGAAGCGGGCGACCGCATTGTTATAGACCACCACAACGCAGAAGGTGGCGTGGCCGAGAATGATGGTCCAGACCGAAAACGGAATGTCGAACAGGCTGAAGGCGGAGCGTAGCGCGATGCCGGTGATGATGCCGGGCAGCGCGATCGGCAGGATGACCAGCAGCGAGATCGCCTCGCGGCCGAAAAACTTCGTCTGGCTGACGGCGGCGGCGCACAGCGTGCCGAGCAGCAGCGCGACGGCGGTGGCAATGGTGGCGACCTGCACCGACAGGCCGAGCGCCTGCCAGACATCCGGACGGTTCCAGGTGACGGCAAACCATTGCGTCGTAAAGCCCGGCGGTGGCCATTGGTAGGATTTTTCCTCCGTGGTGAAGGCGTAGACGAAGATCAGCAGGATCGGCAGGTGCAGGAACAGCAATCCGACGCCGGCGGCGATTTTCAGGGCAAGTGGGGCGCGTTGGCCGCGATCAGAGCGCATCGAAAGCTCCCTGGCGTTTGGCGATCCAGAGGTAGATGGCCATGATGACGATCGGAACCACCGAGAAGGCGGCGGCAAGCGGCACGTTGCCGGCCGTGCCTTGCTGGCTATAGACTGCCTGACCGATGAACAGCCGCGACGAGCCGATGATCTGCGGGATGATGTAATCACCGAGCGTCAGCGAGAAGGTGAAGATCGAGCCGGCGATGATACCGGGCAGGGCCAGCGGCAAAAGCACGGTGCGGAACGTCTGGCGCGGCGTGGCGCCGAGATCCGACGAGGCTTCCAGAAGGTTGCCGGGCACGCGCTCCAGTGCCGCCTGGGTGGGCAGGATCATGTAGGGCAGCCAGACATAGACGAAGACGAGGAAGGTGCCGAGGTAACTGATCGACAGCGAGTTGCCACCGATAACCGGCAGGGCGAGGATGCCGTCCAGCAGCCAGAGCAGATGCAGTTTGGTGAAGACCCAGGTGAGGATGCCTTCCTTGGCGAGGATAAGTTTCCAAGCATAGATCTTGACGAGGTAGCTCGACCACAGAGGCAGCATGATGCCGAGATAGAAGACCGCCTTCCATTTGCCCTTGGCGTAACGCGCTGCATAGTAGGCTATCGGGAAACCGATGGCGGCGGAAAACAGCGTGACGCTGGCTGCCATGATCACCGTGCGCAGGATGATGTCGAAATTCGCCGGCCGCAGCAGCTCCGCATAGGTGGCGAGCGTGAATTCGTAGTTGATCAGCCCGGAGAACTCATCGACCGAGAAGAAACTCTGGAGCAAAAGCGCCAGCAGCGAGCCGATATAGATGATGCCGAGCCAGAGCAGCGGCGGCGTCAACATCAGGAACAGCAGGAGTTTCGGCCGGCGCCAGAAGGCATCCGACAGGGCGCCGAAGACGCCGCCGCGGCCGGGCAGGATGGAGGTGGTGGCCGCGCTCATCATGCCGCATCATCCATGTAATGAGCGTCGGCCGGCGCCCAGCCAAGCGCGATTTCGGAACCGACAGCCGGAACGGCATGATCGGCTGGCAACATGACATGCAGCTTGGCGCCGGCGGTTTCGACCAGCAGCCGGTTCGAGGCGCCGAGGAAGCTGACCTGCAGCACCTTGGCTGCCACGCCCTCGCCGCCCGACTTCAGGCGGATCGCCTCCGGCCTGAGGCTCGCCCAGCGCGCCTCGCCACCCAGCCGCTTCATGACGTCGGGTGCCAGCACATTCGAGGAGCCGACGAAATCGGCGACAAACCGTACCTTCGGCCGCTTGTAGATCTCTTCCGGCGTACCTTCCTGTACGATGTTGCCGTTGTTGAAAACGGCGACGCGATCGGCCATCGACAGCGCCTCGCCCTGATCGTGGGTGACGAAGACGAAGGTGATGCCGAGCGCCCGCTGCAGGCTCTTCAGTTCTTCCTGCATCTGCTCGCGCAGCTTGAGGTCAAGCGCGCCGAGCGGTTCGTCGAGCAGCAGTACCCGCGGTTTGTTGACGAGCGCACGGGCAAGCGCGACGCGCTGCCGCTGGCCGCCGGAAAGCTGGCCGGGGCGGCGGGCGCCGTAACCCGGCAATTTTACCAGCTCGAGGGCCGCTTCCGCCTCGCGATACCGCGTCACCTTGTCGACACCCTTGACCATCAGCCCGTAGGCAACGTTGTCGAGGATGCTGAGATGCGGAAAGAGCGCATAATCCTGGAAGACGGTGTTGACGTTGCGCCGATAGGGCGGCACGCCTTCGGCCGTCTCGCCGAAAATTTCGATATGCCCGCCGGTCGGCTGCTCGAAGCCGGCAATCAGGCGCAGGCAGGTGGTCTTGCCCGAACCGGATGGGCCGAGCATGGCGAAGAACTCGCCGGGCGCAATCGTCAGATTGACGCCATCGACCGCCCGGACCTGGCCGAAATGGCGGGCGACATTCTGGAATTCGACTGCGGCTGTCATGGGGGGCTCCGAGTGGTTGTGCCGTTAGGCCGCCCCTCATCCGCCTGCGTCCTGCGGATCCTCCATCCCGCACGCGGGCGAGGATCCATGCGGCAGATGTTTCCCGACCTTTGAGCGTAATTTTTCGCAGGAAAGGTCAAAGCGGGGCACGTCCCCTCTCCCCGCATGCGGGGAGAGGGCAAGGGTTGGCGGTAAAGTTCTTGTATTCTGTCGACGATCAACGACCGCCGATTACACCGATGTAGTCAGAAACCCAGCGGTGATAAGGAACGCATTCGCCCTGGCTTTCGCATTTCGCACGCGGCGTCTTCCAGAACCGGATCTGGTCGAAGTGTTCGTAACCGTTGGTGGCGCAACCGCTGTCGGTCAGGAGTTCATTGCCCTTGCAGGCCGCCGGAACGGAAGGAACAGTGCCGAACCAGGCCGAAACGTCGCCCTGAACCTTGGGCGAAAGCGAATGCTCCATCCACATGTAAGCGCAGTTCGGATGCTCGCTATCGGCGTGCAGCATGGTGGTGTCGGCCCAGCCGGTGATGCCTTCCTTCGGGAAGGTGGAGGCGATCTTGGCCTTTTCGGCAGTCAGCAGGTTGACCTGGAACGGCCAGGAACCGGAGGCGACGACACCTTCGTTCTTGAAGTCGTCGATCTGGATCATCGCGTCGTGCCAGTAACGGCCGACCAGCTTGCGCTGGCCGCGCAGCAGATCGAGAGCGGCCTTGTACTGGTCCTCGTTCAGTTCGTAGGGATCCTTGATGCCGAGTTCCGGCTTGTGGGTCATCAAATAGAGCGCCGCATCGGCGATGTAGATCGGGCCGTCATAGGCCTGGACACGGCCGGAATTCGACTTGCCGTCGGGCAATGTCTGCTCTTCGAAGACGACGTTCCAGCTGTCCGGCGCCTTATCCTTGAAGGCATCGGTGTTGTACATCAGCACGTTGGCGCCCCAGACGTAAGGCGTGCCGTAGTGCACGCCGTCCTGGGTGTGCCAGGGGGCGTTCTGCAGCCGCTCGTCGATGGTCTTCCAGCTGGGGATAAGGTCGGTGTTGATCGGCTGGACGCGCTTGCCGGCAACGAGGCGCAGCGAGGCATCACCCGAGGCGGTGACCAGGTCGAAGCCGCCTTCGTTCATCAGCGCCACCATTTCATCCGAGGTGGCGGCGGTCTTGACGGTAACCTTGCAGCCGGTGTCGGCTTCGAACTTCGTCACCCAGTCGTAATTCTTGTCGGTCTCACCGCGCTCGATGTAGCCGGCCCAGGCCACGATGCTGAGCGCACCTTCGCCCTTGCCCAGCTCCTTGAGCGGCTCGGCTGCAATGACCTGCGTGGCAAAGCTTAAAGTTGCGACAAGCGCTGTGCAGGATCGCATGAACGTCGTCATCGACAGTCTCCCTTTTGGTCCACATTCGTGGCGTTTGTTCCCGAATAGAGAGTGACGCGATTTCGCCGTATTCGCAAATTCATTTATCAGAAAGTTGAAATCGGAATTTCCGATATCGAGGGAGTTACCGTGGCCGAGCCGATCGCAAAGCCTCGGCAATGCCGATGAAATCGCGTGCCGACTGCGGCAGGCTCGACCCCTTGCGCCAGACCATGCCGACCTGCACAACCGGCAACGAACCGGAGACATCGCGGCTTTCGATGCGGTCGCCTTCCAGCGACCACGGGCGGTAGACGAGATCGGGCAACAATGCCACGCCCGCCCCGGTAGCAACCAGGCTGCGCACCGCCTCGACGGAGCGGGTACGAAAGGCGACATGTGGCCGGGCGCCGAGCGCCGACAAGAGCTTGCCGGTGTTTTCCTCGATTTCGTCGACGGTGAGCATGATCAGCGGCTCGCGCGCCACGTCGGCCACCGAGATGATGTCGGCCGAGACAAGCGGATGCCCCATCGGCAGCCAGAGGCGATAGGGCGAGGTCTCGAGGATTTCTGCCTGCAGCGCCATCCGGTCGCGCAGGTTGGAGATGACCATGACGGCGACGTCGAGTTCGCCGCCGATCAGCAGGTGCTCGAGGTAACCGCCATTGTCCTCGATGGCCGAAACGTCGACTTCCGGGCAGGCGCGGCGGAAGCGGGCGAGCAGATCCGAGAGGACATAGCCGGCAACCAGCGAGGTGACGCCGATGTTCAGCTTGCCGCCCCGGGTGGCGAGGCCGCCGGAAAAGCTGTTGCGCGCATCCGAAACGGTGGCGAGGATCTTCGTCGCATGCCGCAGGAACTGATGGCCATTGTGGGTGATCGACAGGCCGCGCGGGTGGCGCTCGAACAGGGTGACGCCGAGATCGCCCTCCAGTTCCTTCAAGGCTTCGGTGACAGAGGATTGCGAGATCGACAGGTTCTGCGCCGCCCGCGTCACTGATCCCTGCTCGGCAACGGCAACGAAATACTGGAGCTGTCGGAAGGTGAAGGCCATGGGACGAGGTTAGAGCACGGGGCCGCCGCCGAAACAAGCGTACCCCGGCACCCGGAGAATCAGGCCGCCTGCGCCGCGGCGAACTGGTCGAAGGCGCGCAGTGCATCCGCCGCATACATCAGGGCCGGGCCGCCGCCCATGTAGACGCACATGCCCAGCACTTCGGCCACTTCCTCGCGCGTCGCGCCCATCTGGGTCAGCGCCTTGGCATGGAAGCCGATGCAGCCATCGCATCGCTGCGTGACACCGATCGCCAGCGCGATCAGCTCTTTCGTCTTCGCATCGACATGACCGGCCGCAGACGCCGATTTCGACAGGCTGTAGAAGGCCTGCATGGTCTCCGGCACGATCTTGCGCATCTCGCCGGTGTAGGCAGAAATGTCGCGGGTTATGGCAGCGTAGTCCTTGGGCATGGAATTCTCCTTTACAATTTATATTTTTATGATATTATGTTTTTATGAGTTGTAAAGGAGCGGGCATGAATTTTCCGGCCGACCTCACGGACATGGCTGACAAGGCGGATGACGTGTCGGCCTTCCTCAAGGGGCTCGCCAGCGGTCACCGCCTGATGATCCTGTGCAAATTGTCGGAGGGCGAAGCGAGCGTCGGCGAGCTGATCGAAGCGACCGGCCTTGCCCAGACCTCGATGTCCCAGCACCTCGCCAAGCTTAAAACCGAGGGGCTGGTCGACTACCGCCGCGATCACCGCACGCTCTATTATTTCATCGCCCATCCGGCCGTGATGGAAATCATGGCCGTGCTTTATCGCCACTTCTGCGCAAAGGATCAAAGCTGATGCCCGCCATTGAAACGATAACGCCCGAAACTGCGGCCGAATGGCTAAGGGCCGGCAAGGCCGTGCTGATCGACGTGCGGGAGCCGGACGAGTTCCGGGCCGAACATATAGCGCTGGCGATGTCGATGCCGCTCGCCTCCGTTGCGGGCCTGCTCGGTGGGCTGCCGGACGACAGGCCGATCATCTTTCAATGTCAGAAAGGCGGCCGGGGTGCTGCGGCCTGCGACATCGCATCGGCCGAGCGTGGCAACCGGCCGGTCTACAATCTTGCCGGCGGCATCGAGGCGTGGAAGGGGGCGGGCCTGCCCGTCGCTGGCGCGGCGCCCACGGCTTCGACCGGCATCTCGATCTTCCGCCAGGTGCAGATCGTCGTCGGGACGCTGGTGCTTCTCGCCACCCTCGCGGGTTTTGCGGGATATCCCGCCGGTTTCGCCGTCGCCGGGCTTGCCGGCACGATGCTGGCGATCGCCGGGCTCAGCGGCTGGTGTGGGCTCGCCCTGCTGTTGCAGCGCATGCCGTGGAATATCCCGCGCCGCCCCTCGCCGCGAGCGGCGTGATACTGGTCATTTCGCGGGAAAAGCATCGCGCTCCAAAAGCTCCGCCATCACGCCGATGATACGGCGGTGTTGGTGGGCGTGGCGGGTGCGGACGCTGGTTGCGGCATAAACCGTCTGGGCGATCGGCGGCGCATCCGCGATCGGTCGCGCCACCTTTTCGGCAACCAGGGCGGAGGCCGTTCCGGCGGTCACATAGGCCGCGCCGCCGAGCGTGCGCAGCAGGCCGGTGATCGCGGCGTTCTGGCCGGAGGCGAGCGGCGCCGCCGAAAGATGCGGCAGAGCCAACCGGTGCGCCCGGTCGAAGGCCGGCGAGTAGACCGCCTGGATATAGGTCTCGGCCTTCAGTTCGGCCACGCTCTCCGCGTCTGTGGCAACCAGCAGGTAGGTCATCTCGCCGATACGTTCATAGTTGAGATCAGGCAGGTAATGCGGCGTGTAGAGGACAGCGAGATCGAGGTCGCCGGCGGCGAGGTCGCGGTTCATCTGGATGGAATAATCGGCCTCCATGTAGATGGACGTCGCCTGCAGGTCCTGGCGGATCGTCTGCATCCACCGCCCGGCCAGGCTTTCGGCGACGTCGTGCTGCACGCCGATGCGCATGGAGCGCTCGTAGGCGCCGGCGCTTTCCACCGCCCGTGTCGCCTCGTGCCACTGGCGCTGCAATGCCTTGGCGTGATCGAGGAAACGCAGGCCGGAGGCCGTCGGCACCGTGCCGCCCTTGTTGCGGGTGAAGAGCTTGCGGTCGAAGGACGCCTCCAGCGCCTTGATGCGGTGGGAAACGGTCGATTGCGTCAGGTTCATCCGCTCGGCGGTGCGGTTGAAGCTGCGGGTTTCCATCAGGTCGAGGAAGGTTTCGATGAGTTCGATCTGCATTTTTGACGCGTATTTCCGTGAGGCCCACCCAGTCCTCCCAAATCTAATCGAAATTTTCGATCAATAAAACAAAATCCCGCCGCTTGATGAGCGTCAATTTCCCCGCCAAGACTTGAAGCCAAAACGAGGGAACGCTGCATGTCGGAATTGCCATCAACCACCCGTGTCGTGATCATCGGCGGCGGCGCCGTCGGCGCATCGGCGCTCTATCATCTGGCCAAGGCCGGCTGGACGGATTGCGTGCTGCTGGAAAAGAACGAGCTGACGGCCGGCTCCACCTGGCATGCCGCCGGCAACGTGCCGACCTTTTCGTCCTCCTGGTCGATCATGAACATGCAGCGCTATTCGGCCTCGCTTTACCGCGATCTCGGCGCGCTGGTCGATTATCCCATGAACTACCACGTCACCGGCTCGATCCGCCTCGCCCATTCGAAAGAGCGACTGCAGGAGTTCAAGCGTGTCGTCGGCATGGGCCGCTACCAGGGCATGGATCTCGACATCCTCACCCCCGACGAGATCAAGAGCCGCTATCCTTTCCTCGAAACCCACGACCTGACCGGCGCCCTCTACGACCCCTATGACGGCGATATCGACCCGGCGCAGCTGACCCAGGCGCTGGCCAAGGGCGCGCGCGACATGGGCGCGAAAGTCATTCGCTTCTGTCCCGTCACCGGCGCCCGCCGGGAAAACGACGAGTGGGTCATCTCCACGCCGAAGGGTGACATCCGCTGCGAATATGTCGTCAACGCCGCCGGCTATTATGCCCGCGAGGTCGGAAAAATGTTCGGCCGTGACGTGCCGATGATGGTGATGAGCCATCAATACATGCTGTTCGAGGAGATCCCCGAACTCGCCGCCTGGACCAGGGAAGTCGGCCACAAGCTGCCGCTGCTGCGCGACGTCGATAGCTCTTATTATTTGCGCCAGGAAAAGACGGGCATGAACCTCGGCCCGTACGAAAAGAACTGCAAGGCGCACTGGATCACCCCGGACGATCCGATGCCGGAGGATTTTTCCTTCCAGCTCTTCCCGGACGACCTGGAGCGGCTGGAATGGTATCTCAACGACGCCATCGAGCGGGTGCCGATCCTCGGCACCGCCGGCCTGTCGAAGATGATCAACGGCCCGATCCCCTACGCACCCGACGGCAACCCGCTGATCGGCCCGATGCCCGGCGTGCCGAATGCCTTCGAGGCCTGCGTCTTCACCTTCGGCATCTGTCAGGCCGGCGGCGCCGGCAAGGTACTCGCCGAATGGGTGACGCAAGGCCAGACGGAGTGGGACATGTGGTCCTGCGATCCGCGCCGCTACACCGACTATACAGACCAGGACTATTGCATCGCCAAGGGCATGGAAATCTACGGCCATGAATATGCGATGCATTTCCCGAAACATTACTGGCCGGCCGGCCGCGGCAAGAAACTGTCGCCGATCCACGACCGCATCGCCGCCCTCGGCGCCCAGTTCAAGCCCTATAACGGCTGGGAGCGCGCCATGTGGTACGCCAAGCCCGGCGACGACACTTCCGAAGAGGCAACGCAGACCTGGGATCGCCAGGGGCCGTGGTCGCCGCGCATCGAGGAGGAATGTCTGGCCGTGCGCGATGCCGCCGGCATTCTCGACCTGCCCGGCTTTTCGCGCTACCGCGTCAAGGGCGAAGGCGCCACGGAATGGCTGTCGTCGCTGATAACAGGCAAGGTGCCGAAACCCGGCCGCATCGGCCTCGCCTATTTCGCCGACGACAAGGGCCGCATCGTCACCGAAATGTCGGTCATGATGCTGGACGAGGATTTCTTCTTCCTGATCACCGCCGCCACCGCCCAGTGGCACGATCTCGAATGGCTGAAGAAGCACATTCCCGTTGGCGCAAAGTTCACCATCGACGACGTCCCCACCGGTTTCTCTTGCCAGATCCTCTCCGGCCCGAAGGCCCGCGATATCTTCGCCGAGGTCACCGACGCGGATCTGTCCAAGGGCTGGCTGACGCATCAATCGGCGCAGATCGCCGGCCGCTGGTGCCAGCTGGTGCGTGTCTCCTTTGCCGGCGAACTCGGCTGGGAAATCCATTCGAAGGTCGAGGATACACCCGCGATTTTCGACGCCGTCTGGGCCGCCGGCCAGAAGCACGGCCTGAAACCCTTCGGCATGGAGGCGCTCGACAGCCTGCGCATCGAAAAGGGGTATCGCGCCTGGAAGGGCGATCTTTCCACCGATTACACCGTGCTGCAGGGCGGGCTGGAGCGTTTCGTCGACTGGGCCAAGCCCGACTTCAAGGGCAAGGCGGCGCTGGAGCGGGAAAAGCAGCAGGGTGTGACGAAACGTTTCGTGACGCTCACCGTCGATGCCGGCGATTGCGATGCGCCCTACATGTCGACGCTCTGGCATGACGGACAGGTGGTCGGCGAGACGACCTCGGGCAACTGGGGTTTCCGAATCGGCAAATCGGTGGCGCTTGGCATGCTGCGCGCCGATCTGGCCGTGCCGGGCACACAAGTGGACGTGGAAATCTACGGCGAACGCCGGGCGGCGGTGGTGCAGGAAGACCAGCCACTGTGGGATCCGAAAAATGAAAGGCTGAGGGCGTAAAGATGAAGGCGATCCCCAACAAGGCGAGAGCCGTTATCATCGGCGGTGGCGTATCGGGCTGTTCCGTCGCCTATCACCTGGCCAAGCTCGGCTGGACGGACGTGGTGCTGCTGGAGCGCAAGCAGCTGACGTCAGGCACCACATGGCATGCCGCCGGCCTGATCGGCCAGCTGCGCGCCTCGCAGAACATGACGCGGCTGGCGAAATATTCCGCTGACCTCTACGTCAAGCTGGAAGCCGAAACCGGCATCGGCACCGGCATGCGCCAATGCGGTTCGATGACCGTGGCGCTGACGGAAGAACGCAAGGAAGAGATTTATCGTCAGGCTTCGCTTGCCCGCGCCTTCGGCGTCGACGTGCGTGAGATCACCGTCGATGAAGTGAAGGGGCTGTATCCGCACCTCAACACGGCGGACGTCAAGGCGGCGGTGCACCTGCCGCTCGACGGCCAGTGCGACCCCGCCAACATCGCCATGGCCTTGGCAAAAGGCGCGCGGCAGAACGGCGCGACTGTTATCGAGAACGTCAAGGTGACGGCCGTACTCAAGAAGGATGGCCGGGTGACCGGCGTCACCTGCGAGCAGAACGGCGAAACCTACACGATCGAAACCGAAAACGTCGTCAACGCCGCCGGCATGTGGGGCCGCGAACTCGGCAACCTCTCGGGCGTCACCGTGCCGCTGCATGCCTGCGAGCATTTCTATATCGTCACCGAACCGATATCAGGCCTGAAGCAGCTGCCGGTGCTGCGCGTGCCGGACGAATGCACCTATTACAAGGAGGACGCCGGCAAGATGCTGATCGGCGCCTTCGAGCTGAAAGCCAAGCCCTGGGGCATGGACGGCATCTCGGAAGATTTCTGCTTCGATCAGCTGCCGGAAGATTTCGACCACTTCCAGCCGATCCTCGAAAACGCCATCAACCGCATGCCGATACTGGAAACCGCCGGCATCCACACCTTCTTCAACGGCCCGGAAAGCTTTACCCCCGACGACCGCTATTATCTCGGCGAAGCGCCGGAACTGAAGGGATACTGGGTTGCCGCCGGCTACAATTCCATCGGCATCGTTTCATCGGGCGGCGCCGGCATGGCGCTGGCGCAGTGGATGAACGACGGCGAGCCGCCCTTCGACCTCTGGGAAGTGGATATCCGCCGCGCCCAGCCCTTCCAGAAGAACCGCACCTACCTGAAGGAGCGCGTGACGGAAACGCTCGGCCTGCTCTACGCCGACCATTTCCCCTATCGCCAGATGGCGACAGCCCGCGGCGTGCGCCGCACGCCGCTGCATGAACATCTGAAAGCCCGCGGCGCCGTCTTCGGCGAAGTCGCCGGATGGGAGCGTGCCAACTGGTATGCCAATCCGGGGCAGGAGCAGGAATACCGCTATAGCTGGCAGCGGCAGAACTGGTTCGAGAACCAGAAGGCCGAGCACCTGGCGATCCGCAATGGCGTCGGCTTCATCGACATGACCTCCTTTGGCAAGATCCGCGTGGAGGGCCGCGATGCGCTGGCCTTCCTGCAGCGGCTTTGCGCCAACCAGATGGACGTCGAGCCGGGCAAGATCGTCTACACCCAGATGCTTAACCATCGCGGCGGCATCGAATGCGACCTGACGGTGACCCGCCTTTCCGAAACCGCTTATCTCCTCGTCGTGCCCGGCGCGACGCTGCAGCGCGACCTCTCCTGGCTGCGCCGCAACCTTGCGCCGGAAGAATTCGTCGTCATCACGGATGTGACGGCGGCGGAATCCGTGCTGTGCATCATGGGGCCGAAAGCCCGCGAATTGATGCAGAAGGTCAGCCCGAACGATTTTTCCAACACTGCCCATCCCTTCGGTTCGGCGCGCGAGATCGAGATCGGCATGGGTCTCGCCCGGGCCCATCGCGTCACCTATGTCGGCGAACTCGGCTGGGAGCTTTACGTCTCCTCCGACCAGACGGCGCATGTGTTCGAAACGCTGGAGGATGCCGGCCGCGATCTCGGCCTGAAACTCTGCGGTATCCACACGCTCGATTCGTGCCGCATCGAAAAGGCCTTCCGCCATTTCGGCCACGATATCACCGACGAGGACCATGTCCTCGAAGCCGGCCTCGGTTTTGCCGTCAGAACCGGCAAGGGTGATTTCATCGGCCGCGATGCGGTGCTGCGCAAGAAGGAGGCCGGGCTCGACCGCCGGCTGGTGCAGTTCAAGCTCACCGATCCGCAGCCGCTGCTCTTCCACAACGAGGCGCTGGTGCGCGACGGCAAGATCGTCTCGATCATCACCTCGGGCAATTACGGCCACCACCTCGGCGGCGCCATCGGCCTCGGCTATGTGCCGTGCAAGGGCGAAGGCGAGGCGGACGTGCTGGGTTCGGCCTACGAGATCGAGATCGCCGGAACGCGGGTGAAGGCCGAGGCCTCGCTGGCGCCAATGTACGATCCGAAGGCGGAACGGGTGCGGATGTAACCTCTTCTCCCCAGCGGGGAGAAGATGCCCGTCAGGGCAGATGAGGGGGTGAGCGGCGAAAGCCGCGAACGCCCGAGCGCAAGCGAAGGGCGGAATATGCCGAACCGCCCCCCCTCATCCGACCCTTCGGGCCACCTTCTCCCCGCTGGGGAGAAGAGGGAGCAAGAGGCTCCCGCAACAGACACCATACGCGCGCCGGAACGCGGATTTTCCGGTTTGTCTTCAAGGAGATGAACATCATGCTCGCGCCCGAAATCAAAACCCAGGAAAAGCCCCTCGACCGCATCGACCAGCTGGTCGCCGCCCATCGTCCGGGATATGCGCTCACCCGCCCCTTCTACATGGATCCGGAGATCTACGAGCGTGACCTGGAGCGGGTATTCTTCCGCCACTGGCACTGTCTCGCCCATGAAAGCATCATTCCCAATCCTGGAGATTTCGAGGTCTTCAAGCTCGCCTCGGAAGCGGTGATTCTGACGCGCGCCAAGGACGGCACGGTACATGCCATGCTCAACCTCTGCCGCCACCGCGGCGCCGAGGTCTGCACCAAGCCGAAGGGCAATGCCAAGGCCTTCGTCTGCCCCTACCACGCCTGGACCTACGGCAATGACGGCGCGCTGAAGGCCGCCCGGCTGATGCCGAAGGATTTCAAGCGCGAGGACCATGGGCTGAAGAAGCTGCATGTACGCGTCGTCGAAGGCCTGGTCTTCATCTCCTTCGCCAAGGAGCCGCTGGATTTCTCCGAGGTGGAAAACCTGCTGCATGCCACCGCCGGCCAGTATGGCTGGGGCAAGGCCAAGGTCGCCCATCGCCAGACCTACCCGGTCGATGCCAACTGGAAACTCGCCGTCGAGAACTATGTCGAGTGTTACCATTGCGGCCCGGCGCATCCGGAATATTCCGAGACGCACGCCCTGGAACAGCCGCTGCACATGATCGAGGAGCTGAACGCCAAGATGGAAGCCCGCACCTGCGCGCTCGGCATCGACGTCGGCTCCGGCGACCACTGGCAGAATTCCAACAACAACAAGGAAGCGATCCACGCCTTCCGCTATGCGCTGTATGACGGCGTCAAGACCGGCAGCAAGGATGGTTCGCCGCTCTCGACCCTGATGGGTCGTTTCAGCGATTTCGATGGCGGCGTCACCTCCATCCATCTCGGCGGCACCTCCTTCCTCGTCTGCTACGCCGACCACGGCATGATCTACCGCTTCATCCCGCGCGGCGTCGAAGCCTGCGAGATGGAACTGATCTGGCTGGTGGACGAAAAGGCCGAGGCCGGCGTCGACTATGATTTCGACAAGCTGACCTGGCTCTGGACGGTGACCACCGACGAGGACAAGGCGATCATCGAGCATACATCCCGCGGCGTCCGTTCGCATTTCTACGAACCCGGCCCGATCGCGCCGATGGAGCAGAACGAGTTGCGGTATATCAACTGGTATCTCGACGAGATTTCGCGGGCTTGATGGGGGTTGGTGTTTGCCCCTCACCCTAACCCTCTCCCCGTAAACGGGAGAGGGGACTTGCCCCGCCCGACGTTAGAGAGAGTTACAGGCGTTGCGGCAAAGTCTCTTCTTCCCGTTTTACGGGGAGAAGATGCCGGCAGGCAGATGAGGGGCATTCGCATCGAATGAGGAAATCCACCATGGAAAAATACGCGTTCCGCATGCGGCTCAATCCCGGCATGGCGGAGGAATACAAGGCGCGCCACGACGCCATCTGGCCGGAGCTGGTCGACCTCCTGAAGGAAGCCGGCATTTCCGACTATTCCATCCATCTCGATGAGGAATATGGCCTGCTGTTCGGCGTGCTCTGGCGCACCGACGATCACCGTATGGCCGATCTGCCCTCGCACGCCGTGATGCAGCGCTGGTGGGCACATATGGCCGATATCATGGAAACCAAGGCCGACAACGAGCCGGTGGCCGTGCCGCTGAAGACCGTCTTCCATATGGCGTGACGGCGCCTGTTCCGGCCGGAACAGACCGGGCGGCAGACCTGTGAGATTATGTTCTCAACGGATGGGACAGGCCCATCCGCTCCACCTGAGCAGCGCCGGCCGATCCGATACGGCGCAAGGAGAACATCATTGTCGCGTCTTCTGCCCTCTTTTGCCCTTGCTGCTGTCGCCCTTCTCGCCACCATCTCGCCCAGCCTTGCTGCCTACCAGGACTGTTCTTCGGTCGCCTCCTACCAGCAGGTTTCGGATGGTTATGGCCGGGTACCCACCTGCTGGGTCAAGAAGGTGCGCAGCTACGATGCCTACGGCAATCCGGTGGTGAAGAAGGTGCGCCTCTGCAAATAAGGTCCTACACGAAGCTGGCGCCGACATTCACCGCCAGCGCCAGCACCGTGGTGTTGAAGAAGAACGACAGCACCGAGTGCAGCAGCGCCAGCCGGCGCATCGGCATGGAGCTGATCGAGACATCCGCCGTCTGTGCCGCCACACCGATGGTGAAAGCGAAATACAGGAAATCCCAGAAGACCGGCTCCTGCGGATTTTCGGGAAACTTCAGCCCCTCGCCGCCATGCGCGCCGGCATAATAGTGGTGCGCATAGTGGACGGTGAACAAGGTATGCAGGAACACCCATGAGATCAGGATCGTCGACACCGCCACACCGGCGCGAATCCAGATATCCGAAGGCACGGTATCCTTCAGCCCGTGAAGCTCCACCGCGATGCCCGCCATGCTCGCGAGCGCCGCACCACTTGCCAGGATAAGCAGGAGCATATCGGAAAAATCGAGCGCCGCGGCACGGCGGCGAAGCCGGTGCACATCGGTGGTCAGCATCCGGTACCATGTCAGGCCGATATAGATCAGCGCACCCACCACCCAGCCAAGCAGAAGATTGTTGGATGTCAGCTGCGCCGAGGTGAGGAAGGCGAACACAGCGACGCCGCCGGCGGCGCCGACCGTCAGGCTCTGGTGCCGACGGAAGAAGACGAGCAGTCCGCCCCGGCGCTCCATCCCATTCTTGTCCGCCATGCCTTCGCTCCCTGCCGTTCCGCCGGGATCACATAACAAAACCCCTCCCCGCGCAAGCAGGAAGGGGCAAGGGACAAATCGTCGTGCGGAAAAATCAGGCGGCAGCCAGTTCTTTCTGGACCATGGCGCGCAGCGCACCAAGATCCTTGCCGAACAGGCGGATGCCTTCCGACAGCTTTTCGGTCGCCATGGCGTCTTCGTTCATCATCCAGCGGAAGGTCTTTTCGTCGACCTTGACCGGCTCCTGCTTCTCGGCCTTCTTCGGCGAGAGCTTGCGCTCCAGCGTGCCTTCGGCCTTGGAGAGTTCTTCGAGCAGCGCCGGGCTGATCGTCAGGCGGTCGCAACCGGCCAGCGCTTCGATTTCGCCGACGTTGCGGAACGAGGCGCCCATGACGATCGTGTTGATGCCGTTGGTCTTGTAGTAGTCATAGATCGAGCGGACCGACAGCACGCCCGGATCGTCTTCCGAGGTGTAGGTCTTGCCGGTGGACTTGGCGAACCAGTCCATGATGCGGCCGACGAAGGGCGAAATCAGGAATACCTTGGCGTCGGCGCAGGCAATGGCCTGGGCCTTGCTGAACAGCAGGGTCAGGTTGCAGTCGACGCCTTCCTTCTGCAGCACTTCGGCAGCACGGATGCCTTCCCAGGTGGAGGCGAGCTTGATCAGGATGCGATCCTGGCCGATGCCACGCTCCTTGTAGGCGGCGACGATCTGGCGCGCCTTGGCGATCGAGGCTTCGGTATCGAAGGACAGGTCGGCATCGACTTCGGTCGAGACACGGCCGGGCACGAGGCCGACGAGGGCGGCGCCGACGGAGATCGCCAGGCGGTCGGCAACGGCGGCAACCACGGCGTCGCTGGAGCCGGTCTGCGACTTGCCCCAAGCAACGGCTTCCTTGACTGCATCGGCAAACATCGGGGTGCCCAGCGCCTTGAGGACGATGGTTGGGTTGGTGGTGCAATCGACCGGCTTCAGCCGGGCAACCGCCTCGATGTCGCCGGTATCGGCCACCACGGTGGTCATCTGGCGCAGTTGGTCAAGCTTGGAAGTCATCGTCTCTGTCCCTTGTTGAACCTCTGACCCGCCTTGCGGCGCATAAGATAAACGCGCGACCATGGGGCTGGTTTCGTGGCCGGACTATCGCCAGTGTCGGGGCGAAAAGTCAAGGACATTTGCGCATTGGAGTTGACATAAGTACCATCCTCCTCAATATCTCAGCCATCGGCGATCGTGGTCGACAGAAGAAAATCCCGGAGGCTTCGTGGTCAAGCTCAGACGCGGCACGCATACGGCCTATTCGGAGGCCGCCTCGCTGCGCCTGCGAGCCGCCTGGCTCTATTACAATCAGGGCCTGACACAGAAGGATGTCGCGACACAACTCGGCATCAGCCGCACGACCGTCATCCGCCTGCTCGACGAGGCGATGAAGCGCTCCGAGGTACAGATCTTCATCAACGAAGGCATCGATGATTGCGTCGAACTCGCCGTGCAGCTGGAGCGCGCCTATGGGCTGGACGAGGCGATCGTCGTGCCGGCGCCGGTTTCCTGTGATGTCGATACCTTGGCCAAGGGTGTCGGCATGGCGCTCGGCCAATTTCTGTCCGAAGTGATCACGGACGACAGCACCATCGGCGTCGGCTGGGGTCGGACGATGACGGCGTCGCTTTCCAGCTTCCGGCCGCCACGGCGCGACAATTGCAAGGTCGTCTCGCTTCTCGGCGGCATCGTCGCCGTGCACGTCACCAACCCGATCGATTATTCCTGGCGGCTGGCGAGCCAGCTTGGCGCCGAATGCTACATGTTCCTGGCGCCGCTACTGGTCGATTCCGTCCAGACCAAACGCAATCTCGTCGAAAAATGCGGCCTGGACACGATCTACCGCCTGGCTGAAACCCTCGACCTCGCCATCGTCAGCTGCGGCGATATCGGCCCGCATTCGACATCCCTGTCCGAAGGCTGGATCTCGAAGGCGGAATTGAACGAGTTGATCGACGCCGGCTGCGTCTGCGATACGATGTTCAACTTCCTCGACAAGGACGGCAATTCCGTCGACCACTCGATCAATCAAAGGGTGATGTCGGTGGATCTCGATACGCTGAAAAAGGCCAAGCACATCGTGCTGTCCTCCGGTGGAGCCCACCGGGCGGTGGCGATCCGAGCGACGATCAAACGCATCGGCTGCAACACGCTGATCACCGACGAAAGCGCCGCAAGGGCCTTGCTGGAACTGACGGACTGTCCGCCGGCATCCATTGGTCCCTGACGCACCCTCGACCTGACGGGCGCTTAAACCTGCCCGGCTTCCCAGCCGAGCATGGCGCGCTTGCGCGTCAGCCCCCAATGATACCCCGTGAGGGCACCGTTCTTGCCGAGCGCCCTGTGGCATGGCACGACGAACGAAATCGGATTGCGGCCGACGGCGGCACCCACGGCGCGGCTTGCCGTCGGCTGGCCGATATCCTGGGCGATGTCGGAATAGGTCACGGCGCGGCCGAGCGGGATCTTCAGCAGGCTTTCCCAGACGCGCACCTGGAAATCCGTGCCAATCAGCACCACCCGCAGCGGCTGGTCGCACGACCATTGCCCGGGCTGGAAGATGCGCGCAGCATAAGGCTGCGTCGCCTCGCTGTCCTCGATGTAGTCGGCGTTCGGCCAGCGGCAGGTCATGTCTTCGAGGCAGGGCTGCTCCTCACCGACATCGGCAAAGGCAAGCCCGGCGAGACCACGATCCGTGGCCATGACCAGCGCGATGCCGAAGGGCGACGGATGGAAACCGTAACGGATCGTCAGGCCACCGCCCCTC
Organism: Rhizobium sp. LjRoot30; assembly: GCF_964253915.1. NCBI lineage: Bacteria > Pseudomonadati > Pseudomonadota > Alphaproteobacteria > Hyphomicrobiales > Rhizobiaceae > Rhizobium > Rhizobium sp. LjRoot30. The sequence goes on along the minus strand of NZ_CAXUSG020000004.1, from coordinate 191,180 downwards.
GCCTTCCATTCGCCCGGCGACATGGCCTCGTGGGTGACGAAAAGGTCGTGCAGGCGGCCCGGGCCGGACAGGCCGACCTCCAGCGATGTTTCGAGCAGCGGCAATTCTTCCTGCCGCAGCAGCCGCTTGGCGTGATCCAGCGTCACGGCCTGCAGGAAACCTTTCGGCGATAGCCCGGCCCAGCGCGTAAACGTCTTCTGAAGCTGCGTCGGTGACTGGTTCAGTGCTGCTGCAATCGTCTCCAGCGACGGCTGGTCGCGGTAATCTTCCGAGATGAGCTCGATAACCTTGCGGACGGTCTCGTAATCGGGGCCATCGGGGGTGATATCGATATCGGTTTTCAGGTTCGCGATCATGTTCATCGGTTTTCTCCTTGGCCCGGAGAAAACCACGAAAAACCGGAACAAACCACCCGATTCTTGCCGGCGTTCAGATCCGCTGGCGAACGGTGGCCAGGGCGCCGGTCATCGCCCGGGCGAAACTTTCGCGGTCGTCCGGATTGAGGAAGGAACCGACATCGGTGCGCCGCCCCTCGCCGGAGACATGCATCGCCACGATACCAATCTCGGAATGCCGGCGAACGCGAAAGCGCGCCCAGAACGGGTTGAAACGATGCTCGACCATGCGGCCGGACGGCGCGAACTTGCGGACGGATAGGTTGGTGCGCGAGACCGTCACCTCTTCCCGCGCCTTCGCCGCCCGGTAGTTGATCAGGAAGGCACCCCAGAGGAGCAGGAAATCCGCCCCGAAGAACAGGCCGACCGGCCAGGCGCCGGAAACGCAAAAGAATATCCCGTGGGCAAAGCAGATGACGCCGGTGATCAGCAACAGCACACGGAAACCCTTGCCCCCCAACGAACGGTAGGGCACGAGCTCGGCTGCAAAAACCGGCTGGTCGTTGAATGTCTCGGCGTTGCCTTCTGCCATGGCGGATGGATATAGCTTGTCCATGAAAAAAACTGCGCTTCAATCCAGCACCCAAAGCTTGAAAAAGTCAAATGCGGCACCGCGTCGCAAACCCGGCCTGACCAAGACTGCCTATACGAAGGCGGAACTGGAGGAGATGTTTCGCCGTTTTTCGGTGCAGCGTCCGGAGCCGAAGGGCGAGCTGGAGCACAGCAACCCGTTCACGCTGGTCGTCGCCGTCGCACTGTCGGCGCAGGCAACCGACGTCGGCGTCAACAAGGCGACACGCGGCCTGTTCAAGGTGGCCGATACGCCCGAAAAAATGCTGGCGCTCGGCGAGGAAGGCGTAATCGGTTACATCAAGACCATCGGTCTCTACCGCAACAAGGCGAAGAACGTCATCGCGCTGTCACGCATGCTGATCGAACAGTTCGGCAGCGAGGTACCGCAGACGCGTGACGAACTGGTGATGCTGCCGGGGGTGGGGCGCAAGACGGCGAATGTGGTACTGTCCATGGCCTTCGGCCAGGCGACCATGGCCGTCGACACCCACATTCTCCGCATCGCCAACCGTATCCTGCTGGCGCCGGGCAAGAACCCGGATGAAGTCGAGGAAAACCTGCTGCGGACCATTCCGAAGCACTATCTCTATCACGCCCATCACTGGCTGATCCTGCATGGCCGTTATACCTGTAAGGCGAGGCGCCCCGAATGCGAGCGCTGCGTCATTGCCGATCTCTGTCGATCGCCCGAAAAGACGGTGGATATTCCAGCCCCACTCGTCGAGCTACCGCCGCAGTTCATCGGCGAGGCCGTCGAGTAGCAAAGCGATCGCCGATTCGTATTCGGCGCGATCGCCACCACTGGCAATAGCAAGGGCTGCACGGTCGAAGGCAGAGGAAAACAGTGCGGTGAGCGGCCCGAGAAGCGCCTCCGACCTGGACCCCTTCACCACATCCAGCAAGCCACTCCGCAACGATGCCTCGGCATTGTCGCCGTCGACGGCCGCCATGTCGACCGGGCCGAGCACCGCCGGCGCCTCCAGCAGCAGAAGCCGTGTTCGCCCCTCCACCGCCATGGCATCGAAATAGGCCGCAGCGCCGGCCAGCAGTGCCTGCCTGGGCGTCGTCGCGTCCGCCGAACCCGCCTCGATCGCCAGCGCAACCGCGGCGGCTTCCTGCTCGATGACAGCCCGAAACAGGGCCTTCTTGTCCTCGAAGTGATGATAGAGAGCACCCCGCGTCACGCCCGCCGCGGTGACGATATCGGGGGTCGGCGTTTCGGCATAACCGCGATCGACGAACAGTCTTCGACCGGCCGCGATCAGCGCCTGCCTGGTTGCCTCGGTGCGTTCACGATTGCTGCGGCTCATTTTTCCTCTTTACGTACAAACTGTATGCATGTTATTTAATAAAACATACAGATTGTACGCAAATATGAACCGGAGGAAAAGAGATGAAATCGACGAGCTATTACCCCGTCATCATGACCGGCGACGTTGCCGGCACGGCTGCCTTCTATTGCAACCATTTCCGCTTCCGGCCGCTGTTCGAAAGCGATTGGTACATTCACCTGCAATCGAGCGAGGATGACCATGTAACGCTTGCCGTCCTCGACGGCACGCACGAAACCATTCCGGAACAAGGCCGCGGCAAGGTTTCGGGGCTGCTGCTGAATTTCGAAGTGGAGGACGTCGACGCCATCTACGCGGCCTGCCGCAATGCCGGCCTGCCGATCCTCAAGGAAATCCGTGACGAGGATTTCGGCCAGCGGCATTTCATCACCGCCGATCCGAACGGCGTGCTGATCGACATCATCAAGCCGATCCCGCCCAGCGCGGAATTCGCCGCTCTCTATGAGGCCTCGGCCTTGCCGCAGTGACCGCTGCCGTCAGCGCGGTGCGGCAACGACATCGCGCTTCGACAGCAGCTTGTGCAGATGCACCATCAGCCCGGCGGCAAACAGCGGTGTCAGCAGGTTCAGCAGCGGCACGGCCAGGAATGCCGCGATCAGGAGGCCGGCGAGAAAAACCGTGCCGGCATGTCGGGAGCGGAAGAGCCGCGCATCCGCCGGCGAGCGAAACCGCATGACGGCGAACTCGAAGAATTCCCGTCCAAGCAGGTAACCGTTGACCAGGAAAAATGCCATCAGGTTGACGCCTGGAATGAAGAGCAGCAGCAGGGCTATGCAGTTGCCGACGATGACGACACCGAGAAACTTGATCGAACCGGTGATCGCCTCCGCCAGCGGAAGCGGCCTGCCCGGCACATCGGCCGGATAATCGCGTTTTTCCACCACCTCGGCCACGTCGTCGAGAAACAGGCCGGCAATGACGGCGGTGACCGGCGACAGCAACAGCCCCAGTGCCAACGCCAGGCCGATACTGGCGAAAATGCCGAAGACGAAAGCAAGCCACCCCGCCCAGTCGGGAATCCCCGGCAGGAAACTGTCGATCCAGGGCAACGCGAAATAGATGAACAGGCTGCGGAGCGCAAACCACAATCCGGCCAGGACCAGGATGGTCAGGCCAAGTACCTTCCAGAATACCGACCGCGTCTGCGGTGCAAAAAGATTGAAGAAGGCGAGCCTGGCGGCGTCTAGGATCATGCAGCGGTCCTTTTCTAGGGTAGCCCAGATGTAGGGAAGCGCATTCCTCCGGACAAGGAGGCGCGTCTACAATCCCGCCGGAAGAAGATCCCCCGCAAGCCGAAATATTCTACTACAAACACTTGAAAATAAAGATGGTTCTAATATAAGTGGAGGACGGCAGGGATGGCAAGGTAATCCGTTTATTTTCCAGCGCTTTTCGGGATGCTTCCTGTTTCTGCCCGTCTGGATGGTATGCGTATCGGCCGAGGCTTCGATACGCCGGGCGAAAGGCAAAGGGGCGTGCAAGACCTCGTCGAAAAACTGCAGCAGTACGTCAGGAGCGGGACGCCTGCCGAGCGCAAGATTGCCAAGTATTTTTCCGATCACCTCTCCGAACTCTCCGTCGAAACGGCCGCATCGATCGCCGTGCAGCTCGATCTCAGCCCGATGACCGTCGGGCGCTTCCTGCGTGCCCTCGGCTATCAGGGCCTCACGGAGATACGCCCCGATGGCAACGACAACACCGTCTTCTCCGCATGGCAGGTCAACGATCGCCTCGAAATCCTGCACAGGGACATGCAGGACGGCCAGCTGCTTGCCGAGGTCATGGCAAAACAGATCGACGCGCTGCAGCAGCTTCATGCCATGACCGCCCAGCCGGTCTGGACCAGCGCGGTTCAGGCAATCATCTCTGCTGACGAGGTTTTTGTCGCCTCCTTCCACAATATCGGCGGCGTTGCACGCTACTTCACCGAGCAGCTGACCTATGCCCGCGACAAGGTTTGCTACATGGACGGGCAGAACGGCACCTATGCCGAACTGCTCGGCCGCGATGCCGGCAACAGCCTGCTGATCGTCATCACCTGCCGCCGCTTTGCCTCAAAATCGCGCACCCTGGCCCGAACGGCGAAAAAAGCCGGCCACACGGTGCTGCTGATCACCGATCCGCATTGCGACTGGTCGCGGGAAGCCGCCGACATTACGCTGGTGCTTCCCTCGACACGCCCGAGGATATGGGACAGCTTTACGCCGCTGACCGCGCTCCTGGACTTCCTGCTGACATCAGTCATCGTCGCCGGCGGCGAGGCAATCAGCCAACGCACCCGGCGGATCAGTGAACTTCAGGATATTTTCGGGGATTTCATGCGTCGCTGAAGCTGGCGACAGGGCCGTCACGATCGACCCATTCGACGTGGTCGAGCTGGTCGCGAAACGGACAATTGGCGATGTAACCTTCGATCAGGCGTTTCGACAGGGCGATGACGGCAGGGTCGTCGGAGAGAAGCGTGACCGTCAATCCTTGCGCATCCGCTTTCATCCGCGCGATACCGCCTCCGGGCATGGCAGCTTCGGCACAAACCTCACGGTCACCGTCTGCGGCCTCCTGACCAAAATCCTTGGAGAGCTGCTGCAAAAAACGCAGCGCGCTGCTGGTTTCAATAAGGCCGGTCGCCATTGGCATGACTTGATTTCCTCACGTTACATCCGTGTTACGACTTCTGAGTACATGATAGTTTAGCGCATCGGGCAGTGTGATCACTATTGCGAGAAATCACCGACGATAAACAGATATACTCAGGCGACCTTACGGCCATCGACCCAAACACCAGCGATATTCGCGCGCGAGGCGCCAAAAATGATCTTCTGAAGGATGGTTTCACCGCTATCGAGATCATCCCACAGGCGAATCGCTCCTTTATCGGCACAGACATCGACCACCATTGCGTCGAATCGGTAACCGGGAGAAAATTGCCCGACCGGCAGATCGAGGGATTTTGCACCGCCAGCGGTGGCCACATGGAACGCATCGCGAAAATCGATGCGCGCCGGGCCGAAGGTGCTGCGCGTTGCCGCGTCGAGCCGCGGATCGACGCCACTTTCCAGCATGCGCGACGCCATGATCGCCGCCCGGCAGTTCTCGAACATCGAGGCGCTCGGGCCGCCGGAAATGTCGGTGCCGAGGCCGACATTCATGCCCTTCTCCAGCGCCGCCCGCAGCGGGAAGACGGCATTGGCGAAATAGGCGTTGGAGATCGGGCAATGCGCCACGGCCGATTGTCGTATCTTCAGCGTCTCCACATCCTTGTCCGTCAGGAAATTCGAATGCGCCAGAACGCTGTGCCGTCCGAGCAGGCCGAAACGATCGAGGCTTGCCGTATCCGTCATGCCATGGCGTGACAGCACGTAACCATGCGCCCAGTCGCTTTCCGAACAATGCGTCTGCACATGGCAGCCACATTCGCGGGCGATAGCGCCCAGCCCCTCCAGCGCCGCATCGGTGCAGGAAGGAATGAAACGCGGCGTCACCACCGGCAGCACCCGCTTTTCCGCATTGTCGGGGTGCTTGCGGATATAGTCGATGAGATCGCGCGTGCCGGACAGTGCCGCCTCGGGCGAGGCGTCGCGATAATAGTCCGGGCACTCTAAGGGATTGTCCATCGCCACCTTGCCGATCAACGCCCGCTGGCCGCGCTCCAGGCAGGTGTCGGCAAGGATACGCGTCGCGTCCTGGTGGATGGTGGCGAAATAGAGCGCCGTCGTCGTGCCGTTGGCGATCAGGTCGTCGACGAGAAGCCGATAGGCGCGGCGGGCAAACGCATGATCCTCGTATCGTGCTTCCAGCGGAAAGGTGTATTTCTGCAGCCAGACTTCCAGCGGCACGTCGAGCGCATTGCCGAGCTGGGGAAATTGCGGCGCATGCACGTGCAGGTCGACGAAGCCGGGCAGGAGATAAGAGCCTTCCGGCAGCGTCACCAGTTCGCCGGCGGCGGCACGGGTTTCGCGTATGGTGCGGTAGTTCGGATCGCCGTGGCGATGGATCGAGGCAATCGTTCCGTTTTCGTCAACCGAAATCAGCACGTCGTCGAGAACGTCGATCACGCCGCGCTCCGGAGAGTGAAATCCGGAGGCGCAGATCGCCTTGTTCCGCAGATGGGTCATTTATGCTTCCTCAAGACAGCCAGCCGGGGTGTTTTTGCGAAATCCGCTTGCTTGCGGCGCCCCGGATCTGTTTCCATGGCATCATCCGACGCCGACGCGCATCGCCTCGACGGGACATGCCCCAGTTAAAGGCTACGGTCTCGAAGCGCCAAGGCTTTTTCCCGGAATTTGGCACGGATTTCGGCTTCGTCGATCCCGGGCAGGCCCCGGTCCTCCATGATCACCCGGCCATCGACGATGGTGGTGACGACATCGTCGGCGCGAGCGGAATAGACGAGAGCAGCTGCGTGATCGTAGACCGGCAGGCAATGCGGCTTGTCGAGATCGACAATGATCACGTCCGCCTTCTTGCCCGGGACCAGCGATCCGACCTCCGGCCGGTTCATCGCCTGGGCGGCGCCATGGGTGGAGAGTTCCAGAAGCTCGTTGGTCTTGAGGAACTCGACGTCACCGGTCTTGTCCTTGTGGATCATGCCGGCAAACTTCATTTCCTGGAACATATCCAGCGAATTGTGGCTGGCCGGCCCATCGGTTGCCAGGCCGACGGTGACACCCGCCTCCTGCACGCAACGCAGCCGCATCGTGCCGGAATTGAGCTTGGCGTTGCAGCAGGGGCAATGGGCGATTTTCGTGCCCGTCTCCGCCATGATGCGGATATCGTCGTCGTTAAGCTGGGTGCAATGGGCAGCCGTGACATCGCCTTTCAGGAAACCCAGCGAATGCAGCCATTGCACAGGCGTCGTGCCGTAGGTCTCGGCAACATAGGCGATTTCCTGCGGCCCCTCGGCAAGATGCGTGTGGATGACGACATCCTCGGCATCCGCCACTTCGCGCACCAGCCGGTACATGTCCGCGCCGCAGGAATAGGGCGCGTGCGGCGACAGGGCGAGGTGGATGCGGTCATTGCCGCTGCGGTGATATTGTGAAACGCGATCGCCAAAGGTTTCCAGCGCCTTCCACGACCAGTCGGTGATCGGCTCGTAGATGCCGCGGTCGGCAAAACCGTAACCGAGCGTCGCCCGAAGCGGCACGACCTTCAGCGCCTCCAGTTCCGGGCTGACGGCATAGGCATCGAAATGTTCGTTGAAGGTGGTCATGCCCGACTTTGCCATCTCGACCAGCCCCATCAGGCTCGCCCAATAGAGCGTGTCGGGATCGAAATTGCGCTTGAGCTGCCACATCGTCTTCAGCCATTCGAAGAGCTGCACGTCTTCCAGCAGGCCGCGCAGCAGCATGTTGGAGGCGATATGCGTGTGGCAGTTGACGAAGCCGGGCATGACGACGCGACCCCTGGCATCGATCACCTTTGCCGCGCCCTGCGTATCGATCTCGGCGGCAGGACCGACGGCAGTGATCGCATCGCCTGATATCGTCAGCGCGCCGTTTTCTATCTTCGGTCGCCCTGCCATCGGCAAAATGACCGCGTTGACGATGGCGATATCCGCCGCACCCTGTGTCATGCTCATGCCGCCTGCGCCGTCGTGCCGTAGGTGATGCCCTTTTCCTTCAGCCAGCGGCGATAGGCGATCGAGGTCGCGTCCGCTCGCGTCGGGATTTCCGAGCGCGGCTCCATCGGCAACAGCACCGGCCGCTGGTTTTCGAGGATGATGCGGTCCTGCAGGAAGATGACCTGCTGGAAACCCACCAGTTCCGTCACCGTCGAGACGTCGTCGATCAGGAACATGACAGGATGCGCCCGGCAGCGGTCGGGATCGAGCGGCTGGACGAACAGGCAGATCAGGTCCTGTCGCGTCTCGGAATTCGGACAGGTCTTGTAGAGCAGCGTCGTGAACGGTGTCATCACGCGGTAGACATATTGCGTCATCAGGCCGCCGGTGGCCGACAATGCCGCCTGCGGCTGGAAGAACTGGCAGTTCGTCGCCCAGACCTCGTCGACATCGCGGCGGATCTCCGCATTGTAGTGCAGCACTTCCGTATGCGGCTCGGCACCAAGGATATCGGTGTGCACGAAGGGGAAATGCGCCATGTCGAGGAAATTCTCGACGATGCGCAGCGCCGATGCCTTGACCGACACCACACCGCAATTGACGACGCGCCGATCCGGCTCGTGGGCTTCGGGGATAGGAAAGAGATCGTGGTTCGGACTGCCGAGCGTCGTCCAGATGAAACCGAATTGGCGGATGATCGGCAATTGCCGGTCCTCGCCCTCCGGCGTGATGGTGATCGTGCCGTCCGCCATGCGTATCACGTTGAGATCGGTGCCGAGCAACCGGTTGCGCGAGGCGCCGTAGGGGATCAGCGTTTCGGTGTCGATGACGTGCCACTGGTCGAGAGCGGCCTTGTCGGTGCATGTGCTCATCGCCTCTGCCTTTCTACTGGCTGTAAATCCTGTCCATGACAGTCTGGTGTTTTGCGAGCAGGCTTTCAACATCGGTGTGGCGGAATTCGCCTGAGCCGATGATCTGCCGCCCGTTGATATAGGAATAGTCGACCTTGAATGGACCGCACATCACCAGGGCCGCCAGGGGATCGCGCTGGGTGCCGGAAAGGCCGAGCTGGTTGAGCTTCACCGCGATGAAATCGGCGCTCATGCCGGGCGCAAGATAACCGATATCGTCTCGCCCGAGGATTTTCGCGCCGCCGCGGGTGGCCATGGTCAGCGCTTCGCGGGCCGACAGTGCGGAAGGCGTGCCGCCAAAGCCGCCGCGCCCGCCGGGCGTCTCGGAAAGATATTTATTCGGTGCCACGCGCTGCAGCATCATCGCCAGCCGCGCCTCCATGAACATGTTCGAGGTGTCGTTGGAGGCGGAACCGTCGACGCCGAGGCCGACGGCCACGCCCTTGTCCAGCATCTCGCGGATCTTGGCGATGCCCTGGCCGCAACGCATGTTGGCGGAAGGGCAATGGGCGACGCCGGTGCCGGTTGAGGCGAACAGGTCGATTTCATCCGAGGTCATGAAGATCGAATGGGCGAACCAGACATCCGGCCCCAGCCAGCCGACCGATTCCGCGAAGCCGACCGGCCGCATCTTGTAGATATCATGGCAATAGACCTCTTCGAACAGGTCTTCGGCCAGATGCGAATGCAGGTGCACGCCCTTATGGCTGCGGGCGAGCGCTGCGGTCTCCTTCATCAGCCCCGGCGTCACCGAGAACGGCGAACAGGGTGCAAGAATGATGCGGCTCATCGAATGGCGGTCGTTGTCGTGGTAGCGATGGATCAGCCGCTCGGCATCCCTGAGGATGTCTTCTTCCTTCTCGACGCAGCTGTCCGGCGGCAGGCCGCCCTGGCTCTGGCCGCGCGACATGGCGCCACGCGCGGCGTGGAACCGCAGGCCAAGATCCCGTGCCGCATCGATGGTAGCATCGAGCGTGCAATTGTTCGGCAGGATGTAGAGATGGTCCGAACTCGTCGTGCAGCCGGAAGCGATCAGTTCCGCCATGGCGACCCTGGCAGATACGCCGATGGCCTCATCGTCGAGGTTCGACCAGATCGGATAAAGCGTCTTCAGCCAAACCAGCAGTTCGTCATCCTGCACCATGACCCGGGTCAGGTTCTGGTACATGTGGTGGTGGATGTTGACCAAACCCGGCATGACGATGTGGCCGAAGAGATCGAGCACCGCGTCGGCCGGCGTTTCCCCGAGTTCCGCCATGGTGCCGACAGCCTCGATGACATTGTCGCGCACGAGAATGGCGGCATCCGTCAGCTCGCGCTTGTCGTCGTCGAAGGTGGCGAGATGGCTGATATTCTTGACCAGCAGGGTCGGCATCGCAAAATCCTCAGCGCACGTCGCGGTAATAGGGTTCGCCGAGGGCGGCGGGCGCGGCCATGATGCGGCGCATGCGCTGCCAGGCAACGACCGGCACGATGATGAAGGCGATGGTGCCGAGATAGGGCAGCATCGACAGGATCGGCGCCGCAATCGGCCAGTTGCGCGCCTGGCCGACGAAACCGAGCGAGGTGATCAACCCGAACAGCAGCGCCGCCCCCACCGCATTCAGCGGCCGGTATCCGGCAAAGATGACCAGCGACACCGCGATCCAGCCGCGCCCCGCGACCACGCCCTCCGACCAGGACGGCACGAAGGCGAGCGTCAGGTAGGCCCCTGCCCCACCGGCGAGCGCCGAGCCGGCCGCGACATACCAGAAGCGGATCTTCTGCACCGGAATGCCGGCGGCATCGGCGGCGGCCGGATTTTCGCCGAGCGCGCGCATGTTCAGCCCGTGGCGGGTGCGGAACATCAGGTAATGCAGGGCGATCGGCAGGACGATATAGATCAGGTAGACGAGGATGTTCTGGGTGAACAGGCCGCGGCCGATGACCGGGATCTCACTGAGATAGGGAATGGCGATCGGCGCGAAGGTGGCGGGTGCCGGCATGCCGGAATAGGCCTTGCCGATGGTGGCGGCAAGGCCGGTGCCCATCAAGGTCAAGGCGAGGCCGCACAGCACCTGGTTGGCGCGGATATAGACGGTGACGAAAGCGAAGATGCAGCCGACGAAAAGGCCGACCAGCAGCGCGAAGAGAAAGCCGAGCGCCGGGTTGGGAATGGCGACGACGGTGGCGATGCCGGTGATGGCGCCGAGCGCCATCAGGCCTTCCGCGCCGAGATTGACCACGCCCACCCGCTCGGCCAGCACTTCGCCGAGTGCCGCGAGCGCCAGAACGCCGCCGGCGAGGATGGAGGTCTGGATAAGGCCCGCGATAAGATCCATGACGAAAAATCCTCAGGCCTTGGCCGGTTCGGTGCGGATGATGCGGTAATGCGCCAGTTCGTCGCCGATGGCGGTGAAAAACAGGATGAGACCGGTGATGGCGAGCACGGTGGAGACGTTCAGCCCCTGCGTCTGCAGGATGATGCCGGAATTGAGGATGATGCCCATCAGCGCCGCCCCCGCCAGCACACCAAGCGCCGACCCGCGTGCCAGAACGGCGACCATGATGCCGAGATAGCCGAAATTGTTGGAAATACCGCCCTGCAGGCGATGCACGGTGCCGGCCACCTCGAACATGCCGGCAATGCCGGCGATGGCGCCCGACAGCAGCATGACGAGGATCAGGTGCCGACGGAACGGCATGCCGGCATATTTCGCCGCCTGCGGATTGGAGCCGGCGATGCGCACCTCATACCCCCAGCGGGTGAAGGCAAGCACGGCGGCGACGAGAATGGTGATCACCACCGCCAGCGGAAAACCCCAATGGACGATGCCCCAGAACTCCGGAATGTCGTGCGGCAGCCGCGCCGTCGTCGCCAGCGCCTGGCCGCCCGGATCGAGCCAGGGGCCGGTCGCCACCCAATAGACCAGCAGGGTGGCGACGAAATTGAGGAGCAGCGTGGTGATCAGCTCGTTGACGTCGGCATAGGCGCGCGCCAGCGTCGGGATCAGGATCCACAGCGCCCCGCCGATGGCGCCGGCGACAAACATCAGCGGCAGCATCACAATGCTCGGCCCGGGGATGAACAGGGCAACGCCCGTTGCAGCAAAGGCGCCGGCATAAAACTGGCCCTCGCCGCCGATGTTCCACGCGCCGATGCGCTGAGCGACGGCGACGGAAAGGCCTGTGAGGATCAACGGCGTCACCAGGAGACCGACATCCTCCAGCCCGAAGCTGGAGCCGAAGGTGGCCTTGATCACCTGGCCCACCAGTTTCAGCGGGCTGGCGCCGGTGCCGGCGAGGATGATGCCGGCGACGAGCAGCGCCAGCACGATTGCAGCAAGGCGGGCGGCAAGGGCGGCGGAGGGCGGGGCTGACGGAAAACGCTGGAAACGAATGGACACGATCAGGCCTCCGCAGTGCTGGCGGCGACGAAACTGCCGCGCTGGCCGCCCATCATCAGGCCGATGTCTTCGATGCTTGCATTGCCGGTTTCGACAATGCCCATGATTTCGCCATGGAACATCACGGCGATGCGATCGGAGAGGTTCAACAATTCCTCCAGCTCTTCGGAAATCAGGATGACGCCGACGCCGAGATCGCGCAGCTCGACGAAATAACGCATCATCGTGTTGATGGCGCCGACATCGAGGCCGCGGCTCGGATAGGCGGCGATCAGCACTTTGTCGGCGATGCGCATCTCGCGGCGGGCGACGAGGCGCTGCTGGTTGCCGCCGGAAAGATTGCGCACCGGCATGCCGAAATCCGGCACCATCACCGAGGCTGCCTCGGCGATCTGCCGCGCGAGATCGGTGGCGGCGCGCGGGCGAAAAAAGCGGCCGGCGGAGACCGGCGGCTTCATATATTCGCGGATAACCGCATTGTCGGTGACGCTGAGCGCCGGGGCAAGGCCGCTGTAGAGTCGATCTTCCGGGATGTGGCCGACGCCAAAGGCGGCGAATTCCGCAGCACCTGCGCCGGAAAAATCCTTGCCGCCGACGATGATATCACCCGATACCAGCGGCCGCATGCCGGTCAGCACCTGGCTCAACTCCTTCTGGCCGTTGCCGGCGACGCCGGCGATGCCGAGGATCTCGCCGGCATGGATATCCAGCGAAATGCCCTGCAGCACGGTATTGCCGTCGCCATTGCGGGCGGAAACCGCGCGCAGGCGCATGACCGGTTCCTTCGAGACCGGAGCCGCATCCGGCCCGCGGGCGCGCAAATTGCTGAGCACGATGTCGTGGCCGACCATCAGCCGGGCCAGCATTTTCTGGGAACAGTCCTTGGTCAGTTCCGTCGTCACCTTGCGGCCGCCGCGCAGCACGGTGATGCGGTCGGATATCTCCAGAACCTCGTCCAGCTTGTGGCTGATGAAGATGACGGCGTTGCCGCGCGAGACGAACTCCTTCAGCGCCTTGAACAACTCATGCGCCTCGGCCGGTGTCAGCACGGCGGTCGGCTCGTCGAGGATCAGCACGCGGGCATTGCGGGTGAGGACGCGAAGGATTTCGACACGCTGCTGTTCGCCGGTCGAAAGCTCGCCGACACGCGCTTCCGGCCGGACGGCGAGATTGAGCGCCTTGGCAAGCTCCGCGGTGCGCGCCTCGAGCGCCTGGGCGCTGATGCGTTTCGGCGTCTCGCCCCAGCCGAGATGGATGTTTTCCGCCACGGTGAAGGCTTTCACCAGCTTGAAGTGCTGGTGGACCATGCCGATGCCGGAGGCGATCGCCTCGACCGGCGAGGCAAAGGTCTTTGCGTATCCGTCGATGATGATCTCGCCGGCATCGGGCTGGTAGATGCCGGTGAGGATATTCATCAGCGTGGATTTGCCGGCACCGTTTTCACCGAGCAGCGCATGGATTTCCCCCGGCATCACGTCGAGATCGACGTCCTTGTTGGCGATGACGCCGGGGAAATATTTGCAGATACCCTTGAGCAGCACGAGCGGCGGCGTTCCCGGAGCGATCTCCATGGGGGCAGGTGTTGCGGCAGACGCTGTCATGCTGTTCTCCGGATCTTCCGATCGCGCCGGCCTTAGAGGCCGACAACGCCCTCGATCGACCAATCCCAGTTGTAGAGTTCTTCTTCGGTCATGGTCTGGCCGGCGGCGACCTTCACATTACCCTTCGAATCCTTGATCTCGCCGGTGAACGGGCTCCAGCCGCCAAGGATCTTTTCGCGGACGGCATCGGCCTGCTTGCGGGCTTCTTCCGGAACCGTCTCGCCCCAGGCATCGCGGTCGACGCCGGCGCCCATGGTCAGCAGCGTGTGCGACGGCGTCCACTTGCCTTCGAGACGCAGACGCACCTGCTCGACATAGTATTTCTTGAAGTCGATGACGATGGAGGAGACATAGGCCTTCGGGCCGTAGCGGCGGATGTCGGTGTTCCACATCACCGCCTTGGCGCCGCGCTGTTCGGCGACCTGCAGGTAACCGGCCTCGTCCATGATGCCGAACAGGAGGTCACAGCCGTTGTCGAGCAGCGCCGTGCCGGCCTGGGTGGCGGCCTGCGGATCGAACCACGAGTTGATGACGACGACCTGCATCGTGGCGTTCGGATTGACAGAGCGGGCGCCCATCAGGAAGGCGTTGGTGCCGGAGAACACCGAAGGAACCGGGAAGGAAGCGACGTAACCGAGCTTGCCGGTCTTGCTCATCAGGCCGGCGGCGACACCGGTGACATAGGTCGGATACCAGTGCGACAGATAGTAGGTGGACAGGTTGTCGAGCGGATTGCGGCCGTCGCACTCATAGAAGGCAACCTCCGGCGACCGCTTGGCGACGTCGTAGAGGAAATCGCCGTAGTTCGAGGTGGCGAACACCATGTTGGCGCCTTCGGAGACGAACTGGCGAAAGGTGCGGGTGGCGTCGGCAGAATAAGGAATGCTTTCGACGAACAGGGTCTTCAGCTTCGGGAAGGCCTCCTGCACCGCCTTCATGCCCTGGTCGTGGCTCCAGGTCCAGCCTTCGTCGGTCACCGGGCCGGTATGGCCGAAGGCGATCACGGCGTTTTCTTCCGCCACGGCCGCCAGCGGCTCGGCGGCGCGCGCCGGACGGATCAGGCCGCTCGGCAGCAACAGCGACGTGCCGGCGGCAGCGCCCATGTTGAGAAAGCCGCGGCGGGAGAGATTACGCAGGTCGATCATGTGTTCCCCTTTTGATTGTGATGTCCAAGACATGAAAACTTTTGCGAAGCGGCACGGGAGCCTCGTCCTCTTCCGACGCAACAACCGTGCCAGTTGCCTGCAGTCTCGGCACTCCGCATCCCGACCGTTCATACAGGCCGGAACGCGCGAACTTGAACGAGACCGAAAGCCATCGGCCACGTCTAAAGGCGGCAGAAACGCTTACGCGCCTCGCCCGAAAAAACGCTGGATTTTCGTTTGCTGACGCCTGTCGGCGGCCGATGGGAAAACTGTTTCAGATATGAGTTGTTCGCAATAGAGCCAATTCTTGCAGAAGAGTGCTGCGCAAAAGGCAACATCTTCGCCGAAAAAACCGCTTGAACTCCAGGCGCGCAATTGCCTAAAATGCCTAAATCAGCAGCATGTCTATTTTTTAGGCTTATAGCTCATGAATGCGGCAAGGGGAATGGGATGAAATTGATCTGTCGAAGCTTCGGCCTGAGGCACTGTTGAGAATGGAAGAAGCCCGCTTCACCTTTCTCGGCCGAATCGAACCAGAGAGCTTTCTCGAATTCGCCCGCCACCGCGCCCGCCGGCTCGATATCGCCCTGACGGTCGGCGCCTGCAGCGCTGCGGCAATCGAGCTTTCCGTCACCGGCGACGAGGTGTTGGTCGATGCCTTCGAGATGGCCTGCAGCCTCGGGCCTTATGATTGCATAATTCTGGATGTCGTGCGCACCGGCCATTGACGGCCGGACGGCGCCTATGGAGCGTTTGATATGACTGAACACAAGGGCTGGATACCGGTGGCCTTGTCCACCGCGCTGGAGCCGGGAACCTCGGCGGGAACGCTGGTCGGCGGCGCCGAGCTGGTGGTGTGGCGCGACACCAGAGGCGCCGCCCATGTCTGGGAGGACCGCTGTCCGCATCGCGGCATGCGCATGAGCTTCGGTTTCGTGCGCGGCGACCACATCGCCTGTCTTTACCACGGCTGGCAATATGACACCGCCGGCCAGTGCCAGTACATCCCGGCGCACCCCACCCTCGACGTGCCAAAGACCATCAAGGTGCCGACCTACACGGCAGCGGAAAAGGGCGGCCTCATCTGGGCGGCGCTGTCCTCGGAAGCCGCGGAAGCCAACATACCGGTCGGGGATGGCGAAGCGGTGCCCGTCCGCAGCATCTACATCGACCGTCCCTTCGAGGCCATGCTTGCGGCGCTGAGAAACGCCAACATCCCTGCCTTCACCGGCGATGCGGCACCCCGCTTCGAGGCCATCGTCGACGGGATCGTCGCGATCACAACCGGCGACGACCGCCTGCTGATCGCCTGCCAGCCCTTCAGCGCGACGCGCACGGCCCTCCATCTGGTCATTCAGGGATCGGCGGAAACCTATCGCGGCGCCGGGCAGAAACATTTCGCCCGCTGGGCCGAAACGTTTCGCCTGCTGCTCGAAACCGCCTCCACACCCGTCGCGGAGATGGCATGATGTCGGCAATCACCCTCTATAATTATGATCTCGACGAAAACAGTTTTCGCGTCCGGCTGTTGCTTGCGATGCTGAAGCTGGAGCACAAGACGGTGGCCATCGACATGTTCCCCGGCCTGGAGCATACGAGGCCGGCAATGCTGGCGGTCAATCCGCAAGGCACCCTGCCCGTTCTCGTCGATGGCGACCTGACGCTTGCCGGTACCGAGGCGATCCTCGCCTATCTTGCCAGGGCATACGACCCGGCCCGGACCTGGCTGCCCGAAGATGCCGCCGGGTTCGGCCGGGTGGCAGGCTGGCTGCATTTTTCCGCAACTATACTCGAAGACGCCAAGCAGGCCCGCCTGCAGTCGCTGTTCGACACGCCGGGCGACGAGACGGCCCTCCGGGCCGGGGCGCGAAAAGCCTTCCGCATCATGGACGACCACATGACCGCACGGCATTTCGACGGTGCCGACTGGTTTGCCGGGGACAAGCCGAGTTTGGCGGATCTGACGCTGTTCCCCTCCTTCGCCTTGAGCCGGGATTTTGGTATCGATCATGACGAGTTCCCGGCGCTTCGCCTGTGGATTCGCAAATTTCGCGCCTTGCCCGATTTCTTCACGATGCCGGGCATTCCCGATTACCATTGACCCGATTGGATGACCCCATGAGCAGTTTGACCCGCTTTTCCGTCGCGCCGCTGTCGACCATGACACGCCGGCTCGCCGACGTCGCTTCCGGCCGTACCGCGCCGGACCTGGTGATCAAGGACGCCCGCGTGCTCTCCACCTATTCCGAGCGGATCCTGCCGGGCAAGGAGATCTGGGTGGCTAACGGCCGTATCGCCGCTGTCAAGCCGGCCGGCACCTACAAGGGCGGCTCGGCCAAGCTCTACGATGCCCGCGGCGGCATCATTGCGCCGGGCCTCGTCGATCCGCATATCCACATCG
This sequence comes from Rhizobium sp. LjRoot30, assembly GCF_964253915.1. Classification (NCBI taxonomy): domain Bacteria; kingdom Pseudomonadati; phylum Pseudomonadota; class Alphaproteobacteria; order Hyphomicrobiales; family Rhizobiaceae; genus Rhizobium; species Rhizobium sp. LjRoot30. The sequence continues at coordinate 173,853 of NZ_CAXUSG020000004.1, read as the reverse complement.
AATCCTCGATGGTGACGGCCTGCGCCTATGCGGAAGCCGCCCTCCTCAACGGCACGACGACGATCTTCTGCGACAGCCACGAGATCGGCAACGTCATGGACGTCGCCGGCGTCGAGGCGATGCTGGAGGATGCCCGCGAAGCGCCGCTGTCGATCTTCCTGACGGTGCCGAGCACCGTGCCGGCCACCTCGCCGGAACTGGAAACCGCCGGCGGCGACCTGACGCCGGAGAAGATCGCCGCTTTGTTCGACAAATGGCCGGAAGCCGTGGCGCTGGGCGAGAAGATGGATTTCGTGCCGGTCGCCAAGGGCGACGAGCGCAGCCACGCCATCCTCGCCGCCGCCCTGTCGCGCGGCCGGCCGGTCTCGGGCCATGTCTACGGCCGCGAGTTCGTCGCCGCTTACGCCGCCTCCGGCGTCAGCGACACGCATGAAGCCATCGATCGCGACATCGCCGACGACCTGCTCGAAGCCGGCGTCTGGCTGTTCCTGCGCGGCGGCCCGCCGACGACGCCGTGGCATTCGCTGCCGGAAGCGATCAAGACGATCACCGAGCTCGGTTCCTCGCACAAGCGCATCGCCGTCTGCACCGACGACCGCGACGCCGACGACCTGCTGCTGTTCGGCATGGACTGGGTCACCCGCGAGGCGATCAAATACGGCATGAAGCCGGAACAGGCCTGGGCGATGGGTTCGCTGCACGGCGCCACTCGCTTCGGCATGGAAAACGAGATCGGCGGCCTCGGCGGCGGCCGTCGCGCCGACATCGTGCTGCTTTCCGACGACCTGAAGCCGGTCAACACCTGGTATGGCGGTGAACTGGTGGTCGAGGGCGGCAAGATCACGCCTGTTCTCGACGCAGCACTTTCAAAGCCGTACCGTTATCCGGAAGCGGCCTACCACACCGTCAAGCTGCCGAAGGCAATCAAGCTGACCCCGGAACTGCCGACCGAAAAGGTGATCGCCCATACGATCAAGACCGAGCTTCCGGGCATCACCCTCGGCCATGTCAAGGTCACGCTGGAACCGGCCAACGACTGGCAAACGCATTTCGACCGCCATGGCCTGTGCTTCGTTACCGTCATCGAGCGGCACGGCAAGTCGAGCGGCAATGTCGGTTATGGCCTGCTCAACAATTTCGGCCTCAAGAACGGTGCCGTTGCCTCGTCTGTCGGCCATGACAGCCACAACATCATCATCGCCGGCACCAACGAGGCCGACATGCAGGTGGCGCTGGAGGCCATCGGCAAGACCCAGGGCGGCGTTTGCGTCGTGCTCGATGGCAAGGTCACGGCACATGTGGCCCTGCCGATTGCCGGTCTCCTGTCCGACAAGCGCGTCCACGACGTGGCCAACGAGGTGAAGGCACTGAAGGTCGAGTGGGAAAAGGCCGGTTGCACCATCGCCTACATGGGCTTCAACCTCATCCCGCTATCGGTGATCCCGGAAATCCGCATCACCGACAAGGGCAACGTGCTGGTGCCGGAAATGGCGATCCAGCCGCTGTTCGAGGCGGTGTAAATGGATCCCTACCGGCTCGGACTGGTCGCCACCCGCATTCATTATTTCCAGCTGGTGGCACGGCTCGGCTCGATCCGGCAGGCATCGCAAGCTTTGAACGTCGCGCCGTCCTCGGTCAGCCGCATCCTGCGGCAGCTCGAGGACGAGCTCGGCACGCCGCTGTTCGAACGCGTTCGGCAGCGGCTGAAACTCACCAGCGCCGGCGAGCTGATGCTCTACCATGCCCGCGTCAGCCTCTCCGAACTCAACCGCGCCTGCAACGAAATCAACGATCTGCACGGCCTGCATCGCGGCACGGTCTCCGTCGCGGTGATCGAGAGTGTTGCGCGCGGCATCATGCCGGCGGCGCTGGAGGAATTCTGGGGCCGGCATCCGGCGATCACCGTCAATGTCAAGGTGGTCGGCTCGCAGCAGGCGGCCAACATGGTGGCGGAGGGCGAATGCGATCTCGCCGTGGTCTTCGACGTCCGCGTGCCGCGCACCATCCGCCGCATCGCCACGGCCTCGCTACCGCTCGGCGTGCTCGCCGTTCCCGGCAGCAAACTGGCGCAAAAGAAGGAATTGCGGCTTTTCGATCTGGCGGCGGAAAAGGTGATCCTTTCCGATACCAGCCTGATGCTGTCGAGTTCCGTCGAAGAAACCTTCTCCCGCTCGCTGACCGACCTCAACCGCCGCTCGCGCACCAACTCCATCGGCCTGATGATCGAGATGGCGAAACGCGGGCTGGGCGCGGTGTTGCAGACCCGTGTCGGCATCGAGCAGGAAATCAACGATGGCTCGCTGATTTTCGTGCCTCTGCGCGATTCCAAGTTCAATCCGCGCAAGCTGATGCTGCTCTCCCGCTCCGAAAAAGAAATGCCCGACGCCGCCTCCGCCCTCGGCAAGCTGATGGCGCAGATCATCGAACGTATCGGCGCGGCTGAAGATCGGTAGTTGTTGCCCAGGATGCAACATGTCGATCGGAAATGATGGACTATTCGGAACACCTCGCGCCTGCGATCCTCGCTTCGAAATGAGGATTTTGCCATGAAGCAATCTGCGGTCGATGCCGTTATTCGCGGGCTGAAGAAGGCGGGGGTGAGCATCGTCTGCTACCTGCCCGATTCGCTGTTCAAGGAACTTTATCCGGCGCTCGATGCCGACCCTGATATACGCACTATCCGCGTCACCAACGAGGGCGAAGGCGCGGCGATCTGCGGCGGCGTTTTTCTGTCGGGCAAGCGCGCGGCGCTGGTGATGGAAAACTCCGGCCTGCGCGCTTCGGTGGAACCGCTCGCCCGCATGGGCCTCGGCGCCGGCATCCCGGTCGTCATGCTGATGAGCTATCGCGGCGAACTCGGCGAAAACAACTGGTGGGCCATCCCGCACGGCATCACCATGGAGCCGGTGCTGGATGCCTTGCGCATTCCCTACCGCATCGTGCGCGAGGAAGAGGCAATCGAACAGTCGATCGTCGATGCCTACAACTGGTCCTACAACGCCTATTACCACTCCGCCATCGCGCTCGGGGGGAGCATCGTCCGATGAAACGTTTCGACTGCATGACGAAGCTCGCCGCCAGGCTCAAGGACGAACTGGTGATCCTCTCCCTCGGCGCCAGCGTCGACGAATGGTACAATGCCGCGCCGCATATGCGCGCCGCCAGCCTGTTCCAACAACAGCTCGGCTGTGTGACGCCGCAGGCCTTGGGCCTCGCTGCCGGCCTGCCGCATCGGCGCGTTATTTCGCTCGATACCGATGGCGGCATGATGTTCAACCTCGGCATCCTGGCGACGCTCGGCAACGAGCAGCCGAAGAACCTGTTCACCGTCGTCTGGGACAACGAGTGTTACCAGTCCATCGGCGGCCCGCCGACCCATACCGCCTTCGGCCGCGTTGATATCGCCGCCATTGCCAGAGGCGCCGGTGTCGAGCATGCCTATACGGCGCGCACGCTGGAAGAATTCGAGGCACATTGCGAGGCAGGCCTCAAGGCGGATGTTCCTTACATCGTCGTCGCCAAGGTGGCCGGCACGGTGCAGCCCGACATCAAGCGCAAGCATTCCGACGGCCGCGAGGACAAGTATATTTTCGTCCGCCATGTCGAGGCGACGGAAGGCATCGTCATCATGGGCCCAAGCGAACATAACTGATGCCCGTCCCCTTCCTCCCCCAGCGACCGCTCGAAAAGGCCTATGACTACATCGTCGTCGGCAGCGGTTCGGGCGGATCGGCCGTCGCCCGGCGGCTGATCGACGGCAGCAACGCGACGGTCCTTCTCATCGAGGCCGGCGAGGCAGGCATCGACGTCGCCGAGATCGATAATCCCGCCGCCTGGGTTCCGCTCGGCCGCAGCCGTTACGACTGGGGTTACGACTACGCGCCGACGCCATTGGTCAACGGCCGCACCATCGGCATTCCGCGTGGAAAAGTGCTGGGCGGATCGAGCGCCATCAATGCCATGATGTGGTATCGCGGCCATCCGATGGACTACGACGCCTGGGCGGATGCCGGTTGCGACGGCTGGTCCTTCAAGGACGTGCTGCCCTATTTCAAGCATTGCGAAGACTGGGAAGGTGGAGAAACGGAATTCCGCGGAGCGGGCGGACCCTTGCGCATCGAGCGGCCTCCGGATCTCCACCCGGTGGCGGAAGCCATGCTCGGCGGCTCGGCCGAACTCGACATCCCCGTCATCGACGATCCCAACGGCGAGACCAACGAGGGTGCCACGCCCGCCAATTTCAACATCTCAGCCGGCCAGCGCTGGAGTTCGGCAAAGGGGTATCTCCATCCCATCCTCGACAACGGCCGGCTGACAGTGCTGACCGGCTCGCTCGCCATCGGCCTGACGGTCGAGAACGGCCGGGCGACGGCGGTTCGCCATCTGGTCGATGGTCTTGTCCGCGAAACCCGAGCCGCCTCGGGCATCATTCTCGCCCTCGGCGCCATCGATACGCCGCGGCTGTTGATGCTCTCCGGCATCGGCGACCCGCAAGAATTGAAGCGGCTCGGCCTGCCGGTCATTAGCGCCCTGCCGGGCGTCGGGCAGAACCTGCAGGATCACCCGCTGGTGCAGGCCTGCGTCTTCCGCGCCAAAAAACCGCTCGGTCCCATCGTCGGCAATGGCGGCGGCACGATGATCAACTGGAAATCCAGCGCCTGCCTGCCACAATCTGACCTGCATGCCTTCCCGGTACAAGGCAACAGCGCCGAACCGCGTTTGCGCCAACTCTACGACATGTCCGGCGACGTCTTTTCCATCGGCGCCGGGCTGATGCGCTCGAAAAGTACGGGATATCTGCGCCTGCTGAGCGGCGAACCGCTCGGCTCCGTCGAGATCCAGCCGAATTTTTTGGCAGAAACCGAAGACCTCGATGCCCTTGTCATCGCCGTCGAAACGGTGATGGAACTGGCGGCCACCAAAGCTTACGCCGATCTCTTTGCCGGTTATGCCGCACCCGATCGGCCTCTGAGCCGGCAGGAGACCATCGAGTTCATCCGCAACGGCTGCTCCACCTTCTTCCACACCTGCGGCACCTGCGCCATGGGCAAGGGCGAGATGGCCGTCGTCGACAGCCGGTTGAATGTTCATGGCATCGGCGGACTGACCATCGCCGATGCCTCGGTGATCCCGATCATCCCGACCTGCAACACCCATGCGCCGGCCACCATGATCGGCGAGCGCGCCGCCGCCTTCCTTCTCGGTTCGGCCTGAGAATTGCATGTCAAAAGACAAAACACAGGACCGCAAACGACCATGACCGAAACGACAAAAATCATCGCCGGCGATGCCCTGCTCACCATGAATGCCGGCAACCGCGTCATCGTCGACGGCGCCGTTCTGGTCGAAGCCGGCCGCATCGCCGCCGTCGGCACGTTGGCCGACCTGAAGGCCGCCTATCCCGCCGCTGCCGTCCACAAAACGGCTGACACGGTGCTGATGCCGGGCCTCGTCAACGCCCATGCGCATTCCGGTTTCCTGCGCGGCACCGCCGAACACCTGCCGGTCTGGGACTGGCTGACGCTGCACATCAACCCGATGCACCGCATGCTGCAGCCGCACGAGGCCGAGGCCGCCTCCTGGCTGTGTTACGCCGAATCGCTGCTGTCGGGCACCACGACCGTGGTCGACATGTGGCGTTACATGGATGGCAGCGCCAAGGTGGCCGAAGCGATCGGCAACAGGCTCGTCGCCGTGCCCTATGTAGGCGAGCATCCCGACTACGACTATTTCGACACCCTCGACATGAACGAGGCGCTGATCGAAAACTGGCACCGCAAGGCGGATGGCCGCGTCAACGTCTGGGTCGGCCTGGAACACCTGTTTTATGCCGACGAGGCCGGCCAACGCCGCGCCATCGACATGGCGAAAAAACACAAGACCGGTTTTCACACCCATTGCAGCGAAGCGGACATCGAGGTCGCCGAATTCCTGAAACGCTACGGCAAGCGGCCGATGTTCGCGCTGGAAGATCTGGGTTTCTTCGAAACGCCGCTGGCGATGATCGCTCACGGTGTGTGGATCGATCCCTCCGAGATCGAGATGATTTCGAAATACAATGTCTCGGTGGCCCACAACCCCGTCAGCAACATGAAACTGGCGAGCGGCATTGCACTCGTCGATGACCTGATCAAGGCCGGCGTCGCCGTCGGCATCGGCACGGACGGCGAGAAGGAAAACAACAATTTCGACATGTTCGAGGAGATGAAGGTCGCCTCGCTGCTCGGCAAGCTGAAGGATCGCGACGCCGCCGCCATGGATAGCTGGCAGGTGCTGCGCATGGCGACCATCCTCGGCGCCAGGGCCATCGGCCTCGACCATGAGATCGGCTCGCTGGAGGTCGGCAAGCGGGCGGACATCATCGCCGTGCGGTGCGACACGCCGCGCATGACGCCCTTCTTCGCCGACGGTCCCTATTTCAACCTGCAGCACAATCTGGTGCATGCCGTGCGCGGCAGCGACGTCGCCATGACCATGGTCGACGGCAAGATGCTGGTGGAGGACGGCGTGCTGAAGACCGCCGACATCAAGGCGATCATCGCCGAGATCCACCGCGTCGCCCCCGGCCTCTTCGCCCGCCGCGCCGAATGGCTTGCACAAAACCAGGGCGGCACGATGCAGTGGACCAAGGCATAACGAGGGAGACAAGCATGGCCAAGACCACCGATCAGGCGGCGCTCAACGAATGGTATGCGGTCGAGACCGCTGCGGACCTCACCGCGCGCCCCGTACGCACCCGCCTGCTCGGACAGGACATCGAGCTTTACCGCAACGAGGCCGGCGAGCCGGTGGTGCGTGAATTGTTCGCCGATGGCGCGTATGGTCTTCCCCGGCCGGCACAGGAAAAATACGGCTGCATCTGGACGACGCTCGGCACGCCGAACAAGGATATCTTCGAGATAGCGGAAGCCGCCGAAAGCGACCGCCGTTTCGTGCCCTGCGGCTGGGTGAAGATGCGCGCCTCCGGCCTGCGCGTCGTCGAGAATTTCCTCGACATGGCGCATTTCCCCTTCGTGCATACCGATATCCTCGGTTCCGAACCGCATACGGAGGTGCCGGCTTATCTCAGCGAGATCCGCCGCGATGTCGACGAGGTCTGGGCGACCAACTGCACCTTCTTCCAGCCGCGCATCGCCGCCACCGAAAGCGAAGGCGCCTTCGTGCACCTGACCTACCGTGTGCCCACGCCCTTTGTTGTGATGCTCTACCGCGTCTGTCCGACCGCACCGGACCGGCTGGATGCCATCGCGCTGTTCATCCAGCCGATCGAGGAGGATCTCTGCCGCGCCCAGCCAGTGATGTATCTGGTCGACCGGGAATCGAGCCACACCAGCCTGTTGCGTTTCGAGCAGGTGATCTTCCTGCAGGACCGCATCATCGTCGAGAACCAGCGGCCGCTGCTGCTGCCGCTCGAACCGCGGGCGGAAATCCCGACGCGCGCCGACTCCTCGTCGATCGCCTATCGCCGCTGGTTGAAGGAAAAGGGCGTGCGTTTCGGCACGACGGCGGGAGCGGCCTGATGGCGGAGGAGCCGGCGCTTTCCGTCCTCCACCCGGCTTCGCTCGCCGATGCCGTGGCGATGGTTCGGGACGAGGCGGCCGGCACCCGACGTTATGCCGCCGGTGCAACAGCCATTCAGCTGGAATGGGCACGCGGCCTTGCAAAACCGTCCGCCCTGGTCGATCTCGGCCGCATTCCCGGGCTTGCCGGCATCACCGTCGAACAGGGATATCTCCATATCGGCGCCTCGACGCCACTGGCGGTTCTGACCACCGACCGCCGGATTCAAACCGCATCACCCTTGCTTGCGGCAGCAGCCCGTACGGTGGCCGGACCCGCCGTGCGCAATCTCGGCACCATCGGTGGCAATGTCGCCGGCCGCACCGGCTGTCTCCTGCCCGCTCTGCTTGCGCTGGATGCCGAGCTGGATATTTTTGGCCGCACCGGGCCTTTTCGCGAAAAGCTTGTCGATTGGCTGGCGCGGGCGGTCGATCCGGCGGAGATCATCACCGCCATCCGCCTGCCGGCGATGACGGCGGATAGCCGCTGGACACAACGCAAGATCGGGCTGCGGGCCGCCTTCACGCCCAGCGTCATCGGCGTGGCCGGCATGCTCGACATCGACGGCGACAGGATTTTGGCGGCGCGCCTTGCGGTCGGCGGCGGCATCGTCCGCCCAATGCGGCTGCGTGCCGTTGAAACATCGCTTGCCGGGCAATCGCTTGCGGCCTGCGACTGGCAAAAGCTCCGGCACGATCTGTTCTCCGCCATAGAAGCACCCGACGACGATTTCCGCAGCGGCCGCTATCGCCGCACGGCTGCCGCCAATGCCCTGGCCTACGGTCTTGCCGGCGCCTTGCCGACATCGGGGCAAACGCCAGGATGCTGGCTCCCTTCCGCCGTTCCTCCCCTTGCTCCTCCGCTCCCTGGCGAGATCCGGCTTGATCGGCGGGAACAGCAGGCACGCTGGTTCGTGCGGCCTGACCTGCCGCCGAAGGTAAACGGCAGTTTCGCCTATCTCACCGATCACCGGGTTCCGGACATGCTGGTCGGCCGCATCCTGCGCGCCGGTATTCCCCATGCCCGGATCCTTGCCATCGACACGCGCGCCGCGGAAGCGCTGCCGGGCGTTGCCGCCGTCGTCACCCATCGCGACGTGCCCGGCGAAAATGCCTTCGGCATCGTCGTCCAGGATCAGCCGGCCTTCTGCTACGACAAGGTGCGGTATGTCGGCGATGCCGTTGCCGCGGTCGCGGCCATCGATGCCGCCACGGCAGAACGGGCGCTGGCGCTGATCAAGGTGGAATATGAGGCCTTGCCCGTCGTCGCCACGCCGGAGCAGGCGCTGGCGGATGACGCGCCCGCCATTCATGCGAGCGGCAACCTGCAGCACATCCTGCATTTTTCCCGCGGCGACCTCGCGGCCGGTTTTGCCGCGGCGGCGCATGTCGTCGAGGACACCTATGTCACGCCGCGCCAGATGCATGGCTTCATGGAAACCGAGGGCGGTCATGCCCGCGTCGAGCCGGACGGTTCGCTCGCCGTCTTCGTCGGTGGCCAGCACGGCTCGCGCGACCGGTTGCAACTCTCCCGCATTCTCGCCATGCCGGAAGACAGGATCCGGGTGGTGACAAGCCCAACGGGCGGCGCTTTCGGCGGCAAGGACGAACTGACGGTGCAGCCGGCGCTGGCGCTTTTGGCCATCAAATCCGGCCAGCCGGTGCGCCTGCAGCTCAGCCGCGCCGAATCGGTGCTTGCCGGCACCAAGCGCAACCCGATGACCATTCGCATGCGCACCGCCTGCGATGCCGACGGACGGCTGCTGGCGCAGGAGGTCGACGTGCTGGCTGACGCCGGCGCCTATGCCTCGCTCGGACCCGGCGTGCTGGAAACGGCGCTGGAACATGCCGGCGGCCCCTATGTCATCGACAATGTCTCGACTCGCGGCCGGCTTGCCTACACCAACAACGGTACCTGCGGCGCCTTTCGCGGTTTCGGTGCCAACCAGATGACCTATGCACTGGAATGCCAGATGGACCATCTCGCCGAACGCTGCGGCCTGACGCCGGTGGAGATCCGCCGCCGCAACCTCAAGCCGGTCGGCGCTCCGGGTTATCTCGGCCAGGACGTCGCGCCTTCCGAACGGCTGAATGAAATGCTGCTGGCCGCCGAAACCAGCCCGCTCTGGCGAGAGCCGCGCGGTCTTTCCGCCGACGGCACCGAGATCGTCGGCATCGGCATGGCGATGAACTACCAGGGCAACGGTCTCGGCTCGCTGGTGCCGGATCCGGCCGGTGGGCGACTATCGCTTTCAGGCGACGGCGCAATCGAGGCGGCCTACGGGCTCGACGAGATGGGCCAGGGATTGCTCGTCACCATCCAGTCCGCGGTGTCGACCGAGCTCGGCTGCGGCCGCGCCGACATCCGCCCGGTGACCGGCGACACGGCGCTGGCGCCCGAATCCGGCTCCACCACCGCCTCGCGCGGCACCTTCGTCGTCTGGAAATCGGCGCAGATTGCCGCGCCGCAATTTACAAAGGCAATCTGTGAGGCTGCGGCCCGGCTGCTGTCCCGAGAGGCAGACGACCTGCGTCTCGTCCCTGGCGGCATCGCCGAACGGTTGAGCAACAGCGGCGAATTGCTGATGACCTACAAGGAATTGGCCGCGGTGCTTCCACCTGAGAAGCGGCCAAGCGTCACCGTCGCCTACGAATTCCCGAAGAACAATTATACGGAGGGCAACGCCCGCTACATCTTCGCCTTCGGAGCCTGCCTGGCGCGGGTGGCGGTCAACCGCCTGACGGGCCAGGTGCGCGTGCTCGACCTGGTGCAGCACACGGCCGCCGGCCCGGTGATGGATGTCGCCGCCTATCTCGGCCAGATGGAGGGCGGGGCGGTGCAGGGCCTCGGCTTCACGCTTTCCGAAGATGCGGCGATGAAAGAGGGCCGCTATATCACCGCCAATCTCGACACCTACATGCTGCCCGGCATTGCCGATACGCCACAGATCATGCGCATCCATGCGCTGGAAGGGCTGGATGCCGGCGACGATTTCGGGCCGCGCGGCGCCGGTGAGCTTGGCATCGGCGCGGTGACGCCGGCCATCGCCAATGCCGTGGCCGATGCGATCGGCTACCGGCCGCCAATCTCGCCTTTCTCGCCGGAAGCGGTTCTCGATGCCATGGAGGCCTTGCCTTGACGATGATGCCGACCATTCCGGTGACATTCCGCCTGAACGGCGAAGCGCAAGCCTGCGTGGTAAAACCCGAAACGCGGCTTTCCGAAATCCTGCGCGACCATCTTGGTCAGTCGGCCTCGAAAACCGCCTGCGGCATCGGCCGCTGCGGCGCCTGTACAGTGCTGAAGGACGGCGTGCCTGTGAATGCCTGCCTGGTCATGGCCTGGCAGATCGGCGGTAGCGACATCGTCAGCCCGGAAGGCCTCGACGTCTTTCCGGAAACCCGGACGATCCGGCAGGCGCTGGTGGAAGAGGCCGCCTTTCAATGCGGTTATTGCGCCCCGGGTTTCGTCGTGGCGCTGACGGCGCTGTTGCGTGACAATCCTCTTGCCGACGAAGCGGATATCCGCGCCGCCCTCGAAGGCAACCTCTGTCGCTGCACCGGCTATCATTCGATCATCCGTGGCGCCCTGCGCGCCGCCGGCCTGCTGCAGCAGGCACACCAACAGGCCGCGAGGCCGGGAGACTGACATGACCCTGTCCATCCGCCTTTTCGAACCGCAGACGGCGGGCGCGAAAGCATTTTTGGCAGAAAAGCGCAAAAAACTGCTGATCGGCGGGCAATGGCTCACTGCCAGCGGCGGCGGTACCTTTGCCAGCCACGATCCGGCCAGCGGCCAGCATCTTGCCGATCTCGCCGAAGCCACGGCAACGGATGTCGATGCCGCCGTCGCGGCAGCTCGCACCGCCTTCGACAGCGATGCCTGGCGCGGCATGACGCCATCGGCCCGCGGAAAACTGCTGTGGCGCATCGCCGACCTGATCGATGCCCATGCCGACGAACTGGCCGAGCTGGAAACGCTGGACCAGGGCAAATCCTTCAAGACCGGCCGCTTCGGCGAGATCCCGGCCTCGGCCGAGCAGTTCCGTTATTTCGGCGGTTTTGCGACAAAGATCCTCGGCACCACCATTCCGACATCGATCGGCTACCAGCCGCCGGGCAAGAAGATTTTTGCCTACACCACCCGCGAGCCGATCGGCGTCGTCGCGGCGATCACCCCCTGGAACTCGCCGATGCTGATGGCGGCGATGAAGCTTGCGCCGGCGCTCGCCGCCGGCTGCACCGTGGTGCTGAAACCGGCCGAAGAAACCTCGCTGACGGCGCTGCGCCTCGGCGAACTGATGCTGGAAGCCGGACTGCCGCCCGGCGTCGTCAACATCGTCACCGGTTTTGGCGAGACGGTCGGCGCGGCGCTGACGGCCCATCCCGACGTCGCCAAGGTCGCCTTCACCGGTTCGAGGGAGGTCGGCAAGCTGATCGTCGGCGCCGCCCGCGGCAACCTGAAGAAACTCACCTTGGAACTCGGCGGCAAATCGCCGGCCATCGTCATGCCGGATGCCGACATGGCGCTCGCCATCCCCGGCGTGGCGCGCGGCATCTTCGCCAATGCCGGCCAGGTCTGCGTTGCCGGTTCGCGTGTCTATGCCCACCGCTCCATCCATGCGCAGGTGGTGGAAGGCCTTGCCGCGGCAGCAGGCGCCATGCGCCTCGGCCACGGTCTCGACCCCGACATCGATCTCGGCCCGCTGGTCAACCGCAAGCAGGCAGATCGGGTCGCAGGCTTCGTGACGGAAGGCGCTGCCGATGGCGCGGAAATCGTTGCCGGCGGGCGGCAGGACGGCGAGTTTTCCACCTTCTTCCAGCCAACAGTCATCACCGGTGTACGCGCCGGCATGCGGCTGATGCGCGAGGAGATTTTCGGACCGGTCGTTGCCGTCACACCGTTCGACGAGCCGGAAGAGGCACTCGCTTTCGCCAATGACAGCCCCTATGGCCTGGCCGCCAGCGTCTGGACCGAAAACCTCAGCGCCGCGCATCGCCTCGCCGCCGGCATCCGCTCCGGCACCGTCTGGATCAATTGCCACTCGTATTTTTCGCCGGAATTGCCGAAAGGCGGGCACAAGGAATCCGGCTGGGGCTACGAGAATGGCGCTCCGGGGCTGGAAAACTACCTGGAAACGAAGACGGTTTGCGCGGTGATCTGAAATCGAGGCAGCAAATTCGTACATTGCAACGGTTATGTTTTCTCATTAACCGCAGCCTACCCAATAATAGTCGAAGAAACGGGTAACTCTATTGCCAGTATGACAGTGGTTTCAATTGCCAAAGCAGCGGCGATGTGGTCCCGTGCGCCGCGTATTGAACACCGATTGAAGGGGCATCGCCATGTCGATTCGTTTGAATATTTCCGATCTTCTCGGCAACCAGAACCGCGGCAACGCATCCGCGGACGATATTATCCAGATCATCGAGAATCGCCTGCGCTTCAAAGCCGATTATGAAGGCGCAAGCGTCATCGTCGAGCCCTATGCGCTGGTCAACAGCCACGGCAACGACCTCGTCAGCGGCGTGGTGATCCACTCCGACAGCCAGCGTTATCTCAGCTTCGAACCGCGTTACCTCGAAGTCGGCAAGCTGTCCGACGTCGTTGCCCTCGATGCCTTCTTCCCCAACGGCGCCTTCGACGCCGAGGACTTTCCGGAAGGTACGGAAATCCTCGCCGCCGTCGAACTCGTTGACTATTCCGAGGCAGTAAAGAACTGAGGCACCCTCAGGCCTCGACAACCGTTTTCGTTACTTTGAACTTACGTTTATCCAGTTCGGGGAAATAGGTCTCGGCGTCGAAATAGCTCTCCGGAGCGTAGACGCCGGGCTTCTTCGGATATTTCAGGATCAGCTGCGCGGCGATGGAGGCATTCATCGAGGTGCAGGCATCGACATAAGGCGCATACATCGCGTCCGGCGTCACCACCACGTCACAACGGGCAATGACCTGCTTGCCGTTCTTGCGGCCGTGGCCGATGGCGAAATGGATTTCGTGGCTCTGCTGCTCCGGAATCCGGTCGCCATGGCGCTCGATATTGCGCTGGATCACCTTGCTCAGCACGTCGAGTGGCTTCACTTTCACGCCGTTCACCTCGACCGGATCGTCGAACTCGCCGAAACCGGCCTTGACGAGACCAACCCAGGCTTCGTGCTCGCGGTGCGGCAGATGCAGCTTCCAGGTAAACTCCTTGATACCCTTTTCGCTGATACCTTCGGCCAGCGGCACAGTCAGCTGCTCGGAATGCGGCGAATACATGAATTCGCAGCGTCCCCACGGTTCCGGCAGGTCGACGATCTCGACGCCGGTCATCGGTGCGCAGGTAACATGGGCGCCGTCGAGGAACTGCGTGCTCGGATGGGCATATTCCGCCAGCACCGTCGAGACGCTGTAGGGCGGCACCAGGATGGGGTTCTCATCGCCGATCAGCTCCGCCGCCCAATAAAGGTTGATGCGATCGATCTCGTCGAGTTCGTCGGCAACGGCGCGGCAGATGACGTTCGACATGCCGGGATCGGAACCGGCGCCGAGGACCGCCGTGACGCCGGCGGCCTTGAAGCGTTCATGCTCGGCGATCTGCTTGACGGTGAAGGTGCCGAGGCCGCCGAGATCCATATAGGGCACCTTCGCTGCAAAAGCCGCCTCGAAGATCGCCATCTGGAAACCGAGCAGCGTCGGCACGCAGTTGATGCAGATATCGGCGTCGGCGATGGCGGCGTTCAGCTGCGCCGGATCGGTGACATCGAGGTCGACGAGAACGATGCGCGGATCGGCAAGCTCCGCCGCCAGGCTTTCCATGCGCGGGCGCGAGGCGTCGCAGAGGCGGATCGTCGTGATGTCGATGATGGCGCGGTCGGACACGAGGTCGCGGACAATGCCCGCGCCCATGAATCCGGCGCCGCCGAGAAGAGTGATTGTGGTCATGATAGGTCCTGTCTTTTCAAAAAATCAAACATGCCGGCGGCCGGTGGCGTCGTCGTAGAACCAGTCGTCGGGATAGGGATACCACCAGCCCTGTACGACCGGCTTGTGGTCGATGATCACCATCTTCGAGCGCCGGAAGGTATCGAGGCCGAGGCGCGAGAGTTCGCGGCCGATGCCGGAATTCTTCCAGCCGCCGAAGGGAAGCGCGTCGTTGTCGATCAACGGGTTGTTCACCCAGACCATGCCGGCTTCCAGCCGGTCCGCCGCCTCCATCGCCTCTTCCAGCGAGGTGGTGAAGACGGAGGCACCGAGACCGAACTCGCTGTCGTTTGCCGCTTCGATGGCGGCATCGAAATCGGCGACACGCATGACGGCCGCGACCGGGCCGAAACATTCCTCGCGCATGATCGCCATGTCGGGCGTGCAGCCGGTGAGGATGGTCGGCTCGTAGAACCAGCCGACCGGCTGGCTTTCTGGGATCTTGCCGCCCGTGACGACGGTGGCGCCCTTGGCCTTGGCGTCCTCCACCAGGCGGGTCACCTTAATACGCGCCGCTTCGCTGACGAGCGGGCCGATCTCGGCTTTCGTCAGGCCGTTGCCGATGCGCAGCCTTTTCGTCTCGCGCAGGAAGGCGGCGATGAAGGCGTCATGCACGCTGTCGACGACGAAAAACCGCTCGGCGGAGGTGCAGACCTGACCCGACATATGAAAGGCGGCGGTGACGCAGCCGGCTGCGGCGACATCGATCGGCGCATGGGCTGAAATAATCATCGGATCGGAGCCACCGGCCTCGATGACGGCGGGTTTCATGCGTGAAGCTGCGGCCACGGCAACAGCCTTGCCGGCGGCGACCGAACCGGTAAAGGCGATCGCATGCGTCTGCGGTGAGGCGATCAGCGCTTCGCCGACCTCGGCACCGCCTGGCAGGCAGGCAATCAGCCCGTCCGGCAGCGCCTCGAAGATATGCATGAATTCCAGGGTCGACAGCGTCGTCGCCGGCGCCGGCTTGATGATGCAGCCGTTGCCGGAAGCCAGCGAGGCGGCGACCGTCCAGCACATCAGCAGAATCGGGAAATTGAACGGCATGATGTGCACGCTGATGCCGAGCGGTTCGTAGCGCGCATGCTGGAAGGAGCCGGTCTGCGTTGTGCCAGCCACCTTGCCGCCGTCGTCCCGCGCCATCTCGGCGAAATAGCGGAACGCGCCGGCGCAATTGGCCACTTCGCCGATCGCCTCCGGATAAGGCTTGCCCATCTCCCGCGACATCAGTTCGGCGCAGCGGCGCATGTCCGTCGTCTCGATACGATTGGCGATGCGATGCAGGATCGTCGCCCGCGTCTTGGCATCGAGCTTTTTCCATTGTTTTTGCGCGCTCGTGGCAGCGGAAAGCGCCTGTTCGATCTCCTGCGGCGTCGTGTCGGCAATATGGCCGACGATCTGCATCGTCGCCGGGTCGATGACCGCCTTGCTGGCTCCGCCGGCCGCGTGGTGAGCGGGGTGGATGTAGTAGGAAGGTGTGGCGGGATCGAACATGGTTTGCTCCGGTATGGGAATCTTGTGTTGGCAGAGTGCGGTGGCGGCTGCCCCTCACCCTAACCTCTCCTGAGAGACGAGAGAGTTTTCAGGTAAGGAATGAGAGGGTGCCACTTGCCCCCTTCTCCCCTCGGGGAGAAGGTCGCGGCAGCGGGATGAGGGGGTGCCGCAGGGGAAAGTCCTGCCGTATCTCACCCCCTCATCCGACCCTTCGGGCCACCTTCTCCCCTAGGGGAGAAGGGGAGGCGTCAGCGGATCATATAGACCTTCTTCACCGTCTCATGCACCGTGCACACACCCTGCCAGTCCTGCGGGAAGAACGCCGCCGTATCCGGGGTGATCTCGATCACCTCGCCGCTTTCGTGCACATAGGTGCAGCGGCCTTCGAGAAAGTGGCAGAACTCGTCGCGGGTCACATGGCAATTCCACTTGCCCGGCGTGCAGACCCACAGGCCGCATTCGGATTCGCCGTTCGGCCCCTTGTGGATCAGCTTGCCTGACGTATGCGACTCGCCCTCGATCATCGTCGGGATGATGCCCCAGTCCTTCAGCTCCGTCTGTTCCAGCGGCTTGCGCATCAAAGGTGTCGCAGTCATCGATGTTTCCTTTCGTTATCGTTGTTACCAGCCGATCAGGCCAGCATGTAAATGTTGCGCATGGTCTCGTGGACCACGCATTCGCCGGTCCAGCCGGCGAGGAAGGTGACGGCGGTGCCCGGCTCGACCTCGATCACCTCGCCGTTATCAGACGTATAGGTGGCGCGACCGGCAACGAAATGGCAGAATTCGTCACGCGGGATCGACAACCGCCAGCGGCCTGGCGTGCAGACCCAGATGCCGGTTTCCGGCTGGTTGTTCGGCCCCTTGAACAAGAGGCGTCCGGTCGAATGCGATTGCCCCTCGACCATATCCGGCTGCGCACCCCAATCGACGAGGTCGTCAAACACGGTTGCGTTGCGGATATGCGGTGCGGATGATTTCAGTGTCTCAACCATCGAATTTCCCCGTCCTGACGAGTTGATCGAGAATGCCGGCCGCCTTCTGCGGGCCGTTCTCGGCCTGCATATGGGCGCTGGTGGCGGCGAGCTTTGCCTTCATCTTCGGATCGTTGATGCAGGCATCGAGCTTGGCGGCGAGATCGGCGTCGGTCCAGTCGTAACGCGGCATCTTGAAACCGTGGCCGGTCTCGTCGACGCGGGTGGCATTGTCGTGGCCGTCCCAGACATAGGGCATGATGATTGCCGGCTTGCCGAAATAGAGGCATTCGGTGAAGGAGTTGTTGCCGCCGTGATGGATGACCGCATCGACCTGCGGGATGACCGAAGGCTGCGGGAACCAGCTGTCGATGATGACGTTGCCCGGCAGGTCGGTATACTCAGCCTTGTAGTCGCCGACATTGACCAGCGCCCGGTAGGGCAGCTTGGCCACGGTGGCGATGATTCGCTTCAGAAGCTCTGTATCGCCGGCGCCCAGCGAACCGAAGGAGACATAGAGCAGCGGCTTGTCGTTGTTTTCGGCGAAGGTCGGCACCTCGTAGGGCTTTTCCTTGCGCACGCAGCCTTCGAGATACTGGAACTGCGACGGCGAAAGCGCATGTTCGCGGGTGAACTTCACCGGCTCGGGATAAAGCAGCAGGTTCATGAAGGGCGATGCTTCAAAGAACTGGCCGATCGGATAAGCGGCTTCACCGGTGCCCGCCAGGAACTCGTTGAAATCGTCGTGGATCGGCTTGATCACCGCGTTGAATTTGTCGCGATAGGCCGCATGGCCGGCATAATCGCTTTCGCTGCAGCCGGAAAGATGCGGCGGGATCTTCGGGTCCTCGATCTCGTTTTCCGAGCAGGAGATAATGCGCACCCACGGCGTGCCGTATTGCTTGATCGCCGGGAAGAGGATGACGTTGTCGACGCAGATCAGGTCCGGCTTGATCTTGGCCAAAACGCCCGGCAGGTCCTTCTGCGCCCACTTTGCGCTGTCGACGATCGCCGTCCAGCAATCCTTGACGTAGTTGTCGATCTGGTCATAAGGCGACTTGCGGAAATTCGGGATGTGGCCGTTGATGAAATCCTCCCAGAATTTCGCCATCTGCTCCGGCGGCATCGGTTCGGAGAGGTTTACGGGATGCGCCTCGAAACCATAACCCTCATAGACCGAGACAAAACCCGGATCGGAGAGGAAGACGGCCTTGTGGCCGAGCGCTTCGACGGCCTGGGCGATGCCGACCGAATTCAGCGCCGGCCCGAAGGCGGCTTCCGGGAAAAACGCGATTGTCTTGCTCATGGGCATTCCCCTCTTATCGTATTCTTCGATTATTCCTGAAACAGCCGGCAGTGGGCTGGTGCAAAACCGAGCGATACCGGCGCGCCGACAGCGAAAGCGCCGTTGCTTGCCGGCACGCGCACTTGCAGTGGTGTCTCACAGAGACCCGTCTTCACATAAAGCTGCCGGTCCAGACCGTGATAGGCGATGTCCACCACCTCTCCTGCGAAGCCGTCATCAGACGAATGGATGGTGATATTTTCCGGCCTTAACGCCAGCGTCGTCGGCCGGCCGTTGGCGAGGCCGGACGTATCCGCTTCGATCGATTGACCGCCGGCGTGGAATAGACCGCCTTCGATACTACCCTCGATGAAATTCATCACGCCGATGAAGTTGGCGACGAAACGGTTGGCCGGCCGTTCGTAGATCTCCTCCGGTCCGCCGCATTGCAGCACCTTGCCATCCTTGAGGATCGCCAGCCGGTCGGCCATGACCAGCGCCTCTTCCTGATCGTGGGTGACGATGATGAAAGTGGTGCCGACCTCGTTCTGCAGCCGCTTCAATTCGAGCTGCATCTTTTCCCGCAGCTTTTTGTCGAGTGCGCCGAGCGGCTCGTCGAGCAAAAGCACCTTCGGCCGCTTGATAAGAGCACGCGCCAGCGCCACGCGCTGCTTCTGGCCGCCGGAGAGCTGGTCGGGCTTGCGGTCGGCGAGTGCCGAAAGGTCTGTTGTCGCCAGCATGGCATCGACACGCCGGGCGATCTCGGCTTTCGGCAATCCCTCCATTTCAAGCCCGTATCCAAGGTTCTGGCGCACACTCATATGCGGAAAGAGCGCATAGGACTGGAACATCAGGTTCAGCGGCCGCTTTTCCGGCGGCAGCGGCGAGATGTCAGCGCCATCGAGCAGGATGCGGCCGGCGCTCGGCGTCTCGAAACCGGCGATCATCCGCAAAAGCGTGGTCTTGCCGCAGCCGGAGGGACCGAGCAGCGCGAAAAACTCGTTCTCGCGGATATCGAGCGAAATGCCGTCGACGGCAACGGTCTTGCCGAAACGCTTGACGGCACCGTCGATCGACAGGATGGGACGAGGAGACGGGGTCATTGCGATCTGTTTTCTCTGTTGAGCCATTGCGACAGCACCAAAGCTCCGGCACTGACCGCCATGACGATGGTGGCAAGCGCATTGATCTCCGGCGTGATGCCGAAACGGATCATCGAATAGATCTGCATCGGCAGGGTGATGGAGGACCGACCGGCACCGGCGGTGAAGAAGGCGATGATGAATTCGTCCACCGACAGCGTGAAGGCGAGCAACGCGCCGGCGACGATGGCCGGCAGCAGCACCGGGAAGGTGATGCGCCAGAAGGTTTGGAACGGTGAGGCCCCGAGATCGCGCGACGCCTCGACGATGGAGAAATCGAAGGTTTTCAGCCGCGCCCGGACGACCGAGCAGACGAAGGCGAGATCGAAGATCACATGGGCGAGGATGATCGTATGCAGGCCCATGGTGACGTTGAGCCGTGACAGGAAGGTGAGCAGCGCCACGGCAAGCACGATGTCCGGGATCACCATCGGCGAGAACACCAGCGCCTCCAGCCCGTTCGAACGGCGGGCGCGCGTTTCCATGCCAAGCGCCAGGAGCGTGCCGAGCACCGTGGAGATCAATGTCGCGAAGAGTGCGACGACCAGCGTATTCCAGGCGGCATGCAGGATATCCTGGTTCCCCATCAGCGATCGGTACCAGCGCGTCGAGAAACCCGACCACGATGTCGGCAGGCCGCTGTCGTTGAAAGAAAGCAGGACCAGCACGGCAATCGGCAGGTAGAGGAAGCCGAACAGCAAAAGCAGGATCAGCCTTCCGGGCCAGCGGGTCTTCACGTCACGCTCCATCGCTTGCCTCCCGCCGCTCGCCGGCAAAATGGGCGGTGAGGCGCGCCTGCAGCAGCAGAAGCACGATCATGATGACGATCAGCGCCATGCCAAGCGCCGCGCCGAACGGCCAGTCGTTCGCCGTCAGGAACTGGTCGTAGACGACATTGCCGATCATCTGGAACCGGCCACCGCCAAGCAGCGCCGGCGTGACGAAATTGCCGATCGACAGCACGAAGATGAAGACGCCGCCGGCGGCGATGCCGGGCATGGTGAGCCTCAGCGTCACCCGCCAGAAGGTGGTGAGCGCATTGGCGCCGAGATCGCGCGAAGCCTCCAGAAGCTCCGGATTGAGCCGCGACAGGCTGGAATAGATCGCCAGGATAACAAAGGGCAGGTAATTGTAGACAAGGCCGGTGATGACGGCGCCTTCGCTATAGAGCAGGCTCAGCGGCTCGCCGGTGTACCCCAGTGATTTCAAGAGATTGTTGACCAGACCCTCGCGATTGAGCAGCACGATCCAGGCATAGGTGCGGATGAGATAGTTGCTCCAGAACGGCAGCACCGCGAAGAACAGAAGCACCGGCTGCCACTTCTTCGGCGCCAGGCAGATGGCATAAGCGGAGGGGTAGGCGATCAGAATGGCAAACAGCGTCGCCATGCCGGCAATACGCGCCGATGTCAGAAAAATCTTGGCATAAAGCGGATCGAAGACACGGCCCAGATTTTCGAAGGTGAAGATGTAATCGACGCCGCCATAGATGCCGCGGGTGAGGAAGGCATAAAACAGCACCATCAGGCAGGGTATCAGCATGAATACCACAAGCCATGCCACCGCCGGCAAAACCAGCAGATTGGGATGGGAAGCCCGATGGGTCAAAGACACGTCTCCGCATGACGGTCACAACCTCAGCCGGACCGAAAAGAAAAGAAAATTCAGGGAAAAACAAAAGGAGAAAGGAGTGAGAGCGCCATGGCCTGCGCCCTCACCCGAACGTCATCGGCTCAGTTGGCGGCCTTGATCTCGCTGACGGCGCGGGAATAGTCGCGCTGTGCTGCACCAAGGTCACGCAGCAATTCGTACTTCGTCAGTTCCGCTGCACTCATCGCCATATTCGGATATTGCTGCGACAGCGCCGGATCGAGGCTTTCCATCGCCGCCTTGTTCGGCACCTTGTAGAGAATGTTCTGCGCTGCCCAGGCATGGTTCTTGGCATCGAGGATGAAGTTGATGAACTTCATCGCCGCATCTTTCTTTTCCGAGCTCTTCAGGACGACGATGGTGTCGATCCAGAGGTCGGAACCTTCCTTCGGCACAACGAACTTGATGTCCTTGTTTTCGGTGATGCCGTAGTTGCACCAGCCATCCCAGGCATGCACCAGCGACGCCTCGCCGGAAACCAGCTTGGAATAGAAGGTGGTATCGTCATAAGCGAGCAGCGTTTTCTTCGCCTCGATCAAAAGATTCTTCGCTTCGTCGATCTTGGCTGGATCCGCTTCGTTGACCGAATACCCCTTGGCGAGCAGGCCGGCGGCCATCAGCCAGCGGTCGGTGGCCAGCATCGTCACCTTGCCCTTGAGGTCGTCGGACGGAGCGAGCAGGTTCATCCAGCTGTCAGGCGTCGTTTTCACCACGTCGGAACGATAGCAAAGGCCGGTCGTGCCCCAAGTATAGGGCACAGAATAGGCATTGCCCGGATCGTAGGCGAGTGCCGCCGCTTCCGGGTAGAGGTTGGAAAGGTTCGGAATGGCCGCCTTGTCCAGCGGCTCTACGAGACCCTGATGATTGAGGATTTCGGCAAACGGCGAGGAGACGAAGACGACGTCGAAACCCTTGCCCTGGCTCGCCATCAGCTTGCCCATGATTTCTTCGTTGGTGGCGTGGTTCACCACCTCGATCTCGAGGCCGGTGGCGGCCTTGAAGCTTGCGGCGATATCGGGCGCCATGTAGCCGGCCCAATTCGAAATCACCAGATCGGCGGAAAATGCCGTGCCGGCCTGCAGCACGACGGCGCCCATGGCGACGGATGCCCATTTGGCTGCCCTGCGCCACGCGCCGGCATGCGTAGATACGATTGCTGATGTCACCGAGTAACTCCCGCTGCTGATTGACCAGACGACTGTTCCCATTCGCGGCGCCGGTTCCTCCGGTCTGTGGTCGCGAATTTTGGCGACAGTATTATTTATAAAAAAAATACGTCAATACCGATTCTGCAGGCAGAAGAATTTTTCTGCGAGCCGCTTGCGGAGCTTTGCGGCACAAGGCAGCATGCATGTTCGAGAGCAGGCAGGCACATCATGGAAGCAGAGACCAAGAAGGTACGACATCGCCATATCGAACTGGCCCAGAAGATCCTGGACATCGCCATCGAGCGCGGCATGGCACGCGGAGACCGCCTGCCGGAACAGGCACTGGCCTCTCGCTGCAATGTATCCCGAACCCCGATCCGCAAGGCACTTCAAGTGCTTGGTGAACGCTCCATCGTCACTGCAGACAGCGATGGCGGTTATGTCCTGGCCATCGACCCCGCCTCGTTTCCGGGACTGGAAGACGAGGCAGCCTCCAACGAGGAGGCGGAACTCTACAATGCCATCCTGCGTGATCTTTCCGCCGGCCGCCTGCCGGAATCGCAGACCATCGCCGCTTTGCAGCGGCGGTACAATGCACCGCGCAGCACGGTACAAAATGCGCTGATAAAACTTTCCGAGGAAAATCTCGTCGAACGCGCGCCGGGTCAGCAATGGCTGATGAAGCAATTTGCGATCAGCAGCGACGCGCTGGCCAAGAGCCTTGAATTCCGGTTGGCCTGCGAACCGCTGGCGCTGACCATGCCGGGTTTTCGCAAGGATCTCGCCGCCCTTGCCTCGCTCCGGCAATCCATGGAAATCCTGCGCGGCATGGGCGAGGCGGCGTTCGACCAGAAACTTTTCGAGCGCACCGATTTCGATTTCCACATGCTGGTGGCGAAAAGCTGCGGCAACCCCTTCATGTCGGAAACGCTGCTCAACCATCACCGCCGCCGGCGCAACAGCCAGCTGGCCGTGCATGTCAACGTCTTCCGGCTGGCGCAGTCGAACATCGAGCATATCCAGATCCTCGAGCAGATCGAACGCGGGCAGATGGACCTTGCGGGCGACCTGATGCGCGTGCATATCCAGCTTTCCCATTCGCAGCGTCCACGGCTTGCAGGCCGTGGTGTCCCGTCGCTCTTCAAGGTGGCGGGCTAGGATTTTGTCGGTTCATTGATGTCCAAGACCATCGCCCTGTTTCCGGAAGCAAGTTATGGCGCAGCGCTAAATTGCGTCGGCATCGCCCAGGAACTGCGGCGGCTGGGCGCCCGCCCCGTCTTCATCTGTCACCCCGGCTTCCAGGGCATCTTCAGCGAATACGGCTTTGCCGAATATCATCTGGCGACCGGGGCCAAGGCGAAATCGACCGATTGGACGGATTTCATCAACCGCCATCAGGACGCCTTTCGCCAGAGCCCGCTGGAGCAGGTCGAAAGTTACGTCGGCCCGACCTGGGAAGCCATCGTCGATACCGCCATCGAGGTCGAGGAGCCGCTGCGGCACTTGCTGGGGCAGTTGAAACCCGCCGCCATCGTGCTCGACAACGTCGTGATGTTTCCGGCGATCGCCAATGCCGGCGTGCCATGGGTCAGGATCATCTCCTGCGCCGAGACGGAACTGCCGGATAGGAAAGTTCCGCCTTACCTTTCCGGTTGTTCCGCAACGCCGGGACCGGACTGGCAGCGCTTTTCCGAGCGCTACACGAAGGCAACGGCGCCGGCGCACAAGCGCATGAACGGCTTCCTTGCCGAAAGCGGCCACAAGCCCCTGCCGGCTAACGAATTTTTGGAAGCATCGCCCTATCTCAACCTGCTGCTGTCGCCGGAAATTGTCCGTTTCGACCGTGTCGAACCGCTCGATCCGCAACGCTTCGTCTATCTCGACGGCTGTGTGCGCCACGAGGCGCCGTATGCGATGCCGGCCTTTGCGGCCCGGCAGGACAAGCCGGTGATCTATGTCAGCTTCGGCAGCCTGGGTGCCATGGACGTGGCGATGATCAAGCGGATGATCGCCACCTTCTCCGACCTGCCTTATCGGTTCCTCGTCAATGTCGGACCATGGCGTGACGATTACAGCCTTGTGCCGGACAATGTCTATCTGGACGATTGGTTTCCGCAGCCTTCCGTGGTCGAAAGCTCCAGCCTTTTCATCCACCATGGCGGCAACAACAGTTTTTGCGAAGCGCTGTATTTCGGCGTCCCGTCAATCGTCATGCCCTATTGCTGGGACGGCCACGACAACGCCCGCCGCGCCGAAGAAACCGGCGTCGGAAAGAGCCTGAACCGCTATCGCTGGAACGAAGACGAATTGAAAGCGTCCATTCAGACGCTTCTGGATGATGATGCCATGAAAACCCGTCTGCGGGAAAACGCGGCACGCATGAAGGCGGCAGCAGGCGCAAAACGCGCCGCCAGCGAAATTCTGGCCATTCTGACATAAATCGGGGAAGACGATGCAGGACAAGCTTTACATCAATGGCGCATGGACGGCTCCCGCCAAGGGCGGCAGTTTCGACGTCATCAATCCCGCCACGGAGGAAGTGTTTCACAAGGCACCGGCCGGCACGGCAGACGATATCGATGCTGCCGTCAAGGCTGCACGCGCCGCCTTCGACACCGGCCCCTGGCCAAAACTTTCCGGCAAGGAGCGCGCCGTCTATCTGCGCGCCATCGCCGACAAGGTCATTGAAAAGAAGGATTTCCTTGCCCGCCTGGAGGTGAAGGACAACGGCAAGCCGCTGCCGGAAGCCGCCTGGGACATGGACGACGTCGCCGGTTGCTTTGCCTATTATGCCGGCCTGGCCGAAGAGCTTGACGGCGCAGAAGAGGCAATCACGCTTGGCGAACCGCGCTTTTCGGCCAAGGCGGTGCGCGAACCGCTCGGCGTCGTCGGCGCCATCACGCCGTGGAACTATCCGCTGCTGATGGTGGCGTGGAAGGTGGCGCCGGCGCTGGCCGCCGGCTGCACAATGGTGCTGAAACCGTCGGAGCTGACCCCGCTCACCTCGCTTGAACTCGGCGTCATCGCCGAAGAG
Organism: Rhizobium sp. LjRoot30; assembly: GCF_964253915.1. NCBI lineage: Bacteria > Pseudomonadati > Pseudomonadota > Alphaproteobacteria > Hyphomicrobiales > Rhizobiaceae > Rhizobium > Rhizobium sp. LjRoot30. The sequence goes on along the minus strand of NZ_CAXUSG020000004.1, from coordinate 148,601 downwards.
GTCGGCTTGCCCAAGGGTGTGCTCAATATCGTCACCGGCACAGGCCCGGAAGCCGGCCAACCGCTGACGCAGCATCCACTGGTCGACAAACTCGCCTTCACCGGCTCGGTGCCGACCGGCCGCAAGGTGATGATGGCGGGCGCCGAGGACATCAAGAAGGTCAGTCTCGAACTCGGCGGCAAGTCGCCCTTCGTCGTCTTTGCCGACAGCGACATCGAAAAGGCCGTCGAATGGATCATGTTCGGCATTTTCTGGAACCAGGGCCAGGTCTGCTCCGCCACCTCGCGCGTGCTGATCGAGGCGCCGATTTACGATGCAGTGCTGACGCGGCTGACAGAAGAGGCGAAGAAGATCAGGATCGGCAATGGCCTGGACGACGGCACGCTGCTCGGCCCGATCGTTTCGAAAGGCCAGTATGAAAAGATCCTCGCCGCCATCGACAAGGGTAAAGCCGAAGGTGCCAGGGTTGCCACGGGTGGCGCGCGGCCGGCCGATCTCAACACCGGCTATTACCTGGAGCCGACGGTGTTGACCGACATGACGGAAGACAATTTCGTCTGGAAGGAGGAGATCTTCGGCCCGGTCGTCTGCGTCAAGCCGTTCAGCGACGAGGCGGAGGCCATCCGGCTCGCCAATGACAGCCGCTTCGGCCTCGCCGCCGCCGTCATGTCGAAGGACGAGGCGCGCTGCGAACGCGTCGCCCGTGCCTTCCGGGCCGGCATCGTCTGGATCAACTGCTCGCAGCCGACCTTCGTCGAAGCGCCCTGGGGCGGCTACAAGCAGTCGGGCATCGGCCGTGAGCTCGGCCATTGGGGCCTGTCCAACTATCTGGAAACCAAGCAGATCACCCGCTTCAACAGCGAAGAGCCGTGGGGCTGGTACATCAAGCCCTGAGGGCGGCGCTACTCCATCGCTTCCAGCTCGGCGCGGTGCCGTAGCATGGCGAGGAAGCGGCGATAATCGCGATCATACAACGCCTGCCGCTGCGGATCCGGCAGGCGTTCGGTGCCGGCAGACATCATGCCCTGCCCCGCAGCAACGAGATCGGCATGCAGGCCGCTGGCGGCGGCCGCACCCATGGCCGTGCCAAGCAGCACCGCCTCGTTCATGTCGGGCACGACGACACGGCAGCCGGTGACATCGGGATAAAGCTCCGTCATCAGCGGGTTCCTCGCCTGCCCGCCGGTCACATGCAGCGTTTCGGGCTCGTATCCGTAATCCTTCATCGTTTCGAGGATATGGCGGATGCCGAGCACGATCGAAACGCAGGCACGCCAATAGAGGCGGCAAAGCCCGTCGAAGGATGCATCGAGCGTCAAACCGCTGATGACACCGACGGCGTGCGGATCGGCAGACGGCGAACGGTTGCCGTGAAAATCCGGCAGGATATGGATGCGGCCAGCGAATTCCGCGCCTTCCGACTGCCGCAGTTCCTGCACGCGCGCAATGATGCGTTGATGCAAAGCCGTGTTCGGTTCGCCGCCCGCGGCATGCATGCGGACGATATGATCGAGTAGCGCACCGGCCGCCGATTGACCGCCTTCGACCAGCCACCGCTCCGGCAACACCGCCTCGAAATAAGGCCCCCAAAGACCACGGGTCGGCTTGCGCGTCGCCGACAGGCTGACAAGGCAGCTCGACGTGCCGGCGATCAGCCCGAGCTGACGATCCAGCACGTCAGGGTCGCCCGCAAAAGCGCCGAGCACGCCGAGCGCGCCGGCATACGCATCCACCATGCCGGCAGAGACGCAGCAATCCGTATCGAGCCCCAGCGCGTCGGCCGCCTCGGCCGTGAGATGGCCGGCACTCTGGCCAACCGGCAATGTTTCCGGCGGTAGGTTTCCCCGTTCGCAAAGATCCTCGAGCCCGATCAGCCCGAGGAAATCTTCCTGCCAGCCGGAGGCCTCGTGGGCGAGATAATTCCATTTCGATGTCAGCGTGCAGCGCGACCGCAACAGGCTGCCGGTCGTTTTCCAGACGAGGAAATCGGAAAGATCGAAAAAATAGCAAGCAGCCTGCCAGCTTGCCGGCAGGTTGGCCTTCAGCCACATCAGCTTCGGCATCTGCATTTCCGGCGACATGAACTGGCCGGAATATTCCATCACCCGGTGCGCGGTCGCGGTGCAATAATCCGCCTCCTTCACCGCCCGGTGGTCGAGCCAGACGATGGTGTCGAATCGGCTCTCGCCGCCGGTAGACACGGCAACCGGAAGCCCTTCTCCATCACGCACCACCAGCGAGCATGTGGCGTCGAACCCGAGGGCGGCAACACGCCCCGCAGTGAGGCCCGCAACATGCATGGCGGCACGAACCGCTGTACAAACGGCGGACCAGATATCTTCGGACGAATGTTCGGCGTGGTTTTCCTGCGGCCGGTTCATCAGGATCGGGTGTTCGGCCTTGGCAAGCAGCGTGCCCCTGGCATCGAAAACGCCGGCCCGCGCACTGCCGGTGCCCACGTCCACCGCAACCACGTGATCACGCATCAGGATGAATTCCCGTCCCTACATCTGGTATTTTTGGACAAGGTGTAACAAATCCGGCATCGCGTCAAACACGATCTCGGGCTGCAACGCCTCGATCTGGTTGCGGTAGGAAAGCTGGGAAGCATGCGTCCCGCCTGCGAAAACAAAGACGGTCATGCCCGCCGCCCGCGCCGCTTCCACGCCGGCCGGGCTGTCCTCGATAACGATGCAATCCTCCGGCGCCGTCTCCATATGCCGGGCGGCATGCAGGAAGAGATCCGGCGCCGGCTTGCCGCGCGCCACCATCTGCGCCGAAAAGATATCGGGGTCGAGCCGGTCGATCAGGCCGGTGACGGTGAGCGACAGGCGGATACGCTCCATCTGGCTGGAAGAGGCGACGCAGCGCCGGATCGGCAAGGTATCCAGCGTTTCGGCAATACCCGGTATTGGTTTCAACTCGTGCCGGAAGCGGTCATAGAGATTGTGGCGGATCCGGTCGAGAAAGGCCTGGCCGACGGCCAGCCCGCACTCGTCCTTGAGATAATCGGTCACCGCCGCCAGGCTGCGGCCAAGAAACCGGTCATAGGCGCCGGCCTCGTCGATATCGGCGCCGATCTCGCGCATGGCCTCGACCAGCACGCTGATGGACACGGGCTCGCTATCGACGAGCACGCCGTCGCAATCGAAGATGACCAGTTTTTTGCCTGATGCCGCCATGGCGCCGATCGAACCTCCCGCTCATGAAGCCAGTTGTCCGTCGAGGTAAAGCTGAAGCGTCTTGCGCGTGCCTTGCTGCCACAGCGTTTTCAGCGCATGCGCAAAGCGTTTGCGGAAAAGATCCGATTTGGCGACGTCGCCGAAGATGTCGCCAAGCGCCAGGAACTCGTCGGGGTTGTCCTTTGCCTTCACTGCAGCGGCATGCAGCCGCTCGGCACTGGCATCGTTGAAGACGATCTGCTTGCCGCTGTCGGACGTACCTTCGAAGTAGCGGCACCAGAGCGCCGAAACCAGCGACAGGCCGACGATGTCCTCACCGCGCGCCAAACGATCGGCAGTCGACGGCAGGATGAATTTCGGCTGGCGATTCGATCCGTCCTGCGCCAGACGCGGAATGGTGTCGCCGATCTTCGGGTTGAGGAAACGGCGCTCGATCAGCTGGAAATAGGCGTCGAGGTCGGTATCGGGCACCGGCGGGATGACCGGGATGATTTCGTCGCGCTCCAGCTTGGCGAGGAAGGCGCGGATCAGCGGCTCCTCCATGGCTTCATGCACGAAATGAATATCCATCAAAGCTGCCGGATAGGCGATCGCCGCATGGCCGCCGTTGAGGATGCGGATCTTCATGTGTTCGTAGGGCGTCACGTCGGGCACGAACTGCACGCCGACCTTTTCCAGCCGCGGCCGGCCGCTCGGGAAATTGTCCTCCAGCACCCATTGCTTGAACTCCTCGCAGAAGACCGGCCACTGGTCCTCGATGCCGAATTCGTTCCGCAGGAAATCGATCTCCCGCTGGCCGGTCGCCGGGGTGATGCGGTCGACCATGCCGTTCGGGAAAGCGACGTTTCCGGCGATCCAGTCCGCAAAGGCAGGATCGGAAAGCCGGGCCGTGCCGATCACCGCCGCCGCGGTGACCTTGCCGTTGTGGGGAATGTTATCGCAGGACATCACCGTGAACGGCGTTATCCCCGCCGCCCGGCGCGCCTTGAGACCGGCAACGACGAGGCCGAACACGGTTTTCGGCGCCGATGGGTTGTTGCCATCGGAAACGATGGACGGATGACCGGGATTGAACTTGCCGGACGCATCGATGAAATAACCGCCTTCGGTGATGGTCATCGAGACGATACGGATCTGCGGGTCGGCAAGCCTGGCGATGATCGCCTTGGCGTCGCCCGTCGGCAGGATGTCGACCATGGGGCTGGTGATGCGCGCTGCCGTCTTGTTGTTGTCCTGTTCGACGACGGTCGTCAGAAAGTCCTGCGCCGCAAGCTTGTCGCGCATCACCGCGTCGGAGGGCAAAACGCCCGCGCCGACGATCGCCCAGTCGTGATCGTCTCCAGCATTGAAGAGATCATCGAGATACACGGCCTGGTGCGCGCGATGGAAGTTGCCGACGCCGAAATGCACGATGCCGGCGGAGAGTGAGGCCCGGTCATAAGCCGGCACGGCGGCAGTGGCGGAAGCCTCTTTGAGGGTTGCGAGCGAAAGTTTACAGGTCATGTCACGGTCCTCATCAGGAGTCGTCTGGTCGTAGTTGAGAAGGCGGCGAGAGGTTGCCTTCAGCTTGTTGACAAGCCCCTCATCCGCCTGCCGGCACCTTCTCCCCGTCACAACGGGGAGAAGGGGTATGCCGCACGCTCTCCGCCATGCTCGACGTCGGGTGTGGCACGTCCCCTCTCCCCGCACGCGGGGAGAGGGTTAGGGTGAGGGGCAAAAGCGGTACGCCATTCAGGCCGTCGCTGGTATCGCCAGCCCCTTGTCGTCGAAGCGGTGGATACGGCTCTTGTCAGGCGTGATGAACACCGTATCGCCGTGCGTGACATTAAATTCACCGCCGGCACGCACGGTCACCGGGCCGATATTGTCGGCATTGACGTGCAGGAAGGTATCGGAGCCCAGATGTTCGGCGACGGTCACCGTTCCGCGCCAGTCGCCGCTTTCCGTCGACAGGCTGACATGTTCAGGGCGGATGCCGATGGTGGCGGCATTGAGCGATTTCGCATAAGCACCGGAGATCAGGTTCATCTTCGGCGAACCGATGAACCCGGCGACGAAGAGGTTGCGCGGACTGCGATAGAGCTCCAGCGGCGAGCCGACCTGCTCGATATTGCCACGGTTGAGCACGACGATCTTGTCGGCCATGGTCATGGCTTCCACCTGGTCGTGGGTGACGTAGATCATCGTTGTCTTCAGCTGCTGGTGCAACTCGCTGATCTCCAGGCGCATGTTGACGCGCAGCGCCGCGTCGAGGTTCGACAGCGGTTCGTCGAACAGGAAGGCGGAGGGCTGGCGGACGATCGCCCGGCCGATGGCCACACGCTGGCGCTGGCCGCCGGAGAGCTGCCGCGGCTTGCGTTCGAGGTAATCGGTGAGGTTCAGGACGCGGGCTGCGTCGCTGACCTTCTTGTCGATTTCCTCCTTCGGCATGCCGGCCATCTTCAGCGGGAAGGCGATGTTGCCGCGCACGCTCATATGCGGATAAAGCGCATAGGACTGGAACACCATCGACAGGCGCCGCTCCGAAGGCGCGGTTTCGGTGGCATCCTTGCCGTCGATGACGATCTTGCCGCCTGAGACATCCTCAAGGCCTGCGATCAGCCGCAGCAACGTCGACTTGCCACAGCCGGAAGGGCCGACGAAGACGACGAACTCGCCGTTGTTGATGTCGAGGTCGATCGACGGGATGACCTTGGCTTCGCCGAAGACCTTGGAGACTTTTTGAAGGGAAATGCTGCCCATGTCTGTCTTCCTTATTTAACCGCGCCAAAGGTGAGGCCGCGAACGAGTTGCTTCTGGCTGAACCAGCCGAGGATGAGGATCGGTGCGATCGCCATGGTCGATGCCGCCGAAAGCTTGGCGTAGAACAGACCTTCCGGGCTGGAATAGGAGGCGATGAAGGTGGTGAGCGGCGCCGCCTTCGAGGCCGTCAGGTTGAGGGTCCAGAAGGCCTCGTTCCAAGCCAGGATGATGTTGAGCAGCAGCGTCGAGGCAATACCCGGCACCGCCATCGGTGTCAGCACATAGGCGATTTCCTTCATCAGCGACGCCCCGTCCATGCGCGCCGCTTCGAGGATCTCGCCGGGGATTTCCTTGAAGTAGGTGTAGAGCATCCAGACGATGATCGGCAGGTTGATGAGGGTGAGCACCATGACGAGGCCGATGCGGCTGTCGAGCAGGCCGGTGCTCTGGAACAGCAGGTAGATCGGGATCAACGCGCCGACCGGCGGCATCATCTTGGTGGAGAGCATCCACATCAGGATGTCCTTGGTCTTCTTCGTCGGCGCGAATGCCATCGCCCAGGCGGATGGGATGGCGATGATCAGGCCGATTAGCGTCGAGCCGAAGGAAATGATCACCGAGTTGGAGAAGTGCTTGAAATAATCCGAGCGCGACTGCACCTCGTGATAGTTTTCCAATGTCCAGTGGAAGAACAGGAACTGCGGCGGCGAGGCGATCGCATCGGCCTCCGTCTTGAAGCTGGTCAGGAAGGTCCAGAGGATCGGGAAGAAGATCATCATGCCGAGCACCCAGGCGATGGCGGTCATGACCAGTTTGCGGCGTGTGGTAACCTTGCGTGCCATGGCTCAGGCCTCCAGATTCTTGCCGATGAGGCGGACGAGGAAGAAGGCGACGATATTGGCCAGCACCACCGCGACGATGCCACCCGCCGATGCCCCGCCGATATCGAACTGCAAAAGCGCCTGCGCATAGACCAGGTAGGTGAGGTTCGTGCTCTGGATGCCGGGACCGCCATTGGTGGTCACGAGGATTTCGGCGAAAACCGAGAGCAGGAAGATCGTCTGGATCAGGATCACCACGGTGATGGCGCGGGCCATATGCGGCAGGATGATGTAGAAGAATTTCGACAGGGGGCCGGCGCCGTCCATTTCGGCGGCTTCCTTCTGCTCCTCGTCGAGCGATTGCAGTGCGGTGAGCATGATCAGCGTCGCGAAGGGCAGCCACTGCCAGGCGACGATGATGATGATCGAGAACAGCGGCACGGAGGCGAACCAGTCGATCGGCTGGAAGCCGAAGGACTTGGCGATCCAGGCGAACAACCCGTTGACCGGGTTCATGAACATGTTCTTCCACACCAGCGCCGAGACCGTCGGCATGACAAAGAACGGCGCGATGACGAGGATGCGCACAATGCCCTGGCCGAACATCGGCTGGTCGAGCAGGAGCGCGAACAGGATGCCGCCGACGACGGTGATCAGCAGCACGCCGAGCACGATCAACAGCGTGTTGGCGATGGCCGTGAAGAAGGCCGGATCGGTGAGGAAATAGGTGTAGTTGGAAAAACCGGCATATTCCTCCATGCCCGGCATCAACAGATTGTAGCGCAGGAAGGAGAAATAAATCGTCATGGCCAGCGGAATGATCATCCAGGCCAGCAGAAGCAGCACGGAAGGCGCCATCATCAGGCGCGCGGCTGAACGGGTGTGTAACGTCGCCATAGCTAGTCCCGATCTGAAATTCTTGGAGGGCAACACGCGCTCGCGCGTGAAAAAAAGGCCGCCGAAGCCGCTCAGGCACTCGGCGGCCCACTCTGGAACGGTGCGCGTGAAGAACGCCCCGTTCCAGTCCTTGGGAGCTATTACTTGATGTAGCCGGCCTTGGTCATTTCGCGGGTGGTCAGCTGCTGAGCGCTCTGCAGCGCCTGGTCAACCGTCACCTGGCCGGCAAGGGCTGCCGAGAACTGCTGGCCGACCGCCGTACCGAGACCCTGGAATTCCGGAATGGCCACGAACTGCACGCCGACATAAGGCACCGGCTTGACGGCCGGGTTCTTCGGGTCAGCCGCGTTGATGGAGTCGAGCGTCATCTTCGCAAACGGCGCCGCCTTCTGGTATTCCGGGTTGTTGTAGAGCGAGGTGCGCGTGCCCGGAGGAACGTTGGCCCAGCCTTCCTTGGAAGCGACGAGGTCGAGGTAAGCCTTGCTGGTTGCCCAGGAGACGAACTTTTCGGCCGCTTCCTGCTTCTGCGTGCCGGCCGGGATGGCGAGGTTCCAGGCCCAGAGCCAGTTGCCACGCTTGCCGAGGCCGGTATCCGGGGCGAGCGCAAAGCCCACCTGGTCGGCAACCTTGGATTCCTTCGGGTTGGTGACGAAGGACGCAGCCACCGTCGCGTCGATCCACATGCCGCACTTGCCGGTCTGGAACAGAGCGAGGTTTTCGTTGAAGCCGTTCGAGGATGCGCCCGGAGGGCCGGCGTCGTTCAGCAGCTTGACGTAGAATTCAAGCGCGTTCTTCCATTCCGGCTGGTCGAACTGCGGCGTCCACTTCTCGTCGAACCAGCGGGCGCCGAAGGCGTTCGCGGTAGCCGTCAGGAAAGCCATGTTCTCGCCCCAGCCGGCCTTGCCGCGCAGGCAGATGCCGTAGACCTCGTTGCTCTTGTCGGTCATCTTGCGTGCCGCATCGGCAATGAATTCCCACGTGGGCGCGTCGGGCATGGTCAGCCCGGCCTTTTCCATGAGATCCTTGCGGTACATCACCATTGAGCTTTCGCCGTAGAACGGTGCGGCATAGAGCTTGCCGTCCTCGCCGGTCAGGCCCGAACGGATAGCCGGCAGCAGGTCGTCGACGTCATAGTCGGCGCCAAGATTGTCGAGCGGCAAGAGCCAGCCCTGCTTCGCCCAGATCGGAACTTCATAGGTGCCGATGGTCATGATGTCGAACTGGCCGCCCTTGGTGGCGATGTCGGTCGTCACCTTCTGGCGCAGAACGTTTTCTTCCAGCGTTACCCATTCCAGCTCGATGCCGGGGTTCTTGGCGGTGAAATCGTCCGTCAGCTTCTGCATGCGGATCATGTCGCCGTTGTTCACGGTCGCGATGGTCAGCGTTTCAGCGGAAGCCAGGCCGGCAAATGCCAGCGCCGAGCAGGCGCCGAGCAGAATTGTCTTCAATGTCATATCTTCCTCCCAGAAGAAAAAAGAGTGAGCATTCGCTTTGCTCATGGGCAATTACTCATCTTTGCGCAAAAAAAGTCAATGCGGATTCGTTGCTGCAGCGCCGCAAAGAACAGGTAAGTCGATGATTTCAAATGGAATAATTTATGCTCACGATTTGAGCAAATACTCAGCCGTCATCTCGTCGGTGATGATTCCGTTCAGCATGCGCCCCTTCAGGGCGGAGCAGATGGCCTGGAACTTGCGCTTGCCCTTGGCGATGCCGATGACCACCGATGTCTCCCGCGAGGGCACGGGAACGCTCGCCACCCGCTCGTTGACGGGGTTGTCGAGCAGCTGGCCGTTGCGGTCGAAGATCCAGCCGCAGATTTCCCCGGTGGCGCCGGCGGAAACGAGGCTCGCCATCTCATCCTTCGCCAGGAAACCGTCGACGCAGAGCGGCGCCTCCTGGCCCATTTCGCCGACACCGACGAAGGTGACGTCCGCCTGTGCGCCCAGTGCCAGCGTCGAGCGCACCAGCGCCTGCTCATGCAGCAGCTCCCGCTCGGCGGCGGACGAAACCAGCACCGGAAGCGGCATTGGAAAATGCCGCGCCTTGATGGCATCGGCCATGCTGAAGACGACGTTGTAATAGGCGGCCGCACCGTCCGGCCCGATATTGCCGGTCAACGAGACGACGCGGTGCTGCGGACAGTCGATCACCGGCAGCTGGTCGACGGCGGCCTTCAACGTCCGGCCGGTACCGACAGCCATGACGATCGGTTCCGGCTTCTTCAGCCAGCGTTCGATTTCCGCAGCACCCGCTTCGGCAATACCGACCGTGGTCGAGGTCGATGCCGGATCGCTGGGGACGATATCAACATATTTCAGGTCGAATTTTTCCGAAAGGTCGCGGGCAAGCTCCAGGCAGGCGGCGATCGGATGGTCGAGCCGGACCTTGATCAGCCGCTCGGCGACGGCAAGCGACACCAGGCGCTGCGCCGACTGGCGGGAAATGCCCATGGTCGCCGCAATCTCGTCCTGGGTACGGCCGGCGACGTAATACAGCCAGCCGGCCCGCGCCGCTTCGTCAAGCCGTCCGCCACTATCCGATCGTTTTGCCATGATCCCGGTCCGAGATTGTCCCCTTGCCGTTTGCTGCCATCTTCATGCCGGTCTGTCAAATGAGCAGGCGCGAAATCGCCCGGCCGCGCTCAGGCAAAAGCCGTCACCACCAGCAACACCGCAAGCTTGAACAGGGCGTAGAGGACACCGGCAACAACCACGACCGACACGACGGAAAGCAGCCAGCCGATGACCGTACAGAGCCCGTCCCTTTCCAGAATACCGAAGGAAAACATGCATATGGCAAGCGCCGGCAGGATGTTCCCAAGCGGAATGGGCAGTGCCAGGATGACGGCGAGGCAGAAACAGGCAAACCCGACCAGATATTCCGCCGGCGGATAGACGAGCACGGTCAGCCGCGGCCTCAGCATCCGCTCGGCCCTGGCCAGCCAGGGTGCGATCCGCCGCACGATCGCGGCGAAATCCTCGCGCGTCATCGAGCGTTTGGCGATGAATTGCGGCAGCCACGGTGAATAGCCGAGCATCAGCTGCGCCGCCAGGAACACCAGCGGCGTGCCCAGCAAGGCCGAGGTTCCGGGCGGTGTCGGCACGACGTTCGGCAAGGCGAAGATCAGCATCAGCGCGCCGAAAGCGCGGTCGCCCAGGGCGTGAAACAGATCGCCGACCGAAATGCGCAGGCGGCTCTCATCCGCAGCAATCGCCTCAAGGATCTGCGAAAGATGGCGCCCTGTCCTGCGGCCCTGGGTTTTTTCTGCCGTATCGCCAGCGGCGGTGGCGTCGTCATTGTCCATGAAACGGCGCTTCCATCTTCACTATCTTATGCCCTGTTGTCTACGAGCGCAGCATGACGGCGGTTTAAAGGTCATGCTGGCGAAGCGCGGCAGGCCGGCGATGCCTCGTCGCCTGTTCGTAGTCATACGCCATGGACAACAGCGCAGCCTCGCTGCAGGCGCGCCCGACGAAGATCAGGTTGAACGGTTCGCCGCCCTCCAGATAGCCGGCGGGGACGGTGACACCGGGCAGCCCGGCAATATTGATCTCTGCCACCGTCGTCTCGCGGATGGAGATGCCCGCGCCGCGTTTCGGCGCCGGATCCATCATCTGCGGAAAGACGAGGCCATCGAGCGTTTTGTCCTGCATCACCGCGTTGAAGATCCTCAGATAGGCATCACGCAGCAGGAAGAATGTTTCAAGCGACGGCCGCGACAGCGGATCGGCAAGGATGGCAACGAATTCCGGCAGATCGTGCATATAGGCGAGCACGCCGCCGGGCGCGAAAGGATCTTCCGCCTTCGTCGCCTCGGCAAAGTCCGCGAAGCTTTGCAAGGCAGCATTCGGACCGAGATGGCGCAGATATTTTTCCAGGTCGTGGGGAAGGCCTTCCATGCCGCGGATGTCGAAATCTTCGGCGCTGGCGGAGGTGCGCATCAGATCGGCAAAACCGCTTCCGGCAAACGGATCCTCGACAAGCGTCGCCCCCCGCCCGCGCAATTCGTCCTGCGCGCGGCGATAGCTCTCCTCGATTTCCGGATGCAGTGGCCACCTGCGAAAACTGTCGCCGGGGCGGCGCCAGCCGGGACCGAAAAGGCCGAGCCGCTTGCCCTGCAGGGCCTGCGCATTGAGAACGGCGGCGTAACCATCTACCGGCTTGCTGCCGAGGCCTGCGACCGTCTTCGGATCGTTCGGCGAAAAACCCGCCATGACGTCCAGCGCCAGTGCAGCATCCGTCACCGTGCGGGCAATGGGGCCGGCAACATCGAGGGTGCTGCCGCCGAGCGGCATGATGCCGGTGTTGGAGATCAACCCGAATGTCGGCTTGACGCCGACCAGAGCTTGCGCCGAGGCCGGATTCTGGATCGAGCCGCCCGTCTCCTCGGCAAGGCCGATGATGGCGAAGCCGGCGGCGACGGCGGTGGCTGTTCCGGCACTGCTGCCGCCCGGAACAAGCGTCGCATCGACGGCATTCAGCGTCGGGCCTACCCAGCTGTCGTCGGCATGGGTGCCGGTGGCACTCAGCACCGGCACATTGGTCTTGCCGAGAACGACGCAGCCGGCGGCGCGGACACGCGCGACGACATCGCTGTCTTGTTCGGGAAAAAGATCGACGCCGCCGGCACGGCTGGACAGCAGCGACCAGCCGCCGGTGGTCGGGAAACCGACCATATCCATGGTGTCCTTGACGACGACGGGAATACCGGCAAGCGGTCCAAGCGCCTCGCCCGCCGCGCGACGGCGATCGATGTCGCGCGCCTCGTCCAGCGCCTTTTCGTTGAGGAAGATGATGGCATTGTAATGCGGATTGAATTCGGCGATCCGGTCGAGGCAGGCCCGCGCAAGGCTTTCGGCGGTCAAGTCACCGCTTGCGAAAGCCTGCTGCGCCGCGCTCACGGTCAATTCGGCGATATCGATGCCTGCCATGCTTTTCCCCCTTTATTCGCCCTGCGAGGCGTTTACCGGCGCCCCTGCACCGGCCCCTTTTCCGTCAATTCCGTATAAGCCAGCGTCTGGTCGAGGTGCCGCGCCCGCAAGGACAAGAGCTTTTCGGCATAAGCGAGCCGCGTGCCAAGATAAGCCGGCTCATCGGCGACATTGTGCAACTCGCCGGGATCCTGGCCAAGATCGAACAGCATTGGCCGCATGCCGGCGAAATGCACGTACTTGAACGCCGCATCGCGATAGACCGCGAGGTTGCAGGCATTCGACGGCAGGCCGAAATGCGCCTCTTGCCGCCCGCGGGCGATATCGCGGAAATCGAACTCCCAGAATGCGCCGTCGCGCCAGACAGCTGGCGTTTCACCGGCGAGGAAGCCGGTCAATGAGGCACCGTCAAAGTGTCCCGCGGGGCTTTCACCCAGCCGTTCGCAGAGTGTCGGAAAAATATCGGTGGCGGAGGTGAAATGCTCGACCTGCCCGCCCCGCGCCTTCGAAGCAGGATCTCGGATCACCAGCGGGATATGATAGGAGCCGTCGAAGAAACCGCTCTTGCCGAAGGACCAGTGGTCACCCGCCATCTCGGCATGGTCCGAGGTGAAGACGATGATGGTGTTTTCCCAGGCATCCCCATCCCGCAGCGCCTGCCAGATGCGGCCGAGCTGTGCGTCCACTTCCGAAACCATGCCGTAATAGACCGCGCGCAGCGTCGCAAACTCCTGCGCGCTCCAATCGCCCACCCCACCCTTGGCGTCGAAAACGAAGGCACCCTTGGGCTGGCGGTCGAGATCGTAGGCAAGATAGGGGTGCTGCGCTTTTTCACGCTCCCGGTCGGCATGGCGGACGAAGGCATCGTCCTGCGGCGGCTCGTACATCGTGTTGTAGGGCGCCGGCACGACGAAGGGCGGATGCGGCCGGAGAAAGGAGATATGCGCAAACCACGGCGCTTCCTGTTCGCCGAGCCAGCGGATGAACTCGCCGGTAAGAAACGCCGTCTGCGTTTCGTCCTGCGTATAGGCCGGAGCACCGGCATTGACCTCGGGCAGGTCGGCGGAGGGCTTGTGGACGCTGCGGTCCGCCGCATCCGCATGGCCGCGGTCGCGCAGCCAGGAAAGCCATTGCTTTTCATGCTCCGGCAGCAACTGCCGCGCCGTGAAGCCGGGAAGCACGCCTTCGTAGCTGGTGAGATGCGGATCGCCGGGGGCGAGGCGGCGCGGGTCCGGAGCGGTGTCGGTGTAGCCGAAGAGCGTCGGATCGTAGCCCGCCCGCCGCGCCATCAAGGCGATATTGTCGAAACGGGCATCGAGCGGCGAACCGTTGCGGCAGACGCGATGGTTCATCTGGTAAAGCCCGGTATAGAGGCTGGCGCGCGCCGGCGAACAGGGCGCCGCACCGGCATAATGGCGCCGAAACAGGGTTCCCTCGCGGGCCAATGCATCGACATTCGGGGTTTTGACGACGGCATGGCCGACGGCGGACAGACAGTCACCCCGCCACTGATCGGCGGTGATCAGAAGAATATTCGGTCTCATGCGACGCTCGACACTCCGAAAGAAAACGGCACGCTTGCTGTTTAAACACCGCCTGCCGCAACGGCAACTGGAAAGGGCCGGCAGCATAGCCGCGACCGTCAGAGCGACCACCATTTACGGTGCCCGGCCGATCGCTGCCCGTTGCACGCTTGCCGTCCCGGGCGACACATGCAATCTGGTCTGGAGGCAGTAGCAAGCCTGGCAACGGCCGGGAATGGATAGGAAAAACGACGCGTCATGATTTTTTCACCGGTCAAAATCGGTCTTGCCGCATCACGCCGGCTTTGTGGCGGCGGCATGGCGGACACGAGTGTCCCTGTATGAAACTCGACGCCATCGACCTGCGCATTCTCGACGTCATCCAGCGCGACGGCCGCATCACCAAGCTGGCGCTGGCGGAACAGGTGGGGTTGTCGCCGACACCCTGCTGGATGCGGCTGCGCAAGCTGGAAAAGGCAGGCGTCATCGTCGGTTATCACGCGGCCATCGCCGTGCGGCGCCTGGCGCCGGTGGCCAGCGTGATGATGGAAGTCACCCTCGGCAATCACCGCCAGGCGGATTTCGACAGGTTCGAGCGCGCCATCATGGCGATTCCGGAGATAACCGCCTGCTGGTCCCTTGGCGGCGGCGTCGACTACATCCTGAAAATCATGACCTCCGACATAGACGCCTACCAGCGCCTCGTCGACAGCCTGCTTGACCGGCAGCTCGGTATCGACCGCTATTTCACCTACATCGTCACCAAGACAGTCAAGGAGGAAACGGTTCTGCCGCTTGCCAGCCTGATCGGGCCTGGCCAGCCGACATAGAGACTTTCTCTTTTTCAGCAGCTGAATTTGGTCGATTTCTCTCGTTGCACAGCTGCGATTGGACCCAATATCTCCTTAGGGTCTGCCAGACTTTTCCAGGCACAGCCACCGGCTGAAACACGATTCGAAGACACCGAGAGGACGACGATGCTCGACAGAAGCAACGAACTCACCGCCTGGGACCGCGACCACTTCTTCCACCCCTCGACGCATATGGGCATGCATGCCCGCGGCGAGACGCCGACACGGGTAATTGCAGGCGGCGAAGGTGTGTACATCACCGATACGAGCGGCAAGACCAGCCTCGACGCGTTCGCCGGCCTCTATTGCGTCAATGTCGGTTACGGCCGCCAGAAGATCGCCGATGCCATCGCCGCGCAGGCCAAGAACCTCGCTTATTACCATGCCTATGTCGGCCACGGCACGGAAGCCTCGATCACGCTCTCCAAGATGATCATCGACCGCGCGCCGCAAGGCATGAGCCGTGTTTACTTCGGGCTTTCCGGTTCGGATGCCAACGAGACCAACATCAAGCTCATCTGGTACTACAACAACATTCTCGGCCGTCCGGAAAAGAAGAAGATCATTTCGCGCTGGCGCGGCTACCACGGCTCCGGCGTCATGACCGGATCGCTGACCGGCCTTACGCTGTTCCACAATGCCTTCGACCTGCCGCGCGCGCCGATCCTGCACACCGAGGCACCCTATTATTTCCGCCGGCCGGACCGTTCGATGAGTGAGGAACAATTCTCGCAACATTGCGCCGACAAACTGGAGGAAATGATCCTCGCGGAAGGCGCCGATACCATCGCCGCCTTCATCGGTGAGCCGATCCTTGGCACAGGCGGCATCGTGCCGCCGCCGGCGGGTTACTGGCAGAAGATCCAGGCGGTTCTCGACAAGTACGACATCCTGCTCGTCGCCGACGAGGTCGTCACTGGTTTCGGCCGTCTCGGCACCATGTTCGGCTCCGACCATTACGGCATGAAGCCCGACCTGATCACCATCGCCAAGGGGCTGACGTCGGCCTATGCGCCGCTCTCCGGCGTCATCGTCTCCGACAAGGTCTGGCAGGTGCTGGTGCAGGGGTCCGACCAGCTCGGCGCCATCGGCCATGGCTGGACCTATGCCGCCCATCCGATCTGCGCCGCCGCCGGCGTCGCCAATCTCGAAGTGATCGACGAACTCGGCCTGGTGGACAATGCCGGCGCGACCGGCGCCTATTTCCGCTCCGAGCTGACGAAGGCGCTTGCCGGCCACAAACATGTCGGCGACGTCCGCGGTGACGGCATGCTGGCCGCCGTCGAATTCGTCGAGGACAAGGACGATCGTGCCTTCTTCGATCCAGGCAAAAAGATCGGCCCGCAGGTCGCAACCGCCCTGCTGGAACGCGGCGTTATCGGCCGGGCCATGCCGCAGGGCGACATCCTCGGTTTCGCGCCGCCGCTCTGCCTGACGCGCGAAGAAGCAGACATCGTCGTCAAGGCCGCCGCGGCGGCAATCGACAGCGTATTTGCCAACA
Organism: Rhizobium sp. LjRoot30; assembly: GCF_964253915.1. Lineage (NCBI taxonomy): Bacteria > Pseudomonadati > Pseudomonadota > Alphaproteobacteria > Hyphomicrobiales > Rhizobiaceae > Rhizobium > Rhizobium sp. LjRoot30. The sequence goes on along the minus strand of NZ_CAXUSG020000004.1, from coordinate 132,150 downwards.
TCTGACACCCGAAAGAATGCGGATCGGGAGAGATACCCGGTCCGCGCCCCGCATCGCAGCCAGCCAAATCCCGATCGTTTCGCCAACACAATTCCGTTTCCGGCAAAACCTGTGTTAAGCAGGATTTTGACGCGGTGCGAAAGGTTGCGGATGAGAAGCATGCAGAGTGTGCGCTACAAGGTGGCGGAAGCCGCACGGCTGGCGGGCGTTTCTGCCTCGACGCTGCGGCTCTGGGAAAGCCAGGGTCTCGTCGTGCCCGACCGCTCCGAAACCGGCCACCGGCAATACAGCGCCGACGACGTCGCCCGCCTGAAGCGGATTTCCTGGCTGCGCAGCGAACGCGGCCTCAACCCCGCCGCCATCCGTGAAGCCTTGGAGGCGGAGGATCCGCCGGCGAAATCCGACAACGGCGTAACCGACACTGACACGCCGCAGCACGATCTCGGCCGCAAGCTGCGCAGCTTGCGCCACGGCCTCGGCAAGACGCTGGACGACGTCGCCGGCGAAGTCGGCATCGCGCCCTCCATCCTCTCGACGCTGGAGCGGACCTCCCAGGGCGTCACCTTCAAGGTGCTGCACGATCTCGCCGAATATTACGGCACCACCGTCTCCCGCCTTTCCGGCGAAGAAAGCCACGAGGCCCGCGAGGTGGTGCGCAGCGGCGAGTGGCGCGCCTGGCCGGCGACGTCGCCGGGGGTCACGGTGCAGCTCCTGGCCGAAGGCCAGCTGATGATGGATTGCCATCGCTTCGTGCTCGCCCCCGGCGCCTCCAGCGACGGCGCCTACAAGCATGAGGGCGAAGAATTCGTCCATGTTCTGTCGGGGCGGATCGAGATGGTGCTCGATGGCGACCAGTTCTTCGATCTCGGCCCCGGCGATTCCCTCTATTTCGCCAGCCAGCGGCAGCACTCCTGGCGCAACCGCCATGACGGCGAAACCGTGCTCCTGTGGATCAACACGCCGCCGACCTTCTGACCGGCGGCGCGGCGGTCAATAGACCTCTTCGTAGGCGGCGCAGACATCTTTCAACTCGCGGCCCTTGAGATGATCGATCTCGCCCAGCTTGTGCTTGACGTAGACGTCGGCAAACCCCTCTGGGAACCAGCCGGTAACGGTGTCGTTTGCCCCGAACCGCTTCAGCGCCTCTTCAAGCGTCGTCGGCAGGCGCTTGTAGCCGCGTTCGGTCAGAGCGGCCGTATCGAGCAGCGACAAGTCCTCCTGCGTCGCTTCCGGTACCTGCAGCCCCTCCTCGATACCCTGCACACCGGCATGGACGATGGCGGCAAGCTGCAGATAGGGGCTGGCGCTGGCATCGGCGGCACGGAATTCGAAGTTGAACTGCGACGCCTTGGCGATATCGGAGAGATCGGAGACCGGGCAGATGCGCACCGAGGCCTCGCGGTCGCGGAAACCGAGATTGTTGAAGGCGGCACTCCAGCGATGCGGCGTCAGCCGCAGGTAGGAAACGACGCTCGGCGCCGTAATCGCCGTGATCGCATCGAGATATTTCAGCACGCCGGCCACGAACTGGCCGGCGACCGGCGACAATTCGTGCTTGCCGGCCGGGTCCCAGGTCGCCGGCTTGCCGTCGCTATCCAGGAAACTCATGTGGATATGCACGCCATTGCCGACACCGGCCGGATCCCGGATCGGCGTGAACGTCACCGTTTCGTTGTGGGCGAGCGCCGTGCTGCGCACCACTTCGCGCAAAATGACGGCCTCGTCGGCGAAACGAATGCCGGCCTTCGGACCGATCGTCACTTCGTACTGATCGGCACCATGTTCCTTCATGAAGGTGTCGGGGTTTATTCCGGCGGCACGCATCGCCGCGATCAGTGCCTCGCCGAATGCCCGCCGTACACGGAAACCGGCGAGAGAAAAGGAATTGCCCGGCGCCATCACCGGCCCGCCGAACTGGAATTCGTGCTCGAAGGCGCCGAGCAGCGTCAGCCCGGTAACCCGCTTCAGGCGGTCGAGCGCTGCCTCCAGCAGCGACCGGGTGCAGAATTCCCACGGCCGGCCATCGGTATAGCGGATGTTGCCGAGAACGAACTGTTCCGGCGGCGCACCCTCTCCTTCGGTGGCAATCGCCACCCTGGTGGCCGGATCGGGGATGAGCACGAGATCACCCAATGAACCGAAGGGGCTGTCGGAAATCGAGTCGAAGCAGGTGATCTGGACATTGGTGGGCGTCCAGCCGACACCGCGATGCTGGCGCTTTTCCAGCTGGGAGGCGGGAAACGCCTTGCCGCGCGTCTTTCCGGCCAGGTCGTTGGTGCAGGCCACCATCAGTTCTTCACGGTGCATCGAAAATTCCCCTTTTTAAATATCATCTTCGGCCGGCCGGTCGAGGCGTAGGCCGTCCCACTGGCGGAGGCGTTTTTGCGTCGCCTCCCAATCCGCTTCCGAAACTTTTACGATCAGCGCTTCCAGGAAGGCGATCGCCGCCACCACCGTGTCCCACGCCGTGCCCGAATCGATCGGCAGGGCGATGACATGGCTGCTGTCGCGGGCAATCGGCGAGAGCCAGCGGTCGGTGATGAGGATGATCGTCGCCTGCGCATGCGTTGCGATGCGATGTGCCAGTTCGGCAAGATCGGGCTGGTAGCGCCGGAAATCGAACAGCACCACCACGTCTTTCTTGCGCATCTGCAGCATCGCGTCCGGCCAGATTTGCGGATTGGCGGGGATGTGCTGGACGCGGGCGCGGATCTGCCGGAGATGGATGGAAAGATAGCCGGCAAGACTATCGCTGACGCGCCCACCGAGCAGGAAAACCTGCCGCGTTGGATCGGACAGCAATGCCGCCACGGCATCGAACTGCTCCTGCGACACCGTCTCGGCCATGTCGGCTATCACCAGGGACAGCCGGGCGGCATAGTCCCCCAGGAACTGCGAGTGGCCGACGGGAACCTGGCTGGACTTGAGGTCGAGCGGCGAACGCTTGCCCTCTTTCAGTTCGGCGATCAGCTGACGCTGGAAATCCTGGAAACCGCCGCAGCCGAGCTTGGCGACGAAACGGGTGATCGACGGCGCGCTGACGCCGGTCTTGGCCGCCAGATCCTGGATGGTCTGCAGCGCGGTGAACGGATAATCCGCAAGGATCGCACCGGCGATCTTGCGTTCGCTGGCGGTCAGATTGTCCGTCGCCTGCTGTATCAGTTCGCGGATGGTCAATGCCACGCCGGTCACGCTCCCCTGTTGCTGCAGAAGAAGTGACGCATTGAAAAAATTTAGTCAAACGGAAAATTTTTCAGCCATATGACTGAAAATATTCGCTCGCCTCAGGCGTGAACCGCCACCTCCGTCGACTTGTTCCGGCGGATCTCCGCGAAGATGTGGCCGAAGAGTGCAAGCAGCACGATCGGCCCGCCGATCATCGTTGCGCGCGACGGCACTTCGTCCATGAAAATCCAGACCCAGAGCGGTGTCAGCGGCACTTCGAGCGCCGTCAGCAGGCTGGCATCGGCAGCGGGAATCCAGCGGGAACCGAAAGTATAGAGGATGAGGCCGAGGGAGTTCTGCACCACGGCAAACAGCACGACCAGGCCGATATCATGGCCGCTGAGACCGAGTGGCGTGGCGAACCAGATGGTGCAGAGCGAGCAAAGCCAGGCGGAGGAAAACATCGCCGGCAGCATGTGCACGTCGCGGTGCTTGCGCATGATGGTGGCGAGTGCCGCAACCGTCAGCGTCATGATCAGCGCCAGCCCCTTGCCGAGCATACTGCCGCCGCCGCCCTCGTCCATCAGCATGACGAGCACGCCGCCCATGGCAACGGAGGCGGCGATCAGCGTTGAACGGCTCGGTTTTTCGCCGATATAGAGATAGGCGACACCGGCGGTGACGAAGGGCACGGTCGCATAGATGACCATCGCATCGGCCACCGAGGTGTAATAGATCGAACCGAGGCCGGAAATCATGCTGGCGGCGGAAAACACCGTGGCGGCAATGGTCGGCCAGCGGATGGCCCGCAGGATGGACCACGCCCGGCTGCGCTCAAGATAGATGAAGAACAGAAAGGTGGCGAGGCCGGAGACGATGCCGCGGGTGGCGACGATGGTCATCAGGTCGGCATTGATCGCCCGCATGAACAGCCCGGACGACGACCAGGCAAGCGCCGACAACGCCACATAGGTCAAGCCCAGGCGATATTGCTTCTGCTCGGTCAGCGTCATGATAAGGCTTTCGAATTATTTGAGGCTTGAACGTGTTAGCCGCACCGCACGGTTGCGGCAAGCCGTCGACGGGCTTGCCGGATGAATTGCGTTCGGGTGTGGCTTTTGCAGCAACGCTTAGGCGTCAGTGGCTCGGGCCGGGCGGCGTGCTGAAATCGTCCTCGATATGCTGGATGTCGTCGGAAATGGCGATGTCGAGCGAGGCGTGCACCAGCAGTTCCGGCATCACCTTCCAGACGGCGCGCATATGATCGGTATCTTCATGAATCCGGTGCGCCTCGTCGCTGACGAAAGCCTCGGCCAGCAGCATCCGGTCCGGATGGTCTGGCACGGCCACGAGATCGAAATAGAGGCAACCCGGCTCCTCGCGGCTGAGCCGCGCGTGCTCGGCGACCGCAGCCAGAAAATCATTGCGCCTGCCTGGCTTGGCGGTGAAATATCCGACGATCAGCTTCATGTCCCGTCCCTCCACGGTGAAACATGAGGATCATAGTGCAACCCGGAAGTTGCAGCAAATCGGAAAGAGGAGCAGGTGGCGCCGGCCGAAGCCGGCGCCACCGATTGGCTACGATTACGACTCGTAACCGACGACACTCTTGATTTCGAGGAAGTCGTGGATGCCGAAATCAGCGTATTCACGGCCGTTGCCCGACTGCTTGTAACCGCCGAAGGAGGAGTTGGTGTCCCAATCCGGATAGTTCAGGTAAACCGAACCGGCGCGCATGCGCGAGGCGACCTTGCGGGCGTGCGCGATATCCCCAGACTGGATGTAGGCGGCAAGGCCATACACCGTGTCGTTGGCGATGCGGATGGCATCCTCTTCGTCCTTATAGGAGATGATCGACAGCACCGGCCCGAAGATTTCCTCGCGGGCGATGGTCATGTCAGGCGTGACATGGCCGAAGACAGTCGGGCGGATGTAATAACCGCGGTTCAGGCCTTCCGGCCGGCCGAGACCGCCGGCAACGACGGTGGCGCCTTCCTTGATGCCGCTTTCGATCAGGCGCTGCACCTTGTCGAACTGCAACTGGCTGACGACCGGGCCGAGCACGGTGTCTTCCGACTTCGGATCGCCGACCTTGAAGGGTACGGCTGCCTTTTTGGCGATTTCGAGCGCTTCGTCGTGGCGATCAGCCGGCACCAGCATGCGCGTCGGCGCATCGCAGGACTGCCCGGTATTGCCAAAGCAGCCTTCGACGCCCTTGGTGACCGCCGTTTCGAGATCGGCGTCCGGCAGGATGATGTTGGCCGACTTGCCGCCGAGTTCCTGCGCCACGCGCTTGACCGTATCGGCCGCCGTCTTGGCGACGATGATGCCGGCGCGGGTCGAGCCGGTGAAGGAGACCATGTCGACGTCGGGATGGCCGGACATCACCTGGCCGACATCCGGGCCGGTGCCGTTGACGAGGTTGAAGACGCCCTTCGGCACGCCGGCGGCTTCCATGACCTCGGCGAAGACGATGCCGCTGATCGGGGCGATTTCCGACGGCTTGAGCACGACCGTGCAGCCGGCTGCAATGGCGGGCGCGACCTTGCAGACGATCTGGTTGAGCGGCCAGTTCCACGGCGTGATCAGCGCGCAGACGCCGATCGGCTCCTTGACCACCATGGTCTTGCCGCGCTGGTGGCTGAACTCGTAGTTTTCCAACGCCTCGATGGTCGATTCCATGTGGGCGCGGCCGGCCCAGGCCTGGGCATCACGGGCGAAGGACAGCGGTGCGCCCATTTCGTCGGAAACGGCCTGGGCGATGTCTTCGAAACGCTCGTTATAGACCTCGAGGATACGCTTCAGCAGCGCCAGCCGCTCGGCCTGCGTCGTGCGGGAAAACGTCTCGAAGGCGGCTTTTGCCGCAGCGACGGCCTTGTCGACATCACCCTTCGAGCCGACGGAAATCTGCGTATAGGCTTCTTCGGTCGCCGGATTGATCACGTCGAGCGTTGCCGGGATCACCGGGTCGACCCACTCGCCATTGATGAAGAATTTCTGGTGATGATTCATCGTACACTCCCGTTTGGCCGAATATCCTCGGCTTCTGATTTCGGGCGGCACTATCGTGCAGGTGCTGGCGCGCCGCAAGCCAAGGAGCACGTTTTTCCTCCGCGACCCGTCGTCGCCCCAAAACAGCGCTCAGATATAGAGCGGCGCCATCTGCCGCCAGGCGCTGCCGCGATGGGCGCGGCCATCCCAGAGATGCAGACGATGGTCGACCTGCTTTTCCGCCAGGATACGGCTCAGATGATGATTGTTGTCGAGGAACGGATCGCCATTGCCGATCGTCAGGACGATGTCCACCTGGCGCAGGTGCCGGAGGCGCTGCTCGCATTGCAGACCGGGCAGGAAATGCGCCGGCGTATGGTAATAGACCGTATCGTCGTAATAACCATCGAACAGATCGCCAAAACTTTCAACCTTCATCGTCAGGTCGTAGCGGCCGGAAAAGGCGACGAGCTTGCGGAACAGATGCGGGTGGCGGAAGACGAGGCTTGCCGCCTGGAACGCCCCGAGGCTGCAACCCTGGACGATGGTGCAGTCATGCGCATTCTTCTCGGCCATCAACGGCAGGACTTCATGGAGGATGTAGTCTTCCAGCGCCGCATGGCGGCGGATGCGATCGGCCGGATGGCTGTGGCGGCCGTAAAAACTCTCGTTCGCCAGTCCCTCGATGCAATAGAGCTGCAACTGGCCGGCCCGCAGCTTGTCCGCAAGGCTCGCGACAATTCCAAGCTGTTCGTATTCCCAGAAACGCCCGTCTCTCGTCGGGAACATCAATACCTTCGCGCCGGCGTGACCGAACACGAGCAACTCCATGTCCCGGTGCAAACGATGGCTGTACCAACGAAAATATTCGCGATTCATAACGCCTTGAAGAAATGACCGAGCCTGTCGAGAAGCGCAGCATTTTGCTGCACTGCCGCAGGATAGTCGAAATGCCCGGCGTCCAGGATGAAGATTTCATTAAATTTTGATTGCGGAAATGCGTTGGCGACGGCGAACTGGCAGGGCGGGGCCACTGCCGGATCGAAGAGAGCGACGGCTGCCAGCATCGGCACGGTGATCCGCCGCGCCGCACAGGCCGCATCGTAGAAACGCAGCGTCTCAAAGACGCTTCCATGGTGCTTCTGGTAGGCCTGCACCGCCGCGGCGCTGCCGGTGGTCGGCAGGGCGAGCCAGCGCTTGCGGTCGCCGAAGGTCGGGACGGTCAGCTGGCCGCGCCGGATGCGCTGGTCAAACGGTATGGCAAGCGCGCCGATGCCGCCGCCGAAACTGATGCCGCTGTAGCCCACATGGCCGTCGAGTCCCGGATACAGGGCAAGCAGGGCCGAGACGGCGAGCCAAAGGTCTTCGACGCAGCCGCCGATGACGTAACGTTCCGGCTTGTCGATATCGTGCAGCACATGGAAAAACGCATCCTGAGAGATCGGCGGATGCGGGCTGCGCGACAGGCCGCGAAAGCACGGAAAGAGGATCGCCGTCTCTGTCAACGGCAAGTCGAAATCCGGTTGGTCGCGGCCACCATAGCCATGTCCGACGACGAGCCCCCGGCGCACCGGCCCGTCCTTCGGCAGCAACAGCCAGCCGCCGATCCTGACATCGTCCGTCGAGGCGTAGACGATATCCAGCACCTGCCAATCCGGATGCTTGCTGTCGCTCGCCTTCAGTTCCGGCTTTGGATCGACGGTGATCGCCCGCCGGTAGCGCTGCTGCCAGAAATCATCGAAACCCGCCGGCGCTTCCGGCGGAACGATCCTCTGCAGGTCGGCAAGCGTCATGCCATAGGTGGGATCGAAGGCGAAGGGATGTGTCGTCGGAATGCTCATGGAGCACTTGTTTCGCGAAACGTCCGGCAAAGCAAGGCGACGGACAGCGCCGTGGAAGCGCTTTTTGCCTCTTGTGACAAAAGCGCTTCCAACTGCGCATAAACTGCCGGGCACCCCGGCTGCGATCGCCCTTACCGGTAGGCTTCGACCAGACGGCCGATGGCATCGATTTCGTTCGGCCTTATGTCATGGCCGCCCGCATGCCATTCGAGATCCAGCACGGCATTCTGGCGGGTAAAATAGTCCGCCAGCGCGGTGGTCAGATCAGGAGGGCAGATCGGATCGCGCTGGCCCGCCGTGATCAGCACCTTGCGGCCGGCAAGCCCGGCATTGTCGCGCGGCGCAAACGGGATCAGCGGATGCAGCAGGGCCGCGGCATCGAAAAGACCCTGCTCGATCAGGATGTTGGCAAGGATGTTCGCCCCGTTCGAGAAACCGAGGCCAAGCACGGCCCCTGCCCCGCTTTCGTTGCGATAGGCCTCGATGAAGGCCGCCATCTTGTCGGTTGCCCGCGCCAGATCGGCCATGTCGTAGACACCTTCGCCGGTGCGGCGAAAGAAGCGTGCTGCGCCATATTCCGAAACGTCACCGCGCGGGGCAACGATGGTCGCCTGCGGCAGAAGCCGGGCAGAAAAATCGAAGAACTGGTTTTCGTCGCCACCCGTGCCGTGAAAGGCAAACAGGATCGGTGCACCGGGTGCACCGGGACGCACCCGGTGCACATAGCTGTCTTTGCTCATGATCGCTTTCCTTGCTTATGCCTGGACGGTTTCTTCCAGCGGCTGCAGGTGCTTGTTGAGCAAGGCCCGCAGGTGTTCGTGCTGCGTCGGCAGCTTCAAAGCTTCGCCCAGATGTGCCGTGTCTTCGTCGCGATCGAAACCGGGTTCGTTGGTGGCGATTTCGAACAACACGCCGCCCGGTGTGCGGAAATAGATCGCCCAGAAGTAGTCGCGGTCGATGACCGGAGTGACCTGGTAACCGGTATCCATCAGTGCCTTGCGGACTTCGAGCTGCTTTTCGCGGTTCTCGACGGCAAAGGCGACGTGATGCACCGAGCCGGCGCCAAGCGCGGCACGATTGATGCTCGGCAGCGTTTCCAGATCGATCGTATGCGCAGTATTGCCGCCGGGCACGATCAGGCGGGTGACGCCGTCCTTGCTCTCGACCGCCTGGTACCCCATGAAGGTCAGCAGTTCCTTGGTGGCGCCTTCGTCACGCAGCCGCATCGACACGGAATGGAAACCGCGGATGGCGTGATCGGCATCGATGCCGCCATGTGTCCACGGAGCGCGATCGTCGTCCTTGACTTCGACCAGTGCAAAACCGTCGCCATCGGGACCGGCAAAATGCAGCCGCTTCTCACCGAATGCCTCGTCGGCCTTCAGGCCGTCGATCTCGAGGCCGGCCAGCCGCTCCTGCCAGTAACCGAGCGAGCCTTCCGGAACCGAAAACAGCGTGGTGCCGACTTCGCCGGTGCCGGGACGGCCGCGGGAAATATGCGGGAACGGGAAATAGGTCATCACCGAACCCGGCGTGCCGACTTCGTCGCCATAATAGAGATGATAAACATCCGGCGCATCGAAGTTGACCGTCTTCTTGACGCGGCGCAGGCCGAGTGCCTTGGTGAAGAAGTCGTTGTTGATACGGGCGTCCGCCGCCATCGAGGTAACGTGGTGCAGACCCTTGATCTGAGTAATCATTGCAATCCTCTTTCTGGCCGGCGACCGGCCCTCTGTCTGGAGCAATAATTGATACGTTCGACGCTTTGCCGCTAGAGCCGCACTTCACAACGGATTGTTCTCTAGATGTAGACGATAAAAGACTTTGTTCATACCCAGAAACAAAAAGGGGGCCTGACGGCCCCCTCAATTTGTTGTTCAAACCGTGCGAGATCAGAACTTCGCGTTGACCTTCAAGGTGAAGGTCCGGCCTTCGCCATAACCGCAGGTGAAAGGTTCGCTGCAACCGGAAACATAGGTCTTGTCGAAGATGTTGGAGACGTTCAGCGACGCCCCCCAGGTCTCGGCATCGTAGCGGACAGCGGCATCGAACAGCGTGAAGCTCGGCACCTTCAACGAGTTGGCGGCATCGGCCCAGCTGCTGCCGGTGTGGCGGACGCCCGCACCCAGGCTCCAGCCGGCCAGCGTCTCGTTCTGGAAGCTGTAGTCGAGCCACAGCGAGGCCGTCCGTTCCGGCGTCAGTGTCGGCACGTTACCGATCAGCGTGGCATTGTCGTCCTCGGTGATCTCGACATCCATCAGGGTCAGGGCGCCGGTGAGTTTCAGGCCCTGCGTCAGGTCGGCCTGCGCTTCGAGTTCAAAGCCCTTGTAACCGACTTCACCAAGCTGCTGCTTCAGGAACGGGTTGGAAACCAGTGCCACCGGCACGTTCTGGCGTGTCATGTCGAAGTAGGAAGCGGTGATCAGGCCGTCGAAGAACTCCGGCGCATATTTGACGCCGACTTCGAACTGTTCGCCTGTCACCGGCTTGAACAGCGCACCGGTGATGCCGTCCGTACCGATCGACGGGTCGAAGGAGCTCGTATAGCTGACATAAGGCGTCATGCCATTGGAGAATTCATAGGCGAGACCGGCACGGCCGCTGAAGCGTCCATACTCCTTGTCCTGCGACGACGAGGTCGTCGAATAGGCGGTCGGACCGCTCCAGACATCGGTGGAGACGCGGTCGTAACGACCGTTAAGCGTCGCGATGAAACCGTTGCCGAACTTGATCTGGTCCTGCAGGTAGACGCCGACCTGGCTCATCGACAGGTCTTCGTTGAGATAGACGTTGTTCGGTCCCAGACGCCCGCCGGTATGGTTCGGGTTGGTCACGTCGAGCGGCGAGGCACTGTAGGTCCACTGCTCGTGGTCAATATGGTAACGCTTGTAATCGACGCCGCCGAGCAGCGTGTGCTCCGCGCCACCCGTATCGAACTGGCCTTCGAGCTGGTTGTCGACCGTGAACAGGTTGACATTGCTGTCGACGCCGAAGCCGATACGGAACAGTTCGGTATCGCTGGCATAACCGTAGGGATACGGGCCGCGCTCCGTCGAGCTCAGGTGGTTGAAGCGCAGGTTCTGGCGGAAGGTGATGCCGTTGTCGAACTTGTGGTCGAGTTCGTAGCCCAGCATCGCCTGTTCGGCAGTGACGTCGTCGAGGTCCTTGTCGCCGTAAAACAGGTCTTTCGGGATCTTGCCGAAGGCTGGCGCATCCTCGACGGTGCCGACATAGGGCCAGAAGCCGCCAGTATGGTTGGCCGACAACTTGGTGAAGGAGGTTAGCAGCGTGACATTGGTGTCCGCATCCGGCGACCAGGTGACGCTCGGAGCGATGAAGCCGCGCCAATCCTTGGCATCGTCGGTTTCCCAGCCGCCGCCGGAGGTCTTGCCGGTCACCCGGTAGCTGATGGCATTGTTGGCCGAGGCGACATCGCCGATGTCGAAGGCGAAGTAGCCGTTGCCCCAGCTGTTGACGCCGGCCTCGACCTCACGCAGGCGCTCGCCCGTCGGGCGCTTGGTGACCTGGTTGACGATACCGCCGATGGCAGCGCCACCGTAGAGCGCGCCGGACGGTCCCTTGATGACCTCGATACGCTCCAGCATGTAGGAATCGATGTAGAAACCGCCGAAACCATACTGATAGAGCGGCAGGCCGTTCAGGAAGATGCCCTGCGCATCGGCGCGCACGCCACGGATCGAGAACCAGTTGAAACGTGCATCGTTGCCGAACAGGCCGGACTGCACGCCCGAAGAATAGAACAACGCGTCGTCGATCTTGCTGGCGGCGAGATCGTCGAGCCGGTCACGGCCGACGACGGAAACCGACTGTGGAATTTCGGTGATCGGCGTCGCCGTCTTCGAGCCGCTGGCAGTCACCTTCGGCACGTAGCCATCGATCGGGCCGGTCGCAGTATCCTGCTTGGCAGTCTCGTCGCTGGTCGTCGCCTGGGCATCACGCTGGCCTTCGACGACGATCGGTTTCAGTTCCGTCGTGCCATTGGCACTCTGGGCGAAACCGAGCGACGGCGACACAAGGGCCGCGATGGCGACGCTGCCGAGCAGCGCCTTCTTTAGCAAGACATTCGTTTTGATCACTACACTGCGCCCCCGCACTCACCGGCGGTCAGGGATTTTTCCGCCGTATATTTGCTGCAATTAAGATGACTGTTTATATCATGTTAACCAGCTGCGATTGTTCGATCCTGCGACGAATTGTTTGTTTTTGGTTTCTGTGCCGGCAAGGCTCAGTCGGCAAGCCGGCGCTGAAACGCAAGCGGCGTGACGCCGACCATCTTGCGGAAAACACGGGTAAAATGCGCCTGGTCGGAAAAACCCGCCATCATCGCCACCGCCGTCAAGGACAGGTCCGGACGCTGCAGCAGCGTCTTCACCCGCTCGATACGCGCCTGCATCTGCCACTGATGCGGCGGCATGCCGGTCGAGGCCTTGAAAGCGTGGCTGAAATGCGATTGCGACAGGTTGGTCAGTTCGGCCAACTCGCCGAGGCGAATGCGCTGCAGGCAATGCGCCTCGATAAAATCCACCGCCCGCTTCAGCTGCCAGGCGGCAAGCTGGGTGCGCTTGCGCTCCTTCTTGCGGCCAAGCTTCAGCAGATCGATGATCATCGCCATCGCCAGCCCGTCGCCGTAAAGTTCATGCAGCGGATCGGGATTGTCGCATTCGGCCGCGATCAGCCGGGCGAGGCTGAGGATGCGCTCATCCTTGAACATCAGGCGCGGATCGTCGAGGCTCGACCGGTCGAGATCTTCCATCAATCGGCGCTGCAGCGTCTCCACATTGATATGCAGGTCGAGATGGCGGACGAAACGGATGTTGTCGGCATAACCCCACAGTTCCATGTCGGCGGGGATGTAGGATATGCACGGCGGCAGGTAGGCCGTGGGCACATGATCGGAGCGTTCAGAGAGGGTGAATTTCGCGGAGCGATCGCCTTCGGCCTCGAGCGCGATGAACAGGCGCGGATCGCGCCCGACATAATAACCGCCCGCGCCCGGCGCGCATTCCACGTCCCAGAGATCCGCAACGATACCGTTCCAGGAAAGACGCCGCGGCCCCTTCTTTACCGAAAATCCGGATATCCTGTTCTGCATCTGCGGCAGAAAGGTCATGTCTCGTCTCCAGGTGCATCCGCGGTCGGCGACAGTCTGCTAAAACTATCTTCGAAAAGTCAAGTTTTAGATATACAATCGACCCACTCTTTGCAAATGCTCAATGGCAGAGCGAAAGCGCATTTTTCCCACAGCGTGGTTTGCCTGCATCACAGCTCGGGAAGCCGCCAATCGATCGGCTTCCGGCCATGGGCTTCGAGGAAGGCATTGGCCTTGGAAAAATGCCGGCTGCCGAAAAAGCCGGAATGGGCCGAAAGCGGCGATGGATGGACGGATTTCAAGACGAGATGGCGCTTGGTATCGACGAACGCCGCCTTCTTCTGCGCGTAGGAACCCCAAAGCATGAAGACGACAGGATGCGGCTGTTCGTTGACGGCGCGGATGACGGCATCGGTGAAGCGCTCCCAGCCGCGCCCCTGATGCGCCGCCGCCCTGCCCTCTTCAACGGTGAGGACGCTGTTGAGCAAAAGCACGCCCTGGCGCGCCCAGCTTTCCAGGAAACCGTGGCGCGCCGGCGGAATGCCGAGATCGGTCTCCATTTCCTTGTAGATATTGACGAGTGACGGCGGAATGCGCACGCCGGGACGAACGCTGAAACACAATCCATGCGCCTGGCCGGCGCCGTGATAGGGATCCTGGCCAAGAATGACGACCCGCACCTCGTCGAGTGGGGTCAGGTCCATGGCGCGAAAATACTCGCTGCCTTTCGGAAAGATCGTCTTGCCCTGCGACTTCTCCTCCACCAGGAAGGCGCGCAGATCCTGCATGTACCGGCTGGCAAATTCGCCATCCAGGGCATGTTTCCAGCTTTCCTCCAGTTTTACCGCCGCATCCGCCATCGCCCACCCCTTTCCAATCCGTCGGGATTGTTGAAAACGATCGGGGCGGGATGTCAAGCGACCTGTTCGGGTGCGAAGATTGTCAGGCGATATCCCGCCGGGTTCGTGGCGGCTCGGAAAGATAGCCGCGCAAGCCGGGATGCGCCGACATCATGCGGAGGACGGCATAGGTGACGGCAAGGCCTGCGCCAAAGAGGAAACCGCCGAAGATACCGGCAACCAGCAACGTCGTGTTGCCTGGGCCATCCGCCTTCAACGGCGGCTCGGCGGCAGAGATCACCCGGATGTTGCTCCGTGTCAGGTTCTCCTCCTCGCTGGTCTGGCGGGTGCGCTTGAGCATCGTCTCGTAGATGTCGCGGGCGGCGGCGGCGCGGCGCTCCAGTTCCTTGAGCTCCACCTGGCGGATCGAGGAATTGTTCTGCGTCGCCTTCTGGACCGCCAGTTCCTTGGCGACATCCGCCTCGGCCTTCTGCGCCTGTTCCAGATCGGCCTTGGCCAACGATACGAACCGCTGCAGTTCGCGACGGATTTCGCCGCTCAGCCCGTCGAGCGAGGCCTTTGCCGCCAACAGTTGCGGATGCCGGCTTCCGAGCTGGCTTTCGAGGCTTTTGACATTGGCAGCCGTCGCACCGTATTGCCGCCGCAGGTCGGCCAGCGCCGCCGAGGTGACGTCGTCCGGCAGCGAGCCGGCCAGCATGTCCTCGAAGCGAAGTTTCGAAACGGCATCCGCCTTCGCCTTGGCCTCGATGGTCTTGGTCTGGGCGGTCACCAGCAACTCATTGAGCGACACCAGCCGCTTGTCGGCGATCAGGCTGCCGTCGGCACTGACCATGTCGTTGTCAGCCTTGTAGGTTTCGACGGATTTTTCCGCCTCCTGCAGCCGCTGGCCGAGTTCGTCCAGCCGGCCGTCGAGCAGCGAACTCGTATCGCGGTAGATGCCGGCCGAAGCCGTGTCTTCCTCCCGCAGGAAGGTGGAAACGATCTGGTTGGCGATTTCGGCGGATTGCACCGCGCTCTTGCTGACGACGGTGAGATTGACGACGTAGGCATTGTCCTCGCGCGAAATCGCCGCCGCCTTCTGCAGGTTGGCGATCACCGTCGGCATCGGCGGCACCATGCCCTCGCTGAAAGCCGGGTTTCTGTCCAGTTGCAGGGAAACGGCCGCCTTTTCCAGCACCTGCTTGGAAAGGAGAATATGCGTCTGGCTGTCGATGACGGCCAGAAAGGCATCGCGGCTGAACGAAGTCGGCGTCGCCGGATTGTCGTTCAGCTGGATTTGCCGCGGGTCGAAGTAGAGGCTGGCGGTGGCGGAATATTTGCGCGGCAACATCACCGTTGCCGCACCACCCAGCAACGCCCCGAGCACGGCCAGCGCGATGACCAGCTTGCCATTGTGCCAGATGGCGCGCACGACGGAACGGGTATCGAGGAGCGGTGTGTCGTCCTCCAGCGGTTCTTCGACGAAGGACTGCGCCGGCGGCTCACGAAACACGACCGGCTTCGCCTCCGGTACCGGCTCTTCGCGCCGTTGGTTCGGGCGGCGCAGTTGCACCGGCTCCTGCGGGAAAAATTCGGCATCGAGCAGGCTGGCTGGACGGGGCGAGAAATCGGAAGCGCGGATCACCGGCCCCCGGGACACGGCAGGGTTTGCCTTTGCGGCGGCGGCATCACGCCGGGCGTGAACCACCCTCTCCTTGTCGGTTTTGAACCAGCTCATGACACACGCCTGCCTTCGATGGCCGTGGCATTCAGCGACCAGTGGCGAAATTCTATGATCTCTTGGTTAATGTAGTCTTTCCGAGCGTCGCCAACGCTCAGCCGCCCGTGCAGGCGGCATCGCCACCCGAAGCGTGGATGGCTTTCGTCAGGACCTGCAGCTGTCTGCGATCGCCGTCCGCCGTTGGCTGCACGTTCATCGGTTCGTCGGCCGGCCACCAGTCACCGGCCGCCCAATAGGTCCAGCCGAGCCAGACGTCGCCGTTGGCCGAGACGACGTCGAGCATATTTTCCAGGCCCTTGAGGCACTGCGGATTGGCAGCCGCCCCGAATTCGCCAAGGAAGCCGCGCTTACGGTTGGTCTTCAGCCAGTCCGTCACCTGCAGTAGGGCTGCGGCCGCATTCTCGGCCTTGTCGCAGGCGGTATGGGTGCCCGAATAATCGCTGTCGAGATACTGATGAAACTCGTAGGCATGATTGTCGGCCGGATCCTCGATGCCGAGCATCACCGTCGCGTTCGAGCCGCCCGGCCGGTCCGCCGCCCAGCTGTGCGCCCCCGTCCACGCCGTGCCCGGCACCAGGACAAGATTGTTCGCACCCACCGTGCGGATCGCCCGGATCGCCGCGTTGGCGGCAACCAGCCAATCGGAAGCAGCAATGTCGTGCGGCTCGTTCATCAGACCGAACACCACATCCTTTTCGCCGGCAAACTCGACGGACAGGCGCGCCCAGAATTCGGCGAAGGCAAAAGACGGCACGTCGCGGCTGCCGATCTGCTTGCCGCCGTAATAGGCGTAATTGTGCGGATCGAGAACGATGCGCATGCCGTGTTTGCGGATCAGGGTGACCGCATCCTTGAGACGCTGCAATTCAGCGCCGTTGAGCCGGGCGCCCAGCTGCGGCTGCAATCTTTCCCATTTGAACGGCAGACGGATCGTGTCCATGCCTTTTGCGGCGAAATAGGCAACCGTCTTTTCGGAAGGATAGATGTAATCCTTGCCGTAGGTGCCGATTCCTTCCCCGTATTCGGCGCCGGCAAGGTTGACGCCCCGGAAACACAGCGGCGCCGCCTCGGCCGCTGGCGAGCCGGTCATAGCGAGAAGAAGGGCAGCCAGCGCCGTTCGAAGGGTGTTGTGCATCAAAAGACCTCCTGCCCGGTGTTGCGCGCCAGAACCGAACCGGGCGTTGCCTGCCCCGCGCCCATCCGCCGGCGACCGTCCACAGATCGCATCGAAGGGCGCGTCCGGGCGGGCTGCCGGCCGGGACGATCGTTGAATTTCGCATGCCCCACCAGCAGCCACAGCAAGCCGGCGATCTTGGCGGTGAAGATCGGCGTCGCGCCGATCATAAGGTTGAGGAAGAGAAAGACCGGCAGCGCATGCGCCAGCCGCCGCTGCCGCGGCGTTTCGCCGGAAGGATACAAGGTCACGAACAGCCAGAAGGCGACCAGGCTGAAAATGGTTCCGGCATAAACGATGTAGACGTAACCGCTGTCGACGAAACCGGCCGCTTCGCCGATGGACAGGCCGAGGATCGCCGGCAGGTCGATACCGGACATATGCCGCATGGTCAGCACCACGCGGCCGATGAAATTGTCACCCGTCGCCTCCGGCTTCAGCATGAAGATCACGAGCGCGGCCAGGAGGATCAGCGGCATGACCAGCAGGTTGAGGATCTTTGGTATATAAGGAAAGACGAAATATCCGCAGAGGCAGACGGCGGAAAAGATCAGCATCGTCCGCGACGCGGTGGTCAGGAGAATGAGCACGATGCTCAAGAGCAGCAGAAGCCGTATCCGGCGCTTCAGCTCCGGCCAAAAAAACAGGCAATACATCATCATCACGCCGGCGAAGTTCGACAGCGACACCTGCTCGAGGAAAAGCGAGGAGGCGCGGTGACCGATGAGGCCGAAGGTCAGGCGCCCCTTGAAACCGAGCGCATTGCCGAACAGGCCGGAACCGTCATAGTCCGGCTGCTTCAGCCCGCGGGTGGCTTCGAAATAGGAGCCGGGCCTGAAGATGCCGGCGTAAAGCTGCAGCGACACGATCTCGCAGACCAGCACCAGCATGACCGCCAGGCAAGCCAGATGAAAGGCCGTCCTGACGGTCTTGTCGTTGGCGCGGGTGCCGAGCGCCGCAAAGCAGAAGATGATCAGGATGTTGCGGAAATAATCGATATAGACCTTGCCGTTGAGCGCCGAGACGTAAAGCGCCAGAAGCAGCGTGAACATCAGGAAACAGAGAAGCGAAAAATCCTCCTGCCGCAGGCCGTGGCGCAGAAGGTAGAACAGCGCCAACGCAAGGATCAGCACTTCGCTCATCGCGACATGCGCAAACCCCAGGCGCATCACATGGGCATTGATGATGGCAAGCACGGCATTGTAGACCACCGACAGCAGGACGGCGGCGATGATGAACCTGTCCTTCAGCGTTTCCGTCGTCGCAATTCGCACGGTCTTGCTCCGCAGCCTCGAACCTGCGGCACCATGGGCCGAAACCTCTCGAATCGTCGCCCGGCCGCTCTGTTGGAAGCTCTACCGGGTGGAAGCTAATTCTTTGTTAACCCTTACGGTGTTTACCCTGTCAAAAGCCTGTGATAGCCGTTTGATCGTGCTCTTCTGCACGTATTGACCTGTCGAAACCAATTTCTGATGATTTGGGATCGAACGGTGGTGGGACAAGCGCCGTTTCGCGGTGCGACAAGACATGATCGCCTTGGACAAATATTCGCTGGATGATTCGGCATTGAAGTATCTGCGCCTTTTTTTACTGGATCCTGCTTGCCTTCCTGGCCAGGGAGACGCGTTGTGCCGGACCTGATGCGTGTTGGCGAGGCGCCGCGACCGGGATTTTTCGTCGCCATCATCGGCTCGTTCCTCTGGCTCGTCCTGCTGACGCCGACGATGATCGAATCGGACGCCTATCGGTATGTGACGATGATTCTCGTCGCCGCCGGGCTCTTCTATTTCTGGAAATACCGGTCTTTCGTCCGCCTGCACTGGGCGGGATGGCTGTGCATCGCCTGGGGCCTCTATGCCACGGCCCGCTTCCTCATCCTCTATTTCGATGGACCGGTGCACCAGAAAGGTGCCTCCGAGTGGCTTTACATCTTCCCGATCTTCTTCCCCCTGCTTGGCATCACGCTGTTTATCTTCCGGCCGCATGTGGAAAAGATCGTTGCCATCTATTTTGCCATCGTCCTCGTCTTCCTGCTGGCCACCACCCAGTATCTTCCCATTCTCGCTGGAGAAGCGATCACGCCGCTGATCCAGAAGAACCGTATCCACGGCGCCGTCGCCTGCGGCCTGATCATGATCTGCGCCTTCTTCTGGCTGATGCATTATACCCGCGGTGAGATGCGCTCGGGAGCCATCGCAAAATTCGCGATGGCTGCGGCACCGGTGATCATCACCCTGGCGCTGCTCAACATCTACGGTTCGAAATCGAAGGGTGTCTGGCTGGCGACGGCCGTCACCTTTCCGGTGATCTTCCTGCTGGCGCAGAGTTACATGCGCGCCTTTTCGGCGCGATGTCTGTCGCTGGCGATCCTTGCCGTGCTGATCGGCGGGATCGCCCTGTTCTGGCAAAACCTGATCGCGACGACAGGGCCGACCCTGTCGGCCATCGGCGCCGGCTGGAACGAATACGCCGCCGGCGGCGACATTTCGAAGATGATGAACGATACCATCGCGTCCGACCAGACGCCGCTCTCGATGAACGAGCGTCTGCAGCTCTGGTCGAACGCGTGGGAAGTGTTCAGCGCCGCGCCGCTGTTCGGACAGGGCAACCACTGGCTCGACAGCTGGAAACTGACGCGTTATTCAAAGGTCGGTTATACGCTGATCCACAACGGCTACATGGAAATCGCCATCCGCCACGGCATCTTCGGCCTTACCGTCTTCTTCGTGCTGCTGGCAGGCTTCCTTTCGGCTGTGCGCAACGCGCAAAAGCTATCGCTGATTTCCCTGCCGGCCTTGCACTGCTACTACGCGACGATCATCTTCTTCTGCGTGACGCTGCTCAGCAATTCCAACAACCGGTTGGCGATCGGCGAGATGTTCTTCCTGCTCGTCGGCGCCGTCGCCATCTCCAGCCTGATTGCCGCCGACCTGCTCAGGAAGCAGCTGGGGGCACAGGGGATGAGCCCGGACCGCTCAAGCCTGCCCCAGGAAAGCGTTCTGCCGCTTCAGCAGACGGTTTAGAAACATCCCGAGGCCGGCAGGGCATGGCGACCGTCATCGCTTGCGGCTTCAGGCGGCGTGTCCCTGCCCGGCGGGGACATGGGTGCTGTTCTCGACATAAACGAGATCCACCACCTCGCCGTTCGGCACATAACCGGACACCAGGGTTTCGAGGAACGAACGGGCCGCCAGGATATCGTTCTGGTCGAGGATGGACTCCAGCATCGAAAGCCGTCGCTGGAACTCGCTCCAGGGCAGGAAATCCTCTCGCGCCTTCATGATACGGGGATGCTGCGTCCCCATCGGATTGTCGCCGATCAACAGTTCTTCATAGAGTTTTTCGCCCGGCCGCAACCCGGTGATCGCCAGTTCGATATCGCCTTGCGGATTGTCGTCATCGCGTACGGTGAAGCCGGACAGTTCGATGATCCGGTGGGCGAGATCGAGGATTTTTACCGGCTCACCCATATCGAGGATGAAGAGATCGCCGCCTTCGGACATGGCGCCAGCCTGGATCACCAGCTGGGAAGCCTCCGGAATGGTCATGAAATAGCGGGTGATATCCGGATGCGTCAGCGTCACCGGCCCACCTTCGCGCACCTGCTGGCGGAAAAGCGGCACCACCGATCCCGACGAACCCAGCACGTTGCCGAAACGGACGATGGTGAACGTCGTCGCCTTGCCGCTTTCGACCCGTTCGGCGGCAAGCGCCTGCAGCGCCATCTCGGCCAGCCGCTTGCTGGCGCCCATGATGTTGGTCGGGCGCACGGCCTTGTCAGTGCTGATCAGCACGAAATCGGAAACGCCGGCCTCGCGCGCTGCAAGCGCTGCGGTGACCGTGCCCATGACGTTGTTGCGGATGCCTTCGGCCGGATTGTATTCCACCAGCGGCACATGCTTGTAGGCGGCGGTATGATAGATGGTTTCGGGGCGCCAGGCCTCGAGAATCTGCCGGAAACGCACCCCGTCGCGCACCGAGGCGAGGACGGGAACGATGCGGATATCGCGGCCGTCGCAGATCTTCGTCAGTTCCGCCTGGATCTCGTAGAGCGCGAATTCGCTCTGCTCCACCAGAAGCAGGGTCGCCGGGCCGATCTTCATGATCTGTCGGCACAACTCGCTGCCGATGGACCCGCCTGCGCCGGTAACGAGAACCGTCTTGCCGTGGATATTCTTCTCCAGGAGATCCCGGCGGGGCTCCACCGTATCGCGGCCCAGCAGGTCCTCGATATCGAGCTCGCGCAGGTTCGAGACCGTCACGAGGCCCTGCGCCAGCGCCGTCAGGTCCGGCAGGGTACGGACGTTGACCTTGGCCTTGCGGATATTGTCGAGAATATCGTTGCGCCGGTTGCGGTTGGCCGAGGGAACGGCGAGCAGGATGTCGCCGATATCGAAGGCGGGCACCAGGCTGGGCAAATCGTCGGGATTGTAGATCGGCAGCCCGCCCATGATCGAGCCCTGCAGCTTGCGGTCGTCGTCGAGGTAACCGACAACCTTCAACTCCAGGCTGTTGGCAAGAGCGCCTGCCAGCTGGCGGCCGGCATTGCCAGCCCCGTAGATCAGCACCTTCGACATGGAATTGCGACGCAGCAGCCGATGATAGGCGTCGCCCAGCCAATAGCGGGTGAACATGCGCGACAGGCCGATGGCGATCAAAAGCAGGAGCGGCTGCAACAGGCCGACGGTGCGCGGCACGCCGGGAACGCTGATCGCCGTGAACAGGGTGATGAAGATCAGCCCGTAGATGGCGACCGCCTTGATGACGGTCATGAAGGCCGACCAGCCGGCATAGCGGAAGATCGCCCGATACAGCCCCATGACTACGAAGATCGGCAACGCCAGCATCAGCGACACGGCGACCGGCAGCCACTGGATGCCACTCAGCGCCACCCAGCCGTCCAGCCGGAAGCAATAGGCCAGCCACACCGTGATCACGCACAGGCTGGCATCGACGGAAACGGCGAGCAGGCGCTTTATAAAGCGCGGCAAAGCCAGGAACGGCGCAACATAGATCTCCGCAGGCATGCAATTCTACTCGTATGACTGTTCGGCCAAGCCGGAACCGCTGAAAACAAAGGCAATGCCCGGCCTGCCCCCCACCGACAAGCGGCCTTTATCGGCCTTTCCTGCGGTTCCAGCAAGCGACACAACGCCGCCATCCCGTTTAAATTGCGTCGGCGCGGCTGAATCCAAGATGAACTCCGCCGAATTTTCACCGAAGCGACCGAAAAGCCGCAGCGACCTCGTCAATGCGCCACACCGTACCGGCCCGCGACGCGAAAGAACGTCATGAACAGGATCTGCAGGTCGAACATGAAGGAGCGGCGGCGCAGATAGTCCTCATCCAGCCGCACTTTCTCCGGGATCGACAGTTCGTCGCGGCCGTTGATCTGCGCCCATCCGGTCAGGCCGGGCGTCAGGACGTGAACGCCGCGTTCGGTCCTGAGCGCAACCAGGTCATGCTGGTTGAACAGCGCCGGCCGCGGCCCGACAAAACTCATGTCGCCGGTCAGGATCGACCAGAGTTGTGGCAACTCGTCGAGGCTGGAGCGGCGCAGGAAAGAACCGACGGGTGTCAGATAGGTTGCCGGATCGGCCAGAAGATGCGTCGCGACCTGCGGCGTGTCGATGCGCATGCTGCGGAATTTCGGCATGCGGAAGATGCGGTTGTTGCGCCCGACCCGCTCGGACCAGTAGAGCACCGGTCCCGGTGACGTGAAGCGCACGACAAGCGCGACAACGACGACAGGCACAACAAGGATGACGGTCGCGAACAATGCCACCGTAAAATCGAAGAGGCGTTTCAATTGAACTCCGGAACCTCGGCGCGCCGGATAGGCCCGGACGCGGCTGCATGATCGAAACCAGTGTGCGAAGATGCCGCCATTTCGAGCGCGCATCACCGGTGGACAGACATCCATACGCAGCCGTCTTTCGGCCTCGGGAAACGCCTCCGCACGCGGCTTCTCTAGCAATATCGCGCGCAAGCGGCAAGCATGCGCTGCTGCCACCGCCGTCATGCCTGTGTCATACCCCGGGGCTATCGAGACCTCGCCTTTTCACTCTGCTCCAACAGCGAGGCTCTCATGCGCAATCTGTTCGCGACTCTCATCGCCACGACCTTTCTCGCCGGCGCCGCCCAGGCGACGACCATCTATCCGCTCGACCGCGCCACGGTCCTGACCGGCTCGCCCTTCGATTTCAAGGTCGAATTCAAGTCGGTGGTCAAGCCGGAAGACGTCAAGGTCACCGTCAACGGTGAAGACTACAAGACCGTCTTCGGTTCCGAGCCGGAATTCGTTGCCGAAGAAAAGGGCAAGGAGGACAAGGTCCTCGGTTCCGCCCTCGTCCTCCGCGGCCTGACCATCGCCAATGCCGGCGCCTACACGGTCGAAGTTTCGGCCGGTTCGGAAACCAAGTCGGTGACCTGGGACGTCTACGGCACCTCGGAAACCCCGAAGGCCAAGAACATCATCTTCCTGATCGGTGACGGCCTCTCCGTTGCCCACCGCACCGCCGCCCGCATCATGTCCAAGGGCATGACCGAAGGCAAGGCGAACGGCCGCCTGAACATGGACGAGATGGACCGCATGGCCTTCGTCGGCACCTCGGCCACCGATGCCGTCGCCACCGACAGCGCCAACACCATGTCCGCCTACATGACCGGCCACAAGACGGCCGTGAACGCGCTGGGCGTTTACGCCGACCGCACGCCGGACAGCCTCGACGACCCGAAGGTCGAGACCTTTGCCGAAGCCCTGCGCCGCCAGACGAAGAAGTCGATCGGCATCGTTTCGCCGGCCGAAGTCGAAGACGCCACCCCGGCCGCCGTCGTTTCCCATACCCGCAAGCGCGGCGACAAGGCAGAGATCGTCGGCATGCTGCTCGGCGTCAAGCCGGACGTGCTGCTCGGCGGCGGCTCCGCCTACTTCCTGGGCAAGGACACACCCGGCTCGAAGCGCAAGGACGACAAGGACTACATCAAGCTCTTCCAGGACGCGGGTTACACGCTGGCGACCGACAAGGCCGAGCTTGAGACGGCAGCCGGCACCAACACCGGCAAGATCCTCGGCCTGTTCCACACCGGCAACATGGATTCGACGCTCGACCGCGAGTTCCTGAAGAAGGGCACCGTCGAGAAATTCCCGAACCAGCCGGGCCTCGTCGACATGACCAAGGCCGCGCTCGGCGAACTGTCGAAGAACCCGGAAGGCTTCTTCCTGATGGTCGAAGCCGCCAACATCGACAAGATGTCCCATCCGCTCGATTGGGATCGCGCCGTCGTCGACACCATCGAATTCGACCAGGCCATCGGCGTTGCCCGCGAATTCGCTGCCAAGAACCCCGACACGCTGATCGTCGTCACCGGCGACCACACCCACGGCGTCTCGATCATCGGCACCGTCGATGACGAGAAGGAAGGCACCGAGATGCGCGAGAAGGTCGGCACCTACGCCTCTGCCGGCTTCCCGAACTACACCGACGAAAACGGTGACGGCTTTCCGGACAAGATCGACGTGACCCGCCGCCTGTTCCTCAGCGCCAACAACGGTCCGGACCACTACGAGACCTTCCGCCCGAAGCTTGACGGCCCGTTCGTTCCGGCCGTTCAGAACGAAAAGAAGGAATATGTCGCCAACGAAGCCTACAAGGATGTTCCCGGCGCCGTGTTCGTTCAGGGCAATATTCCGAAGGAAGGCGACACCGGCGTACACGCCGTCGACGACATCGTCCTTCAGTCGACCGGCCCGGGCTCGGAAGGCTTCAAGGGTTACATGGAGCAGAGCGACGTTTACCGCGTCCTCGCCGACACTTTCGCCCTCGGCGTAAAGCAGACGCAGTAAGCTCTTCTGGACATCGCGATCCGGGCGGTTCACCCTGCCCGGATCGTTTCCGTTTCAAGGCGTTTTCGAGGAAACGCTGCCAGACCGGAGGTCGTCATGCGCACCCCAGACCGGACCATTCCGCTTCTCACCCGCCGCCAGACGCTTGTGCTCGCCAGCGCAGCCGCGCTGTTCGGATCGTCGGCCGCTCGTGCCGCCGACACGCTCGGCTTCAACGAACTCTACAGCAAGTTCGGCGTGCTCGGCCTCGAATTTTCCGACAAGGTCAAGCAGCTCACCGGCAAGGACGTTGCCATCCGCGGCTTCATGGCCCCGCCGCTGAAGGCGGAGGCCGCCTTTTTCGTGCTGACCGAAATCCCGATGTCGATCTGCCCGTTCTGCTCCACCGATGCCGACTGGCCGGATAACATCATTGTCGTCTACCTTGGAGAAAAGCAGACCTTCGTGCAGCCCAGCGCCCCGATCGAGGTGCGCGGCACACTTGAAATGGGTTCCTGGACCGATCCGGAGACCGGTTTCCTCAGCCTGCTGCGCCTGCGGCAGGCAAGCTATGCGACAGTCTGATCCCGATGCTGGCACTTGACCTCGGCCAGATCGCCATTTCTTATCCCGGCCTGCTGTCTCCGGTGCTCGTCATCGACCGGCTCGGGATTGCCGCCGGCGAACGCGTCGCCGTGACCGGGGCTTCCGGCTCGGGCAAAAGCACCTTCGTCAACATCGTTACCGGCCTGGAAGCTGTCCGCAGCGGCCGGATCGACTGGAGCGGCACCGATCTCACAAAACTCTCCGAAAGTGCCCGCGACCGTTGGCGCGGGATAAATGTCGGCCTCGTCATGCAGGATTTTCATCTGTTTCCCGGCCTTTCGGCGCTCGACAATATCCTGCTGCCAGCCCGGCTGGCGCGGGTCGCAACCGCAGACCATGTCGGCCGCGCCCGCGAACTGATGCAGCGCACCGGCCTTTCGCGGCCCGAGCAGAAGATCGAGACCATGTCGCGTGGTGAAATGCAGCGCGTCGCCGTTGCCCGCGCCCTGCTGCGACGGCCGGGCCTGATCGTCGCCGACGAACCGACTGCAAGCCTTGATCCGGAAAGCGGCGAGATCGTCGGCCGTCTGCTGCTCGAACTGTCGGAGGCCGAAGGCAGCACGCTGATCGTCGTCTCGCACGACCCGCGGCTGACGCAGCGGCTGACGCGCCGCATCGAACTGGCGAACGGCCGCATCATCGGCGATACGCAGGCTGCATCGGCAATGGCAAGGGATGGAGTGCCGGCATGATCCGCTTCATTATTGCCGACCTGAAACGTCTGTGGCTCGGATCGATGGTAGTCATCCTGCTGGTGGCGCTGGCAACCGCGCTCGGCATCGCCGTGACGCTGCAGGAGCGATCGCTGCGCCTCGGCAGCGCCCGTGCCGCCGACAAGTTCGACCTCGTCATCGGCGCGGCCGGCAGCGAAACGCAGCTTGTCCTCTCCTCCGTTTTCCTGCAGGCCTCGCCTTTGCCGCTAATGCCGGGCGAGGTGCTTGCCAAGCTCGCCGCCGATCCACGCGTCGCCTGGGCTGCGCCGATCGGGTTCGGCGATTCTTTTCAGGGCTATCCGATCGTCGGTACGACGACGGCGCTGATCGCCAATACGGCCGGCGGTTTTGCCGAAGGACAGATGTTCGATGCCGAGGGCGAAGCCGTGATCGGTTCCGCCGTGGCACTCTCCGTCGGCGACGAAGTCAAGCCGATGCATGGCGGCCCGCTGGAGGGCGGCCATACGCACACAGAACTTGCCTACCGCGTCACCGGCAAGCTGCAGCCGACCGGCACCGCCTGGGACCGCGCCATCCTGGTACCGATCCAGGCCGTCTGGCATATCCACGGCCTCGGCGAAGGCGCGAAAGAGCACGCGGATCACGATCATGCGGCGGAAACGGAAGCGCATGCCGGGGGCGAGAAGCCAGCGGGCGAGCCTGGGGAAGCCGATCATGCCGGCCACGACCACGATCATGGCCATCATGCCGACGCCCACGCGGCGCTTGATGAAACATTCGGTGCCGGCACACCCGGCCTGCCGGCCATACTCGTCAAGCCGAAGACGATTGCCGATGCCTATCGCCTGCGCCAGGAATACCGGCAGGGCAATACGCTCGCCGTCTTCCCCGGCGAGGTCCTGACCAATCTTTACGCCACGCTCGGCGATGCCAAGCGGATCCTCATCGCCGTCGCCAGCGGCGCGCAGGGGCTGGTCGCCGCCTCATTGATCCTGGTGACGGTCATCCATGTCGGCCAGCGGCGGCGGCAGATCGGCGCCTTGCGGGCTTTTGGCGCGCCGCGGCTGTCTGTCTTCGCCATCGTCTGGAGCGAGCTTTTCGTGCTGATCGCCATCGGCATTGGACTGGGATTCTTGATCGGTTATGCCGCCGCGCAGGTCCTGTCGGGGCTGTTCACCGCCGAGAGCGGCATCACTCTGCCGGTCTCGTTCGCGCGCGGCGATCTGGCGACGCTTGGCCTGCTCATGGGCTTCGCCGCCTTGCTGGCGACGCTGCCGGCCGTTCTCGCCTATCGGCAATCACCGGCCGCAGCGTTGAGGGCCTGAACGATCAGGCTGAAACGTCGGTGATGAAACGCTTCAGGTAAGGATCGAATTCGGCCGGCTTGTCCCAGAAGGGCGCGTGGCCGGAATTGGCGATGCCGTAGGTCTTGCCTTCCCACAGGTTGGCGTATTTCACCTTCGAGACGAAATCGAGGTTGACGAAGGGTTCGTCGATGCCGTTGACCACGGCGAGCGGCACCTTGGCGGTAGCAACGATATCCTTCTGGTTATCCCCCGTGCCGCCAGCGAATTTCTCGAACATGATGCGCCGCGCCCGGCCGTCGGTGCGGCCGACGACATCGAGGAAAAAGGCTTCGAACGGCTCGCCGCAGGTGCTGCGGGCATAGTTTTCGACATCCTCGCCGGTGAACTGTTCCTTGCCGGCAAGCCCCATGTGCTTGCTCGGCTTGAACCCCTGGCCGACCTCGTCGGCGGCAACTGGTGGCGTGCCGGTGATCATCAGGCCGAGCATGCCGGGGAAACGCTTGATCATCTCGAGGCCGATATGGCCGCCGAGCGACCAGCCGAAGACCACGGCCTTCTCGACATTCAGCAGCCGCAGCACCTCCGCCATGGCATCGGCATACCCTTCCATGCAGTAGCTGCGTTCCGGGTCGATGGCATCGGAGGAATTGCCGTGGCCGGGGAGATCCGGCGCAATCAGGCGAAAGGTCTTGCCGAGTTCGCCTTCGAGCTGGTTGCGAAACACCGCGCCGGCGCTGGAATTGCCATGCACGAGCAGGACGGGAATGCCCGCGCCTTCGCTCTCGCGCACCGCGATCGTGCCATGGCTGGTTTCCAGGCTATATTCCTTGACGCTCATTCCGATCTCCCTCTCCGCACGCCGCTTTAAGCGAAAGGCCGCTGTAAAAGCAGATGCTTAAATAATTTGCATGCTCACAAACTAGCCCTTTTTTACGACTCGTCAATGAAATGTTCTTTTCAAAAGATGCGGAGTGTGCCTAAATTGTAAGAAATTCCACTTTTCCATAACCACTAAAATTAAGGGGGATACGGGATGAGCCCGACATCACTGACCAAGCGCCTGACACGCTATGCAAAAACGGCGACCATGCTGGCCGCCCTGTCGCTGAGCGCCGCCGCTGCCGCGCATGCCGACACCGTCAAGATTGGCCTTCTCGCACCGCTGACCGGCCCGGCCAGCGCCGATGGCCAGGAATACCAGCGCGGCGCACAGCTCGCCATCGACGAGATCAACGCCGCCGGCGGCATCGACGGCAACACGCTGGAACTCTCGGTCGGCGACGTCAAGGACATGTCGGCTGGGAACGTTACCTCTGCCGTCGAGCGCCTGATCGGCGACACCGACGTGCATTTTATGCTGACCGGCTACGCCAGCCTGACCAACTTCGAGATCGACGCCATGGCCGAGGCGGAAATGCCTTACGTGCTCGCCGCCACCTCGCAGCAGACCAAGGACATCATCGCGCCCGATCCGTCCAAGTATGACTGCTGCTGGTCGTGGACGCCGTCCTTCGACGCCTACAACACCGACGTGACCTCGTTCGTCGAAAAGCTCGCAGCCGAAGGCAAGGTGACGCTGCCGACCAAGAAGGTGGCGATCATCTCCTCCGACAACGCCTATTCCAAGACCATTTCCGAAGGCATGAAGAAGACCTTCACCGAAAAGGGCTGGACGATCACCGTCGACGAGCTCGTGCCCTTCGGCGAAGTCACCGACTGGCGCTCGATCCTGGCCAAGGTGCGTGAAAACCCGCCGGACCTGGTCATCAACACCGACTACCTGCCGGGCAACTCCGCCTCGTTCCTCAACCAGTTCCTGGAACAGCCGACCAAGAGCCTCGTCTTCCTGCAATACGCCCCCAGCGTTCCGGAATTCGTGCAGCTGACCGGCGAAAAGTCGAACGGCGTGATCTACAACCTGCTCGGCGGCCCGCTGGTTTCACCGAAGAACCCGCGCGCCGACGAGGTCGCCAAGAAGTTCAAGGACAAGTATGGCGTCGAGAGCGGCACCTACGGCCTGGCGCTGTATGAGATCGTCTATCTCTATGCCGACGCGCTGAAGAAGGTCGGCGACGCTGCCGATCACAAGGCGATCATGAAGGCCATCGGCGAGACCGACAAGCAGGTCGTTGCCGGCCGCCTGAAGTTCGACCCGGCGACCCACCTCGCCATGCAGGGCGACGATTTCATCCCGATCACCTTCTTCCAGATCTGGGATGGCCAGCGCACCCTGATTTCGCCCGAGGCCTACAAGGTCGGCGACTTCAAGACCCAGCCCTGGATGCAGTAAGTCGCCATGGCGCTTCTGGACGTCCGGAATGTCGGCAAGGCCTTCGGTTCGCTGAAGGCCTTGGACGACGTCTCCTTCAGCGTCAATGCCGGAGAGATCTTCGGCATTGCCGGCCCGAACGGCAGCGGCAAGAGCACGCTGTTCAACACCATCACCGGCATTCCTTTCGGTCCCGATCGCGGCACGGTGCTGCTCGACGGCACCGAGATCCAGGGAAAATCCGGCAACGACATCGCCCGCATGGGCCTGGCGCGCACCTTCCAGCGCGAAACCAGCTTCGACAAGCTGACCGTTTTCGAAAACGCCATGATCGGCGCCACCTATGGCGGCCGGCAGGCAACGCCGAAGGCGCAGCGCGAAAACGCGGCGCAAGCCCTCGATGTCGTCGGCATCGCGCCGAAGGATTTCGGTCGCCTGGCGGAAGAGCTGTCGGTCTTCGACCGCAAGTGCCTGATGCTGGCGACGGCCGTTTCCATGGGGCCGCGCATCCTGCTGCTCGACGAGCCGGCCTCCGGCCTCACCAAGCCGGAAATCGAGACCTCCATCGGCCTGATCCGCAAGATCGCCGCCCGCGGCATCACCATCGTGCTGATCGAGCACGTGCTGACCTTCCTGATGACGCTGTCGCAGCACCTGCTGGTGCTCAACCAGGGCCAGATGCTGGCCATGGGCGATCCGAAGACGGTGATATCAGATCCGCGCGTCGTCGAAGCTTATCTTGGAACAAGGAAGCCCGACCTATGAGTGCGCTTCTCGAAGTCCGGTCGCTGACC
Organism: Rhizobium sp. LjRoot30; assembly: GCF_964253915.1. Lineage (NCBI taxonomy): Bacteria > Pseudomonadati > Pseudomonadota > Alphaproteobacteria > Hyphomicrobiales > Rhizobiaceae > Rhizobium > Rhizobium sp. LjRoot30. Next base: position 101,814 of record NZ_CAXUSG020000004.1, on the reverse strand, counting down.
GCCGGTTACGGCCGCATCGACGTGCTGCACGACCTCAGCATCTCCGTCGGCAACCACGGCAATGTCGGCCTGTTCGGCCCGAACGGCCACGGCAAGACGACGCTGCTGCGCACCATTTCCGGCCTGTTGAAGACGAAGAGCGGTTCGATCACCTTCGACGGCAAATCGATCGCCAATGCCAGCCCGCGCTCGATCGTCGACATGGGGCTGATCCACGTGCCGCAGGGCAACCGGCTGTTTCCCGATCTGACGATTGCCGAATGCCTGACGCTCGGCGCCTATACCAAGCGCGCCCGCGCCGACGAGGCCGCCAACCGCGAAAAGGTCGTCAAGATCTTCCCGAAGCTTGCCGAGCGCTGGCGCCAGAAGGTGCGCACGCTCTCCGGCGGCGAGCGGCAGATGGTGTCGATCGGCACGGCGCTGATGGGCAGCCCGAAACTGCTGATCCTCGACGAGCCGACGCTCGGCCTGGCGCCGAAGATCAAGGAAGAGCTGTGCGCCTCCGTGCTCGACATCTCGAAGGGCGGCGTGCCGCTGATCGTCGTCGAGCAGGACGTCGAATTCCTGCTGGAGTTGTCGCAGCACCTCTACCTCATCAACCACGGCGAAGTCGCGACCGAGATCAAGCCCGGCGAAACCATGGACCATGCGGAAATCATGGCCCTCTATTTCGGCCAATAGGAGGCAAGGCGATGACACCCTTCCCCTCCCCGCGCCTGACAGCCAAGCAAAGGGCGAACTGACATGGACGCAACCGCGCAAATCCTCTTCGGCGGCCTGTTCCAGGGCTCGCTCTACGCCATGATGGCGGTCGGCCTGGCGCTGATCTGGACCACCATCGGCGTTTTCAACTTCACCCACGGCGTGATGATGATGCTCGGCGCCTACATAGCCTGGACGCTTGCCGAAACCGGCCTGCCCTTCGCGCTCGTGTTGCCGCTGGTCATCGTGGTGATGGCCGGTGTCGGCTGGGCGCTGCAGGCAAGCGTCGTGCGGCCGCTGATCGGCCGGCCAAACATCGTGCTCGTGGTTGTCATCACCACGCTTGCCGCCGCCTCGCTGATCGAGAACGCCACGCTGGAACTCTGGGGACCGCGTTCGAAGCAGCTGCCGCCGCTGATCGCCGGCAACACGACGATCCTTGGCGTCGGCGTCTCGCTGCACCAGATCGCCATCATCGTCATCGCCCCGGTGGTGCTGGGAGCACTCTGGTTCTTCCTCAACCGCACGCGGCTCGGCCTCGCGCTGCGCGCCGTCGCACAAAACGAGGATGCCAGCCTGCTTGTCGGCCTCAACGTCAAGGCGCTCTACGGCCTCGCCTTCGCGATCTCGGCGGCATTGGCTGCGCTCGCCGGCATCTTCATGGGCGGCTACCGCTTCATGTCGCCGGTCATGGGCGCCGATCCGCTGTTGAAGGCGCTGATCGTCGTCGTCTTCGGCGGGCTGTCGAGCGTCTCCGGGCCGATCTTCGCCGCCTATCTCATCGGCTTCTTCGAAGCCATCTGCAGCTATTATTTCGGTCTCTACTGGACGCCCGCCTTGCTCTTCGCGGTGCTGATCGTGACGCTCATGATCCGTCCGGAAGGGATTTTCGGATCCAAGTCGAGGGGCCTTGCATGACCGCTCCCATTCCCGCTTCTGCCATTCCAGCATCCCCGGGCCGAGCCTCCTGGCAGAAGGAAGCGGTTGCCGTCCTCATCGCCTTCGCCGTTCTGGCACTGCTGCCCTTCGTCGTCACCGACAGCTACAGCCGCCACGTGCTGATCATGGCCTTCATCTATGCGGTGGTCGCCTCCAACTGGGACCTGAGCCTGGGATACGGCGGCGTCTTCAACTTCGGTCACCTCGCTTTGTTCGGCATCGGCGTCTATGCCTACGGGCTTCTGACCAAATTCGCCGGCATCGACCCCTGGGTCGCCATGGCGCTAAGCGGCATCATCGCCACCATCGCGGCCATCGTCGTGACGATCCCGATCCTGCGGCTGAAAGGCATCTACATCATCCTCGTCACCTTCGGCTTCGCGCAGCTGGTGATGCAGGTGATCCTCAGCCAGTCCGACTATACCGGCGGCACGCAGGGCATGGTGCGCATCCAGACGCTGTATCTCGGCGAGCACAACATGATCCGCGACGGCAAGTTCGCCTATTTCTACATCGCGCTCGCCATGCTGTTCCTCTCCACCGTGTTCCTGCGGGCGCTGGTGCGCTCGCGCATCGGCGCCGGCATCGTCGCGTTGCGCGACAACGAGGAATATGCCGTCAGCCGTGGCGTCTCGATCGTCCGCCAGCGCATCGTCACGCTCGCTGCCAGCGCCTTCTTCACCGGCGTCGCCGGCGCCTTCTACGCCGCCTACCAGCGCAACGCCTCCATCGACGTCTTCGGCATGAGCCTGGCGACCATCATCCTCTCCATGGTGCTGCTCGGCGGCACCAGCACGATCTACGGTGCCATCCTCGCCTCCTTCGTGCTGACGATCTTCGCCGAAGCCATGGCTGATCTCGGTGCCTGGCGACCGATCATCACGGCGCTGCTGATCATCGGCGTGATGCTGGTCTACCCCACGGGGCTTGCGGGGTTCATCCAGTCGAGCTGGAACGGGGTGTTCCGCAGGGCGAAAAGCGCAAACTGAATACAAAAATGGCGGGCACTGCCCGCCATTTCCGTTTGTATGGAAATTGTCGCTTACCGCACCCCGCACCATTCGATGATGCTGGCGGCGATGACCTTGGTGGTCTCGACCAGAGACTCGATGTCGACATACTCGTCTTCACCGTGGAAACCGTCTCCGGCGGGACCGTAGATCACGCCGTCCATGCCGGCGCCGGCATAATGGGCAGCGTCGCAGACGGCGACGAAACCCTTGATGTCGGGCGCCTTGCCGATCTTCGATTTCTGCCTGACCAGCGACTGCACCAGCGGATGCTCGACGGAGGTGTTGAGTGGCGGGAAATACAGGCCGCCCAGTTCCCATTCGATCGTCGGCGGATGGGCGCGCAGCCAGGCGTCCGTCTGGGCGAAATGATGGACGAAGGCCTCGAAATCCTTGCGGTATTCGGCAGAGGTTTCAGACGGCAGGAACTTCATGTCGAGGTCGATGACGGCGGTATCGGGAATGATCGCCGGGTTGGTCATGGTGATCGGCAGGCCATTGGTACCGAGGCCGGCGCCGCCATGGATGACGCCGATGTTGATCGTGTTCATGCCGACCGGCAAGAGCGGATGCGAGCGGGCGCGGGTGCGATCAAGTTCGTAGTTGCGCAGTGCCTGGATGAAGCGGGCGGCGAGTTCGATGGCGTTCATGCCCGGCTCCAGGCGGCCCGGTTCATGGCGCTGCGGATAGATCTCGTTGTAGCGCCAGGCGGAGTGGGCGTTGCGGCCACGGATTGTCACGCGCGCCCATTCGAGGCCACCTTCGGCCGGCAGCACATCGCCCCAGGTGGGCTCCGCCACCAGCACGGCCTTGGCGAGCTTGCCGCGCTTTACCGCATCCATGGCGCCGAAACCACCAGCTTCTTCATCGACGACCGTATGGATCGACAGGCGGCCGACAAGATCGATGCCGGCGCGTCGGATCGCCCGGGAGGCGGCGATGCAGGCAGCGACACCGCTCTTCATGTCGATGGCCCCGCGGCCGTAAAGCCGGCCATCCTTGATTTCGCCGCCGAAGGGATCGACATTCCAGCGGCGCGGATCGCCCACCGGCACGACGTCGATATGGCCGCACAGGATCAGGCTGCGCTCCTCGTCGCCGGCCTTGTCGGCCACGAGGTTCGGACGACCGGGAAAGACATCCCACTGCTCGGTCTTGAACCCTTCCTCCCGGAGGATAGGATCCAGCAGCGCCTGCACGTCGGCTTCGCGGTTCTGCGCCGCGTCAACATGGAACTTCGGATTGACCGACGGCGTCCGCACCATCTTCTGCGTCAGGTCGATGACCCAGTCGCGATCCTTCTCGATCTCATCCTGAACGGTTTTGATGACGGCATCGGACATGGCTCTCTCCTCGCATCCGTGGGGCGATGTGCCGACGGATTGGGCATGACCAAAATTTCGCCGTCGACCATTCCATCGGAGCCTAGTGCCTGCCCTGAGGCGATGTCAATATTCTTTCAGTTTCGATTCCTGCAAATAAGTTTGTAATCATATTTACAGGAATCGAATGCTGTAAAACAGCTGTCAGCCGATGTGATAACCACCATCGACCGGCAGCGTGATGCCGGTGACGAATTCCGCGGCAGGCGATGCCAGGAACAGCACCGGGCCGACCAGATCTTCCGTCGTGCCCCAGCGCTTGACGGCGGAACGTTCGGAAATCTTCGCTTCGCTTTCCGGCACCGACCAGAGGGCCTTGGTCATTTCGGTGCGGTGGTATCCCGGCGCGATGGCATTCACGCGCACGCCGTCACGGCCGTATTTATGGGCAAGCGCCCGCGTCAGGCCGACGATGCCGGTCTTGCTGGCGGTGTAGGACGGCACGGTCTCGTCGGCGAGGTAGCTCAACATCGAGGCGAGGTTGACGATGCTGCCGCGGCTAACCTTCAACAGCGGAAAAGCGGCGCGCGACAGGCGCATGGCGCTGTTGAGGTTGATGTCCATGACATCCAGGAACGTCTCTTCCTCCCACTCCGCATCCGGCCGCGCCACGCCCTGGCAATTGACCAGCACGTCGAGGCGATCCAGTTCGTCGAAGAAGGCAGAGACGGCGGCGCCGCCGCGGACGTCAAGCCGGCGAAAGCTGAGATTGGCTGCCTCGGAACCCTTGGCTGCCGAAAGCCGCGCCTCGGAACTGCCGGTGGCGATCACCGTGGCGCCGGCTTCGGCAAAACCCTTGGCAAGCGACAGGCCGATGCCGCTGGTGCCGCCGGAAACGACGACCGTTTTTCCCGCAAAAAGACCGGACTTGAAAGCCTCGACTTCCTTCATCTTTTCCTCCCGAATGGATTGGTAAAACAAAAATGGGGAGCGCCGCCGGTTCGTCCGGAAGCGCTCGGGAAAGGGACACTCAGATGAGTGTCCGCAAAGCCTTGATCACCATGTCTTCGGTGATCGGCATCGGCTCGTTGTGAATGATTTCGCCGGGGCGGCAGGCGCGCCTGGCGATAATCGCCAGCTTCTCTTCCGTCACCTCGGCAATGCCGATGTCGGCAAGCTTCGTCGGCAGGCGAACGGAAGCGCAGAAGGCCCTGACCTTCTCGAACTCGTCGTCCAGTCCATGCAGCTTCAGGCCGGCCAGCACACCGATCGCCACCTTCTCGCCATGCAGGTGATGATGAACGTCATCCAGTTCGCACAGGCCGTGATGGATGGCATGCGCCGCCGCCACGCCGCCGGATTCGAAACCGATGCCGGAGAGCAGGATATTGGCTTCCACCACCCGTTCGAAGGCATTGCCAGCCGTCTTCGCGTCATTCTCCGAAAGGGCGGCAGTGCCGAATTCAAAAATCGTGTCGCGGCAGAAGCGGGCAACCTCGAAGGCGAGGCTGACGCCTGGCATCTTCATGCAGTTGAAAGCGCCACTGCGACGGCAGGACTCTGCCTCGTAATAGGTCGCCAGCGCATCGCCAATGCCGGCAGCGAGGAACCGTGCCGGCGCCTTGGCGATCAGTGCCGTATCGACCAGCACGAGGTCGGGATTGCTCGGCAGGAACAGATCGTAATCGACCTTGCCGTCCGGCTTGTAGATGACAGCGAGCGCGCTGCAGGGCGCATCCGAGGCGGCAATCGTCGGCACGACGATGATCGGCAGCTTCAGTTCGAAAGCCGCCGCCTTCGCCGTATCCAGCGCCTTGCCGCCGCCAGCGCTGACCATCACTTCGGCGCCAAAAGCTTTTGCAGCTGCTACCAGCGCATCGACCGCATCACGCGAGCATTCGCCGCCATGGCGGATGATCTCGGCATCGATGCCGCCCGCAAAGGATTTTTCGATATCCGGCTTGAGGAAATCGAAGACGCCGTTGTCCAGCAGAACGGTCGCCTTGCGACCGTATCCGCCGGCTTCCTTGCCCAGCACCGAAATGACGCCCGCGCCCTGGATGTACCGGCCGGGGAAACGTGCACCGCGCATGGTGCCGGCAGAAATCGCATTCACCAGCATATGTAACCCCCGTCGGCCAGGACGATCGAGCCGGTCATCAGGCTGGCGGCATCGCTGGCGAGGAACAGGATGACCGAGGCGATTTCATCGGTGCGGCCCATGCGCTGCATCGGCGTGCTGCCAACCCAGTATTTGAACATTTCCGGATCGTCGTAGACGTATTTCGTCAGTTCGGTCTCGATGTAGGTCGGCGCCACGGAGTTGACGCGCACGCCGCGCGCAGCCCATTCGGCGGCCAGCGACTTGGTGAGGTGGTGCACGGCCGCCTTCGAGGCGTTGTAGTTCGCCTGCTCCTGCGGCCGGTTGACGATGACGCCGGACATCGAGCCGACATTGACGATCGAGCCGGAACCGCGCTCCAGCATGCCCTTGCCAAAGGAGCGGCAGCACCAGAAGACGCCGTTGAGGTTGACGTCGATGACCTTGTTCCAGACCTCGTCGTCCATGGTTTCGGCCGGACGGTTGGAGATGGCGATGCCGGCATTGTTGACGAGGATATCGACGCGGCCGTGGCGGGCGACGATCGCATCGTGCGCGGCCTGTACGGCGGCGGGGTTGGTAACGTCGAGCACTTCGCTATCGACGGCATACCCCTTTTCGCGCATGGCATCGGTGGATGCTTTCAGCTGCTCGGCCTTCATGTCGGTGAGCACGACGGTGGCGCCGGCTTCGGCCAAAGCCTCGACGGTCGCAAGGCCGATGCCCTGCGCGGCTCCCGTCACCACGGCAATCCTGCCGGTGAGTTTGAAACGATCGAGATACATGGAAACGGCCTCCTCCTTGGATGGTTTAAAGTTGCGGCACGAATGTTTCGGAAAGGCAGGCGGCAAGTACCGGCGCAATATCGTCCGGATCGGCCATCACCACGCCCTCGGGGAAAACGATGTCCGGCCGGTGCTTTTCCGGCCAGGCGATGACGCGCATGCCGGCCGCAAGGCCGGCCTTGGCGCCCGGCGCGCTGTCTTCGACGACGATGCAGTCCTCGGGTTTCAAATCGAGCAGATAGGCGGCGCGCAGATAAGGTTCCGCATGCGGCTTGCCCAAGCGCACGTCGTTGCGTGTGACGGTGATCAGGTCGGGCCATTGCAGGCTGACGGCACGCAGATTGGCATCGGCCAGCATGCGGTCGGAATTGGAAACAATCGCCATCTCCGCACCGCGCGCCCGCAATAGGTCGATGGCCGCCCGTGCCCCCGGGCGCATCTTCAGGCCCGGCGCCTGGCGCAGGTAGTGGGCATATTTCGCCGCCACGAACTCATCGAGGCTGAGATGCAGACCGATGAGCTTGACGAGATAGGTGTGGCAATCGGCCATCGTCATGCCGGTGATCGCCTTGGCAAAACCCGGCGGCACGGAATAACCGTGTTCGGCCACGGCTGCTGCCATGGTCTCGTAATGCGTTTCCTCGCTGTCGACGAGGGTTCCGTCCATGTCGAACAGGACTGCCTTGCGTGTCATGATGCCATTCCATCGAGATCGTTGTAGAGCGCCTGACTATGCGCATAAAGCTTCTCGAAGAAAGGCTGCATCTTGGCATAAACGTCCACCCAGCGCGGGTCGGGACGGATTTCTTCGGCAAAGGAAACGTAAGCGTCGGCTGCATCTTCGACCCTGGAGAAACGGCCGGTCGCCGCAGCCGCCATGGCGGCGCAGCCGACGAGGCCGCATTCCGCCTCATCAGGAACGAGGATCGGGATGTTGTAGACGCTCGCCTTGATCGTCATCCAGAGTTTCGTCTTGGCACCGCCGCCGGACGCGATGACGCGCTCCAGCTTCGAACCCGAGATACCATCAAGAATGTTGATATGCCTCTTCACCGCGAAGGCCACACCTTCGAGCACGGCGCGGTGCATATGGGCGAGGCCATGGCCAGCGCCGATACCGAAGAACTGCGCCCGCGCGTTGCGATGGTCGCCCAGCCGCTCGCCGACAAGGTAGGGCATGAAGAACAGCCGGTCGGAGCCGGCAGGCGCCTCCGCCGCCTTCGCGACGATATCGGCATAAGACAGCTGCTTTTCGTGGAAGGCGCGGCGCGCCCAGCGCATCGCATCGCCACCGGATTCCAGCAGCATGAAGGCCCCCCAATTGCCTTCCACCGTGCCGACGTTGGATACGGACGGATCGAGCAGCGGCTTTTCGGCAATCGCGGTGATGATCGCCGAGGTTCCCATCACTTCCGAACCGATGCCCGGACGGCAGACGCCGGAGCCGAGCAGAGCCACGGGATAGTCGGCACCGCCGACCAGCACCGGCGTGCCGGCGCGCAGCCCCGTCTCCAGGGCGGTAGCCTCCGTCACATGTCCGAGAATTTCGACCGGATTGCGCAGCGGCGCAAGCTTGCTCTTGTCGAGGCCGAGCAGGCCGACCATCTTGTCCGACCATTCGCCGGTCTGCGGGTTCATCAGGAAGCTCGCACCGCCGTCGGTGCGGTCCATGGCGATCTCGCCGGTCAGCTTCAGATTGATGTAATCCTTCGGCATCAGCACCGCGGCGGTGCGCGCATAAGCGGACGGGTCGTTGTCGCGCAGCCATTGCAGCTTGAAGCCCGGCCAGGCCGGCGTCGGCGGATTGGCGCTTTCGGCCAGATATTCCGCCGGTGCATGGGCGCGCTCGAAAGCCGTGACGTAATCGACCGTGCGCTTGTCGTTCCACAGCGGCGCCGTCTCGCGCGTCAGCACGCCGTTACCATCGACCAGCACCGTGCCATGCATCTGGCCGCAGGCGGAAACAGCTGAAATACGCGACCGGGCATCCGCCACCGTGTCCAGGATCTCGCGGATCGCCGCCGCAACGCCTTGCCACCAGTCCGCGGGCCGCTGCTCCGACCAGCCGAACTGCGGCACGATCTGCTCGTGCTCGCGGGCAGCGATCGACAGGATCTTCCCCTTCACGTCCACCAGTGCAGCGCGAACGCTGCCGGTGCCCACATCGATTGCCAGGAAAAGATCGTCGGCCATGGTCATGCCCTGTCTAGACGTTGCGTTCGGTTACTTCCGGAACCAGTTGGATGCATATTGCAGCAGCATGGCGCCGACAATGATGCAGCCCATGAAGACCTGCTGGTGGTAACCCGGAACGCGCGCAAGGTTCATCATATTGGCGATAATGCCAAGCACAATCACACCGATGAAGGTGTTGAACACCCCGCCGCGGCCGCCCATCAGGCTGGCGCCGCCGATAACGACCGCCGCGATGGCATCAAGCTCGGCACCAACGCCGATATTGGCAGAGCCGACACCCGTGCGGCTGGTGGAGACGATGCCCGCACCGGCAGCCAGAACGCCGGAGATGACGTAGACCGACATGGTGTACCAGGCGACCGGAATACCCGACAGCCGCACCGCCTCGACATTCGAGCCGATCGCCTTGACGAGGCGTCCATAGCGGGTGAACACCAGGACCGCACCGGCGACCAGGAAGACGACGGCCATCAGGACGACCGGATAAGGAATGCCGAACAGGAAGCCGGCGCCGAAAGCGGTGATGATCGCACCCGGCTCACCGACCATGATCGGCTGGCCGGCCGAAACGATGAAGGCGAGGCCACGCGCCACCGTCATCATCGCCAGCGTTGTGACAAAAGGTGGCAGTTTCAGGAAGGCGATCAGCACGCCGGAAACGAGACCACAGATGCCGCCGACCACAAGTGCCGCCAGCATCGACACGCCCGGTCCGTACTGTGCCACCAGCAGGGCCGAGAGCACGCTGCCGAGAGCAGCGACCGAACCGACGGAGAGATCGATGCCGCGCGTCAAAATGACGAACAGCATGCCGACCGCCATCAGGCTGGTACCGGAAATCTGGCGCAGCACGTTGAGCAGGTTGCGCTCGGTCAGGAAGACGTTCGACATCGAGGTTGCGACGATCACCAGTGCAACGAGGATGGCGATGGTGCCGTAACGCTGCAGGATCTGGCCAACATTCAGGGAGCGGCGGGGTGTTTCGGTCAATTCGGTCACGGCGATAACCCGATCAATGGTTGGAGAGGGGCTGGGCCTTGGGCGCGACCATGGCCAGCTTCAACAGTTTTTCTTCGGTATAGTCTTCAGGCTCCAGCGAACCCGTCAGCTGGCCTTCACGCATCACGAGGATCCGGTCGCAGAGGCCGAACAGTTCCAGGTGCTCGGAGGAGATGACCAGCACGGCGCGACCCTCGGCAGCCAGCGACTTGATCAGCGAATAGATCTCCGTCTTGGCGCCGACATCGACGCCGCGGGTCGGCTCGTCGAAGATCAGGATGTCGCCATTGGCGTGGAACCACTTGGCCAGCACCACCTTCTGCTGGTTGCCGCCCGACAGGCTGGAGGCCGGGTCGTTGAGGCTGCCGGCCTTCAGGCGCAGCTTGGCGGCGAGATCGGAAACGGTCGCCTTTTCCGCCGCGCGGCGGATGAAGCCGAACATGTTCACCAGCGGCGCCAGCTTCGCCATCGTCGCGTTGACGCGGATGGGGAAGTCGAGAATCAGCCCCTGCTCCTTGCGGCTTTCCGGTACCAGGCCGATACCGGCATTGACGGCATCCACCGGCGTGCGGATCTTGACTGGCTTGCCGTGAATGAAGATCTGGCCCGACTTCGCCTGCTCGGCACCGAAGATCAGCCGCACCAGTTCGGTGCGTCCGGCGCCGACGAGGCCGCCGAGCCCGATGATCTCACCGGCGCGCACGGCAAGCGACACGCCCTTGACGCGGTTGCAGTCGGACAGTTTTTCGACGCGCAGCACTTCCTCGCCCGGCGTGCGGACGACATCCTCGCCGAACAGTGCCTTCAGGGAGCGGCCGACCATCATGCGGATGACGTCGTCGATCTCCACCTCGGAGCGCTCGACCGTCTGCACCGAAGCGCCGTCCTTCATGACGGTGATGCGATCGGCGATGCGGAACACTTCATCGAGGCGGTGGGAGATGTAGATGACACCGACGCCGCGATCGCGCAGCGAACGGATGATGCCGAGCAGCCGCTCCGCATCCTGCACGGAAAGCACTGCGGTAGGCTCGTCGAACACCATGACGCGGGCGTTGCGCGACAGCGCCTTGGCGATCTCGACCACCTGCTGGTGGGCGACCGACAGGTCGGAGACGGTCTCACCCGGATTGATGTTGAAGCCGAGGCTGGTGATCAGCTCGCGAGCCCGGCGGTTGAGGTCCGACCAGGAGATGATCGAGGGAATTTCGGAGAGGAAGATGTTCTCGGCCACCGTCAGGTCGGTCGCCAGCGCCATTTCCTGGTGGATGATGGCAATGCCTTTTTCGAGCGCATCGGACGGGCGGCGGAACTGCTGGACCTCGCCGCCGACTTTCACCGTGCCGGCCTCCGGTACGTATTCACCGCCGAGCACACGCATCAGCGTCGACTTGCCGGCGCCGTTTTCGCCGAGCAGCGCATGCACTTCACCCGGTCGAAGCGCGAAATCGACGCCCTGCAGCGCCTTCACGCCACCGAAATTCTTGCGGATGCCTGTCAGTTCTACGAGTTGATCCATGAGGCGACGTCCTGGAAAAGCATGACGGACCGTTTCAACGCGGACGGCCAGACAGTTGCGTCAACCGTCCGGCGCCCGTCATTCCGTATCGATCCGGTGAACGGCCGGCATGCCCTGAGGCGATGCCGGCCGCAGGGAGGAACCGGTCTTAGAATACGGCGTCAGCCTTGTAGTAGGTCTCGACGTTGTCCTTGTTGATCACGGTCGGCGTCGTGTAGGTGATCTTGGAGATATCGGCCGGCAGCGAGCCGTCGATCGCCTTCTTGGCGAGATCGACGGCGGTTGCGGCAACCAGCGCCGGATCGTTCAGGCCGGTTGCGGCGTAAGAGCCTTCCTTGATCATCGCCAGCGCTTCCTTCTGGCCGTCGGCGGCGGCGATCAGCGTGACGCCTTCGAGGCGACCGGCCTGTTCCAGAGCCATCTTGGCGCCGAGAACCATGGAGTCGTTCTCGCCGAGCACGACGTTGATATCCGGATTGGCGACCAGCAGGTCTTCCATGGCCTTCAGGCCGCCTTCATGACCCCAGAGGCCCCAGCCCTGACCGACGACTTCGAAACGGGCACGGCCTTCGTTGCGCAGCTGGCCTTCGAGCAGACCGGCGAGAACGCCGAGGCGACGCTCCTGGCCGACTTCGTTGCCCTTGTCGCCGGACAGCAGGGCGATCTTCAGATCCTTGCCCTTGGTGATGTCGGCGAGATACTGGCCGACGAGCAGGCCGTTCTGGCTGTTGGAAGACTGCACGAGCGTCACGAAGTTCGCCTGCGGGTCAATGGTGGAGTCGATCACGAACACCTTGACGCCAGCGGCGGTCGCAGCGTTGACGGCGCCGACCAGGCCCTTGCTGTCGCGCGGGTTGATGATCAGGGCGCCGATGCCCTGGGCAACCATGTCTTCGACGTCGGCGATCTGCTTGTTCAGGTCGTTCTGGGCATCGGACGAAAGAACTTCGCAACCGAGCGATTCAGCCTGCTTCTTGGCGGAAACTTCCTGAGCGGCAAAATAGGGCGCATCGAGCGTCTTCATGGAGATGCCGATCTTGCAATCGGCGGCCTGGGCAGCCGAAAGGGCTGCGAGCGAAACGGCGGCGGCGAGGCCAAGCTTCAGGGCAGTGCGCTTTACGAAAGTCATGATTTTCTCCTCCACAGGGGAATGCGTCATCCAAGCCAGCTTCTGTATGGCTGATATGTAGCGTAATTACCGAATTTTTCCACGTCAACATAATTTTTCATCAAAACCATGCTCGTTTTCGTAATTTTGCGCCTAAATTTTCCACTTGATTGTATTTCGACGATTATTTATGTAATTTCACTACAAGCATGGAGGATCCAATGTTGCGAGAACCCGTTACCAGCCTCGTCAGCCCCGAGACCGGCGGCATGAGTGGAAACACAGGGCGTTACGAGAAGCGGTTGAGCGATCTTGCCGGCCTCTATGAAGACGCTGCCGCCCATCAGGCGCTTGTTGAAGAGCTTGCCGATCCTGTTGTCTACGATGTCGAGGATTTTCGGCCAGGCGCCCACAGCGGCGACCTTATCTACGGTGTCACCCGCATGAATCCCGGCCGCGTCGGCCGTGAATTTTTCCTGACCCGCGGCCACATCCACGCCAAGGCCGACCGTCCCGAGATCTACTACGGCCAGAAGGGCCAGGGCCTGATGCAGCTCGAATCGCCTGATGGCGAAACGCGCATCGTCGAAATCGGCCCGCAGACCATCTGTTACGTGCCGCCCTTCTGGATCCACCGCTCGATCAATGTCGGCGACGAAGATCTTGTGATGGTTTTCGCCTACCCCTCCGACAGCGGCCAGGACTACGGCATCATCGAAGCCTCCAACGGTATGCGTCACCGCGTCGTCGCCAAGGATTGCGGCGGCTGGGAGCTGATCGACAATCCTGCTTACACGCCGCGCCAGCCGGAAACGGTGGCGGCCCTCATGAAACAATACGCCTGATCGAAGCACCGCTCCAAATCGAAGGACAAGGGATCATGGACAATCCGATCGACCTTATCGCCAGCCTGGGCGTCGTGCCCGTCATCGCCATCGAAAAAGCCTCCGACGCCGTGCCGCTGGCCGATGCGCTGCTGGAAGGCGGCCTGCCGGTCGCCGAAATCACGTTTCGCACGGCCGCCGCAGCCGATGTGCTGGCCGCCATCCGCGATGCCCGGCCGGAACTGTGCATCGGCGCCGGCACCATCCTCGACAAGGACAACCTGAAGCGCGCCATCGACTCCGGCGCCCGCTTCGGCCTGGCGCCGGGTTACGATCCTGACATCGTCGACGCCGCCAAGGCCGCCGGCCTTCCCTTCTGCCCCGGCATCATGACGCCGACCGACCTGACGCAGGCGACGGCGCGTGGCGTGCGGCTGGCGAAATTCTTCCCCGCCGGCGTTGCCGGCGGCCCGAAGGCGCTTTCCGGCATCGCCGCTCCCTTCGCCCATCTCGGCGTGCGCTTCATCCCCACCGGCGGCGTCACCGAAGGCACCATCGGCGAATGGCTGTCGATCAAACAAGTTGTTGCTGTCGGCGGCACCTGGATCGCCAAGACCGAGGATATTCGCGAAGGCCGTTTCGCCGAGATAGCCAAGAATGCCGCAGGTGCCGTCAAGGCCGCGAAGGAAGCGCTGGAGAAACGCGCGTGAGCAAGTACGAACCGGCAACTCGGCCGACCCTCTATTTCATCGGCGTCACCACCAGCAAAAGCTCGATCATGAAGGTGTTTCCGGCCTGGGCCGAATATCTCGGCCTCAAGGACGCGGTCATCAAGGGCATGGATTTCAAGCTGCATGACGATCCGGTCGCCTATCGCGAAGCCGTCGCCTTCATCCGCGACGATCCGATGTCGATGGGCGCCCTGGTGACGACCCACAAGATCGACCTCTTCGCCGCCTGCAAGGACATGTTCGACGTCATCGACCCGCATGCAAGGCTGATGGACGAGACGAGCTGCATCTCGAAGATCGACGGCAAGCTGATCTGCCATGCCAAGGACCCGATTTCGTCGGGCCTCTCCATCGACGGTTTCCTCGGTGAAAACTATTTCGCCGAAACCGGCGCCGACCTGTTTTCCATGGGCGCCGGCGGATCGACCATCGCGCTCACCTGGCATCTGATGCGCCGCTCGCGCGGCACGAACGTGCCGGGCCGCATCATCGTTTCCAATCGCAGCCAGCATCGCCTCGACGAGATCCGCCGTATTCACGCGCAGGTCGAGACCGACGTGCCGATCGAATACGTGCTGGCACCGAAGCCGGAGGACAACGATGCCGTGCTGCCGACGTTGAAGCCCGGTTCGCTGGTGATCAACGCCACCGGCCTCGGCAAGGATGCGCCGGGTTCGCCGCTCTCCAACGCCTGCGTTTTCCCGAAGAAGGCGGTCGCCTGGGACCTCAACTATCGCGGCGACCTGATCTTTCTCGACCAGGCCCGCAGCCAGGAAGCGAAACGAGATCTCAAGATCGTCGATGGCTGGACCTACTTCCTGCACGGCTGGACGCAGGTGATCGCCGAAGTCTTCCATATCGATATCCCGACCTCGGGCCCGTCCTTCGACCAGATTTCCGAAATCGCCCTGAAGGCAGCCGGGAGATAAACACGATGAACCAGCGCATCCTCGTCACGCCCCGCTCGCTGACCGCCGAACCACATCCGGATGTCGAGCGCCTGAAGGACAGTGGCTTCGAAATCGTCTATTCGACACCCGGCGCCATGCCGACGGAAGACGAACTCCTGTCGCTCGTTCCCGGCTGCGTCGGCTGGCTTGCCGGCGTCGAGCCGGTGACGCCGAAGATCGTCGAAGCGGCCAGCAACCTCAAGGTCATCAGCCGCAACGGTGTCGGCGTCGATAACCTGCCGGTCGAGATCCTGCAGCAGCGTGGCGTCAAGATCATGATTGCCGAGGGCGCCAATTCCATGGGCGTCGCCGAGCTGACGATCGGCCTGCTGTTCAGCGCCATGCGCGCCATCCCGGCCGCCGATGCCGGCATCAAGGCCGGCGGCTGGCCGCGCACCCGCGGCCTGGAAATCCACGGCCGCACCGTCGGCATCATCGGCTGCGGCGCCATCGGCCGCGAGGTCGCCCGCATGGTCGTTGCCCTCGGTGCGAAAGTCATCGCTTACGACCCGATGCGGCCGAACCTCGACCTGCCCGGCGCCTCTTTCTCCTATGCCGAGATCGACGAGATCATTGCCGAGGCAGAAGTGGTATCGCTGCATTGCCCGATGCCGCGCGACGGCTCGGCGCTGTTCACCCGCGAGCGGCTGTTTGCCGCAAAGCCGGGCCTGGTGCTGATCAATACTGCCCGCGCCCGCCTCATCGACGAGGAAGCACTGCTTGAAGCGCTGGATGCCGGCCAGATCGCCTGCTACGCCACCGATGTCTTCGAGCCGGAGCCGCCGGTCGACCTTCGGCTTGCGACCAACCGCCGGGTGATCGCCACCAGCCATATCGGCGGCTTTACCGCCGAAAGCGTCGATCGCGCCACGAAGATCGCCGCCAACAACCTGCTTGCCGCCCTGCAGGCGTGAGGAAGGCCATGCGCGGCCTCATCGAAACGCCCTTCGAGGGTTCCCTTGCCCGCCGGCTTCAGGCGGGCATCGCCGAACGGCCGACGCTCTACTGGCTCGGCCAGGCCGGTTTTGTCCTCGACATCGCCGGCCGGCGGCTGGTGATCGACCCCTATCTTTCCGACAGTCTGGCTGAAAAATACAAGGGCACGGCACGGCCGCATGTACGCATGATGCCGCCGCCGGTCACGGTCGCTGAACTCGGCCCCATCGACCGTGTGCTTTGCACCCACGCCCATACCGACCATATGGACCCGGGAACGCTGAAACCGCTGCTTGCCGCCAACCCGCAAGCCCGACTGGTCGCCCCGCGGGCGATGCGGACCCAGGCGCTGGAGCGCAGCGGTGTCGCAGAAGACCGGCTCGACCTGCTTGGCGCCGGCGAAACGCTTGATGTCAGCGCCGATCTCAAGGTCACCGCCACCCGCGCCGCGCATGAAACACTGGAAACGGACGACCAGGGCGACAACAGGTTTCTCGGCTATGTCATTGCGTCAGGCGATTGCCGCATCTGGCATTCCGGCGACTGCATTCCTTTCGATGGCCTTGAACAGGAGGTTGCCGCGCTGAAATCCGCCATCGCCCTGCTGCCGGTCAACGGCCGCCGGCCGGAGCTTTCGCAAAACGGCGTGCCCGGCAATTTTGATCTCGGCGAGGCGATAGCGCTTGCCGGCGCCATCGGTGCCTCGGCGATGATCGCCCATCACTACGGGCTTTTCGACTTCAACACCGCCGCGCCGGAAGAGATCGACGCTGCGGCCCGGTCAAGCGTCTCTCCGGTTGTGTACCGCGCCCGGGAAGCGATTGCTTTCGAATGGGCCGGCCTCTAGGTTGAGCGCAAAAGCGTCGGCACGACGGGGAACAGCAAGGCATGAGCATGGACACGGATACGCGAGCGGATATCCGAAATCCCAACCGCAACATCATCGAGGTCATCCGGACTCTGCGGCCGGACCTGCGCAAGTCCGACCGCAAGGTCGCCGATGTCGTGCTGGAAGACCCGCGCCGCATCCTCAACGCCACGGTGGGCGAGACCGCGGCGCTGGCCGAAGTCAGCCAGCCGACCGTCCTGCGATTTTCGACCGCCATCGGCTGCAACGGCTTTCAGGATTTCAAGATCCGGCTGGCCCAGAGCCTGGCGCTCGGCACGCCGGCGACCCATTCCGTGCTGCTCGACACCGACGAGCCGGAAGTCGTGGCGGAAAAGATCTTCGACTACACCATGACCAGCCTCGACTGGGCGCGCTCGCGCCTCGACAAGGCGGCGCTGCACAAGGCGATCGATATCCTCGCCGCCGCCCGTTCGATCGAATTCTTCGGCTTCGGCGCCTCCGGCATCGTTGCGCGTGACGCGCAGCAGAAATTTCCGTTGTTCGGCGTGCCCTGCGGCGCGCAACTTGATTCGCACCAGCAGGTGATGGTTGCGACGATGATGAACCCCGGCGACGTCGCCTTCCTGATCTCCAATACGGGAACGACACGCTCGATCATCGAAATCGCCCGCATCGCCCGCGAGAACGGCGCCTCTGTCATCGGGCTGACCGGCTCGGATTCGCCGCTCGCCTCCTATTGCGACGTGCCGCTGGTCGTCGAGACGTTGGAAAACACCAACATGTATACGCCGACGATCTCGCGCATCGCCGCCCTCGTCGTCATCGACATTCTGTCCACCAGCGTCTCGATGCGCCGCCCGCCGGAGGAGCAGGCTCGTATCCATCGCATGAAGCGTCAGTTGAGCGACATCCGCAAGATGCAGCCGATCTGAGCAGCCTCGGCGCCACTTTCCGGAAAATTGAAAGGCCCGCTGCATACTCTGCAGCGGGCCTTTAAGTTGGCGACAACCGCCATGCCCCAATACGTCATTCTCGGGCTTGTCCCGAGAATCTGCCGACGCCTACCAAGTCGTTGACGGTAACGGCGATGTCTGGCGTGCTTGGATGCTCGGCACAAGACCGAGCATGACGAAGGAGAGGTCTTCCGATTTTCCAGCAGCCTGAAGGCAAACCGCGCAACATGCCGCTGACCTTCTCAGGCAACCCTCACCCCTTGAAGGTATAATCCGCAATCGACTGCGGCTTCATCTCGATGGAAAAGCCCGGCAGCGACGGCGGCATGTAGGCCGCGTCCTGGATGACGCAGGGATCGATGAAGTGTTCGTGCAGATGGTCGACGAACTCGATGACCCTGCCCTCCTTGGTGCCGGACACGGCGATGTAATCGATCATCGACAGATGCTGCACATATTCGCAGAGGCCGACGCCGCCGGCATGCGGCCAGACAGGCAGGTTGTACTTCGCGGCAATCAAAAGCACCGCCAGCACCTCGTTCAGGCCGCCCATGCGGCACGAATCGATCTGCACCACGTCGATGGCGCCTTCGGCGATGAACTGCTTGAACATGATGCGGTTCTGGCACATCTCGCCGGTTGCGACCTTCACCGGGCCGATCGCCTGACGGATCTTGCGATGGCCGGCGACGTCGTCCGGGCTGGTTGGCTCCTCGATGAAGAACGGCTTGCAGAAGGCAAGCTTCTTCACCCAGTCGATCGCCTGGTCGACTTCCCAGACCTGGTTGGCATCGATCATCAGGTAACGATCCGGACCGATGACCTCGCGGGCGATGGTCAGGCGGCGAATATCGTCTTCGAGATCACGGCCGACCTTCATCTTGACATGGTTGAAGCCGGCATCGATGGCTTCCTGGCAGAGGCGGCGCAGCTTGTCGTCGTCGTAACCGAGCCAGCCGGCAGACGTCGTGTAGCAGGCGTAACCGTCCTTCTCGAGCGTGGCGATGCGCTCCGCCTTGCCGGCCTCGGCCTTTTTCAGGATGGCAAGAGCATCGTCGCGGGTCAGCACGTCGGTGAGGTAACGGTAATCGACGATATCGGCGATCTGTTCCGGGGTCATGTCGCCCACCAGGCGCCAGACCGGCTTGCCGGCTTCCTTGGCGAGCAGATCCCAGACGGCGTTGACGACAGCGCCGGTGGCCAGGTGCATGGCGCCCTTGTCCGGGCCGATCCAGCGCAACTGGCTGTCGCTGGTGAGATGGCGCCAGTATTTGCCGGGGTTCTCCAGCACCGTGGAAAGCTCGGTGCCGACCACCAGATGGCGCATCGCCTCGATCGCCATGCAGCAGATGTCGTTGCCGCGGCCGATGGTGAAGGTCAGGCCGTGGCCGGCAAGGCCCGGCTTGTCGGTATCGAGAATGACATAGGCGGCCGAATAATCCGGATCCGGATTCATGGCATCCGAGCCATCAAGGCTCTGGGATGTGGGAAAGCGCAGGTCGAAGACGCGAAGGTCGGTAATACGGGTCATGGTAACCTCTAAAAATCGGAGTGACGGCGGCCTATCGCCGTCGCTCCCTGCAAACGGCCGCGGATGTGGTGATAGTCTCGGTCAGATGGTCCAGCCGCCGTCGATGGCGTAGGCCTGACCGGTCGTGTAGGTGGCGCCGGCAAGGTAGACGGCGAGATCGGCGATTTCCTCCGGCGTACCGATGCGGCCAATCGGCTGGCGGGCGACGAAGGCGGCACGCGTTGTCTCGTAGTCACCCTGGGCGCGCAGACGCTCCTGCAGCGACGGGCTTTCGACCGTGCCGGGGCAAATCGCGTTGCAGCGAATGCCCTGCGCAACGTAATCGGCGGCAATCGCCTTGGTGAGGCCGATGACGGCCGCCTTGGTGACGCCGTAAGCAAAGCGGTTCGCCACGCCCTTCACGCTGGACGCGACGGAAGCCATGTTGACGATGGCGCCATCCTTGCGCTCCAGCATGCCCGGCAGCACGGCGCGGATCAGGCGGATCTGCGCCTTGACGTTGAGATCGAAGGCGAATTCGAGATCCTTGTCCGGCATTTCCATGATGTTGCCGCCGTGAACGACGCCGGCGCAATTGAAAAGGACGTCGACGGCGCCGATTTCGGCGACCAGTGCCTTGACGGCGTCATCATCCAGCACGTTGAGCTTCTTGACGGCGATGTTGTCGCTCGCCAGCTCATTGAGCAGGTCCATGTTGATGTCGGTCGCGACAACCTTCGCGCCCGCCTTGGCAAAAGCCAGCACCGAG
The DNA here is from genome assembly GCF_964253915.1 of Rhizobium sp. LjRoot30. Taxonomy (NCBI): domain Bacteria; kingdom Pseudomonadati; phylum Pseudomonadota; class Alphaproteobacteria; order Hyphomicrobiales; family Rhizobiaceae; genus Rhizobium; species Rhizobium sp. LjRoot30. The sequence continues at coordinate 81,610 of NZ_CAXUSG020000004.1, read as the reverse complement.
GCCCGGCCGATACCCTGTGCGGCCGCGGTGATCAGTACGGTCTTGCCTACCAGATAGTCCGTCATGGTTTCATCCTTCACTTCTGTTTGCGCTCGACGAGCAGGATGTGATCCGCTGCCAGAACGACTTCATTTCGCTGATTGAGCACTTCGCAACGTTCGATGACGCGACCCATCTCCGCCCGTTTCGGATCGTCTTCCTTGGCCGAGATGGTCACGCGGGTGCGGATCGTATCACCGATGTGGACGGGACGGATGAAGCGAAGCCGGTCGTACCCATAAGAAAATGCCACCGGGTTGATCAGCGACGCCGTCAGGCCGACGCCGATCGAAAAGATCATCGTCCCGTGGGCTATGCGCTGGCCGCCGGGCAGCGTCTTGGCGAATTCGGCATCCATGTGATGCGGGAAAAAATCGCCGGTATGGCCGGCATGCACGACAAAATCCGTCTCGGTGATGGTGCGGCCGGTGGTGATGCGCTCGTGACCGAGTTCGTAGTCTTCGTAGTGAATGGTCTGTTCCGCCATGCCTCAGGCCTCCGGAAGTTTGGCCAGCGGCGTTGCCGGGCTGGCGCTGGATTCATAAGCGGCCTCGACAAGGGCCATGGTCTGCCAGGCGTCTTCGACGGAGCCGACCAGTTCGCTGTCCTCGCCGGTGGCAAATCGCTGCAGGTTCGCCATGCGGTTTTCGAAGGCATCCGGGAACCAGGCGCCTTCGAGCGGCACCGGCACCCAGTCCTCGCCGCCGGCCGGGCGTATCCAGAGTTCGTCCGGTTCGCCGCGCGGATAGTCGAGGTTGACGCCGAGCTTGACGTAGGCGGCCCCCTCGGTGCCGCTGATGCGGAATTCGCAGGCCTGGAATTTTCGGCCGAAATCATGGTCGTGGTTGACCGAGACGACGCAACGGACCTTGTCACCGTAATCGAGGATCGCGGCGGTGCGCGTTTGCGCCACGTCGTGGTTCGGATGGCCGAGGGTCTTGGCATGTACGCCAAGCGGATTGCCGAGCAGGCCACGGATGAAATCGAGATAGTGGATCGAGTGCATGGCGATCTCGATACGCGGCAGGCCTTTCAGGAACGGCCAGAGCCCCCACGGTGTCGCCAGCGCCAGCCATGCGTCGAAATCGACGACCTCGCCGAGCAGGCCTTTTGCCACGGCATCCTTCAGCGCCAGCATCATCGGCGCAAAGCGCAGCTGGAAATTGACGGCGGCCTTGATGTCGCGTTCGCGGCAAACGTTCAGGATCTCGGTTGCACCGGCCAGATCACTTCCCATAGGCTTCTGGATCAGCGCGAAGGAGCCCTTCGGCAACAGTTTCAGGATGGACACATGCGCGGCCGGTGGCGTCGCCAGGTCGAAGACCGCATTTTCGACGGCAACGGCTTCTTCCTGCGAGGGGAAGGCGCGAATGCCCCACTGGTTCGCCAAGGCTTCCGCCTTTTCACGGTTCGGATCGTAGATGCCGGCGACGGGGAACCCGGCCTTTTTGTAAGCCGGCAGGTGCGCGTCACCCACGATCGAACCGGCACCGAAAATCACGATCGGCCGCGGCGTCTCAGGCTTCGGCCACCACTGCTGCAGGGATTTTGGGTCAAAGATCATGCATTTTTCTCCCTCTTCTCCCCAGCGGGGAGAAGTGCCGAGCCTGCGAGGCGATGAGGGGGTGAGCGGCGCAGGCCGCGAACGACCGGAGCGCCAACGACGGGCGCAATCTGAGGAGCCGACACCCCCTCATCCGACCCTTCGGGCCACCTTCTCCCCGCTGGGGAGAAGGGAATGCCAGCATTTCAGCCATGATGAAAAACCTCTTCCATCATCGCCCACCACTCGCCCTCTTTGCGAGTCTCAAGCGGCTTCTGGCACGGCATGCAGACCGACCACCATTCCTGGTTCTTCGGGCTGGCCGCCATCTTGGCCATGTCGGCCTCGAAATCGCTGCCGAGATACTCCCAATAACCGAACAGCAGGTTTTCCGGCTCCTTGAGGAAGATGGAATAGTTGGTGATGTTGCATTCGGAGATCAGCGCCAGGATCTCCGGCCAGACCACCGCATGCAGCGCCTTGTATTCCGCAATCTTCTCCGGCTGCAGGCCGATCACCATGCCCATGCGCTGCATCGTTCTGCTCCTCAGTTACCGGTGAATTCGCGGGTGAATTCGGCAATGCTGCGTGCCTTCACCGCATCCCAATCCCACGCGATGCCGATACCCGGTTCGGAAGGCGCGATTGCTCGGCCGTCGCGGATTTCCATGCCCTTAGTGGTGAGGTCGTCGAGCTGCGGGATGTATTCGACATATTTGCCGTTCTGCACGGCGCAGACAAGGCTGACATGCAGTTCCATCAGGAAGTGCGGGCAGACCGGAATGTCGAAGGCTTCAGCGGTGTTCGCCACCTTCAGCCACGGCGTGATGCCGCCGATGCGGGCGACATCGACCTGCACGATCGAGCAGGCGCCCTTCTGCATATATTCGCGGAAATGCCGGATCGAATACATCGATTCGCCAACGGCGATCGGCGTTGCCGTCGAGCGCGTCAGGCGGATATGGCCGTCGAGATCGTCGGCCGGCAGCGGCTCCTCGATCCAGGCGAGGTCGAGTTCGGCCAGCCGCGCGGCGCGTCGGATCGCCTCGTCGACAGTAAAACCCTGGTTGCCGTCGGTCATGATCTCGAAGCCGTCGCCGAGCGCCTTGCGCATCGCCGACAGGCGGTCGTAGTCCTCGGAGCCGTGCGGCTTGCCGATCTTGACCTTGGAGCCGGAAAAACCCTTGGCCTTGGCCTGCAGCGCATCCTCGACCAGCGCTTCCTTGGAGATATGCAGCCATCCGCCTTCGGTGGTGTAGAGCGGGCAGCTGTCCTTGGCGCCGCCGGCAAGCTTCCACAACGGCAGATTCTGCTTCTTGGCGCGCAGGTCCCAGAGTGCGGTATCGACGGCGGCCAGCGCCAAGGCGGTGATCGCGCCGATGGTGGTGGCGTGGGTGGCGAATTCCATCTTGTGCCACAAGGCCTCGATGCGGTCGGCATCCTCGCCGATCAGCAGCGGCACGAGGTGATCCGACAGGAGCCGCATGACGGAGGAACCGCCGGTGCCGATGGTGTAGGAGTAACCGATGCCGACGGCGCCGTCGGAATCGGTGATGGTGACGATCGGCGTTTCCTGGCTGACGAAGCTCTGGATGGCATCCGTGCGCTTCACCTTCGGCGGCAGGTCCACCATCCGCAATTCGATTTTTTCAATACGGGCCATGATCGTTCCTCCCTAATCAAAGCGCCAGCGACGTGCCGGTCTCGGCGGAGAACAGATGCGCCTGCGACAAGTCGAAGCTCATCTGCAGCCGTTCACCAGTCTTCAATGGCCGCGGGTTCAGCATGCGCGACACCCATTCGCGACCGGCGAACTCGACGAAGACCAGCGTCTCGTTGCCGAGCGGCTCGGTGATGACCACCGAGACCTCGTTGTGGTGCACGGCCGCGTCTTCACCGGAGTGCAGGCCGTGGCCCGTCGGAAAGATGTCATCGGGACGCAAGCCGAAGACGACCTGCTGGCCATCCTTGACGCGATCCTTGAATTGGGTCGGCAAGGGCAGGCTGTCGCCGTTCTTGAAGACGAGCTTGCCCGCCTCGACCTTGGCCTCCTCGATATTCATCGGCGGCGAGCCGATGAAGCCGGCAACAAAGCGCGTCGCGGGCTTCTTGAACACCTCGTCCGGCGTGCCGACCTGTTCGATATGGCCGTCACGCATGATGACGATGCGGTCGGCAAGCGTCATCGCCTCCACCTGATCGTGGGTGACGTAGATCATCGTCGACTGCACCTTGGCATGCAGCCGCTTGATCTCGGTGCGCACCTGGGTGCGCAGCTTGGCATCGAGGTTCGACAAAGGTTCGTCGAAGAGGAAGACATCCGGCTGGCGGACGATGGCGCGCCCCATGGCAACACGCTGGCGCTGGCCGCCGGACAACTGTGCCGGGCGACGATCCATCAAGGCTTCGAGGCTGAGGATCTTCGACGCCTCGTTGACGCGCTCGTCGATCTCCGCCTGCGACTTCTTGGCGATCTTCAGCGAAAACCCCATGTTTTCACGCACGGTCATGTGCGGATACAGCGCGTAGGACTGGAAGACCATCGAGATGTTGCGGTCACGCGGCGGCAGGTCGTTGACGACGGTATCGCCGATGAAGATCTCGCCGCCGGAAATGTCTTCCAGGCCGGCAATCATGCGCAGCGTCGTCGACTTGCCACAACCGGACGGGCCAACCAGCGCGATGAATTCCTTGTCCTTGATGTCGAGGTCGATGCCGTGGACGATTTCCAGCGCGCCGTAACGCTTGACGAGTTTTTTGAGAGAAACCTGAGCCATGACGGATCAACCCTTGACCGCACCGAACGTCAAACCGGAGACGAGGTGCTTCTGAATGATGAAAGTGAGTGCGAGCGCCGGTGCGATCATCACGACGGCCAGCGCGCACATGCCGCGCCAGTCGATGGTGAACTCGGCCGTGTAGTCGAGCAGGCCGACCGGCAGCGTCTTCGAATTGATCGAGCGGGTCAGCTGCGAGGCCAGCGCATATTCGTTCCAGCAGGTGAGGAACGAGAAGATGCCTGCGGACGCGATGCCCGGGCCGGCCAGCGGGAATTCCACCTGCCAGAAGGCCTGCCAGCGGGTGCAGCCGTCGATCTGCGCCGCCTCGGCGAGATCCTTCGGCACCTGGCGGAAGAAACCGTCGATCAGCCAGATGGTGAAGGGCACGTTGAGCGCGACATAGGTGAGGATCAGGCCGAAATGCGTATCGATGATGCCGAGGCGCGAATAGACGATGAACAGCGGCAGCGACAGCGCGATACCGGGCACCGAACGCGTCAGCATCAGGCCGAGGAAGGCGCCGGACTTGCCCTTGAAGCGGAAGCGCGCGAAGGCGTAGCCGCCGGACATGCCGATGGCGAGCGCGATGACCGTGGAGGTGACCGAGATGATCAGCGAGTTGCGGAAATAATCCCAGACCGGGATACCACCCTTGCCGACGCCGCTGAACATGGCGGTATAGGCTTCGAAGGTGATTTCGTTGGGGATCCACACCGGCGGCTTCGCCATGATCTCGACGGTCGGGCGCAGCGAACTGAGCACGATCCAGAAACCGGGAAGGCAGATGACCAGCATCGCCAGGAACAGGCCGACGAGATAGAAGACCTTGAGGACACGGCGCTTCAGGCGCTGTTTGGAATTGCGGTCCATCTTACCACTCCGCTCCGATCTGGGTCCGGGCTGCGGCAAGCTTCCGGAAGAAATAGATGGTGAAAACGATCGACAGGATGATCGAAATGTAGGCCATGGCGGTGGCAAGCCCCATTTGCGCATCGGCATAGGCGGTGCGGCCGACCAGCGTCCAGATCAGCTCGGTACGCCGCGCCGGGCCGCCATCCGTCATGATCTTGACGATGTCGTAGGCGCGCGCGATGTCGAGCGAGCGGATGGTCATGGCGATATAGGCGAAGGGCATCAGGAACGGCCAGGTGACATACCGGAAGGTCTGCCACGGCGTGCAGCCATCGACACGCGCCGCTTCCACCGGCTCCTGCGGCATGGCGAGCAGGCCGGCGAGGATGAGGATGGCGAAGACCGAGGTCGACGACCAGATTTCGGCGACCGAGATCGCAAACAGTGCCAGGTTGCCGTCGATCAGCCACGGGATCGCCTGATCCGTCAGGCCAAGAGACTGCAGCGCGTTGTTGATCAGGCCGACATTGTCGTTGAACATGAACTTGAACTGGAAACCGACCAGCACCGGCGAAAACATCATCGGGAACATCATCGCCGTGCGCAGCGCCCGCTTGCCGTAGGTGGCCTTGTTGACCAGCATGGCAAGGCCGAGGCCAAGCAGCATTTCGAGGTTCAGTGCGATGGTCAACAGCACGACGGTGCGCAGGAACGCCGCCCAGAAAACCCAGTCCGTCAGGATCCGCTCATAATTGCGGAAACCGGCCCAGATGAACAGCGAGGCGGGTTTTGTCAGCCGGAACGGCGTAAAACTGGAATAAAGCGACAAAAGCAGCGGGAACAGCACGACTGCCACCAGCACCATGATGGCCGGAAGCAGCAGCAGGACCGGTGGAGATATTTTTCGAAACATGTTTGACACCCATCCCGACGTGTTCTGATGGCAATCAGATCTTGGGCTGCGGCTCTGGCCGGAGCAACCAAGGATGCACAGCTCTATCCCGGGGGACGGCTGCGACGGGAATGCTCGTTCCTGTTCATCGGCAGATGCCCGCGGCCGGCAAGGCCGCGGGCATCCATGGAAAGCAGCGATTTAGAGTTCGCCGGCGTCCTGCAGCACCTGCAGCGCCTTTTCGGCGGCAGCGTCGAGCGCTTCCTTCGAGGTCTTGTCGCCGAGGATGGCGGCCTGGAGCTCAGGATAGACGACGTTGGAAATCTCGATCCACGACGGCGTCTGCGGAACGGCGAAAGCACCCTTTGCCGTTTCCTGGAAGGCCGTCAGGGCTTCCTTCTTGTAAGGATCGGATTCTGCCTGCTGCAGATCCCACTCCCAGACAGCCTTGCGGGTCGGCAGCGTGCCGTTGGCAGCTTCGATCTTCTGCGAGTCGTCGTTGGTCAGGAACCAGACGAGCGAAGCGGCAGCTTCCTTGTTGGCGCAGCTTTCGGTAACCGAGAAGCCGTGGTGACCGGACCAGCCGGTGCGCTTGCCGGACGAACCGGCCGGAGCAACCTTCACGCCGACATTGCCGGCAACCTTGGACGACTTCGGGTCGTTGAAGTAGGTCGCCCAGCCAGGCCAGTCGAGGTTGACGGCGATGGTGCCGGAGGCAAAGCCTGCGCCAAGTTCATCCCAGAGGTAGTTGGTCGTGCCGGCCGGAACGGCCTTGGCCTTGTAGAGGTTCACGAACCAGTCGAGCGCGCGCACGCCAGCTTCGGAATTGAAGGCCGGCTTGCCATCTGCATCGAGGTATTCGCCGCCTTCAGCGAGCAGCATTTCGTAGAAGCGGCCGTTGATCGCCTCTTCCTTGCCAGCAAACTGTGTGCCGTAGAAGTTCGGCGGATCGGAGAAGAACTCGGCCTGATCGGCAACCTGCTTCCAGGTGTCCGGCGGCGTCAGGTCATAGCCATACTTGGCCTTGAATGCCGTCTTCTTGGCTTCGTCGGCATAGAGGCTCTTCTGGTAATAAAGAGCCGAAACGTCGAACTGCGCGCGCGGCAGCATGACGAGCTTGCCGTCGATCGTCGAGGACTTGATGTTGGCGTCGACGAACTCGCCGATAACCTCAGCCGGCAGCAGGCCATTCAGGTCTGCATAGAGATCCGGATACTGCGGCGCGAAGGATGAGTGGTTGGAACCAACGCACCAGCTGATCGTGCCGGAAGCGATGTCCGACTTGATTTCCTTGTCCAGCTCGAAGTGGTTCTTCTTCGAGAGAACGTTGACCTTGGCGCCCGTGGCTTTTTCCCACTCGGCGATGCGCGCGTAAAGCGGCTCATACTGCTGACCACCGATCAGCTTGGCATCGATCGTGACGCCGTCGAATTTCCCGGGCAAATCCGCGGCAAAGGCCGCCTGAATACCGCAGGCCAACAGAACAGCGCCGGCAGCAACGCCGGATAGCAACTTCTTCATCTGGCTCCTCCTCATCCCACCGTGCGTGATTGCACGGGTCAGCTCCCATATTCTCATTTGTGAGAACTTCATTTATATACAAAACAAGAAATGCCGTTTGCGTCAAGCCTGAACTTTCGCTTCCCGGCGAGAAATTATGCGTATATGGAAATGAATATTCACATAGGAGGAGGAACGAGCATGGAGAACGATGACGACCGCTACCGCGCACCGGCGCTGGACAAGGGCCTCGACATCCTTGAACTCCTTGCCGGCGTGGACGGCGGCCTGACGCAGGCGGAGATTTCCAAGCGCCTCGGCCGCAGCCCCAACGAGTTCTACCGCATGCTCGACCGGCTGGTGCGCCGCGGCTACGTCACCCGAATCGATGGCGACCGTTATTCGCTGACGCTGAAACTGTTCGGCCTGGCGCAGTTGCATGCCCCGGTGCGGCGGCTTGCCTCCTATGCCACGCCGCTGATGCGCGACCTGGCGCAGAAATCGAAGCAGGCCAACCAGCTCGCCGTCTTCGACCGCGGCGCCGCCGTTGTCATTGCGCAGCAGGAAGCGCCGGATTATTGGGGCATTTCCATCCGTGTCGGCTCGCATATCAGCCTTTTCGATACCGGTTCCGGCCATGTCCTCCTGGCATTCCGCTCTCCGGAAGAGCGCGAAATGATGATCTCCGAACATGTGCGCAGCCGCGAGGACGTAAAACTGACGCCGGAATTTTACGCCCGGCTCGACCAGATCCGCGAACGCGGCTACGAAATGATGGCCAGCGCCCAGACCGCCGGCGTCTACAACCTCTCGGCGCCGATCCTCGGCCCGGATGGACGCGGCATCGCCGCGCTGACCGTGCCCTATATCACGCTGGTCAACGCTCCCGGCGCGCCGGACATCAGCCGCACCATTTCCCTGCTGCAGGAAACCGCGTCGCAGCTGTCGTTGCTCGCCGGTTCGGACGTGCCGACACCGGCTGAAAAATGAACTTCATATTTGGGCGCGAGGGAAAAGACCTGCAATTTCAAGCGGCAAATTGCTGAAAAATTGCGCCCTCGCGAAAAAAACTCTTATTTGAATAAATCATTCCTATGTGAGATAACGACCTGGAAACGCTGGGAGGAGTTGCCATGATCATCGACACGCATCTGCACATCATCGACAAGGCAGCTCTCACCTATCCATGGCTGTCATCCGCGCCGCCGCTCGATCGCGATTTCCTCTACCGGACCTACGCGGCTGAAGCCAAACGCGTCGGCATTTCGACCACCCTGCATATGGAGGTCGATGTCGATCCGGCGGAACAGGAGAAGGAGACGGATTATGTCCGGGGCGTGGCCGCCGAAGACGGCAGCCTGATCAAGGGCGCCATTTCCGCCTGCCGGCCGGAGGGGGACGGCTTCGTCGCTTTCCTCGAACGCCAGCAGGCCAATCCCTTCGTCAAGGGCTTTCGCCGCGTGCTGCATGTGATGCCGGACGAGCTTTCCGAGCAGCCGCTGTTTCGCGAAAACCTGAAGCGACTTTCCGGCACCGGCCTGACCTTCGATCTCTGTGTCCTGCCGCGACAATTGCCGCTTGCCGCCGCCCTTGCCGATCTGATGCCCGACGTGCAGTTCATCCTCGACCATTGCGGCGTGCCGGACATTCGTGCCGAAGCGCAGCATCCATGGCGCGAAAACATCACGGACATCGCCCGGCGTCCGAACGTCACGGCAAAAATCTCCGGTGTCGTCGCTTATGCGGATGCGGAAAACTGGGTTGCCGAAACGCTGCGCCCCTATGTGGAGTACACCATCGGCGCCTTCGGCTGGGATCGTGTCGTCTGGGGCAGCGACTGGCCGGTGTGCACGCTGGGTGGCGGGCTTTCCACATGGGTGGCGACGACGCATGCGCTGATCGCCGGCGCAAGTGCCGACGAGCGGGAAAAACTGCTCTCCGGCAATGCCCGGCGGATCTGGTCGCTCGGCTAATTTTTGACGAAGGCGGGCGGCTCTCAATGATGGAGCCGCCGTCCATTCAGATCGTCGCGCTGACGTGCCGCTCGCGCCCATAGAGCGAGACGAGCAAGATGATGATAAGGCCAAGCGCCGCCTGCACCATCGCCGGCTGGAAACCCAGGCCGATCAGCAGCGTATTGATCTCCGTCAGCACCAGCACGCCGGCAATGGTGCCGAGATAGCTGCCACGCCCGCCCACCAGCGCCGCACCGCCGACAACGACGGCTGCAATCGTCTGGAACAGGTAGGGCTGGCCGACATCGCCATAGGCAGAGCCGGTAAAGCCGAGCAGCAGCACGCCGGCAACGGCGGCAAAGAAGGCGCTGAGCGCAAAGGTGATCACCCACATCCTGACGGGATCAATCAGCGCCAGCGGTGCGGCACCCGGATTGCTGCCGAGCGCATACAGCCTGCGGCCGTAAGGCGAGCGTGCCATCATCAATATGATCAGGGTTGCCAGCACGACAAGGCTCGGCACCAGCCACGGAACGGGCAACGGCCCGGCCGACCCGCCGATGGAGACGAAGGCGGAAACGGCCGATGGCGCCGAACCGGAAGGGAAACCCTTGGTCCACAAAAGCACGCAGCCCTGCACCACCATGCCGGCTCCGAGCGTCACGATCAGCGGATGGATATCGAGTTTCCTCGACACATAGCCGTTGAAGGCGCCGATCAGCGCCGCCATTACCGAAACCAGCAGGCAGACGAGGACAAAATTCCAACCGTCGCCATAAAGCTGCGCCGCCACGACATTGGCAAAACCGATGACGAAGGGAATGGAGAGGTCGATGCCGCCGAGGATGACCACCAGCGTCTGGCCGATGGAGGCGACCGCCAAAAGCGCGGCAATCACCAGCATGGCACGGATTGCAAAGGGCGACGAATAGCCGGGAATGGCAAGCGTGCCGATCAGATGCAGGAGTGCGGCGATGAGAAAGGCGCCGAAGACGCGGCCATTGGTGCTGCCGAGAAATGTCTTGAGTTTGGCCATCATGCCCTCTCCCGCTTGGCGGCCCGTTCCTGCACGGCCGTCAGGATGACGGCGGCAACCAGGATGGCGCCGTAGGCGATCTGCAATACATAGGTGGAGACGTTGAAGGAGGTCAGCACGCTCTGCAGCAGGAAGATATCGATCGCGCCGATTGCCGCGCCGAGCAGCCCTCCCCGCCCGCCGGCAAGGCTGACACCGCCAAGCGCCACGGCGGCAACCGCAATCAGCGTGTAGGTCGCGCCGATATTCGGATCAGCCGAACCGATCAGCGCTGTCAGCATCAGGCCGGCAACGCCGGCAAAGGTGCCGGTGATGACATAGGCAATGAAACGAACCTTGGTGACCGGAACGCCGGCCGTATAGGCGGCGCGGTCATCGCTGCCGATCGCCATCAGCTGGTCGTAATAAGGCAGACGCCGGATGCCCCACCAGGCGAGGAAGATCGCCGCCAGCGGCAGGATCGACAAGGGGCCTGACATGGATTTCAGCCAGGCCGGCGCCGGCCCGATGGGTGCCGGCAGGATCGTCAGCGTTATACCGGTCAGCACAAGATAGGTGCCGAGCGTTGCAACGATCGGCTGGATGCGCACGATGGTCGTGAGAAAGCCGTTGATCGCCCCGATCGCCGCACCTGTCAGCAGTGCAGCCGGCACCAGCACGAAGGGCGAAGAAATCCCGGCTTTCAGAAATATCACCTGGATGACGATGGCATTGACGAAACCCATGGTCGGACCGACCGAAATGTCGATACCGCCACGGCCGCCGAGAATGACGGGCGCCGAAGCCAGCGCCGCGCCAATCAGCGGTGCCGCAAGCCCGATCAATGCTCCCCAGGCAGCCGGATGGAACCGCGCCGGATTGAGCACCAGATTGATCGCCAGCAACACGACCAGCAGCAGCGCGGCAAAACCCATGCTGCGCCAGAGCGCCGCCGACCTGGAAGAAAAACCGCCCGTACTCATGCCGCCCGCCCGAACATTGCCGCGATCACGCTGTCGGTGGTCATCGCCTCTCCTGTCATTTCCGCCGCGATTTCATAGTCGCGGAACACCAGCACCCGGCCGCACAGCAGCAGGATCTCCTCGATTTCGCTCGACAGGATGACCAGCGCCATGCCCTCCCGGGCCAGATCGCGAAACACATCGTAAAGAACATGCCGCGTCGCGACATCGACGCCGCGCGTCGGATCGTTGAGCAGCAGCACGCCCGGTTCCAGCGCCAGAGCGCGGGCCAGAAGCACCTTCTGCTGGTTACCGCCGGAGAGCGTGGTGATCGCCGCATCCGGCCGCGGCGCGACGATGGACAGCCGCTGCCGATAAACTTCATACCGCTGCTTGCGGCTCTGCGCGCTGATCAGGCCGAAACGCGCATCACGTTCCACCGTCGAGATGGCGAAATTGTCGAGCACGGATTGCGTCGGGAAAATGCCGGTGGCGCGCCGGTCGCGCGGCAGATAGGCGATGCCATTGGCAACCGCCGTGCGAAACGCATCGATCTTCGTTTGCCGGCCAGCGCGGTCGAGCAGGACGTCACCTGCGACCGGCGTCTTCAACCCGGCCAGCACTTCCAGGAAACGCTCCTGCCCATGGCCGTCGAGGCCGGCAAGGCCAACAATTTCTCCGGGTCGGATGGCCTGGGAAAAGGCGGAAGCGCCCTTGTGAAGCGAAAGATTGCGGACATCAAGCGTCAATGCATCAGGCATGGGAAAGCTCCGCGGCAGTCTGCGGCGCCATGGCTTTCAGCAGTTCGGCAGGCGTGGAGACACCCTTGTCCTCGCTGCGCACGACCTTGCCGCCGCGCAGGATCGAGATGCGGTCGGAGAGGCTCATGACCTCGTCCATGCGGTGGGTGATGAACAGCAGCAACGATCCTTCCGCCGCCAGCTGCCGCATCAGCTTGAAGACGGATTCACGGTCGGCATAATCGAGCGCTGCGGTAACCTCGTCGAGGATCAGGATGCGCGGGCGGCGGACGACGGCGCGGGCGAGCACGATCAGCTGCTGCGCAGCCAGCGGCACCTGGCCTGCCAGTGCGTCGAGCGGCACATCGGTGACAGCAAAACGGGATAGCGCCGCAGCCGCCGTTTCACGGCGTTTTTCACGCGGCACCTTGCGATGCACAAGGCCATCGAGGCCAAGGAGAATATTGTCGGTGACCGTGCGGTCCGGCGCAATCAGCACCTCCTGAAACACGGTGGCAAAACCGGCCGCCTGGAAATCGGAAGGGCCGCGACCGGAAAAAGCGCGTCCGTCGAGCGTGACGGTTCCGCCATCAGGCTGGACGATGCCGGAGAGCAGCTTCACCAGCGTGCTCTTGCCCGAACCATTCTCTCCGAGGATCGTATGAACGGTGCCGGCGCGAAAAGCGATCGTCGCCCCCGAAAGGGCCACCGTCTCGCCGTAGCGCTTCGACAGATCTTTGATTTCTAGCATCGCAGTTCCAGTCTGGAGGCGGCCGTGTGTACGGTCGGTCCTCACATTGTCTTCCAGGCGTCGCCGTTACCCCTTCTCCCCGCTGGAGAGAAGGGGCAGGCGGAAGCCTTTCATTTCAGCCTCCTTCCATGAGAAGGAGGCCCTCGTCAGCTTACTTGGCGCAGGCGTCCGGCGTCTTGGAATAATCCCAGCCGATCGTCGGCTTGGCGCCGTCGAAATAGGCGTCCATCAGCTCTTCCGGCATCGGGTCCTGCGGCGGGACCGGGAATACCGATACGGCGTCCGGCGTCATGCAGTCCTTGTACCAGTTGCCGAGATCGGCATTGTGAACCGCCGGGATCGGGATCAACAGGGTATTCAGCTTCGGCTTCTGGCCGTCGAGCAGGCGGGCGCCGACGCGGAACAGCGTCTGGGCGGTCCAGTGCGGCAGAAGCGCATGGCCCTCGAAGCGGTACTTGTCCGGATTGGCCTTCCAGTAGCCGAGCGCGTCGCCGGTCAACGAACCGGTGATCACCGGCGCCGGACGACCGGCTTCGGCAAAGGCTTCGGCCACGACGCGGCTTTCGCTGCCCGTCGTCCAGACGGCATCGATCTGCGCCGGGTTGGTGGCGATCGCCTGCAGCACGACGGTCTTGGTGACGTTGGCCGTCCAGTTGCCGTTGACGCTCCGGGAAACCTTGAGCTTGTCGTTTTCGGCCAATGCCTTGTCGCCGCCCTCACGCTCCTGCACGACGATCGGGTGTCCGGCAATGCCTTCGACCAGCAGCACGTTGCCGCCGTCAGGCAGCTCCTTGCCGATCGCCGTCATCATGTCGTAGCCCCAGCGGGCATAGTTGGAATCGACGTTGATGGCGTTCGGGCTGGTGACCGAACCGGCGGCCGTGATGAACGGAATGCCGGCTTTCGCCGCGGCATCGACGGCATCGTCAAGCGCCGTCGCCGAACCCGGGATCGAGGTGATGATCGAGCAACCCTTGTCGATGAAGGCGCGGATCTGGTTGATCTGCTGGCTGGCATCGTTGTTGGAATCGGACACCTCGAAGCTTGCGACCGTACCGTCGGCGATCAGGCCGTCGACCAGGCGCTTGAGTTCCGCCGTCACGGTCACGCGCCAGGGATTGCCCTGGTAGGATTCCGAATGGCACCATTTCCACGGCTTGGCCGGCGGCGTGAAGCTTCCCCAGGCCGACGGCAGAACCTTCTGCGGCGCGCCGTCATATTGCGCCTTCAGGAGATCCGGCAGACCCTGGATCACCGCGTTCACATCCTGCGCCTGCGCAAATGGTGCCATCGTCAGGATGGCTGTCGCGGCCAAAAGGCCGCGCATCAACGTCTTCATGTTTTTCTCCTCCACTTTATCCGGGCCTCCGCCGGGATTACTTTGCTGCAAAACTTTCGCCGAACAGCCGGTTCAGATCCGTCACCACATCCCCCGCCTTCTCCTTGCCGAGAAGACCGGCATTGATGCGGTCCGATGCCGCCTGCTGGAATTCCATGTAGCCGTCATGGCGCGGACGAACCCAGGACGCTTCCAGCGTCGCCCGCGTGCCGCGGTAGAAATCGTTGGTCGCGGCGTTGACGGTATCCTCCTCCCAGGCCGCGGCATGGCCGGGCTGTCCGCCGGCTGCGGCATAGGGGCCTTTCTGCACGTCACCGCTGGCGATCCAGTAGGTGAAATCCAGGGCTTCCTTCGGCGACTTGCTGAAGGCGGAAACCGCAAGGCCGGTACCGCCAAGTGCAGAGCCCGCGGGGCCGAGCGTACCGGCAACCGGGATATCGGCAAACTTGATCAGTTTCGGCCGGAAACCTGCGATCGAATAGGATAGATAGCCGTAGATCAGCGGCGAGCAGGCGATGCTCGAGCCCGGCTCGGCCATTGCCTCGAACACGGCGATCGGGTCCATCTCGAAGCAGGCCGGATCGATCAATGCCGCAATCTCGCGCATCATCTCGAAGACGGTCGTGCCGGTTTCGAGATCGATGAGATCGCCCGGCCCTTCGGTGGCGCAGGCTTTGCCGAGATTGCCGCTCAGCGTATAGAATGTCATCAGCGTGTGCGGCGGGCGCAGCGGCAAAAGCACCTTGCCTTGCCGGGCAAGCGCCAGCATGTCGTTCCAGGATGCCGGCGCGGCATCGATCAGGTCCGGCCGGAAGGCCTGCACCTGGGTGGCGGCATCGACGGGGAACGCCCACTGCCGGCCCTGCCAGTTGTAGCTCGGATAGGACGCGCCGACGCTGGCATCGGCCAGCGCCTTGCGTTCGGCCTCACGGCCTTCGACATCCAGCGGCATCAGGCATTTTTCATTGGTGATCTGGCCGACATGTGGATGATCGATGATGATCATGTCGTAGGCGCGGGCCAGCTCCTCGACCGGATAGGTCTCGAAATCCTGCAGCGAGCGCTTGTCCCACTCCACGGTGACGCCGGTCTTTTCCAGCCAGAGTTTCGAGCAGGCGACCATGGGATCGTAACCGCGCGGATGGCTCCAGGTCATGCCTTTCAGCGTTACTTTGCTCACAGGCCGAACTCCTCGCGAATGGCCGCACTCTGCTCACCGACACGGGGAGCGGCACGATCGAATTTCGGGCGCTGGCCATCGACGCGGATCGGCGAGCGGGTGGTGAGGATCGAGACATTGTCCTCGCGGGTGACTGTCTGCAGCATGTCGAGGATCTGGAAACCGTCGCTTTCCAGAAGCTCGTTCCAATTCAAGACCTTGGCGCACCAGATATCCGCGGGTTCGAGGATCGCCAGCCATTCGTCGATGGTCTTCATCGCGATGCGCGCCGCAATCAGCGCCTTGATTTCGTCGCGGGCGGTGAACCAGGTGGACGGCTGGTCGCTATAGGCAGCCAGCGCCTCCTCCATATCGAGCAGGGCGGCGAGTTTCGGGATCGGCGTCATGGCAATCGCCAGGTAACCGTCGGCCGCATGATAGACACCGTAAGGCGCCGAAAGGTAGGCGTGGGCGCTGCGGACGTTCGACCGCTTCGGCAAACGCCGGCCGTCGTTCAGGTGGGTCGTCAGCACTTCGAACTGGAAGTCGACCAGCGCCTCCAGCAGGCTGGTCTCCACATGGCTGCCCTTGCCATTGATGCCGCGGCGAACCAGTGCCGCCAGGATGCCCTGGCAGGCGGCAGCACCCGCCAGCATGTCACCGATCGCCAGGCCGAACGGCACCGGACCCTGGCTCTCATCGCCATTCAGCCACATGACGCCGGAGCGGGACTGCGCCAGGAGATCCTGGCCGGGACGCTTGACCCAGGGACCATCCTCGCCGTAACCGCTGATCGAGGCATAAACGATCTTCGGATTGATCTCCTTGACCGCCTCGTAATGCAGGCCGAGGCGCTCGATGACGCCGGGGCGGAAATTCTGGATCAGCACGTCCGCCTTGGTGATCAGCGTCCGCAAAGCCTTGAGATCATCGGGATTCTTCAGGTCGATCGCCAGGCTTTCCTTGGCGCGGTTGATGGCGTGGAAGATCGTCGAGTCACCGCCGATCTCGGTGTCGCTCAGATACAGCCGACGCGACAGGTCGCCGCCATCGGGGCGCTCGATCTTGATGACGCGGGCACCCAGGTCCATCAGCCGCAGCGAACAATAGGGCCCGGACAGGAACTGGCTCATGTCGACGACGACAAGGCCGGACAACGGCAATTCATTCTCGGCAGTCATAATCTCTTACTTCTCGGTTTTGCCGATGAAATCGGCCGGATTCTTGTACTTCACCGTCTGCAGGTGCTCGCAGTAGAGGACGAGTTCACCCTCGCCCTTGAAGACTTCGTAGCTGGCCCGGATCAGGCCCATCTCCTTGTATTTCGGCTGCTTGTCGAGGTTGGTGCGGATCGCGTAGATCGTGTCGCCGATAAACACCGGCTTGATGAAACGCAGCCTGTCGTAGCCGTAGGAAAAGGCATTGATGCAATTGGTGGCGACGAGGCCGAGGCCGGCGGAGAAGACGAAGGCGCCGGCGATCAGCCGCCGGCCGAAGATGCCTTCGCTTTCGGCAAACATCTGATCCTGAACATAGGGATGGATATCCGTCACCAGCGTGTTGAACAGGTGGCTGTCGCCTTCCGCCATGGTGCGGCGCAGGGAACGGATCTTCTGGCCGACCGGCCAATCCTCGTAAAACCAGTTCTCGGCATTCCACACCGGCAAGGCAGCATGCTCGGCCGGCATATTCTTCGGATGCGTGGAGGAAACGCCGACGGTCGGCACGGACGCACTCATGCCGCAACTCCGGCCACTTGCGAAAGACGGGATATATGCCGCTTCCGCCATACGGTCGCCCGATGGCTTTCCATGCTTCCTCTCCTCCTGAAATCTTTTTATGTGAAGATTATTTTCACATATGGATTGCATTTGCAAGACCTCTCCATGAATATGTGGCTGTTCAAATGCGCCGCGGCGGGGGAGAAACGGTTCCGCGGCCAGCTTGATTCGGCCGGTTCGATTGGGAGGAAAAATGGGCGCGACTTATCTTGCCTTTGTCGGCACGCTGAACCGTGAGGCCCCCTATTTTCAGGGCGCACGCGGCAACGGCCTTGCCGTCTTCAGCTTTGATGAAGAGACACTTTCGGTAAATAGGCTGGCCGAAGCGCCGGAGATCGAAAACCCGACCTTCCTTTCGGTGAATGCGGCGGGCACTGTTGTCTATGCCAACTCCGAAATCTTCGGCTGGAAGGAAGGTCTCGTCTCAGCCTTTCGTTTCGACCGGGAAGCCGGCCGGCTCGATTACATCAATATGCAGCCGTCGCTCGGCAGCATCACCGCCCACAGCATGGTGAGCCGTGACGGCACAAAACTTCTGGTCGCCAATTACGGCATGGGCGAAGGCGGGCCGGACCGGTCTGTCGTCGTCTACGGCATCCGCGCCGATGGCGGGTTGACGCCACCGATTGGCAGCATCGCCCAGCACGGCACCGGCCCGGACGCAAACCGGCAGGAGCGCAGCCACGCCCACAGCGTTACCGAGCTTCTGTCCGGCAATCTCGCGGTCGTTGCCGACCTCGGCACCGACACGCTGACCACCTATCGCATGAACGCCGATGGCTCCCTGGCCGAAGTCGCCAGGACCAGCACGGCCGCCGGCGCCGGCCCGCGCCATGTGGCGCTGCATCCGAACGGCCACCTGCTGTTCCTCATGAACGAGCTGAATTCGACCGTCGCAAGTTTCGGCCTCGATCCGCAGACCGGCGTTTTGACCGCGATCGACGAACAGCCGGCCGTGCCCGCGGAGGCCCGCGCCTCGAACCATTGCGCCGATATCCAGATCTCGCCGGATGGACGGTTCCTCTACGGTTCCAACCGCGGACACGACAGCATTTCGGTGTTTGCCGTCGATGGCGAAACCGGAAAACTGACCACGGTCGGCTTCTTCCCCTGCGGTGGCGCGACGCCGCGCAACCTGGCGCTGACGCCTTCCGGCCGCCACCTGTTTTCCGCCAACCAGAATGCCGACCGCATTTCGATTTTTGCCCGCGATGCGGAAACCGGAAAGCTGACGGATACGGGCAAGGCAATCGAGATCGGCACGCCGATGTGCGTAAAATTTTCGGAAGGATGAGTTGAGGCTGCAAGCCGGGGGCCGGAAGGCCCCTCGGCTCAGCCGCGCCTGGCTTCGGCGGCCTTGCGGCGTGCGACGACGCTCTCGCGCCATACGGTGAAGATACCGGCCGCGACCACGACGATCGATCCGGCAACCATATTGATCGTCAACGTTTCGCCGAAGACCGTCGTGCCCATGATCGACGCGAAGACGAGCTGCAGATACATCAGCGGCTGCGCTTCGGCCGCGTCGAGGATGTCGTAGGCGCGGATCAGGAAATAATGGCTGGAAATGCCGGTCATGCACAGAAGCAGCATCCACAGCCAGTCGCCGGGCGACATCCACGTCCAGAAGAACGGTCCGATCAGCGTCATCACCGCCGCCCCGCCGACGCCGGTGTAGAAAAAGCTGGTCATCGCCGGATCGTCACGGCTCGCCATGCGGGTGGTGATCACGTAGAGCGCGAAAATCAGCGCCGCGACGAGCGGAATGAACACCGTCAGGCGCGGAACGCCGTCTTGCGGCGCCAGGATGATCAGCACGCCGATCAGCCCGACACAAATCGCCGTCCAGCGCCGCCAGCCGACCCTTTCGCCGAGCAACGGCATGGAAAGCAGCGCGACCATCAGCGGCCCGGAGGCAAAGATCGCCTGCGTATAGGCAAGCCCGACGACGGCAAAGGAGGTGATGGCGATGACGATCTGTACCGCGAGCAGGACGCCGCGCGAAATCTGCAGCAACGGCCGTTTCGTCGCTGCCGCCTTCCTGAGGCTGCCGGAGGCGCGCGTGGCCAGCACGACGGCGAACACCGCGAAGGCCCAGAACCGCAGCATGGTGATGAAGATCGGCGGATAGGCGCCGCCGAGATGCTTCGAAATGCCGTCCTGCATCGCAAAGATCACGATCGCCACGAAGGCGAAGATATAGCCGCGGGTTTTAAGAGACATGATGCTGCTGCATATACCCTCGCCGAAGAAAGGCATCACAAAAAACACCACACCTCGCCCGCAAGACCGTTTTTGTCCGGCAATGGTGCATTGCAGCATCATATGGGGAAAAGTCGCTCCGCCGGCCTCCGCTTCCCGGGGGAAGACGCCATGTCGCCGGCATGCTATGGCGCAGGCAATGAACCATACACACGAGAATCGCCTGTCGGCGGCCACCCGAACGTTGCGACGCCGGCTGAAAAAACTCCGGAACGCTCTGGCGCGGCGTTTTTTCGACACCCGCTACGGCCGCGAACTGCTGATCAGCGCCATCGGTGGTCGCGTCCGGACGATGACCGTCGACTGCGGCGACCATGCGATGACCTTCGATCCGGGCGACTACATCGGCACCAAGATTTTTCGCAAGGGGCATTTCGAGCGACCGAATGTCGAGCGCCTGCTGGCGGTGCTGCGGCAACGCGGCCTATCCATCGAGGGTCGGGCGATGCTGGAACTCGGCGCCAACATCGGCACCCAGACAGTCTATTTCAGCCTCGCGCGCGCCTTTCGCCATATCGTCGCCGTCGAGCCCGATCCGCGCAACTATCGCCTGCTGCAGACCAACATCACCCAGAACGGGCTCGAAGACCGGATCACACCGCTGCAATTCGCCGTCGGCGAACGGCACGGCGAGATCGATTTCTTCCAGCACCGCAACAACCACGGCAAGAGCAGCGCCCTGCGCCAGAGCGCCAAGGACATCCAGATCAGCGTGCCGGTGCGGCCGGTGGACGAGATCCTCGCCATGGCGAATGTCGCCGCCGAAGATATCGGCCTCGTCTGGATGGATATCGAAGGGTACGAACCCGTCGCCTGCCGCTCGATGAGCTTTTTGATGGCGCGGCAGGTGCCGCTCTACATGGAGTTTTCGCCGGTTTTCTACGGCAGGCAGGGGACGGAAGAGTTCGTCAGCCTGCTCTCGCGCTTCTATGGCGATTGCATGCTGTTCGACGAGGATGGCGGCCGGCCGGTCGCCATCGGCGACCTCGTCTCGATCGAAAGGCAGGCCGATATCCTGCTGCTGCCGCCGGCCGGCCTCAGCTGATTGGCCATCGCACCGGCAAGCGGACTATGATAAGCCTGACGGCATGATCCAGGCATCCGCGACAGACGCATTCGACGCACCGATCCTCACGCAATTCGAAGGTGTTGCGGACATCGGCAACTATGTGCCGCTGCCCTCCGGCTGGGCGTTGGCGGTAGCCGATATCGTCGATTCCACCGGCGCCATCGCCGCCGGTCGGTACAAGGACGTCAACATGGCCGGCGCCGCCGTGATTTCGGCCATCCTCAATGCACTCGACCGCCACGATCTGCCCTTCGTCTTCGGCGGCGATGGCGCCATGGTTGCCGTGCCGCCCTCGGGGGTTGCGACCGCCACCGAAGCGCTGGCCGCCACGCAGCGCTGGGTCGGCGACGAACTCGACCTGACGATGCGCGCCGCCATCATCGCCGTCGCCGATATCCGCGAGGCCGGCCAGGATGTTCGGGTCGCCCGCTTCCAGGCCAGCGAACACGTGACCTACGCTATGTTTGCCGGCGGCGGCGCCAGCTGGGCGGAAACCCGCATGAAGGAAGGGCTTTTCGCCATCGCACCGGCACCGGCCGGCACCCGCCCCGACCTCAGCGGCCTCTCCTGCCGCTGGAACCCGATCCGCTCCCGCCACGGCCACATCGTCTCGATCATCGCCATCCCCGGCGCAACCGAAGATGGCCCGGCCTTTCGTGCCCTGGTCACCGACATCATTGCGCTGGCCGCCGGCGAGGAGCGTGACGGTCACCCCGTTCCGGAGGATGGACCGCAGATCGGCCTGTCGCGCGCCGGCGTCCGGGCGGAAATCAAGGCGGCTGTGCCGGGTAGCATGACATTGAAGCGGCGCCTGCGCATTCTGGTGGAGCACCTTTTGATGGTCGTCCTTTACCGCACCGGCCTCAGCCTCGGCCGCTTCAACGCCGCCCGCTACAAGCGCGACCTCGCCGACAACAGCGATTTCCGCAAGTTCGACGACGGGCTGAAGATGACGATCGATGTCGATGCCGACCGGCTTCGGCGCATCACCGACCGGCTGGAGGCGGCATCGCAGGCCGGCATCTGCCGTTATGGACTACACCAGCAGGAATCGGCCTTGATGACTTGCCTGGTGCCGACCCCGCTGCAGCGCGACCACATGCACTTCATCGACGGCGCTGCAGGCGGTTATGCCGCAGCCGCCAGCGCCCTCAAGAGCAAGTCACAGCCGAAGGCAGCGCTTACGCCTTGACGATGTTCGGGCCACCCAGGCCGCGTTTGTGAAAAACGTTGCGGGTATCGACGATCAGCGGCGACCAGCGGGCAAGCGCTGCATAATCGACACCGTCATGATCGGTGGCGATCAAAACCGCATCGAAGCCCTTGACCGCTTCTTCGCTGAGCGCGACCGATTTACGCCCCCGCAGGAAGGCGTATTCCCGCGTTGGCGGAATTTCGTCGACATGCGGGTCGTGGTAACCCGTCTCGCCGCCACGCTCCTCGATCAGCTCGATCAGTTTCAGCGACGGGCTTTCGCGGGTATCCGGCACGTTTTTCTTGTAGGCAAGCCCGATCACCAGGATCTTCGAGCGGCTGAGCGCCTTGCCGGCCCGCCTGTCCAGCGCTTCCGCAAGCCGGCCGACGACATGGCGCGGCATGGCCGAGTTGATTTCGCCGGCAAGCTCGATGAACCGGGTCGGCAGTTCGTATTCGCGCGACTTCCAGGTGAGATAGAAGGGATCGATCGGGATGCAGTGGCCGCCGAGGCCGGGACCGGGATAAAACGGCATGTAGCCGAAAGGCTTGGTCTTGGCCGCTTCGATCACTTCCCAGATATCGATGCCCATCGCCTCGTAGACGACCTTCAACTCGTTGACGAGGGCGATATTGACGGCACGGAAGATGTTTTCGGTGAGTTTTACCGCTTCCGCCGTCGCATTGGAGGAGACCGGAACGACCGTCGTCACCGCCGCCGCGTAAAAAGCGCGCATCACGGCAGACGCGGCCTCGCCGTCGCCGGCAACCACCTTGGGAATGCTAGAGGTGGAGAAATCGCGATTGCCCGGATCTTCGCGCTCCGGCGAAAAGCCGAGGAAGAAGTCCGTGCCGGACACAAGCCCGGTTTCCTGCAGGATCGGCCGCACGACATCGTCGGTGGTGCCGGGATAGGTCGTCGATTCCAGCACGACCAGCTGTCCGGCCCGAAGCGTCTTGGCAATCTGCCGGGAGGTCTTGACGATGAAGGAGAGGTCCGGATCGCGATGCCGCGTCAGCGGCGTCGGCACGCAGATGATGATGACGTCACAATCGGCAAGCAGGGCAAAGTCGGTGGTCGACCGGAACCGGCCGGCCGCACTTTCCGCCGACAACACATTATCGTGTACGGCCTCGATATAGGAGCGACCGGCATCCAGCGCGACGATCTTCGACGGGTCGATATCGAACCCGGTGGCGGTAAAGCCGGAGCGCGCAATCGTCATCGCCAGCGGCAGCCCGACATAACCGAGGCCGATGATACCGACCGTGGCGGACCGTTGCGTTATACGGGAAAGGAGGTCGTCTCGGAGAGCGTTCGCTCGTGTCACGGTATCCAACATATCTGCCCTTCGAAAGGAATGGCCGTCCAGTTGGGGGCAAAAAAGCCGGCTGTCAAGGATCTCGAAACCATGCGGACGGCAGGATCGGAAATCCGCTGTCGTCAAATTTGTCGCTTTGGCAATCTGGTTTTGTGCGTCGCCGTGCATATATTGGGAGCCCGGGTCGATCATCGAGTCCGCACAGATCTTCTCCTACCGCCGGCGCCTCAGCCAGGATGGCTTTCAGCCGGCACGACAAGGACATGCGATGAACATGTATCGCGCAAACGTATCCACCACTCTCATCGACCGCGTCAGCGCATGGCTGAAGAAGGCCGCTCTGGATGGTGAAAATCTCGAACCGCTGATCAAGGGTTTCTGTGAACGCCTCGCCGCCGCCGGCCTGCCGCTGGTGCGTGTCCACCTGAGTTTTTCGATGCTACATCCGCTCTACGATGCCCTGGGCTTCACATGGCAGCGCGGCAAGGGCGTGACGGTCGAGGGTTTTCGCAAGGTTCTCGAAGGTCCGGATTCCGAGCGCATCCTGCGCAGCCCTTATTTTTATCTGCTGAGCAACAATCTCGAATATCTCCGCCGCCGCATCGATGTGGCGACCCCTTCGGAATTTCCTGTTTTCGACGACCTCAAGCAGCTCGGCGCCACCGATTATCTTGCCTTCGTGCAATCCTTCGGCGACGGCACCGGCCAGGGCATGCTGGGCTCCTGGACGACCGACATTCCAGGCGGCTTCAACGACGATGTCATCGAGGCTCTGCTGAAGATCCAGAACAGCCTCGCCGTGGCCGCCAAGATGGCGGTGCTTGGCAAGCTCGCCGACAACATGCTGACCACCTATCTCGGCGGCAATGCCGGCAAACGCGTGCTCTCCGGCCAGATCCGCCGCGGCGATGGCGAAACCATCCGCGCCGCCCTGGTGATGGCCGACATGCGCCAGTCGACCCTGCTCGCGGAGAAGGAAGGCCGGCAGGTCTATATCGACACGCTCAACCAGTTCTTCGATGCCATCGCCACGCCCTTCAATCGCAATGGCGGCGAGATCCTCAGCTTCATCGGCGACGGCTTTTTGGCGGTCTACCCCTGCGGGCGTCACCGCGAGCCGTCGCAGAAGGCGACGCGTGCGGCCATGGCCGCCGTACGCCAGGCCTCGCTGCGCATGCAGGAATTGAACATAGAGCGCAAGAGAGCCGGTGTCGGCGAAATCCGCTACGGCGTCGGCCTGCATATCGGCAACGTCATGTTCGGCAATGTCGGCCTCAGGGACCGCCTGACCTTCTCCGCTTTCGGCGGCGCCGTCAACGAAGTCGAACGCCTGCAGGGCCTGACCAAAAAATTCAGCCAGCCGGTCATCGCCAGCCAGGCCTTTGCCACCTATTGCGGCGGCGACTGGGTGACGCTTGGCCAGGAACGGCTGCGCGGCCTGCGGCAGAAGGTAACCGTGCTATTGCCTGGTGAAGGCAACCTGAAGGTGGATCCGGCCGAGGCGATAGAAAAGGACAGCCGCGACTTGCAGTCGGAAGCAGAGCGCGTCATGCTGCTGTATCGCGACAGCCGCAAACAGAAATCGAACGACATGCTGGAGACACTGCTTCAATGATCGCACACCCGGGCCGAGCTCTGCTTCTTGCTTTTGCACTTGTGACCAGCGGGTCGGCCCTGGCGGATCCGCTCCAGCAGAATCTAGTGGACGGGTTTGACGGCGGCACTTTTTCGCCCGAAGGCGGTCTTTATTACCGCGAAAACAGCGAACAGAGCGCCGGAACGGTGGTCTTCCAGAGTGCAGTCAAGCGCACTGGCGCAGGCGCGCTGCAGCTGAGCGTCAAGCCGCATTGCGCCGCCGACAGCGAAGGCTGCAGCGAACGGGCGGAAATCTGGGAAAAAACCGCGTTGCGCGTGCCTTACGAAGCCGCCGTCTGGTACGGTTTCGCGGTCAAATTTGCCGATCCCATCCCCTCGGACGACCACCGCTACCTGATCGCCCAATGGAAGCGCGAAATCGGTCCCGATGCCGAAGGCGATTTCAGTCCGTTCCTCGCCCTGCGCATGAACGGCGGCAAGCTTTTCGCCACCGTCGAGACCAACTATTTCGATGGCACCTCCACCGGTCCGAAGGGGCAGGCCGCCAATTGTCCGTCGGGACAGGTGCCGGTCTGGCTGCGCCCGGAGACGAACCAGATCCGCGCCTTCATCGTCGGGGACGAAACCTATACCGCCGCGGACGCCGGCCTCTTCAACTCCTGCAGCGACAGGCTTCAGGTGATCGATCGCGGCAATTTTCTGCCGAAGCCGGATTCCGGCTGGATCGATTTCGCCATCATGACCCAGCCGGGACCGGAAGGCACCGGTCGCATCGAAATCTTTGCAAACGACAAGTGGATCGTTTCGATCAAGGGCCATATCGGCCACAACGATCGCGGCCTCGGTGACAACCAGTATTTCAAGTTCGGTCCTTACCGGGCCGCCGACACCACCAACTGGACGCTCTATTACGACGACTTCCGCCGATCGTCCAAATGCGAAGATGTTCTAGCGGACAAGGCTGCCTGTGCCGCGATCAATTGACGATCGGCAATACACCGGAAAACTTGACTGTCCCCGTTCATTTTTCCCTATACCTTTTACAGTTTGAAGGCCATGGACAGTGACTTGGCCCTCCGCTAGTCTTGAAATCATACAGCCATTTCGCAAGCAACAAGGGAAAGCTGCTGGCATGAATTCAGGGGCAGATCTGTTGCGCATCGAGCAACTGGGCATCGCCTTCAAAATGATGGGTGGCCAGTTGGAAGCGGTTCGTAACGCCAGCTTGCGCGTTCTGCCTGGCAAAGTGACGGCGCTCGTTGGCGAGTCCGGCTCCGGCAAATCGGTGATCAGCCAGGCGGTGATGGGCATTTTGCCGAACACCGCTTCCGCCACCGGCCGCATTCTTTTCTGCGATCCTGAAAATCCGGGCAGCCCGATCGACATCCTGGCGCTGCCGCGCGACGGCAAGGCGATCAGAGACCTGCGCGGCCGCCGGCTCGGCAAGATCTTTCAGGAGCCGATGACCTCGCTTTCGCCGCTGCACACCATCGGCAACCAAGTCGGCGAGGCCCTGCGCATCCATGAACCGGTCAGCAAGGCGGAAACGCGCGACCGCGTCGAGGAAATGCTGGGCCTGGTGGGTTTTGCCAATCCCGCCCGCACCCGCGAGATGTATCCGTTCGAGCTTTCCGGCGGCATGCGCCAGCGCGCCATGATCGCCATGGCCCTGATCTGCCGGCCCTCCCTGCTGATCGCCGACGAGCCGACCACGGCGCTCGACGTCACCATCCAGGCGCAGATCCTCCAGCTTTTGCGGGAGCTGCAGACCAAACTCAACATGGCGATGCTGCTCATCACCCACGACCTCGGCGTGGTGGCCAATGTCGCCGACGAGGTGGTGGTCATCTATCGCGGCGAGATCATGGAGGCCGGCCCGGTCGAAACGATCTTCCGCCGGCCGGAACATCCCTATCTCAAGGGCCTGATGGCGGCCGTGCCGCATTTCGACATGAAACCCGGCGAACGGCTGAAGGCGCTGCGCGAAATTCCCGTCAATGCCGATACGCTGATCGGCAAGAAAAGACAGGAGAAGCAAGGCCCCGAAATCCTCCTGTCCGTCCGCAACGTCGTCAAAACCTATGGCACGCGCAAATCCAGCTGGTTCGGCAAGAATACGGCGGCCGGCGTTCGCGCCGTCGACGATGTCAGCTTTGACGTGCGCCGTGGCGAATGTCTCGGCATCGTCGGTGAAAGCGGCTGCGGCAAGAGCACGCTGAGCAAGATCGTCATGCGGGCGGTGACGCCGGATTCCGGCTCCGTCACCTATTTCGACCGCGACGGCAAAGCCATCGATGTGCTGTCATCCGATGGTGGCGACCTGAAGACGCTGCGCACCAAGATCCAGATGGTCTTCCAGGATCCGGTGTCTTCGCTTTCGCCGCGCATGACCATCCAGAACATCCTGAGCGAGCCGCTGGAAATCCACGACCGGGGCTCGACGCAGGAGCGCAAGGAAAAGGTCTTGCGGCTGGTGCAGGCCATCGGTCTCGACCAGAGCGCGCTGAACCGCTACCCGCACAGCTTTTCCGGCGGCCAGCGCCAGCGCATCGGCATCGCCCGCGCCCTGGCACTCGGCCCGGACCTGATGATCTGCGACGAGCCGGTCTCGGCGCTCGATGTGTCGGTGCAGGCGCAGATCCTCAATCTTCTCAAGGATCTGCAGAAGGAGCTGGGCCTGACCTACTTCTTCATTTCCCACAATCTCGCCGTGGTCGACTATATGGCCGACCGTATCGCGGTGATGTGCGGTGGACGGATCGTCGAACTGGCCCCGCGCGAAACGCTGATGCGCTCGCCGGTCCATCCCTATACCAAGGCCCTTCTGGCCGCGGTGCCCTTTCCCGATCTCGACCGGCCGCTGGATTTCGCCACCGTGCAGGCCTGCGGCGCAACGGGAACGGCAAGCTGGGCGAAACAGTTTCGTGCAGATGACGATGACGACGCACTTGGAGCGGCGGATCTCGGCGGCGGGCACATCGTCCTGGCGCGCCGAAATGCCGATGTCAGGGAGCTTCAGCCATGATCCGGCGCAGAACGCTTCTGGCAATGCTTGCTTCGACGGTCATTCCGGCGACAGCCGCTGCACGCCGCCTCGAGCCCGATTTCCTGGTGCCGCTGATGAACGCCGGCAAGCTGCCGACGGCGGCTGGGCGACTGCCGAAAAATCCGCGGACTGTGGATCTCGCCGACATGGGCCGGGAGGTCGGAAAATACGGCGGCACGGCGCGCATGCTGATCGGCAGCGCCAAGGACATCCGCCTGATGACCATCTGCGGTTATTCCAGGCTCGTCGGTTATGACGACAAGCTGAACCTCTCCGCCGACATTCTCGAGAGCTACGAACATGTCGACGAGAAGGTCTTCACCTTCAAGATCCGCGAGGGGCATCGCTGGTCGGACGGCCGGCTCTTTACCGCGGAGGATTTCCGCTATTGCTGGGAAGACGTCATCCTCGACGAAAACCTGCGCAAGGGCGGGCTGCCGACCGATCTCCTGGTCGACGGCAAGCCGCCACGCTTCGAGAAGCTCGATGACTTGACCGTTCGCTACAGCTGGGATGGCCCCAACCCGGACTTCCTGCCGCGCCTGGCCGCGCCGCAGCCGCTGACCATCTTCATGCCGGCGCATTACATGCAGCAGTTCCACCAGAAATATCAGAACGCCAACCGGCTGGCCGGGCTGATGAAGGAGCAGCGGTCAAAAAGCTGGGTCGATCTGCACATCAAGATGTCGCGCAGCTACCGGCCGGAAAATCCCGAATTGCCGACGCTCGATCCCTGGCGCAACACGACAAAACCGCCGGCCGAACAGTTCGTCTTCGAACGCAATCCCTATTTTCATCGCGTCGACCAGAACGGCACACAGCTGCCCTATATCGACCGTTTCCTGCTCAACGTCAGCTCGTCGTCGATCATCACCGCCAAGGCCTGTACCGGCGAAAGCGATCTGCAGGCCACCGGTATCGATTTTGTCGATTACGCTTTCCTCAAGGATGCCGAGAAGCGTTATCCGGTGAAGGTTGGACTGTGGAAGGCGACGCGCGGCTCGAAGATCGCCCTGCTGCCGAATCTCAACTATGGCGACGATGCCTGGCGGGGCCTGTTGCAGAATGCCAATTTCCGCCGGGCGCTGTCGCTTGCCATCGACCGCGAGGAAATCAACAAGGTCGTCTTCTACGGCCTCGCAAAACCGAGCAGCGACACCATCCTGCCCGACAGCCCGCTCTTCAAGCCGGACTATGCCGCGGCCTGGAGCGCCCACGATCCGGACGCGGCAAACAGGCTGCTCGACGAACTCGGCCTGCAGAACCGCGACGACGATGGCATCCGCCTGCTGCCGGACGGACGCGAGGCGCAGATCGTCGTGGAAACCGCCGGTGAAAGCACGCTCGACACCGACGTGCTGGAACTGATCACCGACCACTGGCGCAAGATCGGCATCTCGCTGTTCATCCGCACCTCGCAGCGCGACGTCTTCCGTTCGCGCACCATGGGCGGCCAGATCATGATGACCATGTGGCCGGGACTGGAAAACGGCGTACCGACCCGCGACATGAACCCCAGCCAGCTGGCACCGACGACCGACGACCAGCTGCAATGGCCGGTTTGGGGCATGCATTATCTGTCCAACGGCCAGAAGGGACACGCCCCGGAAGTGGCCGAAGCCGCCCGGCTGGTCGAGCTTCTGAAGGGCTGGTACCACGCCCGCACGCCCGAAGAGCGCACCGACATCTGGGGCGAGATGCTGGCGATCTACACCGACCAGGTCTTTTCCATCGGTATCGTCAACCAGACACTGCAGCCCGTTCTGCGCTCGGCGCTCATGCGCAACGTGCCCGAAACCGGCCTCTACGGTTTCGATCCCACCTGCTATCTCGGTGTCTATATGCCCGATACGTTCTGGTACGGCGAGGATATCGCCTGATGATGATGCGATACATCCTGTGGCGCATCGCTGCGATGATCCCCACCCTGCTGATCATTTCGGCGCTGATCTTCACCATTATCGAACTGCCGCCGGGCGATTATTTCGAAAGCTACATCTCCGAACTGCAAGCGCAGGGCGAAGGCGTGGACATGGAGGAAATCGAGGAACTGCGAGCGCAATACGGTTTCGACAAGCCGCCGATCCTGCGCTATTTCCACTGGGTCGGCGGCATGCTGACCGGCGATTTCGGTTATTCCTTCGAGTATCAGCTGCCGGTCAACGAAGTGGTTGGCGACCGCCTGTGGCTGACCATTCTGGTCTCCTTCTGCACCATTCTCGTCACCTGGCTGGTGGCTTTCCCGATCGGCATCTATTCCGCGACGCATCAGTATAGCTGGGGCGACTACGGCCTGACCTTCCTCGGCCTGCTCGGCATCGCCATTCCCAATTTCACGCTGGCGCTGATCCTGATGTATTTCGCCAACATCTGGTTCGGCATCTCCATCGGCCACCTGATGGACCAGAAATTCCTCGGCGAGCCGATGAGCTGGGAAAAGGCGAAGTCGATCCTGGAGCATCTCTGGATTCCGGTGATCATCGTCGGCACCGCCGGCACGGCCGGCATGATCCGGCGCCTGCGTGCCAACCTGCTCGACGAGCTGCAGAAACAATATGTCGTCACCGCCCGTGCCAAGGGGCTGCACCCCTTCCGGGCGCTCATCAAGTATCCGCTGCGCATGTCCTTGAATTTCTTCATCGCCGATATAGGCTCCATCCTGCCGCAAATCATTTCCGGCGCTGAAATCACCGCTATCGTACTGTCTCTGGAAACCACCGGACCGATGCTCATCAAGGCGTTGCAAAGCCAGGATATGTATCTGGCAGGCTCTTTCCTGATGTTCCTCGCCTTCCTGACGGTGATCGGCATGCTGATATCGGATATCGCGCTCGCCTTTCTCGACCCGCGCATCCGGCTTCAGGGTGGGAGTGCCAAGTGACGTCATCGCCTCTTCCCGAACCCGGCGCACCGCTGGCGCACTTCGTTTCCACCGCCCCCTTCGATCCCTATGCGGTCAAGGAAATGACGCCGGCGCAGATACGCGTCAACAGCGCCTCGCAGCTGCGGCTGATGTGGTGGAAATTCAAGCGTCACAAGCTGGCGCTGGCCTCCGGCATCTTCCTCGCCGTGCTCTACCTGATGATCCTCATCTGCGAGTTTCTGGCGCCCTACAACCTGCACAGCCGCAACGTCGATTTCATCCACGCGCCGCCGCAAGGCGTCCATCTCTTCCATGACGGCCAGTTCGTCGGACCCTTCGTCTACGGCCGGGAAATGACGCTGGACATGGACACGCTCCGGCGCGTCTACACCGAAAAGACGGACGACATCGAACCGCTGCGTTTCTTCTGCAGCGGCGATACCTATCGTTTCTGGGGCCTGTTCGATGCCAGCACCCATTTCGTCTGTCCGGCCAAGGACGGGCAGTTCTTCCTGCTCGGTACCGACCGGCTCGGCCGCGATGTGCTGTCGCGCATCATCTATGGCGCCCGCATCTCGCTGACCATCGGCCTGCTCGGCATCACCGTCAGCTTCATCCTCGGCATCGTCATCGGCGGCTTGGCCGGTTACCACGGCGGCATTTTCGACCTCGTGGCGCAACGCATCATCGAGGTGTTGCAGTCGATCCCGAGCATTCCGCTATGGATGGCGCTGGCGGCGATCATGCCGGTGACATGGAGCCCGATCCTCATCTATCTCGGCATCACCGTCATCCTCGGCCTGCTCGACTGGACGGGGCTTGCCCGCGCCGTGCGCTCAAAACTCCTGTCGTTGCGCGAAGAAGACTACGTGCTGGCGGCGCAGCTGATGGGGGCGAAATCGAGCCGCATCATCGGCCGCCACCTGGTGCCGGGGTTCATGTCCCATCTCATTGCCACCGCGACCATATCGATCCCCGGAATGATTCTCGGCGAGACGGCGCTCAGCTTCCTCGGTCTCGGCCTGCGGCCGCCGATCACCAGCTGGGGCATTCTTCTCACCGAAGCCAGGAGCGTGAGCGTCATCGCTTTCTATCCCTGGCTTCTGTTCCCCACCATACCTGTGATCCTTGTGATACTGGCGTTCAATTTTCTGGGAGACGGCTTGCGCGACGCGGCCGATCCGTACAAGTAACGGGTTCGACGATGAACAGCACCTGTAAACGTAAAGCTGGTCCGGACGGGGCCGATTGGAAGGTCAGCGCATGATGCGCCGTTTCGAAGATGCCCGCATCCTGATGTACAGCCACGACACGTTCGGGCTTGGTCACCTCAGGCGCTGCCGTACCATTGCCCATTCCCTCGTCGAGGATTATCGCGGCCTCAACATCCTGATCATCTCGGGAGCGACGATCGCCGGCGCCTTCGATTATCGCGCCCGCGTCGATTTCGTGAAGATCCCGAGCGTCATCAAGCTGCGCAACGGCGAATACACCTCGCTGGAAAAACACATCGATCTTCACGAAACATTGAAGATGCGCCAGTCGATCATCCGCCATACGGCGGAGACCTTCGAGCCCGACATCTTCATCGTCGACAAGGAGCCGATGGGCCTGCGCGGCGAAGTGGAAGAAACGCTCGCCTATCTCAAGACCCGCGGAACGACGCTGGTGCTCGGCCTGCGCGAAGTCATGGATGCGCCGCATCTCCTCGACGCCGAATGGAAACGCAACGACGTCATGCGCAAGATCGGTCAATATTACGACCGCGTCTGGGTCTATGGCCCCCCGGATTTCTACGATCCTCTGGTCGGGCTCGACGTGCCGCCCACCGTACGCTCGAAGATGGATTTCGTCGGTTTCCTGCAGCGCAGCGTCTCGCATGACCACGGCGACGACCATCGGCCGAGCGGCGACTACATTCTCGTCACCACCGGCGGCGGCGGCGACGGCGCGGAACTGATCCACGACGTCATCCACGCCTACCAGCAGGACCCGACGCTGACCCACCGCGCCTTGATGGTGCTCGGCCCCTACATGCCGGCCAAGCAGCGCCGCAAGCTGGTGCGCAAGGGCTCGAAAATCCCCTATATCGAGGTGATCGAGTTCGACAATCGCATGGAAGAGCTGATCGCCGGCGCCAAGGCGGTCGTCGCCATGGGCGGCTACAACACCTATTGCGAGATCCTGTCCTTTGACAAGCCGGCGCTGATCGTGCCACGCATCGTGCCGCGCCAAGAGCAGCTGATCCGGGCACAGCGCGCCGCCGAACTTGGCCTGATCGACATGCTGCTACCGGAGGAATCCGCCGATCCGCTGCGGTTTGCCGCGGCGCTGAAAGCCCTGCCCTCGCGCAATCCGCCCTCGGTGAACGCCAAGGGCTTGCGCCTGGAAGGCTTGCCGAATATCTCGCGCATCGTCGGAGAATGGATCGACGGTCGCGGCGGCAAGGAGCCGTTGCGCGTGCTCAAGAGATAGGCAGAACGTTTGCCCGACAATAGAAAAATCGTCGTCGTCCTGAAGGGATATCCGCGGCTTTCGGAGACCTTCATCGCCCAGGAATTGCTCGGCCTCGAACAGGCCGGTTTCGACCTGACGCTGGTGGCGTTGCGCCGGCCGACCGACAAGAAGCGCCATCCGGTGCATGACGAGATCCGCGCACCGGTGCATTACCTGCCGGAATATCTGCACGAAGAACCGCTGCGCGTTTTCCGCTCGTGGCTGAAAGCGCGCAAGCTTCCCGGCTTCAAGGCCGCCTTTTCCGCCTTCCTTACAGACCTCAGGCGCGACTTCACCCGCAACCGCTTCCGCCGCCTCGGCCAGGCCGCCGTGCTGGCCGCCGAATGGCCGCAAGGCGGTGCCTGGCTGCATGCCCATTTCATTCACACGCCGGCCTCGGTCGCCCGTTATGCCAGCCTGATGACCGGCACGCCCTGGACATGCTCGGCACATGCCAAGGATATCTGGACCTCGGAGAACTGGGAGCTTGCCGGCAAACTCGAAAGCACCCGCTGGACCGTCACCTGCACGCATACCGGCTTCGACCACTTGAAGACCTTGGCCGACGGCCGCGGCCATGTGCATCTGAGCTACCACGGCCTGGACCTCACCCGCTTCGGGCCGTTTGACGGCGACCGGCCGGCGCGGGACGGCAGCGATCCGGCCGATCCGGTGACGGTCCTCAGTGTCGGCCGTGCCGTCGAGAAGAAGGGATACGACGTGCTGCTGCGGGCCTTTGCCTTGTTGCCGCGCAATCTCTCCTGGCGGTTCGAACATATCGGCAGCGGTCCCGAAGTGGCAAAGTTGAAATCCCTGGCAACCGAGCTCGGCATTGCCGACAGGATCGCCTGGAAGGGTGCGCTCGACCAGAAGGACGTTCTGGCCGCCTATCGCTCACGCGATCTTTTCGCGCTCGCCTGTCGCATCACCGCAGACGGCGACCGGGATGGCTTGCCGAACGTGCTTGTCGAAGCCTCCAGCCAGCGCCTGCCCTGCATTTCCACCAATATTTCCGGGGTTCCCGAGCTGTTGCGCGACGGCGAAAACGGCTTCCTCGTACCATCGGAGGACCCGCAAGCCCTCGCGGGCGCACTGGAGCGCGCCATTCGCGACCCGGCATTGCGCGCCCGGCTGGCGACGGCCGCCGAGCAGCGTGTGCGCGAGCAATTCGACAACAAGGCGAGCATCCGCCAGCTTTCCTCCCTGTTCCTGCAGGAATGGCAATCCGCATGACAACCGATACGTCCCGTACCGCACCGCGCGTTTTCTTCTATGTCCAGCATCTGCTCGGCATCGGTCACCTGGCCAGGGCGAGCCGCATCGCGCGCGCGCTCGTCGAGGATGGTTTTGAGGTGACGATGGTGACCGGCGGCACTCCGGTGCCGGGTTTTCCCGGTCCCGGCATGCACCACGTCGCCCTGCCGACCATCGTTGCCGGCGACGCCGGTTTTTCCGGCATAGCGGATGCCGAAGGCCGACCGGTCGATGACGCGTTCAAGGCCCGCCGCACGCAGATGCTGCTCGACGCCTTCCACGAGACGGCGCCGGATATCGTCGTCATCGAGGCCTTTCCGTTCGGCCGCCGGCAGGTGCGTTTCGAACTGCTGCCGCTTCTCTCCGCAGTCGAGGCCATGCATCCCCGCCCCCGCGTCGTCACCTCGTTGCGCGATATCCTTCAGGAACGCGCCAAACCCGGCCGTGACGAAGAGACCGTCGCACTGGTCAAGGCGCATTTCGACCGCGTCCTCGTGCATGGCGATCCGTCCTTCGCCCGTATCGAGGAAACCTTTCCGCTCGCCGGCGAGATCGCCGACCGCATCGTCTATACCGGCCTCGTTGCCGCACCGCCGCCGGCACCACCTGGCGAAACATTCGACATCATCGTTTCCGCTGGCGGCGGCGCCGTCGGCCGCGACCTGATCCGCACCGCCTGCGAGGCGGCCCGTGCCATTCCCGAGGCAGGTTCGTGGTGCCTGATAACCGGGCCAAACCTGCCGCAAGCGGATTTCGATGCCTTGGCGGCGGAAGCGCCGGCCGGCGTCAGCCTCGTCCGTTTCCGCCAGGATTTTGCAAGCCTGCTGGCCGGCGCGAAACTGTCGGTGTCACAGGCCGGCTACAACACCGTCTGCGACATTCTTCGCGCCGGATGCCGGTCGCTGCTGGTGCCGTTCACCGCCGGTGGCGAGACGGAACAGCCGGTGCGGGCGCGCCGCCTCGAAGCGATGCATATCTCCTCGGTGCTGACCGAAGCCGAACTGACGGCCACGGCGATGACCGCAAAAATCCGCGAGGCCCTGTCACGGCCGAAACCGCCCGCCTATGCGCTCGACCTTGACGGCGCGCAACACGCCGCCGCCATCCTGCGCGCTCTTCTGTAGGACATGCCCTGCGGCTTCGTGCCGAAAATCGCGTTTCAGAGAAATCAGGCCTGCTCCGGCAACCGCATCTCTCGCCGCGCCGAAAATAAACGGACGCATCCTCCGTTTATTCTTGACCGCAGCCAACATCGGGTGCATGAAACCGTTCCCGCGTCGCGCAGGTGCCATGCAGCGGCCAAACTCACAGCGTTCACACGGTTTTTCATATCGGCGACAACAGCGGTCGAACGCCGCTTACGGATCGATTTGAAAACTGATATGTTCGGCCGTACGGCTGAGGCAGGCGGTTCAGGATTTGCCTTCCCCGATCGTTTCCGAGCAGCCTTCCGGGCGCGCGGCGCAGCTTCTTTTCATACCTTCTCGTACCATCTGATCTGTCTATGGAAAATCGTCTCAGCCGCTACATCTGGAAACATACGAGTCGTCAGCAGATCTGGATTCTGTTCGTCGTCGCCATCTCGATGATTCCGTACTTCCTCTCCTTCGACCTGCCGAAACAGATCGTCAACGGTCCGATTCAGGGCAAGGGTTTCGAGACGGACGGGGCGACACAGCTGTTCATGCACCTGGAATTCTCGCTGCCGTTGATCGGCAACGTGGTGCTCTTTCCGGGACTTGAGTTGAACCGGGTGCAGACGCTTTTTGCCCTCAGCATGGTTTTCCTGCTGCTGGTGATCATCAACGGCCTCTTCAAGCTCTACATCAACACCTATAAGGGCCGCCTTGGCGAACGTTTGCTGCGGCGTATCCGCTTCGAACTCGTCGACCGGATCCTGCGCTTTCCACCCGGCCAGTTCAAACGCGTCAAGGGCGCGGAAATCGCCAGCATGATCAAGGACGAGGTGGAGCCGCTCGGCGGCTTTACCGGCGATGCCTTCGTGCAGCCCGCCCTGCTCGGCGGCCAGGCTCTGACAGCACTGATCTTCATTTTCATGCAGCATTTCTGGCTGGGCATGATCGCAGCGCTGATCGTCGTCGTGCAGGCGATCATCATCCCGCGCATGCGCAAGCGGCTGTTGATCCTCGGCCGCGAACGACAGCTGACGGCCCGCGAGCTTTCCGGCCGCGTCAGCGAGATCGTCGACGGCATCAGCACCATCCACGCCTTCGACACCTCGAATTTAGAGCGTGCCGATATTTCCGCCCGCCTCGGGCACATCTTCAAGATCCGCTACGATCTTTACCAGTGGAAATTCCTGGTCAAGTTCATCAACAACTTCCTCGCCCAGGTGACACCGTTCCTGTTCTACTGCATCGGCGGTTATCTGGCGCTGAATGGCCGGCTGGACGTCGGCCAGCTCGTCGCCGTCATCAATGCCTACAAGGACCTGCCGGGGCCACTCAAGGACCTGATCGACTGGGACCAGACCCGCCAGGATGTGCAGGTGAAATACGTCCAGGTTGTCGAGCAGTTCCAGGTGGACCGGCTTCTCGATCCGAAACTGCAGGCGATTGCCGCCGACAACGACCAGGTGCTGAAGCCGCCGCTCGCCGCCGTCAATCTTTCGCTCGTCGACGACAGCGGTGCCAAGCTGCTCGAGCGCGTATCGCTGCAGATCGCTCCCGGCGAACATGTCGCCGTGCTCGGCGGAGAGGCGCTGGCCGAAGCCGTGGCGCGGATCATCTGGCCGGAGAGCGGCAAGGTCGTCGCCGGCGGCGACGATCTCTGGGACCTGCCTGAATCGGTCACTGGCCGGAAAATTTCCTACGCCGCGGCCGAGGTCTACATGTTCCACGGTACGCTGGGCGACAACCTGCTCTATGGCCTGAAACATGCGCCGCTGACGCCGGCGGTCTACGATCAGCAGGGCGAAGACCATCATCGCTGGCAGATCAACGAAGCAAAGCTGGCAGGCAATCCGGACTACGACATCAACAGCGACTGGATCGATTACAGCACCGCCGGGGCCGAGGGGCCGGACCATCTCTTCGCATCGGTGCGCACCGTGCTCGATGCCGTCCTTCTGTCCAAGGATATTCTCGACCTCGCCCTGCGCTCGACATTCGACCCCTCGGAAAACCCGGACCTCGCCGCCCGCATCGTCGAGATGCGCCACGCCTTGCGCGAGGAACTGGATGCCGAAGGGCTGAATAGCCTGATCGTGACCTTCGAACCCGACAGCTACAATCGCGAAGCCACCGTTGGTGAAAACCTGCTGTTCGGTACGACGACAGGCATGACGCTGAAGGGCCGCGCCATCGGACAAAACCGGTATTTCCGCTCCGTGATGCAACAGACCGGCCTCGGCCCGCGGCTTTTCCAGATGGGTTACGAAATCGCCGAGAACGCCGTCGAACTCTTCGCCGACCTGCCGCCGGACCATCCGTTCTTCCAGCAATTGACGTTCATGACCCCGGAAGACATTCCGGAATACCAGCTCCTGCTGCAGAAGCTGCGCGGAAAGTCCTTCGAGGAGGTGACCGACAACGAGCGCTACAAGATCATCAAGCTGAGTTTCGCCTATATCGAGCCCCGGCACCGCTTCGGTCTGCTCGACGACGACCTGATGGCCGAGATCGTTCGAGCCCGGAAGATCTTCCACGACAACCTGCCGAAGGACATGGAAGACGAGATCGAGCGATACGACGATGCCCGCTACATGGCGTCCGCCAGCGTGATGGACAACGTGCTCTTCGGCCGTATCAGCCACAAGCACGCCGATGGTTCGGAGCGCATCCGCACGATCGCCCGCACGCTCCTGAATACGCTCGGCCTCTACGACCAGGTGCTGGCTTTGGGGCTGAACTACCACGTCGGCGCCGGCGGCCGGCGGCTGACGAGCGTGCAGCGCCAGAAGCTGGGGCTTGCCCGCTCTCTGATCCGCCATTCCGACTACTACATCTTCAACCGGCCGCTGCCCGGCCTGGATCACCGCATCCAGGACCAGATCGTCCGCAACGTCCTGGAATTGACGAAGCAAAACAACAACGAGCCCGCCGTCGTCTGGGTCCTGTCCAACCCGGCCCTGACAACACTTTTCGACCGCGTCGTCGTTTTCGAGCGCGGGACACTGACGGCAGACGGCAAGCCGGACTTGATCTCAGACAAAGACGAGGCCAAACAACTGGTGTCTTCCTGACAGTATATGCTATTCCAGTCGGGACGTTTTCGGGGAATGAAGGCCATGCTGCTCAAGGACGAAGTTCAAACACTGAAACAAGTCTCGCTCTTTGCCGGCGTGCCCCCGGCAAAGCTGAAGTTGCTTGCCTTCACATCCGATCGCATGAGTTACTCCACCGGAGAAATTCTCTTCCGGCAGGGTGATCCGGGCGATGCTGCCTATGTCATTCTCTCGGGTAAGGCGGACATCCTGGTGGATTCGCCGAACGGGCAGATCAAGATCACCGAACTCGAAACCAATTCCATCGTCGGCGAGATCGCTATCCTCTGCGATGTGTCGCGTACTGCCACCGTCATGGCCAGCTCGCCGATGGAAGTACTGCGCATTCGCAAGGAGCATTTCCTCAAGCTTTTGGTGGATTTCCCCGAAATTACCATCGAGATCATGCGCGTGCTCGCCGACCGGCTGAGCCATACGACGTCGGAACTGACCGAAGCGCGTAGCCGCGAACGCCAGCACTAAGCAGCAGGGCGCCCAAGCCACGGCCAGATCCGGCAAATTTGCCCGCGCGCCGCCATCGGTGATGGGCAAATAGCGACTCGCATAACAATGCGATTTTGTTTACCATGGCAAAATTAGGGCTGGGCCAGCTTGGCGCGGCAGGGAAAACGGTACACTCTATTAATTTCAATTGGGCAATTCTGGGATCATTGCCTCTAGGGAGAGCGAGACGGAAGACCGAAACCCCATGGGAAATGTGACAGAGTGATCAGCGACGTGTTTCGAGTTCGATTTTGGGGCGTCAGGGGCAGCATTCCGGTCTCAGGCCCGGAGTTTCAGCGCTACGGCGGCAATACGATCTGCATCGAAATGCAATGCGGTCCTCACCGGCTTCTTTTCGACGCAGGTTCCGGTATCCGCGAGGCGGGAGCTGCGATGCTTGCCGAAGGCGTGACCGACATCAACCTGTTTTTCTCCCACTGCCATTACGATCATATCGTCGGCCTTCCCTACTTCATGCCGCTCTACAATACGACGACGGCGGTAACGATGTGGTCCGGCCACATGGCGGGCAAGATGACCACCGAGGACATGATCCGCCAGTTCATGCGGCCGCCCTGGTTTCCGGTCGAACCCGACATCTGCCGCGCCCGGCTTTCCGCCCGCGATTTTCGCGCCGGCGACGTGCTCACCCCCCACCCCGGCATCCGGATCAAGACCCACAATCTCGTCCACCCCGGCGGTGCCATCGGATACCGTGTCGAATGGGCAGGCAAGACGGTCTGCTTCGTCACCGACACCGAGCACTCACCCGGCATTCTCGACCCGGTCGTCCTCGAACTGATCCGCAACGCTGATCTTTTCCTCTACGACTGCACCTATGTCGACAGCGAGATGGAACGGTATCGCGGGTACGGCCATTCGACCTGGCAGCAGGCCATCCGGCTTGCGAAGGTGGCCGATGCCAAGCGCATCGCCTTCATCCATCACTTGCCGGCACGCACCGACGACGAGCTGGATGCCATCGAAAGCGCGGCCCAGCGCGAATTCCCCGAAGCCTTCAACGGCCGCGACCGGCAGATCATCGACCTATAGGATCAGCGCTGCCGCCTTTCGCCACCGGCATCCGGCGTGGTTTTTCGTCAGCGCCAGCAGCGTTTCGAGGAAGAGCCAGGCCTGCTCGTCGTGAACCAGGTGATGGGTGAGGAAGCCGGTTGCTCCTTCCCCCTGCTCGAAGACCAGCTTCAGTCTCGCCGCAAGCTCCGCCGCCAGGATGCCATGGTCACGGCCGCCGCGCGTGCCGTGCCAGTCCATCAGGTCGACATGCGTATTGAGAAGGCGCAGCGGACCGGATTTTTCCGGTCCGAAAACCGAGAGCGCCTGAAAGCCGAGAGCCGGCAGGCCAGCCACCACGGCGGCAGCGACACGGTTCCAGGGCGGCACCAGCATCGGAACGAACCGTTGTTTGTGCAAAACGGCAAGCTTGTCGAGACCGGCGCCGAGTTCGCCGAGCACGAGTTCCGCCGGTCGATGCGCCCCGAGTTCCTGCTTCTTTTCCGTCGCGGGGGCATGGTTATGATGCGACCAGCCATGCACAGCGACCTCCGCCCAAGGGGCACGGTCAAGACATTCCAACAGTCCAGCGCCGGTATGTTCGGGGATAACCGCCAGCGTGAGAGGCACGTCGTGTTCGCCGGTCAGGGTCAACAACCTGTCGAGGGCCGGCGTCGGCTCCACCGCATCGTCGTCCCGCAGCCAGAGGTCGGCGACCCGCCCCGCTTTCTGCCAGCGATCGAGTTCCGCCATCAGCGGCGCCCATGCCATCGTATCGTCCATGCGCTTGCCTATAGCTTCTTCAGAATATCGTCGAGAATAACAGAAGCCCGTGCCATCGACCGTTGGTCACGGGCAAAGCTGCGGGCGCCGGCGGCCAGTCTCTGCCGTTCCGGCTCGTCGCGCAGCAGCCTGGCAATCGCTTCGGCATAGGCCGCAGGATCGTCCGGTGGAGTCAAAAGCCCGGTTGCACCGTGGGAAACGACCTCGGGGACACCTGCGGTCGCCTGGGCGACAACAGGCAGACCGGCGGCCTGTGCTTCCAGATAGGCCAAGCCATAGGCTTCACCGCATCCCGGCCAGACATAGACCGCACTGTGTGACAACAGGCTTGCGATCTCCTTCGGGGCCTTCTCGCCGTGAAAAATCACCCGGTCGTCACCAAAGGCCGAAAACAGCGCCGTCACCTCATCCCGCGCTGGGCCGTCGCCAACGACCGACAGGGTCCAGGGCAGGTCGGCGATCCGCTCCAATGCCGCAGCCAGCAGACGATAACTCGCCATCTTGTCGCCCGGCCGCATCATGGCCACGGTGATCAACCGCCCCGGCTCCGGCCGGGGAGGCAACACCAGGAACGGGTCCGCATCGAGAAACGGCGGCAGCATGACCAGCGAGGCGGACGGCACAGCCTGCGCGAGGCCCTGTCGGTCCCGCTGCGTGAAGCAGATATTCGCCGCCGCCATCGCCACGGCGTCCAGGAGGTCCGCCTGCGCCTCCGCCCAGACGCCGATGTTGCGACGCCGCGAATAGGAGGCTTCGGCCGTCACATAGGCAAGGCCGAACCGGCGCGCCAGAACCGGCCCGATCAGGTCGGGCGCCTTGTAATAGGTGTGATAGGTGAACCAGACATCGGGTTTTGCCGCCTGCCATTCACCAGACAAGCGGCCGATTTCCGTTTCGGCGGCAAGGCGAAGAACCGGCAGACCTTCACCTTCGGGTGTCGGCGTAAAACTGCGCAATTCGGACGCGACCGTGACCGTGTGTCCCGCCTGCTGCATCGCCGCAATCAACTGCCGCGCCATCAGCCGGTCGCCCGACGGCACCGGATGGTTCGGCGATTTCAGCGGCGAATAAAATGCGATCTTCATCGGGCATGCCTAAACGCCCGCCGCTCCGGCTGTCAATGGATTGGGGAACCATCGGCGCAGGCGCCTAGCCCGCTGGGCTCAATCGGAATGGCGCAGCAGTGCATGGATGGCAACCGGATTGGTCA
Organism: Rhizobium sp. LjRoot30; assembly: GCF_964253915.1. Classification (NCBI taxonomy): domain Bacteria; kingdom Pseudomonadati; phylum Pseudomonadota; class Alphaproteobacteria; order Hyphomicrobiales; family Rhizobiaceae; genus Rhizobium; species Rhizobium sp. LjRoot30. The sequence continues at coordinate 39,467 of NZ_CAXUSG020000004.1, read as the reverse complement.
CCAGATACCGCATCAGCAGGCGCCGCGGTTCGAGCCATGTGCGGTAGGTCCATTCCAGGCCGGCCTTCTGCATCCATGAGGGTGCCCGGCTGTTCTTGCCCGAGATAAAATCGAAGAGGCCACCGGCTGTCTTGATGACACCGACGCCGCGCAGACGATCGATGTTGCGGGTGATGAATTGCTGCTCCAGCGGAAAACCCAGGCCGACCCAGAGAATATCCGGAGCCGCCGCGCGGATATCCGCCAAGACCTCTTCCTCTTCCTCGGGCTTGAAAAAGCCGTTGCGGCGTCCGGCAAAAACGAGATCCGGATAGGCAAGACGCATCGCATCCACAGCGCGCGCATTGATGCTCTCTTCCCCACCGAGGAAATAGAAGCTGACGCCTGCCTTCTGTGCCCGTTCCGCCACGACATGCACCAGATCGGTGGTCGCGACACGTTCGCTCAGCGGATGGGAAGAATAAATCCGGGAAAAGTGCACCATCGGCATGCCGTCGGCATGGATCTGGTCGCTTTGCATCATCAGATCCTGCAGCGCCCGATCGCGGGCACAGAGCGCGATCACCTGGCCGTTGGCCGAGGACGAATAAAACGGCCGTTCCTGCCGGCCCCGCGCCTCCAAGGCCCGCCGGATGAAATCGTCGGCGGTTTCGGCCATGCCGATGCGCGCGATCGGCAAGCCGCCCAGCAATGTGGTCGTAGCTTCCACTGTCGGCACCTCTACCGATGATTTCAAACCAAAGCTTGCCAACGAAGACCCTGAATGCAGCACGAAGGGCAGGCCCGGCCTGCGTGTTTACCGTTGTGGTTTACGCTAGATATATGCCTCTCGCCGTTTTTCACAATTCGAATCGCCAGCGATGGTTAATGCACGCGATAATTGCATCGATAAAGAACACAAAGCCAGAAGTGGGAAAACTCCAGTCCCGAAATGAGACGGAAGAGCCTTGAGGACGGCATCGGGCCGCGGAAGAGCACCCTTTGCGAAATGCCTGTGTCGATGATGACGACACACCTTGACGCCGCGCTCCGGAAGAATGAGCAATGGCATCCCACACCCGCCGTGAGGGCGGCGGGTCGAGATTGTTCAAGGAGCTTTGTAAATGTCGATGCGTGACTTCATGCAGCCGGGGCGTTCGGTTGCGGTTGCCGAAAAGGGAATGGCGGCAACCTCCCACCCGGCTTCGACGCTGGCGGCGCTGGATATCCTGCGCCAGGGCGGCAATGCCGTCGATGCCGCCGTGGCGGCCGTTGCCGTGCAATGTGTCGTCGATCCGCATTCGACCGGCATCGGCGGCGACTGCTTTGCGCTCTACGCACCGGAATCCGGCAAGGTGGTTTCGCTCAACGGCTCCGGCTGGGCGCCTGCCAAGGCCAATCTCGATTTCTACCGCGAGCGCGGCATCGAAGCGATCGGCGAGACGTCGGTGCATTCCGTCACCGTGCCGGGCGCGATCGACTCCTGGTGCCGGCTGATCGAAAACTTCGGCAAGCTTGATCTCGCCCAAGTGCTGGCACCGGCCATCGATGCCGCCGAAAACGGCTACCGCATCACGCCGCGCGTCTATCTCGACTGGCAGCGTTACCGTGACCAGCTCGAAGTCCATCCGGCCGCGACCGAACATTACCTGCCGAACGGCCGCGTCCCCGCCATCGGCGACCGCATGGCCAACCCCGCCCTCGGCGCCACGCTGCGCGCCGTCGCCAAGCATGGCCCTTCGGCCTTCTATCAGGGCGCCGTCGCCGAAGAGATCGTCGATGTGCTGAAGGCCGTGGGCGGCCTGCACGAACTCGACGATTTCGCTGAATTCTCGACCTTCCTCACCGAGCCGATCTCGGCGGACTATCGCGGCCATACCCTGCTCGAATGCCCGCCGAACGGACAGGGACTGGCAGCGCTGATCATCGCCCGCATCCTCGAATGTTTTGATCTCTCGGACGCCTCGCTGAGCGAAGCCGACCGCGTTCATATCCTGGCTGAAGCGTCGAAGGCAGCTTATGCGCAGCGCGATGCGATCGTCGCCGATCCTTCCGCCATGACCACGGATGTAGCCGACGTGCTGACCGACGCGGCCATCGATGCCCTGAGGGCGAAGATCCGCATGGACCGCGCCACGGCCGGGCCGGAATGGGATCTGCCTGTCCACAAGGATACGGTCTATGTCACGGTAGTCGACAAGGATCGCAATGCCATGTCGCTGATCAACTCGGTCTTCTGGGCTTTCGGCAGCGGCATCTACGCACCGAAATCCGGCGTGCTGCTGCAGAACCGCGGCATGGGCTTTTCGCTGAAACCGGGCCACCCCAACGCCATCGCCCCGCGCAAAAGACCGTTCCACACCATCATTCCAGCCATGCTGCAGAAGAACGGCAAGGCCGTGATGCCTTTCGGCGTCATGGGCGGCCAGTATCAGTCCACCGGCCACGCACAGATCCTCACCGGCATGCTGGATCGCGGCCTCGATCCGCAGCAGGCGAGCGAAGCACCGCGCAGCTTCGCTTTCGAAGGCACGTTGTCGCTGGAAACCACCTATTCCGAGGCGATCAAGACCGATCTCGAAGCCCGCGGCCATCGGGTCGAGTGGGCCGATGAACCACTCGGCAGCTGCCAGGCGATCTGGATGGACCACGAGCGCGGCGTCTTGCTCGGTGCAACCGACCACCGCAAGGACGGGATCGCGCTCGGCTACTGATAATCTGAACCGGCGAAGGCGGCACTCTGCTTGCCGCTTTCGCCCCACATTTTGGACCGCCGGTGGCATCGCCAAGACACCAGATCATCCCGCCAAACCCTTGAATTATGGCGGAAACCGTTTGCATCGGGGCGGCGGCGATGATTTGCTGACGGCAACGGGCAAACACAGTATTTTGGGATTATCATGTTCGATATTTTCTGGCGCGGCGTCGCGATCGGCATCGGCGGCACGGTTTTCATGGATGTTTGGGCGATCATTCTCGCCCGGTTTTTCGGTCAGAACCCACCGAACTGGGCGCCGGTCGGCCGCTGGTTCTGGCATCTCGGCCGCGGCAAGGTGTTTCACGACAACATCGCCAAGGCGGAAAGCCATCCGAACGAACTCGCGATCGGCTGGATCAGCCACTACGCTGTCGGCATTCTGTACGGCCTCATCCTCGCCGTTCTGTGGGGGCCGGCCTGGCTCGTTTCGCCGACCTTCCTGCCGGCTTTCATCGTCGGCATCGTGACGGTCGGTGCCGGCTGGTTCCTGCTGCAGCCGGGGCTTGGCATCGGCTGGGCGGCATCGAAGACACCGAACCCCAACAAGGTACGCGCCCTCAATCTCGTCGCCCATACCGTTTTTGCGCTCGGCATGTATGTGACCGCATTGATTATCCGGTGAAATCAGGCGGATTGGAAGCGGCACCCATGTCGCTTTCGTCTGGTCAACGCAACGGTCTCCGGCCAAGGGCGTTTCTTTGCGCCCGGCGGGATCCCGACCTGTTTATCCCACAATATCAGTGATATCTTCCCGGCTCTGCGCTGCATCGGTGGTCGTGCAGCAGGATGAGAATGTCGTAGACAGGCTCTGGTCGCGGCTCGGCAAATTCTAAAATCCGCACTCAACAGCAACTGGGGTCGCAATCAATGGCAGAGTTTCCGAACAAGGCGAAGGTGGTCATCGTCGGACTGGGTGGCATCGTCGGTGCCTCGATCGCCCATCACCTGATCGAACGCGGATGGGACGACATCGTCGGCATCGACAAGTCGGGCATCCCGACCGACATCGGCTCGACCGCCCACGCCTCCGACTTCTGCTACACCACCAGCCACGACTACCTCTCGGTCTGGACGACGCAATATTCCATCGATTTCTACGAAAAGATGGGCCACTACGCCCGCATCGGCGGCCTGGAAGTGGCGCGCACCGGCGACGACACCTGGATGGAGGAAATCAAGCGGAAACTGTCCTCCGCCAAGGCCTTCGGCACCCGCGCCCACTATGTCAGCCCGGCCGAGATCAAGCAGAAATTCCCGCTGATCGAGGAAGACCAGGTGATGGGCGGCATGTTCGATCCCGACGCCGGCCTCGTCATTCCGCGCTCGCAGACGGTTGCCGGCAAGCTGGTCGATGCCGCTGAAAAGAGCGGCAAGCTGCAGGTCTTCTCGAATACCCCGGCCCAGTCGCTGATCGTCGAGAACGGCCGCATCAAGGGCGTCGTCACCCATCGCGGCACGATCATGGCCGATTACGTCATCGTCTGTGCCGGCATCTGGGGCCGTCTCATTGCCGAGATGGTCGGCGAAGACCTGCCGGTCATGCCGGTCGACCATCCGCTGACCTTCTTCGGCCCGTACAACGAATTCGAAGGCACCGGCAAGGAAATCGGCTTCCCGCTTCTGCGCGACCAGGGCAACTCCGCCTACATGCGCGATACCGGCGACCCGAAGACCACCGAGGGCGGCCAGATCGAGTGGGGTTATTACGAAACCGACAATCCGCGCCTATGCCACCCGCGCGACATTCTCGAAAAGAACGAGGCCCGCCTTTCGCCGTCGCAGCGCGACCTCGACATGGAGCAGATCCTCACCCCGCTGGAACGCGCCATGGAGCTGACGCCGATCCTCGGCGAGCTCGGCTATAACGAAAGCCATTCCTTCAACGGCCTCTTGCAGGTCTCCGCCGCCGGCGGCCCCTCCTGCGGCGAAAGCCAGAAGGTGCGCGGCCTGTGGTATTGCGTCGCCATCTGGGTCAAGGACGGCCCCGGCTACGGCAAGCTGATCGCCGACTGGATGACCGACGGCCGCACCGAAATCGACCACAATTCGATCGACTACGCCCGTTTCTATCCGCACCAGCTGACGGAAGAATTCATCGAGGGCCGCTGCTACGAGGCCGCCCAGAAGATCTACTTCCCGGCCGTTCACACCCGCGAACCCTACGGCACCGGCCGCAACGTCAAGCGCTCGCCTTTCTACGAGCGCGAGAAGGAACTCGGCGGTTACTTCATGGAACTCGGCGGCTGGGAGCGTGCCCATGGCTACGCCGCCAACGAGCACCTGCTCGAAAAATACGGCAACCAAGTCCCGGTGCGTGAAAACGAGTGGGATAACAGGCACTTCTGGCGCGTCTCCAATGCCGAGCACCTGGCGATGAGCGAGGATTGCGGCATCGTTAACCTGTCGCATTTCCACATGGTGGACATCGAAGGTCCCGATCACGTCGAGCTGCTGGAATGGCTCTGCGCCGCCAAGATCGGCGGCGATGCCAACATCGGCAAGGGCGTCTACACCCACTTCCTCGATGACGAAGGTATGGTGCGCGCCGATTTCACCGTGTTCCGCATGGCCGACCGCTGCCGCCTGGTCAACGGCGCCGATGCCGGCCCGCGCGACTTCCATTACATGAAGCGCGTCGCCGAGGATCGTGGCCTCGATGTCACGATCACCGACGTATCGGAAAAATTCATCACCATCGGCATCTGGGGTCCTAATGCCCGCGAAACGCTGAAGAAGGTGGTGGCCGATCCGGCCGGCCTCGACATCGAAAACTTCGCCTTCGCGGCCATCAAGCAGATCGAGATTGCAGGCAAGCCGGTCACCGCCTTCCGCATCTCCTATGTCGGCGAGCAGGGCTGGGAACTGCACATGAAATACGAGGACGGCCTCGCCGTCTGGGATGCGTTGCGCGCCACCGGCGTCATGGCTTTCGGCGTCGAGACCTACGCCAACTCGCGCCGCATGGAAAAGAGCCTGCGCCTGCAGAATGCCGACCTTTTGACCCAGTACAACCTGATCGAAGCCGACCTTGCCCGCCCGAAGGTCAAAGATGCCGATTTCCGCGGCAAGGCCAAACATCTGGAATACAAGGCACGCGACCACCAGCCGGCCATGCTCTGCACGCTGGTCATGACCAAAAACGTCGATGCCAAGGGTGTGAAGCGTTATCCGGTCGGCACGCTGCCGGTCATCGATCCCGAGACGGGTTTGGTGCTGGTCGACGAACTCGGCCGCCGCTCCTACACGACGTCGATCGCCTTCGGTCCGACGATCGGCAAGAACATCGCGCTCGCCTATCTGCCCTGGTCGCATTGCCAGGTCGGCCGCAAGCTGAACGTCGAATATTTTGCCGAGACCTACCCGGTCGAGGTGGTCGGCATCGGCTACAAGCCGCTCTACGATCCCGAGAACCTGAAGCCGCGCACGTAGGCGGAATTGCCCCTCACCCTAACCCTCTCCCCGCTTGCGGGGAGAGGGGACTTGCCACACGCTACGTCGAATGTGGCGGAAAGGGCGCGGCACACCCCCTTCTCCCCGTCAGAACGGGGAGAAGGGTCCGCAGGACGCAGGCGGATGAGGGGCTTTTCCCCACGCCAACTTCTACGCCCTATTTTCCCCCATCCGCGCGAAAGCAGCTGGATCGGCAGACCGCAGCCGGCTCGCCATCAGGAAACCGACGATGCCAGCAACCGGGATGAGGGCCGGCAGGATGATGCCGAGCGCGCCGCCCTTGGTGCTGGTGAGGTCGCCGAAGTTGATGAAGATGTAGACGAACAGCGCCGCCATGACCAAACCCGAAACGGCCGGCAGGATAAGGGTCGCCAGCGGCGAACCCGGCTTGCCGGACTTGCGGAAGAAGGCGATGACCGACAGCGAGGTGATGGTCATCATGCCGAGTACGCCGAGCGTACCGACCTGGCTGATCCAGGTGAACATGTGCAACACCGGATCGAGCCCCAGCCCCGCAAAGATCGCCAGCACCACCAGCGCCATGACCGACTGCGTCACCGAGCCGACATGCGGGCTCTGGTGTGCATCATGCGTACGGCCGAAGGCGGACGGCAGCAGGCCTTCGCGGCCGGCGACGTAGCAATAACGGGCGATGTAGTTGTGGAAGGCGCTGAGTGCCGCAAACAGGCTCGACACCAGAAGCAGGCCCGCAATCGCCGGCACCGGTCCGCCGACATATTGCCCGGCGAGGTCGAAGAAGAACGAGGTCGGATCGGCAAGCCCGCCGACGGTCGGCATCAGCTTGTCGGCACCGACGCCGGCAATCATCAGCCAGGTGGTGAAGACGAAGAACACGCCGATCATCAGCACCGAAAGATAGGTGGCGCGCGGAATGGTCTTTTCGGGATCGCGGGCTTCTTCGGCATAGATGGTCGTCGCTTCGAAACCGATGAACGAGCCAAGGCAGAAGAGCACCGCCGCCGTCAGTGAACCGGAGAAGAAGGCACCGCTGTCGAAGAAATTGAACGACAGGCCGCTCGGTCCACCCGATCCCAGGATGGCGAAATCGACGACGAGCACGACGAGATATTCCAGCGCCACCAGCACGATCAGCACTTTCGCCGACAGATCCACCTGCCGGTACCCCAGCACCGCCACCAGCAGGATGGCAATCAGGCTCCACCCCCACCACGGCAGGACAAGGCCGAAACCGGCGAAGACACCGGAGGCGATGCCGCCGAGCAGGCCGATGAGGCCGAACTGCATGGCGTTATAGGCGACCACGGCGATGATCGCCACCGCGCCGGCCATCCGTCCGCCGAGGCCGCGGGCGGCATAGGCGTAGAAGGCGCCAGCGTTGTTGACGTAGCGCGACATGGCGACATAACCCACCGAGAAGGCGAGCATGATCAGGGTCATCAAAAGAAACGTCGCGGGCACGCCCGTGCCGTTGCCGATCAGGAAGGCGATCGGCACGGCGCCGGCGACACCGGTCAGCGGCGCCGCCGCCGAGATGACCATAAAGGTTACGGCGATGAGGCCGAGGGAATTTTTGCGAAGCCTGTTCGGCCCCGCATCGGATGTATCAGTCATTGTCCTCTCCAGTTCCAGGTTCCCGAATGCCGATCTTTTTGTCGGCCCAGTCAGTGAAAAGGCGGCGATTGATCCTTCGCCGCCCCCGTCTTCAAATGGTCGAGCCGAGCTGCACCGCCCGGCGATAGGCGCGCTGGCCGTAGAGCAGGGCTGCCGGACTTTCCGACAGCCTGACCGACGTCACGCGCCCGACGATGATGTGATGCGTTTCCCACGGCATCGAGGTTGCGACCGCGCATTCGAAGCTCGCCGTCGCCCCGTCGAGCAGCGGCTGGCCCTGCGGCCCTTGCGACCAGGCCGCCCGCGCAAACCGCTCGCCATGATCGGCCGCCGAAAGCCGGCCGGCGAAAAGATCGGACAGCTCCCGCTGGTCCTCATGCAGCAGGTTGGCGCAGAAACCACCATTTTTCAGGATCGCAGATGCCGCCGGGCTCAGGTGATGCAGGCAAACGAGCAGCGATGGCCCAGCTCCATCGGCGGAGACGGAGGTGAGCGAGCTGACCGTGACGCCGAAACGCCCGGCCTCGCCATCGGTCGTCGCCACGGCGACGAAGGTCGCCGCCCGGCTCATGCCTTCCAGAAATTGCATGCGCAGGTCTGATGTCATCGTGCTACCCCAAATCGAAGAAACGTTGCAGTTCCACGTCAGGCACTTTCTTGCGGAATTCATCGAACTGGCTCTGCCGGCTCGTCGCAAAGGCATCGACGAAACGGTTGCCCAGCCAATCACGGGCAAAGGCCGAGCCGCGCAGACGCTCGATCGCTTCCGGCATGGAACGGGCGAAATCCGGTCCCTCGCCTGCTTGCGCGTAACCGTTTCCGGCCACTTCAGGCTCCGGCTCGATGCCTTCAATGATGCCGGCGATGCCGGCGGCCACAGTCGCGGCGACGGTAAGATACGGGTTGGTGTCGGCGCCCGGCAGGCGGTTTTCCACCCGCAGCGATCCGGCGTCATGGCCGACGATGCGGAAGCAGGTGGTGCGGTTTTCGTAACCCCAGGTGAGGCCGGGCGGTGCAAAGGTGCCGGGTGCAAAGCGGCGGTAAGAATTGACGGTCGGCTGGAAGACCAGCGTCATGTCACCGATATAGCGCTGCAGCCCGCCGATGAAATTCCGGAAGAGCGGCGAGACGCTATTCTTCTGCGACGGATCATGGAAGACGGACTTGCCGTCCGTGCCGGTGAGGCTGACATGGACATGGATCGACTGGCTGTCGGCATCCTCCGTCCAGCGCGGCATGTAGGTGATGCATTTGCCCTGGCGCAGCGCCAAGGCCCGCAGGAAATTCTTGAGCAGGATCAGCTGGTCGGCCGGCTCCAGCCCGGTTCCGGCGGCAATGCAGGCCTCGAGAAAACCGCCGCCGATCTCTTCATGCATCTTGGCGATGTCGATGCCGAGCGGTTCGCACATCTCTGCCACCGCCTCGTACCACTCGGTCTGCTGCACCTGGTAGAGCACGAGGTCGTGGCTCTTGTGCGGGGTGGCGGTCTTGAGGTTGCGGTAGCCCTTTTCGCGCGCACTTTCCGGCGTTTCGTCGAAGAGCGTGTATTCCAGTTCCAGGCCGTAGCGGGGAACGAAGCCGGCCGCATTGGCCCGCTCCAGCACCCGGCGCAGGATCGAGCGCGGGCAAAGCTCGGCGGAAGCACCGGAATAGTTGGAGAGCACCAGCAGGTCATGGCCCGGCTTCGACCAGGGAAGGCGACGGACGGTGGACGGATCGACCGTCAGCGGATCGTCGTGGAAATCCGAGGTATCGTCCGAAACGCCGGGGACGTTCAGCACGACATCGGTCGGATCGAGCGCCAGCGTCACCGGCGACATGCCCATGCCATTTTTGGCGATGCCTGCGAGCGAGCGTGCAGAGACCATCTGGCCACGCAACAACCCGTTGGTATCGGTCATGGCAACGGTGGCGAAGCGGCTTGCGGGGTCTGAAAGAAAGGCGTCGAGGGTCATCTGTGCTCCGGTTGCGCGTCGGTCGGCGGCTTGAGGGCGGCAAGGGCTGAAAGATCGTCCGCTGGCCGGGTGGAATAGGCGCGCAGGAAAACGCCGAGGCCGTTGCGGATGTAACGTTCGATGGTGGCGCGGTCGGGCAGCGTATCGGGAATATGCAGCGCCCTGTTGCGCGGGGCAGACAGGATCAGGCCCCAGAGATCTTCGGCGGCGAGTTCGGCATCCTCGAAAACGAGCCGGCCTTCCTGCCTTTGCAGGTTCAGGTAGGAGATCATGCCGGCCAGCAGCCGGTCCGGACCGGACGCCTGGTAGGCGCGACCGACATCCGGCGCCCGGTGCGCTTCGGCAATGATCAGCCGAGCGAGCGACAGCATGTCCGGCCGGAGCACGGTTTCAGCGTAGTGCCAGGAGAAGGCGTAGAGTTCGGCCACCATGCCGGAGGCGGAGGGATGCTCGAAATCCGCCAGCATGTGATCGCGCTCCTGCGTCAGCATGGCGGTGAAGAGTTCGTCCTTGGAGGGAAAATACTGGTAGAGCGTCGGCTTGGTGAGGCCGGCACCGGCAGCGATATCGTCCATCGAGGCGCCGACATAACCCTTTTCGGAAAACACCTGGAGTGCGGCATCGAGGATGCGCCGTTCGCGTTCGATCCGGTTCTGCTGGCGTTTGGGAAGGGCGGTCATGCGGGCAACTCCGAGAGAAATTGCGCCAGTATGGCATTGTATCGGTCCGGACGCTCGACATTGCAGACATGGCCGGCACCGGCGATGGTCTCGAAGCGCACGAAGGCGTGCGGAGCGCTGTCCGCGATGCGGCCGGCCACGCTGCGAATTTCGGCGGGCGGGGCAAGCCGGTCGTGTTCGCCGGTCATCATCAGCACCGGCATGGTGAGCCGCGAAAAATCGAACCGTTCCGGCGGATGAGTGAAGCAGTTGAGCGCATCGCGATAGGTGGCGGCCGGGATCGCCGCCATCGAGGCGCGCAGTCTTTCACGCACCTCCTCATCGGCGTCCGGGCCGGCCAGCACGTTGACCACGGCGGGTGCGAAATCGGCTGGCGTCTGCCCGGCATCGAGTGGTACCTGTCGCGAACGGCGAAAGGCCTCGCGCTCCTCGGCCGGCGCCTCGGACATGCCGGTGCAGCCACCGGAGAGCACCAGCCCGGCCAGCCTCTCGGGATGGCGCATGGCAAAGGACGTGGCGATCCATGATCCGTAGGAGAGGCCGCAAAGGACAAGGCGATCCGCCTTCAGCGCTTCGGCAACGCGCAGGATGTCGGCGCAATAATCTTCGATCGTGCTCTGGGCCGGGCCGAGGGCGCTGCCGCCATATCCCCGGAAATCGAGGGCGGCGGCCCGCATGAAGGGGGCGGTAGCCTGCAACTGCGGTATCCAGTTCGAGCGCCCGCCGCCGATGCCATGTAGGAACAGCAGCAGTGCACCCTGTTGCGATGACGTGGCGGTCAGTGCCAGACGCGGACCGTCATCGACGAAAATCGTTTCGAGCAGCACCGGTGATGCACCGCCGGAGACGGCCGATTCTGCGGGGGTTGCGACCTGTTCCGGCAGGCCTTCGCCTTCAGCTTTTTCCGAAAGCGCGGCCAGTCCTGCCTCGAAAATCATCCGGGTTCCCGCGGCGATGCCTTCGGCCCGGCCGGCAGGCGCTTCGATGTCGGCAGACCATGTGATGACGCTGCCGCCCTCCTCCCGCGCCGAGATGGCCAGCCGGGCGACATAACGATCGGCGCCGGTTATGCCTTCGAGATGGGTATAGACAAGCGTCCGGTCGCTGTCGGAGCGATAGACGAGCTGTTCGCGGTAGAGCGTTTCTTCACCCTTGACGGTGAAGGCGCGGATCAGGGCACCGCGCGCATCGCGTTCCGCCTGCATCCGGTCGATCGCCGGATGCCACGCGCCGCAGAAATCGCCGGCAACGGCCCAGACGGCGGAGGGCTCCGCCGCCGAATAACCGAAGACCTCCACCCGCTGTTTCGCCATGTCTCAGCGCAGCCCCTTGAGCGTGCCCGACGTGCCGCGCCACAGCGAGGAACGCGCGCCGCCCTCGTCGCCCGGCGCCTTGTCGAGTTCGTCCATGTCGTAGAGCGTCAGGACGGAGAGATAATCCTCCATGATCTCGGAGGTATAAGGCAGCATCAGCGCACCGCAGCGGCTGTCGCGGTACATGCGCTCCAGCGGCAGGGATTTCAGCATCGACTGGCCGCCGCAGGTGCGGATAGCAAGGGCGGCGATTTCCTGCACGCCTTCCATAACGTTGAATTGCGCCGCATACATGCGCATGACCTGCGCCTTGGAGGGCATGCCCTGCGCCTCCATGAACACCTGCCACCACAGCGCCCGCATCGAGGCAAGCTTGGTATACATCTTGCCGACGGTGATACGCTTGGTGCCGAACATGCGGCGGTCGGCCGGCGGCTGGCCGGGCACCTCGCCGCGCAGATAGGCGACGGTGAAATCGAAGGCGCCCTGGGCGACACCCATATAGGTCGGCGACAACGTCGCCATCATGTGCGGCCAGTGCGGCAGGGTTTTTATGAAGATGCCGCGCGGCATCATCAGGTCGTCCTCGGTGACGAAGACATCCTTGAGCACCAGGTCGCGGCTGTTGGTGCCGCGCATGCCGAGCGGATCCCAGGAGCCGGTGACGGAAAGCCCCGGTGCATCCTTGTGCACGACGAAGATCATCGTGTCCTCGTGGCGCGGCTCGATGCCTTCGAAATGTTCGGTGCAGACGATGGAATAATAATCGCAGTAGCCGGCGAGTGAAGCGAACTTCTTGAAACCGTTGATTTTCCAGCCGCCCTCAACCTTGCGGCACGACGTCTGAGCCGGCTTCGACGTCCAGTTCTGCCCGGCTTCGGAGATCGGCTGCGAATAGATGCCCTGCTCCTTCACCGCCCGGCGGAACTGCCGCTCGCGCAGCGGCGCGAAGGCGGCACGGTCCTCGTCCGTCAGATTCGGCAGCTCGTACATGAAGCGCGACCACATCATCGACGAGTTGTGCATGTTGAAAGTCAGCGCCGTGGCGCCGCAATATTTGCCGATCTCGGCGCCGACCATGGCATATTCGCCGAGGCTGAAACCGTGGCCGCCGAATTCTTTCGGCACGGTCAACGTCAAAAACCCTTCGGCGGCGAGATCCTTGTAGTTCTCAACCGGAAAGGACGCCTCGTCATCGATGCCTTTTGCGCGCGGGGCAAAACGCTCGCGGCCCAATTCGTTGATGCGCGTCAGCACATCGAGCACCTCGGGCCGGATGCGGGAAAGGTCGTAATAATCTGCGGGTTCGCTCATCAGTCAGTTCCCTTGAAATTCTCGATCGCGCATGCCTGTCGGCAAGGTGCGGATACACCTTCAGCCATCACGCCTTAGAGGACGAGGTCGCCCTGCAGACGGCCTTCCTTCACCACCACGCGGCCATCGAGCGCGATGGTGCATTTGCGCATCGGCAGGTCGAAATGCCCTTGGGTGAAACGGCCCGCATACTGGTTGGCGCCGGTCGACCAGAGGAAGTTGCCGGCCCAGGCGCGGAATTCGACCGCCTGCATGTCGCGCTTGTCGTAGAGCGCACCGGAAACCCAGCGTGCCGCCGGGTTCATGCCCCAGCCGACATGGCTGAAGCCATAGGCAAGCGGGTCTTCCCAGGCTTCCATGTAGTCACGGAACAGCTCGGCATCTAAACCATCACCCTTGATGGCGGTAACGAAGTCGTTTTCGACGGTGAAATCGATGCGGCTGGTCAGATAGCTCTTGAAGGTGAGGTTCATGTCACCGACATCCATGACGATGCGGCCGTTGACCGTGTTCGGGCCGGGGAATGCCAGGCAGAGGCCGCCCGGCCAATGCGCCACGGCGCCCGGCGTCGTGCCGAAACCCGGCGTGCCGCCGCAGGGCGCATCGGTGAGGTCGATGACCAGATCCGTACCGGCGGCAGACGTCACCCGCATCTCCCTGGCTTCGCGCAGCATCTGGATACCGAGGGCAACCTTGGGGCCGAGTTCGGCCGTCGGTTCGCAGCGTTCGAGGATTTCTGGATGTTCGTTGCAGACGACGAGGATGCGGGCGCCGGCCTCTTCCACCTCGGGCCATTCGACAGCGTGGATCATCCCCTCGACGGTGCAATCGACGATGATGTCGCATTGCTTCATCGCCTCGATGGCGGCGCGGTTTCCCTGGATGGCGAGCGACGTACCCGTCGACTTTACCGGCACCGGTGCCGTCTGGCGCGGCGTCGGCATGGTGATCATGCAATAATCGGCGCCAAGATCGTGGCAGGCGAGGTCCGCAAGCTGGACCAGAACGGGGCGTGACTGCGTCTCCGAAACGATCGCGACACGCGTACCGCGGCCAATCCCATTCAGCGTGAAAACTCGTCGGAAGCAGGCAAGCCACTTCCCTTCAATGCGCTCCTGCAGCATCGAATTCTCCCAGTTTTGTGAACCGCCCCTCAGCGATTTCTTTACTTATGAGTTAAATTTGTTTGAGGCTTGAACTTCTGTCAATAGGCAATTTTGCGATTGTCGTTTCGAACGCAAAATTCCCGGCATCCGAGCACATGCCGATCACGATAAGCTGGTTCTACCGACACGTCCGCCAATCGGGCGCGGTCGCGACACGCCCCCTTAAAAGCGCATGCGATTGCCAGAGACGGGGACGATTTTTTCTCCCGGAGGATGCCGCGGAGATGCATCTTCCTTTAGTACATAAAATTAATAGACTAAATTCATCTACAGAATGACGGGTCGGATACGCACCACCGATCAGCCTGTTCTGTACCGCCGGGAAAGAACGGGACGACACAGAACGTAAGCGTATACGCACATATTTTGCGGGAGTCGCTGCCGGGAACAGAAAAGGGATGTCGCTGTGACTGTAACCCAAGGCGTTGAAAAAAATGGCGAAAGCAGACCGCTTGCAAGCGAGCAACTGTGGAGCGTCCTCGATTTCGCTCGGCGGTACCGCCTGGAGAAATGGGAGGAGAACCGTCTGCTCGCTCTTTACGGGCCGTTCGCATCCTCTCGCGATCTCCTGGCCAATGCACAGCGTCGCTCCCTGATCCCATCATCATCCAACCCAAGACATGGAGGTTCGCATGAAGCCTGATTTCTTCTCGAAATTGAAGCGCGCTATCGACCGTTTCCTTCATTGGAAGCCGCAACGCTCCATAAACACCGGCGAACCGGCCCGCCGGGATGACGAGGCCGATCGGTCCGCCCGCGAATATGAACTTCACTATCTAAGCCTCGCCTACGGCCCCTGGTATTGAGGAGAAGATATCATGGCGGTCGTCGTTGGGATCGGTGTTCGTCGGCGATACGCCGGCGGATCGGCAACAAGCATCGTGCCGCGTCTCAGGCATGTGGCCGGCCTGTGCACCGTCATCAGTTCTTTCACATTCCTGTTCGCAGTGGTGATCGGCCTGATCGCGTGAGCAGGTTCGGATATCCAGACCTGTACGCCGGCGAGCAAGGATCGCAGGGTCCTTTCGCCGGTTCATGCGTGACGGGATAGACCGGCAATGTCGGATTTCGTCAAAAACCTTCTCAGCCTCAGCGACGCCCCTGCAGCCGCCTCAAGCCACGAGCGCCGGCAGGCCATGAACCAGCTGGTGAAAATGCTGCTTGTTATGGCCGAGACCGGTGGCGACGATGCCCGGGAGCAGGCCCTGGTCATCCGTCTGACGGAGATCATTGGCGATCTGACGGGAAAGATCGCCCAGGCGGATGATGCGACCTTTTCGGCCATCGTCAAGGAAGCGGCCATGCTGGTGCAAAGTCTGCAGCAGCGGCACGCCGGCGGGACGGCATTCAGGATTCATTGAGGGAATGACGCGTGCAAGCAGACGATCCGGGCTCGACGAAGGCATGGCCTTCACCTCCGGCAATCGCCCGCCATCGTGTTCGCTCAGAAAGCGACTGCCCGGCCGGTTTTCGGTTCCGTCAGGAGGCGATAATCTGCAGCCGGATGATCGGCGGGAAGATAAGGCCCCTTGCCGAACAGCTTTTCCCGCAAGGTGCCCTCGCGATAATGAGTCGGGTACACACCCCGGCGCTGCAGCTCCGGCACGAGATGATCGACGATGTCTTCGAAGGTTTCGTGGGTCACCGCATAAGCAAGATTGAAGCCATCGACATCGGTCTCTTCAACCCATTCCTGCAGAATATCCGCAACGGTGGACGGAGAACCGACGAAGACCGGGCCGAGCCCGCCGATGCCGGCCCACTTCGACAGCTGATCGACCGTCCAGGAACGGCCGCTTCCTGCCAACGTGTCCATCATCGAGGTCAGGGAATTGGGGCCTTTGGCACCCAAAAGCTCATCCGGCGCATATTGCCCGAAATCGACGCCACTCCAGCCGGACAGGAACGTCAGCGACCCTTCGTAGGAGATGAAATCCTGATACTCCTTGAACTTCGCTTCGGCTTTGTCGTCCGTTTCAGCAACGATGATCGTCGCCAGATTGTAGGCGAGCAGCTTGGCTGGATCCCGCCCGGCAATCGCCCGGCGACGGCGCAGATCGGCGACATAATCCTTGAGCATCGTTTTCGTCGGTGACGCCACAAACACGCACTCTGCATGGCGGGCGGCAAAATCCCGGCCGGCGCCGGAAGAGCCTGCCTGATAAAGAAGTGGCGTCCGCTGCGGCGACGGTTCGCAGAGATGATAACCCGGTACGTCGAAGAACTTGCCCTTGTGGCGAATCTCGTGAACCTTCTCCGGCAAGGCGTAAAGGCGCCGCTCCCGGTCACGGACGACGGCGCCCTCCTCCCAGCTGCCCTCGAACAGCTTGTACAGCACCTCGACATATTCCTCGGCGACTTCGTAGCGGTTGTCGTGCTGGCGCAAACCGGTCTCGCCGACATTGCGTGCGCCGCTCTGCAGATAGGATGTGACGATATTCCAGCCGATCCGCCCCTTCGTCAGGTGATCAACGGTCGAAAGCCTGCGGGCGAAGGTGTAGGGATGCTCGAAGGAGGTAGAGGCGGTAATGCCCACCCCCAGATGTTTCGTCGCCATGGTAATCGGCACCGCGACTTGCAGCGGGTCGTTCACCGGCAGTTGCGCTGCCTGTCGGATGGCGTCGTCGACGCTCGCCCGATAGACATCGTAATAACCGATGACATCGGCGATGAAGATGCCGTCGAAAATGCCGCGTTCGAGAATTTGGCCGAGGTCCGTCCAGTATTCGACATCCTTGTATTGCGTCGAACGATCCCGCGGATGCGCCCACAGACCGGGTGACTGATGCCCGACGCAATTCATGTCGAAGGCATTGAAGCGAATGGTTTTTGTCATCAATAAAAGCCTAGATCGCCGTTGCTGCCTGGCGCTGGCCGGAAACCCGGCTGCGCTCCAGATCCTCGGCAAGTTTCACTTCGTCGCGCAGCAGGCTCCAGACCTCATGCCGGATACGGGCGAACTCCGGATTGGCGCGCAGGTCTTCGTCCAGCAGACGGTTGCCGAGCGGCACATCGACGATATGCTTGATCCGGCCCGGACGCGACGTCATCACCGCAACCCGTTGCCCGAGATAGACCGCCTCGTCGATACCGTGGGTGATGAAGACGATCGTCTTGCCCGACCGCTCCCAGATGCGCAGCAATTCCGCCTGCAGGTTTTCGCGGGTCTGCGCATCGAGCGCCGCAAACGGCTCGTCCATCAGCAGAACGCCGGGATCGATGGCAAGACTGCGGGCGATCGCCACGCGCTGCTTCATGCCGCCGGAAAGTTCATGCGGATACCGGTCGCCAAAGCCGGTGAGGCCGACCATGTCGAGAAAATGCAAGACGGTTTCCCGGCGCTGCTTCTTGGTGATCCCCTTCGCCTCCAGCCCGAACTCGATGTTCTGGATGGCCGTGCGCCACGGAAACAGGGCATATTGCTGAAAGACCAGACCACGATCGAGCGCCGGCCCGACGCTCGGCCGGCCGTCGATCAGGATGCGTCCGCGCGTTGGCTGGGCAAGGCCGGCGAGCAGATCGAGCAATGTCGACTTGCCGCAGCCGCTCGGCCCGACGATCACCAGGAACTCGCCCGCCTTCACCTGCAGGTTGATATCTTCCAGCGCGACAAAATCCGCCGTTCCGGACGGATTGCCCGCCGACGGTGTCCGGACCGAAAAAGTCTTGCTGAGGTTCTGAATTTCGATCGTGCTGCTCATCGTTTCATCCGGATCTTTTCACGTTCGTGCGGGTTCGGAACACGAGGGACTGGTTGCGTGGGGCAGGTTCCCCCGCCCCACGGGCCAGCTCCGCTCAGGTCGCCGCAAAAGGATTGAAGTCGTTGGTGTAAAAATCCGAAGGCTTGTGTTTGCCGGCGGGAACGATCGCGGCGTCTTCCACCAGTTTTAGCCAGAATGCCAGATCTTCCTCGACATTCAGCCCGTGCTCCGACCAGCGGAGATGGCTGTAATCTTCCTTGCCGTCCTTGTTGTAGAGATCCGGCAGGTATTTCTTGTCCAGCCGGCCACGTTCAAGACCGATCTTGATGACTTCGGCCGGATTGCTGTTGGCCCAATCAGCCGCTTCTGCGATTGCCGCAACATAGGCTTTGACGCGATCGGGATGTTCGGCGATGAACTTGTCGGTCGCCATCGTGCCGCCGCGGGTGATGAAGCGACCGGCAATGTCGGCCACGGAAAACAGCTGGCGGAACCCGCCCTTGCGTCGGAACTCGATATCAAGCGGCGAATAGGCGATGATCGCATCGATGCCGCCCTGTTGCAGGACCTGCTCATATTGCGCCTGCGGCACCGGCACGATCGTCACCTCGTCCTTCTTGACGCCATGCTTGCTCAACCAGTCGAGAGCAAACCAGACGCCGGAGAAGGTCGGCCATTGCGTCCCGATCTTCTTACCGCGCAGATCCTCCGGTCCCTTGATCGGGCCATCATCGAGGACGATCAGGCCGTCTCCCGCATTGCTCGGGTTGAAAGGCAGGGTCGAGGAGACGATCTCTTTCGCCTTCAAGCCCTTGTCGAAGACGTTGATGAAGTAGGCATAGTCCGAGAAAGGCGCCAGATCGAGCGCGCCGCTGTCGAGCGCGACCGTATACTGGTCCCAGGGAACGACCGCGAGATCGGCCTTGACGCCATGCTTGGTGAACAGGCCTGTCGCATCGGCGACTTCGATCAGTTCATAGCCTGCCGTCCAGCCCTGGTTGAGGGGCGGGAAGAAGATCTTGACCGACGGAAGATCTTCCGCCTTCACCCTGCCGATGATGCCTGGCAAGGGCAACAATCCGGTGCCGGCACCGGCTGCGATTGCGGCTGTCGTTGCGGCGCGGGAAATGAGCTGCCGCCGTGTAATCTGCGTCATGATAACCTCCATTGGGAAAATCGTGGCCGGCGAATGCGCGCCGTCGCTATCGGTGTTTAGGGATTGACGTCCTGCTTCCAGGCGGTGAGGTAACGCTCCAGCGAAGCGAGACCCCAATTGCTGGCGATGCCGAGCAGCGCCAGGATGATGACGCCGACATACAGCAGGTGGACACTCATCAGGTACTGGGCATTGACGATCAGGTATCCGAGCCCGCTGCTGGCGCCGACCATTTCGGACACCACCAGCATCATGAAGGAATAGGTCGCCGCCAGCCGCATGCCGGTGATGATCGACGGCACGGCTGAAGGCGCAACCACCTTCACGAAGATCTTCCAGCTCGGCAGGCCGACGGAGCGGGCATATTTCACCAGCGCCGGATCGACATAACGCACGCCGTTGACCGTGCCGAGCAGGATCGGCCAGACGACGACCCAATAGATGATCGCGATGTTGGTGGCGTAACCGATGCCGAAGAACAGGATAAAGACCGGGAAAAGCGAAACCGGATTTGTCTGCCGCAGAAGCTGCAGCAGCGGATTGAGATAGGCTTCCAGCGATTTCGACCAGCCGAGCACGATGCCGAGCGGCACCGCCGTGACGACGCCGAGGGCAAAGCCGCCGAGCGCCCTGCCAACACTGACCAGCACCTGTGGCCATAACTGGCCACTGGCAGCAAATTCGATGCCCTTGATTACCACTTCCGAGATCGGCGGAAAGAACGTCCGGTTGATCCAGCCCAGCCGCGGCGCATATTCCCACAGGAGCAGAAACAGGAAAAGCGCTACCGAACCGCGCACATATGGCTCAATCCGCCGCCAGACGTCGAAGAGGTTGACCCGGTTGTACGGTCGGGCATCCGTCTGATCATAACCATGCGCTTCTATTGTCATCGCCAATCCCTCGCTTTCGGATTAAGCTAAGGAAAGTCGCGTCGACTGGAGAGCAATAATAATCTATAAAATTTGTAGATTGTTATTTTTTTTGCTCGCACCGATCGGCGGAAAGAGGATTGACCGGCTGCCACCGTCACGCCGGCCAGGAAGGCGTCGGCAAGTGGACGGAATGGCAGTGCGACAAGAAATCGTGCGGAGAGCTCCTTGCGGCCAAGACGCGGGTCGTGCAGCACGGAGATAGCTTCTTTGCATGACGCCTACGCTCTTGTGGCGACGAGCAATCCCGTCTCGGAGAGTTCGTGGAAAGTCCAGACACGACCCGTTCCGCGATCTCGCTGGGTTCAATCGATGAAGTCGGCATCGCCTCTGTCGGCAAGATAGACGGCAAGGGCGCGGTCCGCCTCGGACTTCACCGCTGCTGCAACCCAATACGAGAACATCTCGTCATCGCGCGGTTCCAGTCCGGCACAGGCCACAACGATCCCTTCCAATACGGCGCTGCCGGAATAGACCGTATCACCGGCCTGCAGATGATGCGGCGCAAGCGCGGAGGTCGGCAATGCGGTCCGCGCGGACATCTCCGCCTTCTTCAGGGCGATTTCCATGTTCGGGTAGGGAGAACGCGACAGGTCACCGATAGACGCAACCAGGTAGCAACGCTCCCGGAAGCTCACCTGTCCGGCACGTTCGGCACTGATCGCATCCGTTGCCGCAACGACGATCGCGCATCCATGGCGGTCCGGCATCGATTGCTGCATCATCAATTCGAGCGCCGGCAGAACCTTCTCGAAGGCTCGTCGCGCCAATGTTTCGTTCAAGATCGATGCCACAAGCTACCTCCATACTTAGAACGCTTCCGCTTTTCTCCAGATCGCGAAACCGTTCTATCCTTTTGTTTTTACGAAAAAAATTCGCGACGTGCTTTTGCCGGAACTGCTCTAGACAACACCCGCCCAGGTCGTCCGGCGCCAGTCACCGCAGGCGACCGGCAGTCCGTCGACTATACCGGCAACGGTCACCGCCCCGGCACGCATGTCGCCATCGGCCATCTCGACCACATCGTGGCCCAGCGCGGCCAGTTCCGCCCGCTGGGGATGGCTCTTCTCGATGAGCAGCCGACCGTTTTCACTACGCCAGCGCGGGCGGTCGATCGCTTTCGCCAGATCGATCTTTTCGATTGCGAGGCCACTGATGACCTGGAGCAGCGTCTGAACTTGCCCGTCCGCACCGGGGGTCGACAAGGCAAGCGGCCCACGCGGCGTCTCGAGGATCGCCGGCGCCAGCGTGTGAACCGGACGTTTGCCCGGAGCAGCATCATTGGGAGCGGAGGTGAAGCCACCAGCCCTGTTGTTGAGCGTGAAGCCGAATTCCGGCACGAAGACCCCGGACCCGAAATCGTCGAACACACTGACCAGCGAGGAGATGCAGCAGCCGTGCCGATCGGCGACCGCCACTCCGGCCGTGTGGAGATAGGCGCGCGGGCCACCCCGGTTTCCCGCCTTGTTCATGTCGAGCGTCAGAGGTTCTGCCAGCAGGCGCTCCCCCTCGGCGGCACGGTCCCGGAAAGCAAAGCTGGCATCGGTCAGTTCGATGCCGGCATGGTCTATGCGATTGCGCGGGATGTCGCCGAGCGCCGAAAGCGCCTTGATCGACATGGCAAGCAATATGCCTTGCGTGACCGGCGGCTGGACATGCAGTCGCAGCCCGCGGAAATCGACGGAAACGGGGTCGGCAACGACGGTGCGATGCGACTGCAGGTCGTCCATGTTCATGGCGCCGCCATGCGCCTGCACCGCCTTGACGATGGCCTCCGCGCAGATGCCGGAATAGAAGGCGTGGTCCTTCTCCTTGACAATGCGGTCCAGCAATGTCGCCAGCTCTTCCTGCACGACCAGATCCCCGGCCACCGCGGAAAGAAGCGACCATTGCCCGGCACCGTAGCGTTCCAGCCGGGCGCGATGACGCTGAAGCGCTGCGGCCAGCGATGGCGGCATGGGCATCTTCTGCCGCGCAAGCCGAATGGCAGGCTGCATCACGACATGCGGCGGCAGGCGCCCATACGCGTCGAGAAGCGAAAACCAGGCGCCGACCATGCCCGGCACCGTGACGCTTGCCCCACCTTCATCCGAGACCGTCTTGAGGTTTTGGGGCGCAGCACCGGTGCCGTTGAACGCCCGCGTCCGCCCGTTGGCTTCGCGTACGAGGCACAGCATATCCCCGCCCAGTCCGCAGGCATCCGGTGCGACGACGGCAAGCACCGCCTGCGCCGCCACCAAACCGTCGGCCGCCGTTCCGCCGGCGTTCAGGATTTCCTGGGCTGCCGCCACGGCGAAGGGATTGGCCGCAGCGACCGCGCCGCCGCGTCCGGTCAGAACCGGTCTTTCCTTGGATGCAAAAGCATCGGCAATCATCGACTTCTCCCAAGGTCTCGTCATA
Organism: Rhizobium sp. LjRoot30; assembly: GCF_964253915.1. Taxonomy (NCBI): domain Bacteria; kingdom Pseudomonadati; phylum Pseudomonadota; class Alphaproteobacteria; order Hyphomicrobiales; family Rhizobiaceae; genus Rhizobium; species Rhizobium sp. LjRoot30. The sequence goes on along the minus strand of NZ_CAXUSG020000004.1, from coordinate 17,070 downwards.
CCGCTGTATATCCCCCATCAACGACAATCGACGTGCCGGTCACGTAGCGTGACGCCGGCGAAGCCAGAAACAATACCGTTCCGGCGACATCTTCCGGCGTTCCCTGCCGCCGCATTGGAATCTGGCGCAGAAGCTCCCGCTCTGCTGCCGCCGGATCGGCCTGGAACGACCAGAACGAGTCGTTGAAAGGCGTGTCGATCCAGCCCGGCAGCAGGCAGTTAACGCGCGTCCCCTGCCCCGCAAGCTCGTCGGCAAGTGCCCGGCATAATCCGAGCAAACCCGACTTCGTCGCATGATAGGCAGGCATTCCGGCATGGCCGCGCAATGCGCCGGTCGAGGCCGTGAAGATGATGCTGCCATTGTCGGAGCGCGCCAGCGCCGGAGCCGCAGCCTGGGCCAGAAAGAACGGGCTCGACAGGTTGAGAGACAGGGATCTCTGCCAGCGTTGCGGCGTCCAGTCCTGCAGGGGCGCCGATTCCAGCACTGCCGCATTGGAGAAGACGCAATCAAGCCCACCGAAGGCATCGAGCGCTGCCTCAACCGCCGCCCGAGGACCTTCGTCGGTGGACAGGTCGCAGGGGAAGGCCCTTACCTCGCCGGCACCGGGTTCCGCCGCCACCTCTGCGGCACGCGCGCCGTCGATATCGGCGAGCAGCACCTTGTCACCTTGGGCGCGAAAGGCACGCAAGGCCGCCAGACCGATGCCCGACGATCCGCCGGCAATCAGAACAACACCCATCGATCACTCCTCCCGATCCTGATCGGACGGCGCGCAAAGGCCGAGCCCGGCCGCCATGTAAACGGCCGCGCAGTCCACCACGTCGTCCTCGAAAACATAGTCGTCGAGACCGGAGGCCAGCTCGGCCTGCGGCCCGTAGCACACGGCCGGAACGCCACGCGCCCGCCAGCGCGCCGCATCGCTGGCGGGCAGCCTGACGACCGACAAAGGCGGCTTGCCGCGCACGCTTTCGCTGGCGGCGCGCACCGTCCGGCAGAGGGGATGATCGATTGCCGTCCAGTTCGGGTTCCAACCTTTGATGCGCCGGACTTCGATACCGCCAATGCGCCCCGCCTCGATATTCAGCCGCTCCTCGATCGCCTCGATTGTCATTCCCGGCGGAACACGGAAATCGATCTCGGCCGTGGCGCTGGTCGCCACTTGGCTCACGAATCCAGCCGCCTGCAAGGTGCCTGCATTGACGGAAAGACGGAGGCCGTGCTGACCCTCGGCCAGATCCTCCATACCGGCCGGGGGAGCCACCCGCTCTTCGTTCCAGGCATCGACAATGGTGAGAAATCGCGCCAGCCGCGCTGTCGCCGACGCGCCGGCCCGCGTCAGCATGCCCTGCCCCGCCGGCGCGGAGGCCTCCACCGCGACCCAAAGCAAACCTTTTTCCGCCACGGCAAGGTTCATAAAACCCGGCCCCTCGGCATTGATCAGCAGATCACCGGTGAGATCCGGCTCATTGTCCAGCAGGAATGCCGCGCCATGGGGACCGAACACCACTTCGTCGGCAACGAGGGTCAGCGTGATGCGCCCGTGCAACCGGGATCGCTGCTGGTACAGCCCGACAAAGGCCATCGCGAGCGCTGCCGAACCCGCCTTCATGTTTCCGATGCCAAGCCCGGTCAGCCGGCCGGCGTTTCGAGCCATTTGGAAGACCGGCACCGTCCAGGCCGCCTCGTCCCCGGCATTCAAGGTATCGAGATGGCCGTTGAGGACAAGATGAGGACCGGCCTGCGTGCCCTCGAACGAACACACGAGATTGGGTTTGTTCGGCATGGCAGCGACGATGCGCGGCTGCAGCCCGGCCTGTTCGAGGAACGCTTTGATCACCGTCACCGGCGCGGTGGTGTCCCCCACCGGCTGCGGGCTGCGCGCCTCCACCAACCGGGCGCACAGATCGACCAGAATCTCCCGGCCGTCCTGGGCAAAACGTTTTGCAAGCGCGCCATCGTCTAGCGTCGGGATCATCAGCCGACCTGCCAGCCGCCGTCGGTGACCAGCGACTGCCCCGCAACGTAACGCCCGAGATCGGAGGCGAGGTAGACATAGGTTCCCGCCACATCCTCCACCGTGCCGAGCTTGCCGATAGGGATCTTTGCCTCGAACGCCTGATACAGCGTCGCGGCACTTACGCCCTGGAGATCGGCCCGTTCGTCAAACAGCGAATGGAGCATCTTGCTCTCGATTTGCCCGGGGCAGACGCAGTTGACGAGAATGCCCTTTCCGGCAAGCTCGGCCGCAAGGCATTGCATCAGCCCGATCATGCCGAACTTCGATGCAGAATAGGCGCTGTTTTCGCGTCCGCCGCGCAATCCGAAAATCGAAGCGGTGAAGATGATGCGGCCCGTACGCCCGGCCGACACCATGCGTCGTGCAAACGAGGTTGCAGTGATGAAGGCGCCGGTGAGATTGACATCCAGAACCTTGCGCCAGGTTGCAATATCCGTGTCGATGCCGTGCTTCAGGGCGAGTATGCCGGCATTCGGCACGACGATATCGACACCGCCGTCCGCAAACAGGGTATCGGCGAGACGTTCCGTGGCATCGAAGTCGGCAACGTCGAGAACGACGGCTTCAGCCTGTCCGGGCGCCACGGAATCCAGATGTGCCTGGGCCGCATCAAGGGTGCGCCTGTCGATATCGGCAATGACGACCCTGGCACCCTGCCGAAGGAACGCCTCGGCCACCGCAAGGCCGATGCCCTGGGCGCCACCGGTGACAAACGCCCTCTTTCCGGAAAGAAGATTGTTTTGAACGTCCATGTTATCCTCCTGTCAGGCTGCAACGCTCTCGGACGCACGGCCGACGATACGCTGATAGGCATCTTCATCCGTCGCGCCTTCACTCCCGATCGTGACGATGCGCGATTGCGGTCCAATGCCGAGCATGTCGCGCAGCCGTGGATCCAACGCCGCCGCGATCAGGCCCGCCGTCGCGGCGCAACCCGATTCACCGGCGACGATCGGCGGATCGCCCGCAATCCCGGCAGCCAGGACCTGCATCGTCGGCGCAGCGGCGCTCTCCGGCAGTGCGATGACGCTATCGACGGCATGTTGCAGGATGACCCAGGCAGGCGCGGACACCTCGCCAGCCGCCAGGCAGGCCATGACGGTGTTGGTGTCGCCCGGCACCTGAGTCGGCCGGCCGGCTGCGATGCTGCGAAAAACACAGTCCGCCCGTTGCGGCTCGACCACGACGATGTTCGGGCGCTCGGTGCCAAGCAATTCCCAATAATGTCCTGCGACCGCAGCCGCCAATCCGCCGACGCCAGCTTGCACGAAAACGTGCGTCGGCTTCCGCTCTGCAAGCTGGCTGAGGATCTCGGCCGCAACGAGGGTGTAACCCTGCATGATCAACGATGGAACATCCGCGCCGACGTCGTTCGATGTATCCCCGGCGACATACCAGCCGTTGACGGCCGAATCCGCCGCACAGGCAAGAACCGAGTCGTCATAGTGCCCCGCGACGCGGACAATCCGCGCGCCGTAGCGGGCGATTTCCTGTTCCCGGGTGAGACTGACATGCTCGTGCAGATAGATGACGCACTGGCAACCAAACATCTGCGCACCCCAGGCGACGGAACGGCCGTGGTTGCCGTCGGTCGCAGCCGCGACGATCACCTTCTCCACTTCGGCGCGATGTTTCTTTGCAATCAGGTCGGCAGCGGTCACATGCTCCGTAATTCCCTGCGCCGCCAGATAGCGCTGCAGAATCGCCAGCACCGCATAGGCGCCGCCGATGGCCTTGAAGCTTTTCAGCCCGAGGCGCTGGCCTTCATCCTTGTAGAATATTTCCCCGACGCCCAGTTGCTGCGCCATTCCTTCGAGCTTTATGAGGGGCGTCTCCTTGTACCCCGGCCAGGACGAAATCTCGGCATAGGCTTTGCGGAAGCCTTCCTGGTTCAGAACGCGTCGCTCGCACTCGCCATAGGGACGAGAACGGTCTGAGTGGGCATTTTGGATTGCCAGTGCGTCGAAGCGTTTAAGTTCCATAATCACCTCCGAAAGATTGGGCCCGAGATAGGCCGGGCAGCTCCATGCCCGGCCCCGGGGTTCGATTATTTTTGCTTGGCCAGTTCAGCGAACCACTTGTCGCGCAACTTCACATTGTCTCCGCTGCGCACGGCATTGCGGATGAACGTATTGAGGAAGTTGAGCAGATGGGGGTCGCCGGGGCGGACGGCGTAGGCCAAACCGACGGGCTTCACCAGGGCATCTTCCTTGTTGAGAATCGTCAGCCGTTCCGTCAGCGCCGGGCTACGGGTCTTGAGAAGCATAAGCGTGCCGGGATCCAGGAAGGCGGCATCCGCCTGGCCCGAGGCGACTTCGCTGATCCAGGCAGCGATGTCGTTTGTCACGACGCCGCGAACCTTGGCCTGCGGAAAGAGTTCCTTCGGATAGCTTTCCTCGACGGTGCCGCTTTGACCGACAAATGTCACATCGGGCGAATTGAGAGCGTCAATGGACGTGATGCCCTTTTTGGCATTGGTCACGAGGTGGAAGCCGTAAGTGTCATAAGGCTCCGTGAAATCGACCACAACGGCACGCTCGGGCGTGGCGAAAAGATTGGCGCAGACGATGTCATACTGTTTCGCCTCGAGACCCGGGATAAGGGTCGCCCAGGTCGCAGGGACGATTTCGAGTTCGACACCGAGGATCTTTGCGATCTGTTGCGCCATGTCGACGTTGAAGCCTTCATATTGCCCCGAGACCGGGTTCGGTGCCTGCCATGGCGGGCTTTCGGCCATGCCGACCTTGAAGACGCCCCGTTCCTTGATCTCCTTGATCAGGTCGTCGGCCATCGCGGGCGCGGCAAACCAGGCCAAAGCCAGGACGAGCAGAACTTTTATGAGCCCTAACCGATGCATAAGTGATTTCATGTCATTCCCCTTTTCTGGTTTTTCATGCTTGTAGAGAGCTGCCTGTCTGCGCATGGCGAACCATGTCGAGCCAGTTTCGCGGGCAGTGCTGTGATCTCGTCACCGTTTGGCGAGTCGCCTCTCAAGTCGGCGCGCATAAAGTGTGACGGGGAAAATGATCGCGAAATAGATGATCGCGATCGCGGACAGGAATGTAACGTATTGGAATGTTTGACCGCCAAGCAGATAGGCCTGCAATGAAAGGTCCATGACGCCGATGGCGGAAAGCAAGGTCGTGCCTTTCAGGAACTCCGTGAAGTAGTTCACCAGCGGCGCAATCACCAGCTTCAGCGCCTGGGGAAGGATGACGATGGACCACTTCGGGAACACGCCGAGCCCGAGCGCTTCTGCCGCCTCCTTCTGTCCACGCGGCACGGCCGCGATGCCGGCGCGAAAAATCTCCGCGAGATAGGCCGCACCGATCAACCCAAGCACCACCGATCCCGACCAGAAACCGGAGACCGTCGTGCCGAAGATCAGCGGAATGCAGTAGTAGGCCCAGAAGATCAGGATGACTTCAGGTGTGATGCGGAAGAACAGGATGTAGCAGCGTGCAAAGGCGCGCAGGACGGCAGAGGTCGAAAGCCGCATCGCACAGATCAGGCCGCCACCGACCAGGGCGATCAGGACGCCGATCAGCGTGATGGCGAGCGTCACTTTGACACCGTCGAACAATGCGCCGCTGTTGCGCAAAATGAGATCAACGTCCATGGGAGGCCCCCTTCAGAGCGCTTTCCGCAAAATAGCCGGCAAGACTGATGGCAGCCCCGACGGCAAAGGCGAGAACTGCCGCCGTCGTGTAGATCTCGACCGGCTGGAATGTATAGTTCGACAGCCGGCTGGAGGTCCGAAGCAGGTCGTCGATAGCGAGGACGGAAAGGATCGCCGTCGCCTTGAAGATGCTGATGATCGTGCCGATCAACGGAGGCAGCATCAGGCGGATCGCCTGTGGAATGATCACGGTACGCCAGGTCGGATAAGCGCGCATTCCGAGTGCCTTTGCGGCTTCGAACTGGCCTTTCCCGACACCGAGGATGCCGCCTCGAATGATCTCGCTGCAATAGGCGGCGACATTGAAGATCAATGCGATGGATGCGCTCTGGAAAGGGGTTGTCGAAAGACCTGTCAAACCGGGGACGGAAAAATGCACCCAGATGGCCTGGACGAGCAGCGGCGTCGATCGCCAGAACTCGACGAAACCCAGCGCCGGCCAGCGAATGATCCGATGGGGCGACAGATTGGCTATCGCCAGGAAAGTACCGACAAAGACCCCGCCGCCGAGAAAGCCGATGGCGGTCAACAGGATGTTGATCAGCAAGCCCCCCAGCAGCACCGGCAGGTAGGTCCATGCGACCGTGAAATCCAGTGATTGCAGAAAGGCATAATCGATCATCGTTGTTGCTCGACTCGTGCGTTTTCGGAGGGGTTTTGGCCGGCCTGCGCTTTCGCCGCCGCGGAAAGCCGTGGATGCCACAAGCGACGAGCGGGAGAATCCGCGTCGCCCTTGCCGTCCGGATAGCTCACCAGTTCGAACTGCATGCCCCAGGGAGATTGGAAGTAGATCCACAACGAACCCTTTGCCGGGCCGGAATCGATCCGTTGCACCTCTCCCTGTACGGTCACGCCTTGCGCACGCAGATGCGCGACGGCTGCATCGATGTCATCGACGTAGAACGCCACATGATGGCCGCCGATATCGCTGTTGCGCGGCGGTACGGCAGCCTGCTCCGGCGCCGAATACTCGAAGACCTCGAAGTTCAATCCGTTTGCGCAGCGCACGAAACCCCAGCGGAAACTGGAACGCCGGTCGACGCCGATTTGACGCTCCATGAAGTCTGGGTCGGCATAAGAACCCCCGTCGAGAATGAACTCGCAGCCGATGACGCGGACGAAAAAATCGATCGCGGCATCGAAGTCGGGCACCGTTATGCCGATATGCTCGGCTCCTTGCAGTCCCGGCAATCCTGTTGACGCCGGCATGGTCAGCGATCCGCCTGGTTCAGGTGAGAAACGAGGAGGCGATTGACCGCGGCGGCCGCTTCCATCATCGGCATGTGCCCGACATCGGCCAGACGCTCGACCTGAACACTCTCCGGCAGGGTGTCGGCCTGGCTGGCCGGTATGACGCTGTCCTTCTCCCCCCAGATGACCAGCACGGGAACCGATGCGGCGGAAAGCGCCTCCCGCAGGTCGACGGCCTGACGGCCATCGGCCACAAGCCCCGCCGCAATGGAGGCCAGTGCTTCCGGGACGCCTTCCAGTCGCTTGAATTTCAGTACGTTTTCGACCATTTCCGAACTCATCGCGCCCGGATCGGCAAACAGCTTGGAAAGGACATCCTTCATGGGCCTGCGCCGGTCGGCCGCAAGGAAACCGTCGATGTAGTCCGTCGAGATCTCCGGTCCCAGGCCCGCGGGCGCCAGCAGGCTGAGCGAACGGACACGCTCCGGTGCGCTGGCCGCCGCGGACAATGCCACGGCACCTCCCAGCGAATGGCCGACCAGATGCGCCTTCTCGATACCCAGCGCGTCCAGCGCGGCGATGACCGATGCGGCAAGCGCATCGACACTGCCCGAAGGCACGGTTGGCGCCGAACTGCCATGGGCGGGCAGATCGATGACATGGACCGGCCTGTCCTTGGCAAGCGCATCCTGGGTGAACAGCCAGGTACCGGCATCCCCACCGAAACCATGAACCAGCACGACGGGCGTGGCGCCGGCGCCGGCGCCGAGGCTGAGAATATTGAGCCTGTGAGCGCCGGCTTCAACGATGCGTGGCGCAGGATAGGCGTTCGCATCTGAACCGGTCGTTCCGGCACGCTCGGCATAGCCGGCGACGAAAGTATCGATCTCGCCGTCGGAAATGCTCGTCTCGGCGACAACGGCGAGCAGAGCGCCAACCGGAACAACCGCGCCTTCCTCGACGACGACGCGCCGAAGCAGGCCGGATACCAGTCCCTCGACCACGTTGGTGATCTTCTCCGTCTCGACCTCCATGATTTCCTGGCCCGTCGAGATCCGCTCACCTTCCTTGACGAGCCACGCAGCGAGACGGCCTTCGGTCATGGTCATGCCCCATTTGGGCATGGTGATTGCTTGCATCTCAGTGTCCATGCTCGTTATCTCCTGTAGGCCATGGTCTTGCGGACCGCGTCGGCGATCTTCTTGGCATCCGGCAGGTAAGCCGCTTCGAGATTGGGGGCGTAGGGCACCGGTGTGTGCGGCGCGGTCACCTTCATGATCGGGGCCTTCAGCGCACCGAAGGCGTTCTCGGCGATAATGGAAGAAATGTCGGCAGCCATGCCGCAGCGCGGATTGGCTTCGTCAACGATGACCACGCGGCCCGTTGCCTCCGTCATCTCGAGAATTGTGTCCTCATCCAGCGGTGAGGTCGTCCTGGGATCGACCACCGTGCAATCGATGCCCTCGGCGGCCAGGATGGCAGCAGCTTCCTTTGCGAAATGCACCATGCGACCGAAGGCGATGATGGTGGCGTCGTCACCTTCCTTCAGGACATTGGCTTCGCCAAAGGGAATGGAATAGGCCCCATCGGGAACTTCCCCGACCGTATCGTAGAGGAGCTTGTTCTCCAGGAAGATCACCGGGTCGTCGTCGCGAATTGCCTGGATCAACAGACCCTTCGCGTCATAGGGGTTCGACGGGATCACCACCTTCAGGCCGGGAACATGGGTAAAGATCGGGTAGAGCGCCTGGCTGTGCTGGCTGGCCGACCGCGTGCCGGCGCCGTATGTGGCGCGCAGAACGAAAGGCGTCACCGCCCGGCCACCGAACATGTAGCGGAACTTGGCGGCCTGGTTGAAGATCTGGTCGAAACAGACGCCGAGAAAGTCGACAAACATGATCTCGACCACCGGGCGCAGGCCGGTGAGGGCCGCGCCGGCCGCGGCACCGACAAAGGCGCTCTCGGAAATCGGCGTATCGCGTACCCGGGAGGGGCCAAAGGCGCCGAGCAGGCCCTTGGTCACGCCGAAAGCGCCACCCCAGGCATCTTGCTGGCCGGATGCGCCCGCACCGCCGGCAATGTCCTCGCCGAGGACGATCATGCGCGGGTCGCGAGCCATTTCGTGGTGAAGGGCCTCGTTGAGGGCCTGGCGGTAGGATTTCTGCGGCATATCGCTCTCGCTTAGACGTAACGGACGTAGACGTCGGTGGTAAGTGTATCGAGGGAAGGCTGCGGCGCAGCCCTGGCAGCCTTGACGGCGCTGTCGATCTGGGCCTGAACCTCGGCATCGACGGCATCCAGGTCGCTCTCTGCAAGCAACTTCGTCTCGCCGACGCGGCGACGGAAGGTCGTCAGGCAATCGCGGTCGCGGCGCATGGCCGCCTTCTCTTCGGCGCTGCGGTAATTGTCGGGATCGCCGCTGAAATGGCCGTAGTAGCGCGGCGTCTCGATGTGCAGCAGCGTCGGGCCTTCACCCCGGCGCGCCCGTGCCACCGCCTCGGCCATGGCGTCGTAAACAGCGAAAAAGTCGACGCCGTCCACCTTCGCAAAGGCCATGCCCAGTGCATCGGCACGCTTGACGATCTCGCCGGCGACGACAAACGAACTCGCCGTCGCTTCGCCAAATCCGTTGTCTTCCACGGCAAAGATCACCGGCAGCTTCCATACCTGGGCAAGGTTCATGCTTTCGGCGGTCGTGCCCTGGTTGATGGCCCCGTCACCGGTGAAAACGACGGACACGTCGTCCCGGCCGAGAACCTGGGCGGTCAAGGCTGCGCCGCACGCCAGCGGCGGACCGCCGCCGACGATGCCGTTGGCGCCGAGCATGCCTTTCGAGAGGTCGGCGATGTGCATCGAACCGCCCTTGCCACGGCAGATACCGGTGTCCTTGCCAAAAATTTCAGCCATCATGCCGTCCACATCACACCCTTTGGCGATGCTGTGCCCGTGGCCGCGATGCGTCGAGGCGATGTGGTCGGTCTGCGTGAGGTGCATGCAGACGCCGACGGCGGAAGCTTCCTGACCGGCATAGAGGTGCGTGTTGCCCGGAATGTCGCCACTCGCCATCTCACTGCTGACGCGATCCTCGAAGACGCGGATCGTCCGCATCAAATGGTATGCCTCCAACAATTTTTCTCGTGACAGCTGCATTCCACTCATGGCGAACTCCGGTGTGGGCAATGGTTCATGGGACTAAAGGTGCCGTGCCATGGATACTAAAGGCAGGTGGCGCGTAAATTTCTCAAATTTCTTGCATTCTCGAGAAATTTACGCAATAAATTTGGATAGGCGCAAAAATAAAGCGATTTGGGCATGCTTGATAAATTTGATATCAAACTCCTCAATCTGATGCAGACGGACACCCGGCGCACGGCCCAGGACCTGTCCGAGGCAATCGGACTGTCGCCATCGGCGTGCATGCGCCGGCTGAACCGCCTGCGCGAGACAGGCGTCATCGAAGCCGAGATTGCCGTGGTCGCACCGGCGGCTGTCGGGCACCGGCTCACCATGGTTGTCGAAGTCTCGCTGGAGCGGGAACGGCCGGACATCATGAGCGACTTCAAGAAGGCGATGCGCATGACGCCTGAAGTCATTCAGTGCTACTACGTGACGGGTGAGGTGGATTTCATCCTGATCGTCGCGGTCAAGAGCATGAGCGACTACGAGGCCTTCACCAACGACTTTCTGTTCAATAACAAGAACATCAAGCGCTTCAACACGCTCGTCGTCATGGATCGCGTGAAGGTAAGCCTGGCGGTTCCCCTGGACGAGGAAAGCTGACACGCCGACGGCTCGTTGTCCGAGCCACCCCGCCCCTGGCTGGAGGCCGGCTTGGTCTCCGGAAGCGGGCCAATGCCGGATATGGAGGATTTTCGCGCTTCGCAGGCAAGTGTCTAGCTATAGAATTCCGGTGCCAATCGCAGCGTCTGTACCCTGACCGGATCGTGCAACAGGATCATCTCGGCAGAACGCTCCCGGGCGATCGCCTTCAGCCGGCGGATTGACACAAGAGCGGCTTCATCATCACAGCTTTCGCCGGGAATGATCTCTTCCTCGAAGTTTTCCCAGAGATCGCCGGCATCCGCTGTCAACACCTTGACGCCTTCCTTCGGCAAGGTCACGACAAGCGACTGATGCCCCGGCATATGGCCACGGGTAAAGATGCCTTCGATCCCCGGCATCAATTCCCAATCGCCGTCGACGATCTGCCAGCGCATATCCGGAAAATCGAAATCGTCGTTGAACACGGCGGGACTGCCATGATCGGAGAAAGCGAATTCGTGCTCCAGCCGCTGGATCCAGATCCGTGCGTGCCGGAAATGCTTGAGATTGCCGGTATGATCGCAATGGACGTGGCTCAGCACGACATCGTTGATATCGGACGGTGATACGCCGATAGACGCCAATTGCGTCAGGAAATCATGTTCCGGCAGGACGATCGGCGGCGCCAGCCAGCCACGGCTCATGAAATAATCCTCGCACCGAACGGGATCGCGGATGTTGTCGACATTCACGCCGGTATCGAACAGCACAAAACCCCGCGCGGTTTCAATCAGATAGGCACAGATCGGCTCGGCCATGACGAAACGGCTGCCCCGGTTCCGGGTCGAAACCGTCTTCGGAATGACCTCGTAGCCGAGGAGAAGGACGGTGATTTTTCTGGCAAGCGTCACAACTCTCTCCTTGTCCGCTCCGTCTGCCGGGATTGCGCCCAGCACTTGAAATGTGCCCGCAAACTTACGCAGTTTTTTTGCATTTTTCTAAAAATCACGCGATTTTATGGCGTTTGAAGGCGTGTTTCACAAATTTTGCGCATTGCTGCGATGCTAACTTGTTGTCGAGGGGAAAAAGCAAGTGGGAAATCGGGAGGATGGAATGAACCACAAGCGACGCGATCTGCTTAAACTGACCACAGTCGGTCTGGGGATATGGGCAACCGGCCTGCCGGCCGCACGGGCTGCCGGCACGGCGCCACGCATCCGCGCCATTTTCGAGACTCCCATGGAGGAACCGTTTGTCACCCAGCTTCACCTGGCGATGACGCGGGTCGCGTCGGAAAACGGCCTTGACTACAAATATTCCGAATCCGTGAAAGCCGCCGATTTCCCGCGGGTCCTGCGCCAATGGTGCGAGGAAGGGATCGAACTCATCGTCGGCGACGCCTATGGCACCGAGCAGATGTGTCGGCGCGTTGCCGCCGGCTATGCCGATACGGCCTTCACCCTCGGCTCGGCGATGGGTCCGACGGCCCCCAACGTCTCGACCTTCTATGGGCAGAACTACGAGGCCGCCTATCTCGCCGGCATGCTGGCAGCGGGACTTTCGAAATCCGGAAAGATCGGCGTCGTCGCCGGCATTGCCGTTCCGACCACCTATGGCCTGCTCAACGCCTATCGCGCCGGCGCCAGGGCAACGAAGTCCGACATCCAGATGAAAGTTGCCTATATCGGCTCGATGTTCGATCCGCCGAAGGCCAAGGAAGCAACGATTGCCATGGCTGACATGGGGGTCGACGTGGTTTTCGCCGAACGTATGGGTGTCATCGAGGCCGCCACCGAACGAGGAATGCTTGCAATCGGCAACATGACGGATCAGTCGGCGATCAGCCCGCAAACCGTCGTCAGCAGCGCGATGTGGGATCCCTATCCGATCATCAAGGCATCGGCCGAAGCCGTTGCCTCCGGTACTTTCGCTGCCAAGGACTACAGCGAACTCGAGAACATCGCCCATGGCGTCAACTACCTCGCGTCTTACAAGAGCTTCGAGGACAAGGTGCCGGCCGAGCTCAAGGCCGCGATCGACGCGAAGTCCAAGGAAATCGCAAGCGGAGCGACCAAGGTCGTTTACGAAGAAGGCGAAGTGAAATCCGACTGACGGGCCCTCGGAGGCAGCAGATATGTCCACAGACACGCCGATCCTGTCACTCACCGGCATCACCAAGCGTTTCGGTAGTGCTACAGCAAACAGGGCAGTGAATTTTGACCTCGGCAAGGGAGAAATCGTTGGCCTGCTGGGCGAGAACGGTGCCGGCAAGACCACGCTCATGAACGTGGTTTTCGGCCTCTACCAGCCGGATGAGGGTACGATCCGGATCGATGGCAAGCCCGTCGGCATCAACACGACCGCAGATGCGATTGCGCTGGGCATCGGCATGGTTCATCAACACAGCCACGCCGTGGCCCGCCACACTGTGCTGGAAAACCTGATGACCGGCCTGCCCGGGCGCCGCGGCCTTCTCGACCGCCGTTCCGCGCTGCACAGATTGTCCGAGATCCGGGATGCCTACGGCCTCCACCTCGATCCGGACCGGCTGGCCGGCGATCTGGCGGTCGGCGAACAGCAACGGCTCGACATTCTCCGCGCGCTCTTCCGCAGGGCGCGCGTGCTGATCCTGGACGAACCGACCTCCGTGCTGACGCCACGGGAAACGGAAGGCCTGTTCACCGCCCTGCGGGCACTCAGGGACGACAATGTCGGGATCGTGTTCATCAGCCACAAGCTCAACGAAGTCCGGGCGATCACCAACCGCATCGTGGTCATGCGCCGGGGGGAAGTGGTGGCCGACATGCCGAATGACGGGACGCTCACCAACATCGGGCTGGCGTCGCTGATGTGTGGGCACGAGCCCGAACGGGTGGTGCGCGAACCCGCCCGGAAAGGCGATGTGCGGCTTTCTCTCAAAGGCCTGACGCTCAGCCATGCGAAGCACAACGATACAAAGGAGCCTATCGATCTCGACATCCACGCCGGCGAAATCGTCGGCATTGCCGGCGTCTCCGGCAATGGACAGGTGCGGCTCGCCGAAACCGTGGCCGGCGTGGAAGCGGCCCTCGCCGGTGAAATCAGGATCGATGGAAGCATCGTCAAGAATCCCTCTCCAAGACAGATGCAGGCCAGAGGCCTCGCCTATATTCCCGAGGACCGGATCGGCGCGGGCCTCGTCGGCTCTTTGCCGCTCCTGGAAAACATGGTCCTGTCGCGTTATGTCGAGGCACCGTTCGCAAACCGGGGCTGGCTGAACTGGCGGGCGATCCTCGACTTCGCCGCCAAGCAGATCGCATCCTACGACGTGCGCCCGCCCGATCCGCATATGCCGGTCGGACTGTTTTCCGGCGGAAACCAGCAAAAGGCCATCATCGCTCGAGAACTGGCCTTTTCTCCCCGTGTTCTGGTCATCGCCCAGCCAACCCGGGGGCTGGATGTTTCGGCCATCGCATTCGTTCACCGGGCACTGATGAATTTGCGGAATGAAGGCTGTGCCATCATGCTGATCTCGGACGATCTCGACGAACTCTTCCAACTCTCGGACCGTATCGCGGTCATGTACGAAGGAGAGATCATCCGTGACCTCCCGGTGGAACAGGCCAGCATTTCCACGGTCGGCCTGACCATGACGGAAGGCCGGACGGCGGGGAGGCAGGCAGCATGAGACTGATCGCCAAACCCGACAGGAATTCCCCGCTCCATGACGCCATGATGCCGGTTGCGGCCGTCGGCGTCAGTCTGCTGATCTGTGCCATCCTTATCCTGCTGGCCGGCGCGAACCCGATCGAGGCCTTCGGCATCATGATATCGGCGGCTTTCTGGGGGAAGTTCGCCTTGACCGAAACACTTGCGCGCGCTGCCCCGCTGATGCTGTCGGGCCTTGCGGCGCTGGTCGCGTTTCGCACACGTTTCTGGAACATCGGCGGCGAAGGCCAGATCATCGTCGGCGCCATGGCAGCCGCCTGGATCGGTGCTCTCAGCCTGCCGGCACCGCTCTTCATTCCCGCCATGCTTGTCGGCGGCGCACTGGCGGGGGCGACCCTCGCGGCCGTCCCGGCATCCCTCAAGACCCGGTTCGGCGTCGACGAGGTCGTCTGCACGCTGATGCTGAATTTCATCGTCATGTATCTCATGCAGGCGCTGCTCTCCGGGCCATGGAAGGACCCGGTGACAGGATGGACGAACAGCCCCAGCATTCTGCCGGCGGCAGAATTTCCGATCTTGTGGAAAGGCACCCGACTGCACCTGGGCGTCCTGCTGGCTTTCCTGTCCGTTGGTGTCATCAGCCTGATCATGAAGCGGACAACTTTCGGCCTGTCGATGAAGATCGTCGGAGAAAACCCGAAAGCCGCGCGGCACGCCGGCTTGAACGTTTCCCGCGTAACGCTGCTGGCGGCACTCCTGTCGGGAGCTCTTGCAGGCCTGGCCGGCGCCGGCGAAATTGGCGGCATCCAGTTCCAGGTCATAGCCTCGATCTCATCCGGCTATGGTTATGCGGGCATCGTCGTGGCGATGCTTGCGCGATTGTCAGCCGTCGGAATCATACCGGCAGCACTCTTCATTGCTGCCATCACCACCGGTGCGGACGAAATGTCCCGTCAGACAGGCGTGCCTTTCTTCATCGCCGATGCGATGCAGGGGATCTGCCTGATCGCAGTCCTGGCGGCGATGATGCTCTCCCGCTACCGGATCCGTTTCCGCATGTCCCCCGAAAGCAAGGCAACTCCGTGAGCATCTTCGACCTGATCCTGGACGTCGGCTTCCTCGCAGCAGCCGTAAGACTGTCCATCCCCCTGCTTCTCGGCACGCTCAGCGAACT
This sequence comes from Rhizobium sp. LjRoot30, assembly GCF_964253915.1. Classification (NCBI taxonomy): domain Bacteria; kingdom Pseudomonadati; phylum Pseudomonadota; class Alphaproteobacteria; order Hyphomicrobiales; family Rhizobiaceae; genus Rhizobium; species Rhizobium sp. LjRoot30. The sequence goes on along the minus strand of NZ_CAXUSG020000004.1, from coordinate 1,599 downwards.
CACCGCCGAACGCTCCGGCGTGCTCAATCTGGGCATCGAGGGCATGATGCTGTCGGGTGCGCTTGCCGGTTTTGGCACCGCCTTCGCCACCGGTTCACTGTGGCTGGGCGTGGGTGCCGCGATAGCTATCGGCATGCTGCTGGGCGCCTTCATGGCAGTGCTTGTGGTGCATTTGCGGCTCGACCAGACCGTAACCGGCCTCGGTGTCAGCATGGCGGCCACCGGTCTTGTCTTCTATAGCTACCGCCTGGGTTTCGGCGAGAGCAGCACCCCGCCGTCGATCACGCCGTTCAAGTCCATTCCACTGCCCTTCCTGTCCGACATTCCGGTGATCGGCCAGGTCTTCTTCAACCAGTACGCGCTGACCTATGCCGCCTATCTGCTCGTGCCCGCCCTGGCCTTCTTCCTCTACAGGACACCGGCGGGTCTTTCGCTGCGCACCGTCGGCGAAAACCCTAAGGCCGCCTCCGCCGCCGGTATCGACCCCATCCGGATACGAGTGCTGGCGCTCATCTTTGCCGGCGGGCTTGCCGGACTTGCCGGTGCCTATCTCAACCTCGCCGCCTTCGGCTCGTTCACCTTCGGAATCATCTCGGGACGGGGATGGATCTGCCTGGCGCTTGTCGTGCTTGGACGCTGGAACCCGATAGGCTGCGCCTGCGCCGCGCTGCTATTCGGCGCCATCGACGCCTTCCAACTCCGCCTGCAGGCCAGCGGCTCGGTCGATCTGCCCTACCAACTTCTTCTTGCTCTACCCTATGCAGCAACATTGGTGGCGATGATCTTGAATTCCAGACGCAGCGGCGGCCCCGCCGCCCTGATGCAGCCTTACGACGCCGAACAACGATAGACGCTTGGCAGGAGCCAACGCGCGAGCTATCCCCAACGATGCGCCTGCGTGGCTCGGGTGAAGGCTTGACCGGCCGGGGAGAGCTGCCGGCCAGCGATGTTGACGAGGCAAACTTCGCGCTCGACCGAGGGCTCTACCAAGGGGCGGCGCAGGATGCCCGTGTGGGTGACCGAGTATTCGGGCATGAACGCGAACCCCATGCCGGCCATCACCATTCCCTGAATCCAGTCCTCGCGTTCAGAGCGGAATGTTGCATAGAGTTCGATGCTGTTCTGCCCGCAGACATGCATCACCGTCTCACGCATCTCGCAGGCAAGGCGGTCGACATAGGCCTTCTGCTTGGTGTCGCCGAGCCGCACGGTATCCTGGCGTTCAAACGGATGACCCGGCGGCACGATCACGACATAACGCTCGCGATAGAGCGGCATCGCCCGCACCGATGGCGGATAGCCCCCCGGCGCGTGCAGCACCGCCATGTCGATCTCGCCGGAATCAAGTTTGGCCTGGAGCTCGTCCAAGCCACCCTCATGGACACCGAGTTCGACGCCCGGATGCTGCTCCTTGAAACCTGCGAGCAGGGCCGACAGCCGCATCGGCCCGATCGTGTTCATGATGCCGATTTTGAGCGGCACCTGACGCAGCAGGCGAAAATCCTTCGCGGCCTGGCGAACGCTTTCCGCCTGTTCGGCCATCTGGGTGATAAATGGCCTCAGCCGCAGGCCGAGTTCCGTCAGCAGGATGCGCTTCCC
>NZ_CAXUSG020000003.1:0-461163 GCF_964253915.1 Rhizobium sp. LjRoot30 | reverse complement strand
ACAGGACATAATGGCGGGGAAGCCCGCCTGTCATGCGGCGGGATGCATATCTTGCCTTGCCTCAAGAGGTGGAGGCGTCCCCTGCTTTTCTGGGCAAAGGGCCAGTCGGGCCGGGAGCCCCACCTTTGTTATTAAGAGCGGTTGGCCCGGTCGCTTTTCTTCCGAAGCTGCAGACGCTATGCACCAGCGACCATCCGGCGGAAACCTGGGCAGGCGCTCTTGCTTCTTATAGGGATGAACATCCGGTCTGCTTCGGGAAAACCAACCATGTCCATAATCCTGCCGGAACTGCCGGTGTCCGCCGTGCTGCCGGCGATCGGCGAAGCGCTTGGCGCTCACGGTCGCGCGGTACTGTCCGCGCCGCCCGGCGCCGGCAAGACGACGCTGGTGCCGCTCTTTCTCCTCGACGCGCCGTGGCGGGGCGACGGACGCATCATCCTGCTCGAGCCACGGCGGCTTGCGGCACGCGCCGCCGCAACACGCATGGCGGCCATTCTGGGCGAACCCGTCGGCGAGACCGTCGGTTATCGCATGCGACTCGACAATCGCATTTCGGCACGCACCCGCGTCGAGGTGGTGACCGAAGGCGTTTTTGCGCGGATGATCCTCGACGATCCCGAACTAGCCGGGGTTTCCGCCGTCATCTTCGACGAATTCCATGAGCGGTCGCTGGATGCGGATTTTGGCCTGGCGCTGGCGCTCGACGTGCGTTCGGCGTTGCGAGACGACCTGCGCCTGCTGGTGATGTCGGCAACGCTCGATGTCGAACGTGTCGCCAGCCTTCTCGACGATCCGCCTGTCATCGAAAGCATGGGACGCAGTTTTCCCGTAGAGATCCGTCATCAGGAGCGGCCGGCGGGCGAGCCGATCTGGGAGACCATGACGCGGACGATCGCCGAGGCACACCGGCAGGAGAGCGGCTCGATCCTCGCCTTCCTGCCGGGACAGAGCGAAATCGTGCGCACGGCCGAGCGGCTGGAGGGGCTTTTCGGTGAGGACACGATCGTTGCACCGCTCTACGGCAATCTTTCGCAGAAGGAACAGGATGCCGCCATTCGCCCGGCACCGGCCGGCCGGCGCAAGATCGTGCTCGCCACCTCGATCGCCGAAACCTCGATCACCATCGACGGCGTGCGGCTGGTGATCGACAGCGGCTTGCAGCGGCTGCCGGTGTTCGAGCCGGCGACCGGCATCACCCGGCTTGAAACGGTGCGGGTGTCGCGGGCCTCCGCCGATCAGCGGGCCGGCCGCGCCGGGCGAACGGAGCCGGGGGTGGCTCTGCGCCTCTGGCATGCCGGGCAGACGGCGGCCCTGCCCGCCTTCACCCCACCGCAGATCCTGTCCAGCGACCTCTCCGGCCTGGCGCTCGACCTCGCCCATTGGGGTGTGCAGGATCCGAAGGCATTGGCCTTCATCGATCCGCCGCCGCCGGCAGCCCTGCAAGAAGCGCGGCTGCTGCTGCAGATGCTGGGAGGGTTGGACAAACAATTTGCCCTGACCGAGCGCGGTCGCCGCATGCGTGACATGGCCCTGCCGCCGCGGCTGGCGGCCATGGTGCTGCAGGCCGCCGAAGACGGGCAGGCACGCGACGCCAGCCTGCTGGCCGTGCTCATGACCGAACAGGGGCTTGGCGGCCAGAGCATCGACATCGAGGAGCGCCTGCGCCGGTTCCGGACCGAGAAAGGCGAGCGCGCCGAAGCAGCCCGAAAACTTGCCGGACGGATCGCCGCTTCCGTGGGAAAAAATGGCGACCGTCCGACTGGGCGGGCCCTGCCGGGTCCGTTGCTGATGCATGCCTATCCCGACCGGATCGCCCTGCAGCGCGGTGGACGCGGCCGGTTCGTCATGGCCAACGGGCGCGGCGCCGAATTGCCGGAAACCGAGCGGCTTTCAGCCAGCAACATGCTTGTGATCGCCGACCTCACCGGACGGGCGGCACAGGGGCGAATCCTGGCGGCGGCGGAAATTTCGCGCGGCGATGTCGAGGCGCATATGCCGGAAGCGATCCGGCAGGAGGAACAATCCTTCTTCGACAAGGCATCGCGACAGGTCCGCGCCCGGCGGGTGACGCGGCTCGGCGCCATCGTTTTCGACGAGGTACCCTTGCCGCGCCCGACTGGCGAAGCGGCGGCGCGGGCGCTGGCCGAGGGCGTGCGGGACCTCGGTCTCGATGTCCTGCCTTTCTCCAAGGAGGCGGCGCAATTGCGCGACCGCATCGGTTTCCTGCATCGTACCGGCGGCGAGCCCTGGCCGGACATGAGCGATGCTAGCCTTCTCGACAGGCTCGACGACTGGTTCGTACCCTTCCAGGGACAGGCACGCGGCCTCGCCGACATCCATGCCGGCAGCCTGATCGACGGGCTGCTGTCGATGGTGCCGCATGCGGTGCAGCGCGATCTCAACCGCCTGGCGCCGACGCATTTCGAAGCGCCGACCGGCCAGCGTCACCCGATCCGTTACGATGGCGACGAACCCGTGCTGTCGATCCGGGTTCAGGAGCTGTTCGGGCTGACGAGCCACCCCGCTGTGGGCGTCGATCGCCGGCCGCTGCTGCTGGAACTAACCTCGCCGGCGCACCGGCCGATCCAGGCGACGCGGGATCTGCCGGGTTTCTGGGCCGGGTCGTGGAAGGATGTGCGCGCCGACATGCGCGGCCGCTATCCGCGTCACCCCTGGCCGGAAGACCCAGCGGCCGCGGCGCCGACCACACGCGCCAAACCGCGCGGCACATAAAGCCATTCCGCCGGGTTGCGAACAATGGACGGGCGAGACGCATTTCGGCGACCACGTTTTCGCGGTAAACGACGTGTTGCGCGGTTTTGCTGCTGATCCTGGTTTTCCCGGCGAAGCGGACAGGCCGCATGAGAAACACGGATACGGGAAGGAACGGGCAGTGGTGACGGCAGAAACACAGGTTCCGCATCAATCCAGCCGCCGGCTGCGACTGCAGACGCTGGTCTGGTTGCGCTGGCTGGCGGTGGGCGGACAGGCGGTGACGGTGATCATCGTCGCTTTCTGGCTGCAGTTCCCCCTGCCGCTGCTGGCGGCGGGCCTGCTGATCGGCTCGCTGGCGGCGGCGAATTTTTATCTCGCCGTTCGTTATCCGGCGACACACCGGCTGGAACCGCCGGCGGCCTTTGCGCTGCTCGGTTTCGATCTCGTGCAGTTGAGCGCCCTGCTGTTCATCACCGGCGGCCTTGCCAACCCTTTTGCGCCGCTGGTCTGCGTGCCGGTGATCATTTCTTTTGCGTCGCAGCCGATTCGTTACAGCATGATCCTGCTGGTGGCGGCGATCGCGGCAACCACGGCTTTGGCCTTTTCGCCGTTTTCGCTGCCCTGGTATTCCGACCGCGCCGTCTCGGTGCATGTGGTGATGCTGCTCGGCGTCTGGTGCGCCATCGCCTCCACCACCGCTTTCGCCGCCTTTTATGTCCATCGCGTCTCCAGCGAGGCCCGGCAGCTCGGCGATGCACTGACGGCGACGGAATTGGTGCTGCAGCGCGAGCAGCATCTTTCGCAACTCGACGGATTGGCAGCCGCGGCGGCACATGAACTCGGCACACCGCTGGCAACGATCAGCGTCGTCGCCAAGGAGATGGAACGCGAACTGGGCGGCGACGAACGTTTTCGCGAAGACGTGCAATTGTTGCGCAGCCAGAGCGAACGCTGCCGCGACATCCTGCGGCGGCTGACGACGCTGTCATCCGGCGACGAGGCGCATATGCGGCTGCTGCCGCTGTCGTCGCTGATCGAGGAGGTGATGGCGCCGCACCGCGAATTCGGCATCAAGCTGGAACTGGTCGAAAAAAGCGAGCGGGCGGGCGAACCGGTCGGCCTGCGCAATCCCGGCATTCTCTACGGCCTCGGCAACCTCATCGAAAATGCCGTCGACTATGCGCGGGAAAAGGTAACCGTGACGGTCGAGCACACGCCGCATGAGGTGGTGGTGGTGATCGAGGACGACGGCGAAGGATATACGCCCGATATTCTCACGCGAATCGGCGAACCTTATGTCACCTCGCGCCAACGCGACGACACGGCCGGTGGCCTTGGGCTCGGGCTTTTTATCGCAAAAACCCTGCTGGAACGTTCGGGTGCGCGGCTGACCTTCGCAAACCAGCCGGGTGCCCGCATCCGGGTGGCATGGCCGCGCGCGTTGATGGAAGCCGGCAACAAAACGCTTTACCACCCCGGTTGAAGCAGCCATAACCAGTGCCGATATGGGGTTCTATCCCCCGCAAGGCACGAAAGAAGACGGATAAGATGCCAGCGACACCCGAAACGCCGAAAATTGCCGAGCCCGGCGACACCCACGATATCGGCCCCGACGCCTCGCTGCTGATCGTCGATGATGACACGGCATTTCTACGCCGGCTTGCCCGCGCCATGGAAACGCGCGGCTTTGCCGTCGAGACGGCGGAGACGGTGGCGGAAGGTATCGCCAAGTCGAAGGCCAATCCGCCGAAACACGCGGTCGTCGACCTGCGGCTGACCGATGGCAGCGGCCTCGATGTCATCGAAGCGATCCGTCAGCGGCGCGAGGATACGCGCATCATCGTGCTGACCGGTTACGGCAACATCGCCACGGCGGTGACGGCGGTGAAACTGGGGGCGCTGGATTATCTCGCCAAACCCGCCGATGCCGACGAGATCTATTCGGCGCTGACGCAGCGGCCGGGTGAACGGGCGGAATTGCCGGAAAACCCGATGTCGGCCGACCGGGTGCGCTGGGAGCATATCCAGCGGGTCTATGAAATGTGCGAACGCAACGTTTCGGAAACGGCGCGTCGGCTGAACATGCATCGCCGCACGTTGCAGCGCATCCTTGCCAAGCGGGCGCCGAAGTAAGGCACTGCCTTTTACGTCACGATCGACTTTCCGGCCGCCCATTCCGCCAGCATCAGCCGTTCGGCCGCCGTGCGGGAAAAACTGAGCGTCACCGACTTGCGGGTCGCCGGCGGCAGGCGATGCTCCGGCGCCTCGCGAATCAGATGGGCGCCGTAACCATCGGAAAGAAACAGGCCGCAGTCTTCCGGGAAGATATCGAGCGGCACGTCCTTGTGGGTGGCGAAGAACAGCCGGTCGCAATGGGCGCGGTATTCCGGCCATTTCCTGTCGACCTTGAAATCCTCGATCGACGTCTTGATCTCGATGATCCAGATTTCACCCTTCTCCGTCAACGTGATCAGGTCGGCGCGCCGGCCGCTGGAAAGCGACAGCTCCGGCAGCACCGCATGGCGCATATCATGCAGGAGAATCTGCATGCCACGGCGCACCAGCATGGCCCTGTCCGATTGCCGGCCATCGATTAACGGATTGTTATTGTAAACAGAAAGAATCGTCACAGGATAAGTTTTTCCCGGTCATGCTGCATGTTGCAAAAAAGCCATGAGCTTCTAATTTGCGCTGCGATTTGAATTTGTTGCAGAGCAGCAGCTTGCAAAGCCAAGTTTAATCGAAAATAAACCATAATCAACGATGGTTCGAAAGAGCCTTCTTCATTATCAAAATCCTAAGAGAATTCCATGCGCTTCCGTGATGCATTGACTGTATTCGGCCTGGTGACGACGCTCGCCATTTCCGGCTGCTCCACGACCTCCACCACGGCTGATGCCGGGAAATCCGACACCGGCAAGACCGAGACGGCGCAGATCTTCGACGACGCCTATGGCCAGGTGACCGATGCCGGTTACGCCCTGCCGGCGATCCCGATCCAGAAGGTCAATGCAAAGTTCCGCCGTCAGATCGTCAGCTACCAGTCGAACGAACGTCCGGGCACGATCATCGTCAATACCCGCGAGCGCCATCTCTATTACATCCTCTCGGGCGGCAAGGCCGTTCGTTACGGCATCGGCGTCGGCAAGCAGGGTTTTGCCTGGCAGGGTGAAGCCTACATCGCCTGGAAGCAGGAATGGCCGACCTGGCATCCGCCGAAAGAAATGGCAGCCCGCCGTCCTGATGTCGCGAAGTATGTCGAGGCCGGCATGGGTCCGGGGCTGCGCAACCCGCTCGGTGCCCGCGCCATGTATCTCTTCAATGAAAAGGGCCAGGATACGCTGTTCCGCCTGCATGGCACGCCGGAATGGGCTTCCATCGGCACGGCCGCTTCGTCGGGCTGCATTCGCCTGATGAACCAGGATATCATCGACCTCTACAAGCGCGTTCGCCCCGGCAAGAACGCCAAGGTCATTGTGATCCAGTAATTTTTGCAGGCTAAAGCGCAAACAAAAAGGCCGCCGGAGCATCGCCCGGCGGCCTTTTTGTTTGCGTCATACGTTGTAGCGCGCCTCAGGCGGCGCTTTTCGCCTTCAGCTCCAGCCGGCGGCGGTGCAGCACCGGCTCGGTGTAGCCGTTCGGCTGGACGCGGCCCTTGAGCACCAGTTCCAGCGCCGCCTGGAAAGCGACCGATTCCTCGAAGCGACCGGCCATCGGCTGGTACAGCGAATCACCGGCATTCTGGCCATCGACGACGGCTGCCATGCGCTGCATGGTCTCGACGATCTGCGCTTCGCCGACGACGCCGTGATGCAACCAGTTCGCCATATGCTGGGCGGAGATGCGCAGCGTGGCGCGGTCTTCCATCAGGGCGATATTGTTGATGTCGGGGACCTTGGAGCAACCGACACCCTGGTCGACCCAGCGGACGACGTAACCGAGGATGCCTTGGGCATTGTTGTCGAGTTCGCGCTGGATTTCCTCCGGCGTCCAGTTCGGCCGGGTCGCAACCGGCACCGAAAGGATATCCGAGAGTTTGGCGCGGGCGCGGTCCTTGAGGCCTTGCTGCAGGCGGGCGACATTGACCTTGTGATAGTGGGTGGCATGCAGCGTCGCGGCGGTCGGCGACGGCACCCAGGCGGTGTTGGCCCCGGCCTTCGGATGGGCGATCTTCTGCTCCAGCATCGCCGCCATCAGGTCCGGCATCGCCCACATGCCCTTGCCGATCTGCGCGTGGCCGGACAGGCCGCATTCGAGGCCGATATCGACGTTCCAGTTTTCATAAGCGGCGATCCAGGCCGCCTGCTTCATGTCGCCCTTGCGAATCATCGGGCCGGCTTCCATCGAGGTGTGGATCTCGTCGCCGGTGCGATCGAGGAAACCGGTGTTGATGAAGACGACGCGTTCGCTGGCGGCGCGGATGCATTCCTTGAGGTTGACCGTGGTGCGGCGTTCCTCGTCCATGATGCCCATCTTGATGGTGTTGCGGCCAAGCCCCAGCGCATCCTCGACGCGGGAGAAGATTTCGCCGGCAAACGCCACTTCTTCCGGCCCGTGCATCTTTGGCTTGACGACATACATCGAGCCGGTGCGGGAATTCTGCAGGCGGCCGTTCGGGCCAATGTCGTAAAGTGCGATCAGCGCCGTGACGACGGCATCCATAATGCCTTCGGGGACTTCCTTGCCGTCACGGTCGAGGATAGCCGGATTGGTCATGAGGTGGCCGACATTGCGCACCAGCATCAGCGAGCGGCTATGCAGCGGGAAAGCCGAGCCGTCCGGCGCTGTGTAATTTACGTCCGGATTGAGCGTACGGGTAAACGTCTTGCCGCCCTTCGCCACCTCCTCGGAGAGATCGCCGCGCATCAGGCCAAGCCAGTTGCCGTAAACGACGACCTTGTCCTCGGCATCGACGGCTGCAACCGAATCCTCGCAGTCCATGATGGTGGTGATCGCCGATTCGAGCCGGATATCGGAGATATGCGCCGGATCGCCGCCGCCGATCGGCGTCTTTTCGTCGATGACGATTTCGACATGGATGCCGTTCTTGCGCAGAAGCAGATGCGTCGGCGCTGCGGGCGCGCCAAGATAACCGGCAAACTGGGCGGGGTCCTGCAACGACAAGGCGCTGTCGTCGCTCGCCTTGATGACCAAGGCGCCATCCTTCACCGCAAAGGTTTTCACCTCGCTCCAGCTTGCATCGGCAAGCGGCGCGCTCTCATCCAGGAAGGATCGAGCCCAGGCGATGACCTTTTCACCGCGCTTCGGATTGTAGCCCTTGCCCTTTTCGGCACCATCGGTTTCGGCAATGGCATCGGTGCCGTAGAGCGCGTCGTAGAGCGAACCCCAGCGGGCATTGGCGGCGTTGAGAGCATAACGGGCATTCATGACCGGTACGACGAGCTGCGGCCCGGCGATGCTGGCGATCTCGGGATCGACATTGGCGGTGCTGACCGTAAAATCGTCGCCTTCCGGCAGCAGGTAACCGATCTCCAGCAGGAATGCCTGATAGCGATCCATGTCGGTTGGGGCGCCGTTGGCGCGGTACCAATCGTCGATCTTCGCCTGCAAATCATCGCGCCTTTGCAAGAGTGCGCGGTTGCGCGGCGCCAGGTCATGCACGATGGCGGAAAACTTTTCGAAGAAGGCATCGGCATCGATGCCGGTGCCGGGCAGCGCCTCGTTCACCAGGAAATCATGCAGCACCGCTTCGATGGCCAGTCCGTGCTTTTCAATGCGGCTCATGATGATCGCTCCGTTCTTTCTCGTCACATCTGTTATCCGCAGTGTGCCCGGCTTTGATTGCGTGTCAATTCAGCAATGGTTCGAAAGATTTGTTCCGTTTTGGAAAAAATCAGTGATGGGCGATGCGGGGTCGGCCGCTGGCGGTGGCGATGAAACGCGCCTCGATCAGCTTGCGTTGCCCTTCGACCTCCGGGGCATCGATTTCTTCGACAAGACTGACCACCGGCTCGTCAGCGCCGTTCAGGCGCGCCTGCGCCAAAGCGGCTTCCGTCGCGCGCTGCCGGGCGGTGGCAAAGCTGTCGCCCTCGTTGAAAAGGCGAAGACTGTCGCCGCCGCCATTGATGATGAAGATGCCCTCTTCCGGCATGGTGATGAAGACGGTGGCGCTGGCCTTCACCTGGCCGACGACGGCGCCGATGGCGTTGGCGACATCCGAATCACCCGGAATGGCCGATTCGGCCGACAACATTTCGGCGATTGCCGGATAATAGACCGGCGCCGAGGCACCGAGGCCGATCAGCGCCCGGTCCAAACCGGCGGCAAAACGAACGATGCCGGGAGTGCGACGCAGCGCCCGGTCGATCTGCTGCGAACGGGCGGGATCGATGTCGCCGGCGCCATCTTCCGCCAGACAGGCGGCGAGGATGACTTCCGCGGATTGCCGGGTCAGCGCCGCGACGATGTTTTTTGCCATGTCTTCCGGCGAAGCGGCAATCGGCCGGCCGGAGCCATCCTTCATGCGGATGGCGAGTTCGAGGCCGAGACGGGCCGCATCGGCATTCCATTGCCCCTGCCCGCCGAGCACATGCATGGCATCCGACGGCGTCAGGCCACAGAGATGCACCAGGCCACGCGCGACGAGGCGGTCGAGCGTCGCTTTCTGCGAGGTCGAGGTGAGCAGCTGGTCGAGCGCGATCGGGCTCGTGCCGATCCGGTCGAACAACGCCTGCTCCTGTGTCTGCAGGCCGGCGGCCAGATGATCCGGCACGCCGGTGCGCATTGCGAATCGCCCGTCATGCCGGCCCATATGCGTCGCGCGCTTCTGCCGTTCGAGCACGGAAAGGATGGCGTCGCCATGGGTGGCCGCCGCCAGGCTGAGCGGCAGCAGGCGCCGCGGGCCGAGATGCAGCTTGGCGACAAGGCCACGGTCATTGATATGCAGTTCCGAATCGCCGCCAAGCCCGTAGGTGCGCATCGCCACCGCCTCGACCATGGTGCGGTAACCGCCAACGACGGCGCCTTCGGCATCGAGCCGCGGTCGGCCGCCATCGAGAACGGCGACGTCGGTGGTGGTGCCGCCGATATCGGAGACGACGCCGTTGTCGAGGCCGGTGAGATATCGGGCGCCGACCAGGCTGGCGGCCGGGCCGGAAAGAATGGTTTCGATCGGCCGGATCTTCGCTTCGCTGGCGGCAATCAGCGCCCCGTCGCCGCGCACCACCATCATCGGCGCGTCGATGCCGCTGCGGACGAGAAATTCCTCGCAGGCACCGACGAGCCGATCGATCATCGACACCAGCCGGGCATTGAGCAGCGTCGTCAGCGCCCGGCGCGGCCCGCCGAGTTTTGACGACAGTTCGTGGCTGCAGGTGACGGGAAGATGCGAGACGTCATGGATGCGCTGCCGAACCCGGATCTCATGCGCCGGATTGCGCACGGCGAAATAACCGGCGACGGCAAAGGAGGACACGGTTTTCGAAAGCTCGGGCAGAGCCTCCTCCAGCGCCGTCATGTCGAGCGGCGTTTCATGGCCGTGGACGTTATGGCCGCCCGGCAGGAAAATCACCGGATCGCTACCGAGCGCCTGGTCGAGGCCGTCGCGTTTCAGGTCCTCGGGGCCAAAACCGATCATCACCAGGCCGGCGCGACCGCCCTGCCCTTCGACCAGCGCATTGGTGGCGAGCGTCGTCGACAGCGAAACGAGGCTGATCGCCGACACCGGCACATCGGCCTGCTGCAACACCGCCTCGACGGCACCTGAGATGCCGACGGCAAGGTCGTGCCGGGTCGTCAGCGATTTCGCCTTGGCGACGACGCCTTGCGTTTCGTCAAAAAGCACCGCGTCGGTGTAGGTGCCACCGGTATCGATGCCGAGCAGATATTGGGATTTCACGCGAACCAGATCCTGTCAGGAAAAACAACTTGAAGCGGCCATCTTCAAGATAAACGCATAAGCTGTTATGGCATGCGGGGATTGGCTGACAACGGCAAATATGCCTGCACCAGCGCACAAACGATGATTTCCGGTGGGGACGATGACGAAAAAGCTTGAAGCATTTGCACCGATCGGCGCGCTTGCAGCCGCCCTTCTCGCCTTCTCTTCCTTCAGCGCGACGGCGCAAGAGGAGGAAGAATACAAGCCGCAAATCCCCGAAGCCTCGATCTACCAGGCAATGCTGGATGCCAACAAGCAGACCGGCTGGATCGCCTTCCGGCAGTTCATGGACCAGCAGCTGATCTATTTCACCACGCTGCAGACCATGCATTGCCGGCTTTCGGAAATCCGCTACTCGATCAATTCCGAAACGCTGGACCAGCGGTTTCCGGTGGCGAAATGCGACCCGCAACTGCCCTTCAACCTGCCGGACGACCCGACCAACGAAACGCTTTATCTCAAGCTGAAGCCGAACGAGGCCAAGACCATCGCCGTCCAGGTCGTCTGGGATGACGGCAATGGCAGCGAGATCGTTGTCTACAAGCCCTGCCAGAATGCCGAAGCGACCTGCGCCCAGATCAAGACGATCCTCAAGCCAACGAAGATGAGGGGCGAGCCCGCACCCGCAACGCCAACCCGTTGACCGGCTGGGTGGTGAGTTTCTGCACCGGCCAAGGGTCGGTGCCGGGCGTCATCTCGAAACGATAGCGATGCATCAGCACCGCAAGCGCGATCACCGCCTCCTGCAGCGCAAAGGTCGCACCGATACAGATGCGCGGGCCGGCGCCGAACGGCAGAAACTGGAAACGGTTGATCTTGCCGCGGTTTTCCGGAAGGAACCGTTCCGGCATGAAGGCGCGTGGCTTTTCCCAGTAGAGCGCATGGCGATGCAGCGTCCACGGCATGATCAACACCGTGACGCCGGCATCGATCCTGACGACCTCGCCGGAAGGACTGGTCCACGAATCGTCCTTGATCGCCGCCCGGTTGATCGACGGCGCCGGCGGATAGAGCCGCAGCGCCTCCTCGAAAGAAGCCCGCACATTGGGCATCAGGTCCAGCCATTCCACCGGCTCGGCGCCGCTTGCCAGCACCCGGTCGATCTCTTCCTCCATCGCTGCCTGCACATGCGGCGCATTGGCGACGCAATAGAGCGTCCAGGCCAGTGCCCGGGCCGTCGTCTCATGGCCGGCGCCGATGAAGGTCAGGATATTGTCCTCGATCTCATCGAGTTTCAGCCCGTCCGGGCCGTCGAGGTCGAGCAGCAGCGTCAGGAAATCATTGGGCGTGTTGGCCCGGTCCGTCGCCATGCGCTGTTTGCGCATCTCCATGGTGCGGAAAACGATGTCGCGAAATTTCGCCAACACCTTCTTGCCACCGATACGGGTCAACCGTGGCACCCAGGACGGCGCGCGCAAAAGGTCCATCGGGTCGACGCGGCCCATGCGGTGCAGGAGTTGGTCGACGTCATCGGAGAATTTTTCCGATTGCGAGGCGATCTCGCCGGAAAACAGCGTATCGGCCAGAATGGCGAAGGCGAGTTCGGTCATGTCGACCGAGATATCGAAGACTTTGCCCTCCGGGCCGCAGCCGGCATATTTTTCGGCGTAGAGTTCGGATTGCCGCAACATCTGGCCGGCGAACCCCTTGGCATGCCGCGGCGTAAACACCGGCGCCATCGCCTTGCGTGACCGCTTCCAGACATCGCCTTCCGCCGTCAGCAGCCCGTCACGCAGGATCGGCCGGAGGATAAGCTGGCGGATCTCCGACATTTCGTAGTTGGCGGCGTTATCGACGAGGACGTACTTGATCAGACCGGGATCGTTGACAATCAGCGTCCGTTCCTTGAAGAATTTCGTGTGGATCCACGGCAACGTGTAGGAGGGCTCGCCCCAGAGCTCCAGCGGATTGCGCATCACCGTTCGGATGATTTCCAGCCGCGATGGCGGCACGGTGCGCGGCACCGGTGCCGGCGGTTCGAAGGGTTCCGGACGCATATCCATGGGATCCGCCTTTCCGTGATGACGGGGCAATGGGTGCAAATCGCGGGACGCGTTTTGCACCCGCAATCGCTTCAAACAGAGAGCACGCACATTCCGGCAAAAAAGCGGACATTTGCCGCCGATGCTTCGATCGTCAGAGCAGGGCCTGCAGTTCGTCCAGCTTGTCGTTGATCAGCCAGCCGTAATAATTCTCTTCCGGCCAGACGCTGCCTTCGCCGCCATTCTTCGCCGCCAGCGCCCGGGCACGGGAAAGCGAGCCGCCGACATTATAAAGCGTTGCGGTCAGGCCGGGATTCTTTGAAATGTCCATGCCGGCAACCGAGCGGTAATCGTCGATCGACCGGCGGATCGCCGCCGCGGTGAAGGCGAGCGACATGTCGGGATCCATGATCGCCTTGTAGACCGCCGCCGCATCGTTGGCATCCAGCTTCTCAAGCCCGGAAGCGCGCGACACCATGTCCGACAGCATCAGCGCCGTCAGCGGATTGACCTGGCCGAGGCCAAATGTCTGGCCGGCATAAAAGGGCTGGAAGAAAACCGCACTGAAACGATTGTTGGGAAACGACTTGCCGCCGACCGAACGTCCGCGAAAACTCTTTTCCCACACGGCTTCGCGGCAGCTCCACAGCTTGTAGGAATCGCCACCACACTGCGAAAACTCCGGCCGCGCCACAAAATCGGCGATCGATTCGTCTTCGTAGGCGAAACGGAAGCTGTTGCCGGCATAAGACGCCGCCTTGACGTAGTAGGACTGCAGCCGGTCGTAAGCATCGACATTATAGGTATGTTCGCCGACCAGCGCCCCGACGATATGGATCGGATCGATGCCATAGGCCGATGCGGTCGATTTGATCTTCGACATCAGCTTGCGGTCGGAAGCGAGCAGGTCGCGGATCTTTTCGTATTTCTGGTCGAAGCTGGTCTTGCCGGCCTTGGTGCGGCGGACGGAAGCGCCGGGGATCGCCGGCTGTTCGGCGTGGCGGTTGCCGGGCGGTACGACGACGACATTGCGCGCCAACGCCAGCGTCGGTACCAGACAGGTCAGGGCAATGATGAAAGAGATGACGAAGCGCCGCACGATCAGCCAATCCTCACGCGAATCCATCGGATCATTTTCGGCCGCTCCATGCTGGACAATCTTGGCCGAATGATGCTCCCGGCGAAAAATCCCCGAAAACGAGCCCTTCCATAAGAAGATAAGGGCGCGCTGTCGAGTGTTGTTTCGCACGCTGAGCGTGATTCACGCAGATATGAAGGCGTGTCGTGGCGAATATCGGTTGGGGCTGTCGGTCGGAGTTGCCCCTCACCCTAACCCTCTCCCCGCTTGCGGGGAGAGGGGACTTGCCCCGCTCGACGTCGAGATGAAGGAAAACGGTGCGGCATATCCCCTTCTCCCCGCACGCGGGGAGAAGGTGCCGGCAGGCGGATGAGGGGCAGCGCCCGCCCCTTACAGGATGAACCGCGACAGATCGGTGTTGCGGGCGAGATCGCCGACATGTTCGCGCACGTAGTCTTGATCGATCAGCACCTTCTGGCCGCCCTGGTCGGGTGCGGTGAAGGAGATTTCGTCGAGCACACGCTCCATGACGGTCTGCAGGCGGCGGGCGCCGATATTTTCCACCGAGCTGTTGAGATGCACGGCGACATCGGCAAGCGCGTCGATGGCATCCTCGGTGAAATCGAGCGACAGGTCTTCCGTCGCCATCAGGGCGATGTACTGGCGGATCAGGCTCGCTTCGGTTTCCGTCAGGATGCGGCGGAAGTCTTCCTTGGTCAAAGGCTTCAGCTCGACGCGGATCGGCAGGCGGCCCTGCAATTCCGGCAGGAGATCCGACGGCTTGGCGACATGGAAGGCACCGGAGGCGATAAACAGGATGTGATCGGTCTTGACCGGTCCATATTTGGTCGAGACCGTCGTGCCTTCCACCAGCGGCAGAAGGTCGCGCTGCACGCCTTCGCGGGAAACGCCCGCACCCATGCCACCGTCGCGGGCGGCGATCTTGTCGATTTCGTCGAGGAAGACGATGCCGTCGTTTTCGACCGAACGAACCGCCTCGCGCTGGATCGCCTCATTGTCGATCAGCTTGTCGGACTCGTCGCGGATCAGCTCCTTGTAGCTTTCCTTGACCGTGGTCTTGACCTTCTTGCTGCGACCGCCCATGGCCTTGCCGAACATTTCCGACAGGTTGAGCACGCCGATATTGGCGCCGGGCATGCCGGGGATCTCGAAGCCGGGCATGCCGGAGCCGGCATCGGCGACCTCGATCTCGATTTCCTTGTCGTCCAGCTGGCCGTCGCGCAGCTTCTTGCGGAAACTGTCGCGGGTCGCCGGCGAGGCGGTGCTGCCAACCAGGGCATCGAGCACACGCTCTTCGGCGCTCATATGCGCCTTGGCCTGCACGTCGGCGCGCTTCTTGTCGCGCACCAGACCGATGCCGATCTCGACGAGGTCACGAATGATCTGCTCGACGTCGCGGCCGACATAACCGACTTCGGTAAACTTCGTCGCTTCGACCTTGATGAAGGGCGCACCTGCAAGTTTTGCCAGGCGACGGGAAATTTCCGTCTTGCCGACGCCGGTCGGGCCGATCATCAAAATGTTCTTCGGCATGACTTCGTCGCGCAGGTCGGCATCGAGCTGCTGGCGGCGCCAGCGGTTGCGCAGCGCAATCGCCACTGCGCGCTTGGCCTCGTGCTGGCCGATAATGTAGCGGTCGAGCTCGGAGACGATCTCGCGGGGGGAAAATGTTGTCATAAGCGTTATCTCCAGCGATCCCTGAAGCGGCAATCGCTTTGCAAGAAATGCGTTATTCGGTGTCGAGCGTTTCGACCACCAGATTGTGATTTGTATAGACGCAGATATCGGCGGCGATATCGAGCGCGCGGCGGACGATTTCTTCGGCCGTCTTGTCGGTGTCGATCAGGGCGCGCCCGGCGGCGAGCGCATAATTGCCGCCCGAACCGATCGCCATGACCCCATGTTCCGGCTCAAGCACGTCGCCGTTACCGGTGATCGCCAGCGTGATCGACTTGTCGGCGACCAGCATCATGGCTTCGAGATTGCGCAGATATTTGTCGGTGCGCCAGTCCTTGGCAAGCTCGACGGCGGCGCGCATCAGCTGGCCGGGATACTGGTCGAGCTTCTTTTCGAGGCGCTCCAGAAGCGTAAAGGCATCGGCGGTCGCGCCGGCGAAACCGGCGATCACGTCGCCCTTGCCGATGCGCCGCACCTTGCGGGCATTACCCTTCATTACCGTTTGTCCAAGGCTCACCTGGCCATCACCGGCCATCACCACCTTGCCGCCCTTGCGGACTGTCAGAATCGTTGTCATCAAACACCCATTGGCCGGTCCTTCCGGCTTTCGTTTCCGCCGTTTTCCCGGCGCTTGAGAGCCTATGTAAGCGGCTGCGGCGCGATTACAATCCGTTGAACACGTCAGCAGCTTTTCCCATCTATGGGGATTGGCCTTTTCCTTCGCCGGCTGCTGGATTCTTCAGCCGTCGCCTGATAAGGAGCGGCGATCATACCCGATGGAGCCTGCCATGGCCGAGACGTTGAGCCGCACCGCCAGCATTTCCCGCAAGACCAACGAGACCTCGGTTTCCGTGTCCGTCAACATCGACGGCACCGGCACGGCCAAGATCTCGACCGGCGTCGGCTTCTTCGACCATATGCTCGACCAGCTCTGCCGCCATTCGCTCATCGACATGGAGATCGAGACCAAGGGTGACCTTGAAGTCGACGATCACCACACCGTCGAGGATACCGGCATCGCCATCGGCCAGGCCATTGCCAAGGCGCTCGGCGACCGCCGCGGCATCACCCGCTACGCCTCGCTCGACCTCGTGATGGACGAGACGATGACGAAAGCCGGCGTCGATCTTTCCGGCCGTCCCTTCCTCGTCTGGAACGTCAATTTCAGCGCGCCAAAAATCGGTCGCTTCGATACCGAGCTGGTGCGGGAATTCTTCCAGGCGCTGGCCCAGCATGCCGGCATCACCCTGCATGTCATGAACCATTACGGCGCCAACAACCATCATATTGCCGAAACCTGCTTCAAGGCCGTCGCCCGCGTTCTGCGCACGGCAACGGAAATCGATCCACGCCAGGCCGGCCGTGTTCCCTCGACCAAGGGCACGCTGGTCTGATAGCCGAAAGGCCGGACTGTTCATGGCAAGTTTTCTGGTTCTGATACCGCCCGGCGGTCCTTTCGCCGATCATGCCGGCACCCGTTTCCTGCGCGACGGATTTTCATTCTTCGGTTTTGTGCTGCCGGCAATCTGGCTGTTTACCCAACGCGCCTGGGTGCTCGGGCTTGCGGTTCTCGTCATCCAGATCGCCGCGCTGATGCTGATGGTGCAGGACGAATTGGCGCCGGTCGTCGCGGCCGTGTTTTTTGCCGTTTCGTTGCTGACGGCGCTGGAAGGCGTGCATATCCAGTCGATGCTCCTGCAGCGCAGGGGCTGGGTTCTCGACGATATCGTCGTTGCCGAAACGCTCGGCGAAGCGGAAGAGATCTATTTCGGCAGCTTGCCTGAAAGCGAAAACACCGTTCGCAGCGTTGCCGCGGATTGGTCCAAAACCCGGCAAGCCTCCGCTTCCCGCACCGCGGGCGGCGCCACATTCGGCCTTTTTGACTATGATGGAGGACGCTGATGCGCGTCGCGATTATCGATTACGGATCCGGAAACCTGCGTTCGGCGACAAAAGCCTTTGAACGCGCCGCCCGCGAAGCCGGCATCGATGCGCATATCGACCTGACCGACAAGCCGGAGCATGTGGCGCTGGCCGATCGCGTCGTGCTGCCGGGGGTCGGAGCTTATGCCGACTGTCGCCACGGCCTCGACGCCGTATCCGGCATGAGCGAAGCACTGCTGGAGGCAGTCGAGGCCAAGGCCCGACCGTTCCTCGGCATCTGCGTCGGCATGCAGCTGATGTCGTCGCGCGGGCTTGAAAAGACGATCACCAAGGGTTTCGGCTGGATTCCCGGCGATGTCGTCGAGATGACGCCCGCCGATGCCTCGCTGAAAATCCCGCAGATCGGCTGGAATACGCTTGATCTCAACCGGCCGCATCCGCTGTTCGACGGCATCCCGACCGGACCGGACGGGTTGCACGCCTATTTTGTCCATTCCTACCACTTGGCGGCGGAAAACCCGGAAGACGTCATCGCCACTGCCGATTACGGCGGTGCCATGACCGCCTTCGTCGGCCGCGACAACAAGGCAGGGTCGCAATTCCACCCGGAAAAGAGCCAGACGCTCGGCCTCAAGCTGATCGCCAACTTCCTGCGCTGGAAGCCCTGAGCCATGCCCCAACAGATCGGAATTTCGCGATGATCCTTTTTCCCGCCATCGACCTGAAAGACGGCCAGTGCGTGCGCCTCAAGCTCGGCGACATGGATCAGGCGACCGTCTACAACACCGATCCCGCCGCCCAGGCGAAAACCTTTGAAGACCAGGGGTTCGAATGGTTGCATGTCGTTGACCTCAACGGCGCCTTTGCCGGCCATACGGTGAACGGCGAGGCCGTCGATGCCATCCTGAAAGCAACCGACAATCCGGTGCAGCTCGGCGGCGGTATCCGTTCGCTCGGCCATATCGAGGCCTGGCTGACCCGTGGTCTCGCCCGCGTCATCCTCGGCACCGTTGCCGTGCGTGATCCGGCGCTGGTGATCGAGGCCTGCAAGGAATTCCCCGGCCAGATCGCCGTCGGCATCGACGCCAAGGGCGGCAAGGTGGCCGTGGAAGGCTGGGCGGAAGCCTCCGAACTCGGCGTCATCGAGCTTGCGAAAAAATTCGAGGGCGCCGGTGTGGCCGCCATCGTCTACACCGATATCGACCGCGACGGCATCCTGACCGGCATCAACTGGGCTTCGACGCTGGAACTGGCCGATGCCGTTTCCATTCCCGTCATCGCCTCCGGCGGCCTTGCCTCGCTCGACGACATCCGCCGCATGCTGGAGCCCGATGCCGCCAAGCTGGAAGGCGCGATCACCGGCCGGGCGCTCTACGACGGCCGCATCGATCCGACAGAGGCACTGGCGCTGATCAAGGCTGCCCGGCAGGCTGAAAAGGACAAGCCATGACCCTCAAAGCCCGCGTAATCCCTTGTCTCGACGTCAAGGACGGCCGTGTCGTCAAGGGCGTCAACTTCGTCGATCTCATCGATGCCGGCGATCCGGTCGAGGCGGCGAAGGCCTATGATGCGGCCGGTGCCGACGAGCTATGCTTCCTCGACATCACCGCCTCCTCGGACAATCGCGACACCATCTTCGACGTGGTTTCGCGCACCGCCGACCACTGCTTCATGCCGCTCACCGTCGGCGGCGGCGTACGTACCACCGCCGATATCCGCAAGCTCTTGCTGTGCGGCGCCGACAAGGTGTCGATCAATTCGGCGGCGGTGAAGAACCCGGATTTTGTCGCTGAGGCCGCCGACAAGTTCGGCAACCAGTGCATCGTCGTCTCGATCGACGCCAAGAAGGTATCGGCGGCGGGCGAAACCGATCGCTGGGAAATCTTCACCCATGGCGGCCGGCAGCCGACCGGCATCGACGCGCTGGATTTCGCCCGCCGTATGGTCGAGCGTGGTGCCGGCGAACTTTTGGTCACCTCCATGGACCGCGACGGCACCAAGAGCGGCTACGATATCGCCCTCACCCGCGCCATCGCCGATTCGGTGCGCGTCCCGGTGATTGCGTCCGGCGGTGTCGGGACGCTGGACGACCTGGTCGCCGGCGTCAACGAAGGACATGCGACGGCGGTGCTGGCCGCATCTATTTTCCACTTCGGCACCTTCACCATTGGTCAAGCAAAACAATATATGCAGGAACATGGCATAGCCATGCGACTGGACTGAAAGCAGGCGAATGAGCGGATTTTCCCTTTCCGATCTTGAAGCGATCGTTGCCGAGCGGGCAAAAGCATCTCCGGACGAATCCTGGACGGCCAAGCTTTTCGCCGCCGGCCAGGCGAAGGCCGCCAAGAAACTCGGCGAGGAGGCGATCGAAACAGTCATCGCCGCCATCGCCGACGACCGTGAAAACCTGACCTATGAAGCGGCCGACCTGCTCTACCATCTCTTGGTCGTGCTCAAGATCGCGGATATTCCGCTGGAACAGGTCCTTGCCGAATTGCAGCGGCGCACGTCGCAATCCGGTCTCAAGGAAAAGGCCAGCCGGCAGGGTGCATGATGACTATCTCCAAGGAAATCGCAGTGCCTGAGACCCTTGACCACTTCCAGCCCAACGGTTTTTCGCCCTACCATTTCTTCTCGTCCGAAGAATGGGCACAGTTCCGCGCCGATACGCCGCTGACGCTGACCGCCGACGAAGTGAGCCGGCTACGCTCGCTGGGCGACCCGATCGACCTGCAGGAAGTGCGGCGCATCTACCTGTCGCTGTCGCGGCTCCTGTCGTCGCATGTCGAATCCTCGCAACTGCTGTTCGAGCAGCGCAACCGCTTTCTCAACCTCTCGGGCGCGGTGAAGACGCCGTTCGTCATCGGCATCGCCGGTTCGGTTGCCGTCGGCAAGTCGACCACCGCCCGCGTGCTGAAGGAGCTTCTGGCGCGCTGGCCTTCGAGCCCGAAGGTCGACCTGGTGACGACGGACGGTTTTTTGTTTCCCAACGCCGTGCTGCAGAGCAAGCGGATGATGGATCGCAAGGGTTTTCCGGAAAGCTACGATGTGGCGGCGGTCCTGCGTTTCCTCTCCGCAATTAAGGCCGGCCGGCCGGACGTGCCGGCGCCGCGCTATTCGCACCTGACCTATGACGTGCTACCCAACGAATTCACCGTCATCGACCGCCCAGACATCCTGATCTTCGAAGGCATCAACGTGCTGCAATCGCGCGACCTGCCGGCGGACGGCAAGATCGTACCGATGGTCTCGGATTTCTTCGATTTTTCGATCTACATCGATGCTGACGAGGATCATATCCACGACTGGTACATCACCCGCTTCATGCGGCTGCGGCAGACCGCCTTCCGCGATCCGAACTCTTACTTCCATCGCTACGCCTCGATCGGTGAAAGCGAGGCGCTTGAGATCGCCGAAGGCCTGTGGAGCAAGACCAACCTGCGCAACCTGCGCCGCAATATTCTGCCGACGCGGCCGCGCGCCGATCTCATCCTGCGCAAGGGCATGAATCACCTGATCGAAGCGGTTGCCCTGCGCAAACTTTAGCCGGAGTCCGAAGGCACCGTTACCCGTCGCAGCGTCAGGTTGATCCGTCCGCCATTCTTCAGCAGCGTCGAGGTTTCGGGGTAAATGCGGTCAACGCCGTGAAAACAAAGCCGTGCCTCGCCGCCGAGTACGACGACATCGCCGCTCTGCAATTTCACGGAATGGGTTTTGTCCTTGCGGTTCAAGCCACCGAAGCGGAACAGGCAGCTGTTGCCGAGCGAAATCGACACCACCGGCGCGTTAAAATCCTTTTCGTCACGATCCTGGTGCAGGCCCATCTTGGCTTCGTCATTGTAGAAATTCACGAGGCAGGCTTCCGGTTGGACCGGCGTTTCGGCGACCGCGTCCCAGAGATCAAGCAATTCTTCCGGCACCGGCGGCCATGGATCGTTCGTCACCGGATGCATCGGCTGGTACCGATAACCCCTCTCCTTGTCCGTCACCCAGCCGAGCAAGCCGCAATTCGTCATGCGCACCGACATCGGCTGCCCGGTTTTCGGCATGACGGGCACATAAAGCGGAGCGGCGGCGACCACGCTGCGGATGCGCTCCACCAGATTTTCCTGGGCCGCACGGTCGAGGAAACCGGGAAAATGTTTCACGCCACCGGGAAGGATCATCGGATCACCGTTGCGAACCGCCCGTCGAAGGTCATTCGCCTCCCCCCGGCTTGCCGCGCATCTTCTTGACGTCGGAGCGGCCGGCCTTTTCCTTCAGCCGGCGTTCGACCGAACCTTTTGTCGGCCGCGTCTTCTTGCGCGGCGGCGGCGGCGGTTCGGCGGCCTTGAGGATCAGTTCCTTCAGCCGTTCGCGCGCATCCTCGCGGTTTCGCTCCTGGCTGCGGAAACGGTTCGCCTCGATCATCAGCGTGCCGTCTTTCGCGACGCGGCGGCCGGAAAGTTTCAGCGCATTGTCCTTGATCCGCTCGGAAAGCGAGGGGGAATTGCTGATGTTGAAGAACAGCTGGACGGCCGTCGAGACCTTGTTGACATTCTGCCCGCCGGCACCGCCGGCCAGCACGAATTGTTCCGTCAGCTCCCAGCCGGCGATGGTGATACGGTCGTTGATGTAAAGCGCGTCGCTGGCCATGTCCTGTCTCCGAGCGCGATCTATTTCACATTGCCTACGCCTTGGAAACCCGAAACCATCCGGCAAAAACGACGAAACCCGGCAGCCGAAGCCACCGGGTTTCACGTGAATCATACCCGCAGAGGTTTATTCGGCTGCAACCGCCGTGCGCGGCGCGGCATCGCGAACCTTGCCGTCGACATGGCTTTCGAACTTGGCAAAGTTGCCGATGAACATACCG
Organism: Rhizobium sp. LjRoot30; assembly: GCF_964253915.1. NCBI lineage: Bacteria > Pseudomonadati > Pseudomonadota > Alphaproteobacteria > Hyphomicrobiales > Rhizobiaceae > Rhizobium > Rhizobium sp. LjRoot30. The sequence continues at coordinate 439,048 of NZ_CAXUSG020000003.1, read as the reverse complement.
ACCAGCTTTTTCGCCTGCGCGTCGTAGGCGGCCTTGTCGGCCCAGGTCGAGCGCGGGTCGAGGATGCCGGTATCGACGCCTTCGACCGTCACCGGCACGGCGAAGCCGAAATTGGCATCAGTGCGGAAATCGGCCTTCTTCAGCTCGCCGGTCAGCGCAGCTGTGAGCAGGGCGCGCGTGGCCTTGATCGGCATGCGGTGGCCGGTGCCGTAGGCGCCGCCGGTCCAGCCGGTGTTGACCAGCCAGCAATCGACGCCATGACGATTGATCAGTTCCTTCAGCAGGTTGCCATATTCGGCCGGATGGCGCGGCATGAACGGTGCGCCGAAGCAGGTCGAGAAGGTGGCTTCCGGCTCGGTGACGCCCTTTTCCGTGCCGGCGACCTTGGCGGTGTAGCCGGAGAGGAAGTGGTACATCGCCTGTTCCGGCGTCAGCCGGGCGATCGGCGGCAATACGCCAAAAGCATCGGCCGTCAGCATGATGATCGTCTTCGGATGCGGCGCGATGCCGGTTTCCGACGCATTCGGGATGAAATGCAGCGGATAGGCGCAGCGGGTGTTTTCCGTCAGCGAGGCATCGTCGAAGTTCGGCACGCGGTTTTCGTCGAGCACGACGTTTTCCAGTACGGTGCCGAAGCGTTTCGTCGTGGCATAGATCTCCGGCTCGGCTTCGGCCGACAGCCGGATGGTCTTGGCGTAACAGCCGCCTTCGAAATTGAAGATGCCGTGTTCGCCCCAGCCATGCTCGTCGTCGCCGATCAGCGTGCGGCTCGGATCGGCCGACAGCGTCGTCTTGCCGGTGCCCGACAGGCCGAAGAACACCGCGGCATCGCCGTCATTGCCGACATTGGCCGAGCAATGCATCGGCATGACGCCCTTGGCCGGCAGCAGGTAGTTCAGAACGGTGAAGACCGACTTCTTCATTTCGCCGGCGTAGGACGTGCCGGCGATCAGCACGAGACCGTTGGTCAGGTCGCAGGCAATCACGGTTTCGCTGCGGCAGCCGTGACGCTCCGGATCGGCGCGGAAACTCGGCAGGTCGATGATCGTCAGCTTCGCCTCGAACGTGTTCAGCGTCGAACGCTCCGGACGGATCAGCAGGTTGCGGATGAACAGCGAATGCCAGGCGAATTCCGTCACGACCCGCGACGGCAAGGCGTTTTCGGCATCGGCGCCGCCGATCAGGTCCTGGACGAACAGCGTCCGGCCCTTGGCATGCGCCAGCATGTCCTGATGCAGCAGCTCGAAATGCTGGCGCGACATCGGCTTGTTGTTGTCCCACCAGATCTTGTCTTCGGTGTCGGCATCACGGACGACGAACTTGTCCTTGGCGGAACGGCCGGTGTGCTGGCCGGTGAGCGCCCGAAGCGCCCCGTCTGCCGTCAGTTCGGCTTCACCGCGACGAATCGATTCTTCGTAGAGACGGCTTTCGTCCAGGTTGTAATAGACCTGTGCCGCTTCCTGAAGGCCGATTGCCGCAACCCCGAGAGCCGGGTTGTGAATGCCGATTTCGTCCATGTGACGTTTCCTTTGCAAAGAAGGTGGAGGCTGGTGATTTTTCGGGAAAATAGACAGCGTTTTTTAAAAGGGCAAGATGCCAATTCTAAAATATTCAATAATATCAATATATTAATCGATTTAAAAAAATAACAGTTCTTTTAAATCGTTTAGAAGAGGTATTTTTATGCGCGGCAAGAGGAGCTGCGGACGGTGCGCCGGCAGCGGTGGATGGCTTTACCCTTTATCTTTGCCACAATTTGTTCCACCTTTATCCTCAAGAAGCGCTTCGATCGCCACCTTGGCTTAGGCAACTGCCGGGAGAGATGCGCACCTATGACGATGGAGACGAACACCATGCAGACAATCGCGCTCGTTGACGACGACCGCAATATTCTTACATCCGTATCGATCGCGCTCGAGGCGGAAGGATATAAGGTCGAAACCTACACGGACGGCGCTTCTGCCCTCGACGGCCTGCTCGCCCGTCCGCCACAGATGGCCATCTTCGATATCAAGATGCCCCGCATGGATGGCATGGAACTGCTGCGCCGCCTGCGGCAGAAATCCGATATCCCGGTGATCTTCCTCACCTCCAAGGATGAGGAAATCGACGAGTTGTTCGGCCTGAAGATGGGTGCCGACGATTTCATCACCAAGCCGTTCTCCCAGCGCCTGCTGGTGGAGCGCGTCAAGGCGATCCTGCGCCGGGCTGCCAATCGTGAACAGGCAGCGGCCGGCACCGCCGCCAAACCGACCCCGGCACAACAGGCGGCCCGGTCGCTCGAACGCGGCCAGCTGGTAATGGACCAGGAGCGCCACACCTGCACCTGGAAGGGTGAGCCGGTGACGCTGACCGTCACCGAATTCCTCATCCTGCATTCGCTGGCGCAACGCCCCGGCGTGGTAAAAAGCCGTGACGCCCTGATGGACGCCGCCTATGATGAGCAGGTCTATGTCGACGACCGCACCATCGACAGCCACATCAAGCGGCTGCGCAAGAAGTTCAAGGTCGTCGATGGCGATTTCGACATGATTGAAACCCTGTACGGCGTGGGCTATCGCTTCCGCGAAGCCGCCTGAGTCGCTGCAGGCGTCCCGGCGGATAAAGAAAAGGCAGGAATGGCCGGGCGATTGAGCCCGCCCCTGCGGAAGGCAGACTGACTTGGCAACTGTGCCCTTGGAGAGGGATGTCGACGATACCGAGAGCCCGGTCGTGCGCCGTGGCACGCGGCGTTATCTGTCGCGCCCTTTCACGCTGATCCGGCGGATCTTCGGCAATGCCGTCTTTTCCAGCCTGACGCGGCGCATCCTGTTCTTCAATCTCGCCGCCCTGCTGGTGCTCGTCGGCGGCATTCTTTATCTCAACCAGTTCCGGGAAGGCCTGATCGACGCCCGCGTCGAAAGCCTGCTGACCCAGGGCGAAATCATCGCCGGCGCGATTTCGGCTTCCGCCTCGGTCGATACCAACTCCATCACCATCGACCCGGAAAAGCTGCTCGAACTGCAGGCCGGCCAGAGCATCACGCCGATCCCGAACGACGAGGACCTGGAATTCCCGATCGATCCGGAACGGGTGGCGCCGGTTCTGCGCCGGCTGATCTCGCCGACCCGCACCCGCGCCCGCATCTTCGATGCCGATGCCAATCTGCTGCTCGATTCCCGGCATCTCTATTCCCGCGGCCAGGTGCTGCGTTTCGACCTGCCGCCGGTCGAGGACGAGCAAGGCAGCTGGAGCAGCCGCTTCGCCAACTGGATCAATCGCATCCTGCAGCCGAGCAACCTGCCGCAATACAAGGAAGCGCCGGGTGGCGACGGCTCGATCTATCCGGAAGTGATGAATGCCCTGACCGGCGTGCGCGGCGCGGTCGTGCGCGTCACCGACAAGGGCGAGCTGATCGTTTCGGTCGCCGTTCCCGTGCAGCGTTTTCGCGCCGTGCTCGGCGTGCTGCTTTTGTCGACGCAGGCCGGCGATATCGACAAGATCGTCCATGCCGAACGGCTGGCGATCCTGCGGGTTTTCGGCGTCGCAACGCTGGTCAACGTCGTCCTGTCGCTACTTCTGTCGTCGACCATCGCCAATCCATTGCGACGCTTGGCGGCGGCGGCAGTCCGCGTGCGGCGCGGCGCCAAGACACGCGAAGAGATTCCGGATTTTTCCGTGCGTCAGGACGAAATCGGCAATCTTTCCGTGGCGTTGCGCGAAATGACCACGGCGCTCTACGACCGCATCGATGCGATCGAAAGTTTTGCCGCCGATGTCAGCCATGAATTGAAGAACCCGCTGACCTCATTGCGCAGCGCGGTCGAGACATTGCCCCTAGCGCGCACGGAGGAATCCAAGAAGCGGCTGCTCGACATCATCCAGCACGACGTGCGCCGCCTCGACCGCCTGATCAGCGATATTTCCGATGCTTCCCGCCTCGATGCCGAACTGGCGCGTTCCGACGCCAAGCAGGTGGATCTGGAAACGCTGCTCGGCAATCTCGTCGAGATTTCGCGGCAGATCCGCAGCAACAAGAAACCGGTGACGCTCGACTTCCTCGTCGATCGCAAGGCGCATCCGAAAGCACGCTTTACCGTAACCGGCCACGACCTTCGTCTGGGGCAGATCGTCACCAACCTGATCGAGAACGCCCGCTCCTTCGTTCCCGTGGATGGCGGTCGCATCCTGGTGCGGTTGTCGCGTTCGAAATCGCGTTGCATCGCCCATGTCGAGGACAATGGCCCGGGCATCCAGGCGGAAGATATCGACCGGATTTTCGAGCGCTTTTACACTGACCGCCCGGAATCGGAAGGTTTTGGCCAGAATTCCGGCCTCGGCCTGTCGATCAGCCGCCAGATCGCCGAAGCGCATGGCGGCACGCTGAAGGCCGAAAACATTCTCGATGCCGAGGGCCAGCCCTGCGGTGCCCGCTTCATCCTGTCGTTGCCGGCAGACCAGCCGCTATGAGCCGGCCTGCTGTCAACATTCACGGCACGGCCATCGTCATCGGAACCTGCGGCCTGCTGTTTGTCGGCCCCTCCGGCAGCGGCAAGTCGAGCCTTGCCTTTTCCTGCCTGGTCCAGGCGCGGCGCGAGGGCCTGTTTTCGGCGCTCATCAGCGATGACCAGGTTTTTGTCAGCCTGAATGCGGGCCGCATCGTCGCGCAAGCCCCGGCTTCCATAGCGGGTCTGATGGAACTGCGCGGCAGCGGCATCATCGAAACGGAAATCCTCTCGCCTGCCCTGCTGGATTACGCCGTCCTGCCGGTAGACCTGCGAAATTCGGAGCGCCTGCCGGCAGAAGGCGAAGATTTCGAGCTGTTCGAAGGCGCTCTCCTGCCCCTCTTACGCATCCCGACGACGGTTGCCGATCCGCTGGCAGTCCTCTCCGCCTTCATTCCTTTTAACGGAAAACCGCTTTCCGGGGGCAATTCCTCGCCATTATTGCGACGTTTTTAACTTGCACTTCGTCTTTTCGCTGCCAAGATGTGCCGCCGACGGTGGACGAGATTGTTGCGTTGCGATATCTGCCCACCTGTTTGCGTATCGCAGGGAGCAGAATTATCATGATCGGACTTGTGCTTGTCACTCATGGCAAGCTGGCAGAAGAGTTTCGTCATGCCGTGGAGCATGTGGTCGGTCCACAGAAACAGATCGAAACGGTATGCATCGGACCCGAGGACGACATGGACCAGCGGCGGCAGGACATCCTCGAAGCCGTGACAAGCGCCGATGCCGGGCACGGCGTGATCATTCTGACCGACATGTTCGGTGGCACGCCCTCCAATCTCGCCATCTCCGCGATGAGCAGCGGCCACATTGAAGTGATTGCCGGCGTCAACCTGCCGATGCTGATCAAGCTTGCCGGCGTGCGCGGCGAAAACAACATGGAAAAGGCACTGGTGGAGGCTTCCGAAGCCGGGCGCAAATATATCAACGTGGCAAGCCGCGTTCTCAGCGGCAAATGATGGACCCTTAAGACCCTTTCATGTCCGACCTCTCCCGGGAACTGCTCATCATCAACAAGCGTGGCCTGCATGCCCGCGCCTCGGCGAAATTCGTGCAGACGGTCGATGGTTTCGATGCCACCGTGACCGTATCCAAGGACGGCATGACCGTCGGTGGCACCTCGATCATGGGCCTGATGATGCTTGCGGCAAGCCCCGGCTGTACCATTTTCGTGACCACCAGCGGCAACCAGGCCGCAGAGGTTCTCGAGGCGCTCGACCAGCTCATCCAGAACCGTTTCGGCGAAGAGATGTAATTGCCTTCTTTGACGATATAAAGACATAAAGACTTCTTTATATCTGTGTTGCCTTCCCCCTTGAAGCCTGATACATGGGCTGCAGCATCCGCGTATGCTGCGGAGGTGATTTCCCGCATCCCCTTCCCCGCTTGCCGACCGGCCTTGCGGCACGGGGCTGTTCATCCAGCCTGGAGAGCTTCATGAGCGCTGAAAAAGATTACATTGTCGCCGATATCGGTCTTGCCGACTTCGGCCGCAAGGAACTGAACATTGCCGAAACCGAAATGCCGGGCCTGATGGCCTGCCGCAGCGAATTCGGCCAGAGCAAGCCGCTGAAGGGCGCGCGCATCACCGGCTCGCTGCACATGACGATCCAGACCGCCGTGCTGATCGAGACGCTGGTCGCGCTCGGCGCCGAGGTCCGCTGGGCTTCGTGCAACATCTTCTCCACCCAGGACCACGCCGCTGCCGCGATCGCCGCCACCGGCGTTCCGGTCTTCGCCGTCAAGGGCGAATCGCTCACCGAATACTGGGAATACACCGACAAGATCTTCCAGTGGGCCGATGGCGGCCTCTCCAACATGATCCTCGACGATGGCGGCGACGCCACCATGTACATCCTGCTCGGCGCCCGCGCCGAAGCCGGTGAGGACGTGCTCTCCAATCCGGGTTCCGAAGAAGAAGAGATCCTGATCGCGCAGATCAAGAAGCGCCTCAAGGCTTCGCCGGGCTGGTTCACCAAGCAGCGCGATGCGATCAAGGGCGTCACCGAAGAAACGACGACGGGCGTTCACCGCCTGTACGAACTGTCGAAGAAGGGCCTGCTGCCCTTCCCGGCAATCAACGTCAACGACTCCGTCACCAAGTCGAAGTTCGACAACAAGTACGGCTGCAAGGAATCGCTGGTCGATGGCATCCGCCGCGGCACCGACGTGATGATGGCCGGCAAGGTTGCCGTCGTCTGCGGTTACGGCGACGTCGGCAAGGGTTCGGCTGCCTCGCTGCAGGGCGCCGGCGCCCGCGTCAAGGTTACCGAAATCGATCCGATCTGCGCCCTGCAGGCCGCCATGGACGGTTTTGAAGTGGTGACACTCGAAGATGTCGTCTCCAGCGCCGACATCTTCATCACCACCACCGGCAACAAGGACGTCATCCGCATCGAGCATATGCGCGAGATGAAGGACATGGCGATCGTCGGCAACATCGGCCACTTCGACAACGAGATCCAGGTCGCTGCCCTGCGCAATCTCAAGTGGACCAACGTCAAGCCGCAGGTCGACCTGATCGAGTTCCCCAAGGGCAACCGCATGATCCTTCTTTCCGAAGGCCGCCTGCTCAACCTCGGCAACGCCACCGGTCACCCGTCCTTCGTGATGTCGGCCTCGTTCACCAACCAGGTGCTGGCGCAGATCGAGCTGTTCACCAAGCCCGGCGAATACAAGAACGACGTCTACATCCTGCCGAAGCACCTCGACGAGAAGGTCGCCCGCCTGCACCTCGCCAAGCTCGGCGCAAAGCTAACCGAGCTTTCTGAGACCCAGGCCGACTACATCGGCGTGTCGCAGCAGGGCCCGTTCAAGGCTGAGCACTACAGATATTAATAGGGACTTCCTTATCCACAACATATGGTGGCCGCCGGCTTGACAAAGCCGGCGGCTTCTTTTTTGGGCAGCCATCTTCCCGCAAATTCCCTTAAACAGTATTGTTTTAGCACTTGATTCGCGGTTTTCGGCACGAGGCCGGCCGCCGCGACTATCGGATGTCTTGTCGATCATGCGGCACGAAGGACGGAGACAGACCGGGAATGACGGTAATGAAAAACAGCCTGTCTGGCGGGACGGGCGAACGAGGATGCGAGAACAAGGGATCAGACGAGAGGTCCCGCACTCAGCAGCCCGATAATGGGATAGTGGCACGGAACCAAACCGGAAAACGCAGCCTGCGCGCACGTTTCTGGCGTTTTTGCCTGTCGGGAACGGCGTTGGCGGGATATGCCGGCGCTGCTTTTGCCGGCGTGGAAGCCGAAGAGGCCGTGACGGCCCGTCTGTTCACCTCAACGGAAATGATCACCTCGTCGGTCATCATCGGCGTGATTTCCGCTGTGCTGTTGTCTGCGGTCTGGCTGATCCGCCAGAAGGGCAACATCGAGAGCGAAAGCCGGGAAATCCGCACCGCCCTCTCCGACGCCAACCAGAAGATTTCGCGCTACCATTCGCTGATCGCCGACAAAAACCGGCGCATCGTCATCTGGGATGCGCTGGAAGGCCAGCCGGAATTTCTGGGCCAGCTGCCGGCCGAGACCGGTGCGCCGCAGCAGGACAACGACTTCCTCGCCTTCGGCCGCTGGATGAAATCGCATTCGGCCGGCGAGCTGGAAAAAGCCATCGAGAAGCTGCGCGGCGATGCCCAGAGCTTTGACATGGTGGTTGAGACCCAGCGCGAGGAAGTGCTGGAAGCGCAGGGCCGGGTTTCCGGCGGTCGCGCTTTCGTGCGTTTCATCGCACTCAACAATCTGCGGGCCGAGCTCGCCGAACTGAAGATCGAGCGGGATCGCCTGCTGCATTCCATGTCCACCTTCCAGACGTTGCTCGACGCCATCGACCTGCCCGTCTGGCAGCGTGACCGCGAAGGCAAGCTTGCCTGGGTCAACGAAGCCTTCGGTGAAGCCGTTGAGGCGACGTCGCCCGATCAGGCGGTTCGTGAAGAACGCGAACTGCTGAGCACCGTCGCCCGCGAGCGCATCCGCGCCTCGGCCACGCCGGAATCGCCGTTCCACGACAAGATTTCCACCGTCGTGCACGGCAACCGCACTTTCTTCGACGTCGTCGACATCAAGAGCCCCGACGGTTCGGCCGGCATGGCGATTGATGTTTCCGAAGTCGAGGCGGTGCGCGAAGAGCTGAAACGCACGCTGAAGGCGCATGCCGAAACGCTCGACCACCTGGCGACGCCGGTGGCGATCTTCGATGGCGAGCGCCGGCTGCAATTCTACAACCAGGCCTTCCAGCAGCTTTGGGAACTGGACATTCCGTTCCTGGATTCCAAGCCCGATAACAGCGAACTGCTCGACCGCCTGCGCGCCGCGCACAAGCTGCCGGAGCAGCTGAGCTGGAAATCCTGGAAAGAAAACACGCTTGCCGTCTACCAGGCGCTCGATACCAAGACCGACCTCTGGCACCTGCCGAACGGCCAGACGCTGCGCGTCTTCGCCACGGCGCATCCGCAAGGGGGTGCCACCTGGGTATTCGAAAACCTCACCGAGCAGGTGGATCTCGAAACCCGCTACAACACGCTGGTCAAGGTCCAGGGCGAAACCATCGACCATCTGTCCGAAGGTGTCGCCGTGTTCGGCCCGGACGGGCGCATGCGTCTGTCCAACCCGGCCTTCCGGGCGCTCTGGGGCATTTCCGAAACGGAAGCCAAGCCCGGCACCCATATTCGCGGGCTGGAAACCGCCTGCGCCGTCGCCTACGACCAGCCGGACGGCTGGCGCCGCTTCGGCCAGATGATCACCAGTTTTGACGACGAGCGCCCCTCGTCGCAAGGAACGCTGGAACTGCGCACCGGACTGGTGCTCGATTATGCCGTGATCCCGCTGCCGAACGCCCAGACCATGCTGACCTTCGTCAACATGACCGACAGCGTCCGCGCCGAACGGGCACTGACGGAAAAGAACGAGGCGCTGCGCAAGGCAGACGCGCTGAAGAACGATTTCGTCCAGCACGTGTCCTACGAGCTGCGCTCGCCGCTGACCAACATCATCGGCTTCACCGATCTGTTGAAGACACCCGGCATCGGCGAACTCAACGATCGGCAGGCGGAATATATCGATCATATCTCGACGTCCTCGGCAGTCCTGCTGACCATCGTCAACGATATCCTCGATCTCGCCACCGTCGATGCCGGCATCATGCAGCTGAATTTTTCGGAAATTTCGCTCGACGACCTGCTCGACGACATCTCGATCCAGATTGCCGACCGGCTGCAGGAAAGCAATGTGACGCTGGAAATCACCGCGCCGGCCAATCTCGGCACCGTGGTGGCTGACCAGCAGCGCCTGAAGCAGATCCTGCTGAAAATCCTCACCAATGCCGCCAATTTTGCGCCGGAAGGCTCGGTCGTGGCGCTGAAATGCTGGCGCGAAGATGCAGATTTCGTCTTCTCCGTCGCCGACAAGGGACCGGGCATTCCCGAAGAACTGCTGAACTCCGTGTTCGACCGTTTTGCCGCCAGCGGCAAGGGTGGCAAGCGCAGCGGCGCCGGTCTCGGCCTTTCCATCGTCGAAAGCTTCGTTAGCCTGCACGGCGGCAAGGTGATGATCGATAGCCGACCCGGCGAAGGCACGACGGTGCTGTGCCGCATCCCTTCGGCCGAACTGCCGCAGGTCGTCGCCGCCGAATGAGCCTTTCCCCAACGAGCCTGACGGTGACGCTTGCAGACGAGGCCGACACCATCCGGCTCGGCGAGGACCTGGCACTGGCATTGCGGATCGGCGATTGCCTGGCCCTGACCGGCGACCTCGGCGCCGGCAAGTCGACGCTGGCGCGCGCCTTCCTGCGCGCCATGGCCGACGATGCCGATCTTGAAGTACCGAGCCCGACTTTTACGCTGGTGCAGGCCTACGATCTGCGGATCCCGGTGGCACATTTCGATTTCTACCGCCTGGCCGATCCCTCCGAGCTTGACGAACTCGGTTTCGAGGAGGCGCTGAACACCGGCATCTGCCTGGTGGAATGGCCGGAAATGGCCGAAAGCGAACTGCCGCAAAACCGCATCCGCCTGGTGCTCGAACACGAGGGCGACGGCCGGCGAGCGACGATCATGGCCAGCGCGCCGCAGCGGCAGCGGATCGAACGGGTTTTCGCCATCCGCGATTTCTTGAGACGCCAAGGTCTGGGAACGGCAAAGCGGCGGTATCTGACCGGCGACGCTTCGGTGCGGGCCTATGAATATCTGCCACTCGATGACGACAAGCGGCTGATCCTCATGGATTGGCCGCGCCAGCCGGAAGGCCCCGCCGTGCTTGACGGCAAGCCGTATCCGAAAGTGGCGCATATCGCCGAAAACGCCTATCCGTTCGTGGCCCTGGCCCACGCCCTGCGCGAACGCGGATTTGCCGCACCCGACATCCTTGCTACGGACTACGATCAAGGCATCCTGCTGCTTGAAGATCTCGGCACCGACTGTGTGCTCGACGACGATGGCCGGCCGATTGCCGAGCGTTATGTCGAAAGCGCCCGTTTTCTTGCCGCCCTGCATGAAAAGCCGGTGTTGCGCGACATTGCCGTCACGGCCGACCATACGCACCACATCCCCGATTTCGACCGCACCGCCATCAAGATGGAAGCACGGCTGCTGATCGACTGGCACCTGCCCTGGAAACGCGGCACCCCGGCAACGGAAGCCGAGCGCGAAAGCTACGGCGCCATCTGGGACGATCTGGTCGACCGCCTGGAACGGGCGGAGAAAAACCTGCTGTTGCGTGATTTCCATTCGCCGAACATCATCTGGCGACCTTTCGAACATGGCGTGCGGCGCATCGGCCTCATCGATTTCCAGGATGCGATGATCGGGCCGACGGCCTATGACGTCGCTTCGCTGGTCCAGGATGCACGCGTCACCATTTCCCCCGAATTGCGCCGACAACTGATGGAAACCTATCTTGCCGCCCGGCGGGCACAGGGCGGTTTCGACGAGGACGGTTTTCTTGCCGCCTGGTCGATCATGGCGGCGCAGCGCAATTGCAAGCTCGCCGGCCTGTGGGTGCGGCTGATGCAGCGTGACGGCAAAGCCGGCTACATGAAGCACATGCCGCGCACGCTCGTCTATCTGGCGACGGCGCTCGAACATCCTGACCTTGCCCCCTTGCGCGATTGGTGCGCGGCAGTTGGAATAGGCGGACCCGAATCATAGGCGCCCGTTTCAGATGACGATGACCAATGCCATGGTGCTGGCCGCGGGGCTTGGAACCCGCTTGCGCCCGATCACCGACACGATCCCGAAGCCGCTGGTGAAGATCGCCGGCAAGCCGATGATCGATTATGCCCTCGATGCCCTCGCCGATGCCGGCGTCGAACGGGCCGTGGTCAATGTCCATCACCATGCCGACCAGATGCTCGCCCATCTCGGGCAATACAGCCGGCTGCAGGTCATCGTTTCCGACGAGCGCGACCGGCTGATGAATTCCGGCGGTGGATTGGCAAAGGGCATCCGCCTCCTCGACCGGCAACCGCTTCTCGTCATGAATGCCGATCTCTTCTGGGTCGAGCCACCCGCCGAGAAGACGAACCTGCAGGCGCTGGCCGATTTTTTCGACTCCGACCGCATGGACATGGCGCTGCTCTGCGTCCGGTTGGAGGATACCACCGGGCATAACGGCAAGAAGGATTTCAGCCTCGCCGATGACGGTCGGCTGACGCGGTACCGCGAGGGCGACCCGCAGCCGGTGGTCTATGCCGGTGCCATCGCCATGCTGCCCTCCTTGCTCGACGATGCGCCGGAGGATGCCTTCAACCTCAACATCTATTTCGACAAGGCGATCGCCAGCGGCCGGCTTTACGGGCTGATGATGCACGGCCACTGGCTGACCGTCGGCACGCCCGATGCGATCAATGCTGCGGAAGAAACGCTGGCCCGCCTGCGGGAGCCCGTCTGAACCATGGCGGAGACGCGCCAAAAGACCGTCTGGACCATTCCGCCCGGGCTGCCTTTCCTGAAAACGCTGGCCGCCGCGCTCTGCGATGGCCGGTTGACGGATCGGTTCCGCCACGACCCGGCCGATCCGCTCTCGCTGGCCAAGGTTACGATCTTCCTGCCGACACGGCGTGCCGCCCGCGTGTTGCGGTCGGAATTCGTCGACCTGCTCGGCGGCCAGTCCGCCATCCTGCCGGTCATTCGCCCGCTCGGCGAAACCGATGACGACAGCGGTTACTTCGATATCGATTCGCCGGCTATTTTGGACCTGGCCCAGCCGCTGCCAAGCACGGCGCGGCTTCTCGAACTGGCGCGGCTCATTCTCGCCTGGCGCAACCGCCTGCCGCAGATCGTCCGCGACATCCATTCCGATTCGCCGCTGGTGGCGCCGGCAAGCCCGGCCGATGCCATCTGGCTTGCCCGCGACCTCTCCGACCTCATCGATTCGCTGGAGACGGAAGAGCGCGATTGGGACGATCTCGAAAAGCTGGAAGCGCAGGATCATGCGCTCTGGTGGCAGCTCACCACGGAATTCCTGAAGATCGCCAGCGCCTTCTGGCCGGCGCGGCTGGCCGAACTCGACCGCTCCTCATCCGTCCGGCATCGCAACGCCCTGCTGCGCGCCGAAGCGCACCGGCTCTCGAACTTCCAGGCAACGGGACCGGTGATCATCGCCGGATCGACGGGGTCCATTCCGGCAGCAGCGGACCTGATCCTTGCCGTTTCCAATATGCGCGACGGCGTCATCGTTTTGCCCGGCCTCGACCTCTCCATGCCGGAAGACGAATGGCGGCTGGTGAACCCGGAGCTTGCACCCGGCGAACGCAGCGATCCCGCCACCTGCAGCCATCCGCAACACGGGCTGTTTCATCTGCTCAAGCGGCTGGGCCTGACGCGTGACGATGTCCGCCCGCTCGGTCACGCCGAACCGGACATGGCGTTGCGGGCCAAAACCCTGTCACAAGCCATGGTTCCGGCCCGCGCCACCGACCGCTGGAGCGCCTGGCAGGCAACAAACGAGGCGACAGCGCTCGAAGCCGCCTTCCGCGATGTCGCGCTGATCGAAGCTTCCAACGAACGCGAAGAAGCAACGGCCATCGCCATCGCGCTGCGGCTGGCGCTGGAAGAACCCGGTGCCAACGGCCCCTCGCAGGCCGCGCTGATCACGCCGGACCGCGCGCTTGCCCGGCGGGTGACGGCGGAACTTGCCCGCTTCGGCATCACTGCCGACGATTCCGCCGGCACGCCGCTTTCGGCCACGCATCAGGGCACGCTGCTGCAACTGATGCTGGAGGCGACGCTGCGGCCCGGCGATCCCGTCGCGATCGTTTCGCTTCTCAAACATCCCCTCGCCCGTTTCGGTCTCAGCCGCGACCGGCTTGCGGCAGCCGTCGATGCGCTGGAACTGCTTGCACTGCGCGGCGGTGTCAGCGAGGTCGATATCAGCGAACTCGGCCCGCTTCTGGAAAAGCGCCTTATCGAACAGGCGGACGACCGGCACGCGCCGCAATGGCGCCTTTCGCTCGGGCCCGATGCCGAAGCGGAAGCCCGCGCTTTGGCCGCCCGGATCGCCGCGGCGACCGAACCGCTCGCCTCGGCCCTTGTGCGCCGCCGCCGCGACGGACGTGGATTGACGACGACCTATACGCTGACCGAATGGGCCGAACGCACCGGCCGCGCCCTGGAGGCGGTCGCCATCGACGAACGCGGCGACCTGGCCGCGCTGTGGTCGGGCGAAGCGGGTGCGGCCCTTGCCGATCTCATCAAGAGCATCATCGAGACCGACGGTCAGATCGAAGCGGACGGGCCGCAATGGATCGACATCATGGCCGCCTTCACCACCGGCCAGGCGGTGAAACCGCGGGCGATGAGCCATCCGCGCGTCTTCATCTTCGGAACGCTGGAAGCGCGGCTGCAGAGCGTCGATACCCTGGTGCTCGGCGGCCTCAACGAAGGCTCCTGGCCGGACCAGACCTCGAACAACCCTTTCATCTCCCGCACCATGAAGACAGAAATCGGCCTGCAGCCGCCGGAGCAGCGCATCGGCCAGCTCGCCCACGATTTCGAGATGGCGAACGGCACGCGACGCCTGATCTATTCCCGCGCGCTGCGCCAGGGGGCGACGCCGACCGTTGCCTCGCGCTGGCTGCAGCGGCTTCTGGCCCTGTGCGGAAAGCCGTTCGGCGAAACGCTGAAGCGGCGCGGCGACCGCTACCGTCAATGGGCCGGCCTGCTTGACGGCGGCGAAAACCAGGAAGGCGCACGGCGCCCCGAACCCCGGCCGCCGCTTTCGCTGCAGCCACGCAAATATTCCTTCAGCCAGGTCGGGCGGCTGCGGCGTGATCCCTATTCGATCTATGCCCGCAACGTGCTGCGGCTCGATCCCGTCGATCCCTTCAATCGCGATCCCGGCGCTTCCGAACGCGGCACGCTGTATCACCGGATCATCGACCGGTTCACGCGGGAAAAACACCGGGCGGGGACGCCGGCAGCGGCAGCCGCGATGGAAAATATCCTCAACGAGCTGTTCGACGCCGAGCAGTTGCCGGCCCATATCGACACTGTCTGGCGGCCGCGTTTTCGCGAGGTGGCCCGGGCCTTCCTGCGCTGGGAGCAGGATCGCCAGGGCGAGATCCAGAAGACGCACACGGAAATTGCCGCCGGCTGGGAAATCGGCGAAATCGGTATCCGGCTCACCGGTGTTGCCGATCGCATCGACATCACCGGCCCGCAAAGCGCCGACATCATCGATTACAAGACCGGCTACAACCCCTCGCCGTCGCAGGCGCGCGCGCTGCTTGATCCGCAGCTGGCGCTGGAAGCAGCCGCCCTTCGCGCCGGCGCCTTCCACAAGGTTGGAGCGATCGAACCGGAAAAACTGATCTACGTCCGGCTGCGGCCGGGTGATCGTTTTAACGCCGAAACGGTCAACAACGAGCTTTCCGGCCGTGGTGACCCAAGCAAGAAAAAATCGGCCATCGATCTCGCCGAAGAATCCATGGATCAGTTCATAAAATTCGTCCAATTGCTGCAAAGCGGCGAAAAGGGGTTTGCCTCGCGGCTGATCCCGATGAGCGAACAGGACTTTGGCGGCGACTACGACCACCTTGCCCGTGTTGCCGAATGGTCGACGGCGGAAAACGAGGAACCGGGCGGCGATGAGTGACACCGCACCCCTGCCGGAAGGCGACGATCCGCTGACCTGGATCAGCTGGACGACCGTGCAGCAGGCGGTCGCCTCCGATCCCGCCCGCTCCGCCTGGGTGTCGGCCAATGCCGGTTCCGGCAAGACGCATGTGCTGACACAGCGGGTCATCCGGCTTCTGCTCGCCGGCTCGCGCCCCTCCTCGATCCTCTGCCTGACCTATACCAAGGCGGCGGCATCGGAAATGTCGAACCGCGTCTTCCAGCGGCTGTCGGAATGGGCGATCCTGCCGGACGAGGAGCTGCGCAAGCGGATCGAGACCATCGAGGGCGAACCCGCCGATATCTTCAAGCTGGCGGAGGCCCGACGGCTGTTCGCCAAGGCGCTGGAAACGCCGGGCGGCTTGAAGATCCAGACCATCCACGCCTTCTGCGAGGCGCTGCTGCACCAGTTTCCGCTGGAGGCCAATGTCGCCGGGCATTTTTCGGTGCTCGACGACCGTGCCGCCGCCACGCTTCTTGCCGATGCGCGCCGCTCGCTTTTGACAGCGACGTCCACGGAGGGCGACGCACGGCTGGCGGAAGCCTTTGCGCAGGTGCTGGAACTGGCCGACGAATCCGGCCTTGAAACCCTGCTCGGCGATATCGTCGCCAACCGCAATGCGATCCGCCATTTCATCAACGCCGCTGCCGAGATCGGCTCGGTTGAAGATGTGCTGCGTACCCGCCTCGGCATCGCGCCGGGGGAGACGGAAGCGGCCGTGATTGCACGCTACTGGCCGCTGCCGGAGCTTTTCGGCCCGCAGCTCGACACCTATCTGCGGCTCGCCGACGAAAAGGGCGGAGTGAAGGTACAGGACGTGGCCCAGGGCCTGCGCCGCGCCGCTGCCGAAAGCGACCCGCGGCTGAGGGCACAGATGCTCGAAGGCATTTTCCTGACGCAGAAGGGGGAGGCCAAGGCCGATACGTCGCTAATCGCAAAAGCAATGAAGGATGCGGCCCCCGGCCTGGTCGACGCCCTGACGGCCGTGCGTCTGCATATCCTTGCCTGCCGCGACCGGCTGCGGCTCCTGCGCATGTTCGAGGCGACGCGGGCGGCACTGGTGCTGGCAGAGCGGCTGAACAGCGACTATGACGACCTGAAGAAGGTCCGCAGCCAGCTCGATTTCGAAGACCTCATCGATCGCGCCGCAACACTTCTCACCCGCAGCGGCGTCAGCCCCTGGGTCCATTACAAGCTCGACCAGGGCATCGACCATATCCTCGTCGATGAGGCGCAGGATACCAGCCCGGTGCAATGGAGCGTTATCCAGTCGCTGGCCGAGGATTTCTTTTCCGGCCAGAGTGCTCGCGTGGCGCGCCGGACGCTGTTTGCCGTCGGCGACGAAAAGCAGTCGATCTACTCGTTCCAAGGTGCGCGTCCGGAACGGTTTTCGCAGGAAAGCGAAGAAACGGCGCGCCGGGTGCGGCTGAGCGGACAGGGTTTTTCGCCGGTGCGGCTGCCGCTGTCGTTCCGTTCCACTGCCGATGTGCTCGCCGCCGTCGACCAGGTGTTTTCGCTCGACGGCAATGCCCGCGGCTTAAGTGCCCGCGGCGATCCGGTCGTGCACCGCTCCAGCCGCATCGGCCATGCCGGCGCCGTCGATGTCTGGGACATGGTGGCGCCGGAGCCGGCTGCCGCCGAGGAAGATTGGACCGCCCCCTTCGATGCCACGCCGGAAAGCGCGCCCGCCGCCATCCTGGCCGGACGGATCGCCCATGTTCTGTCGTCGCTGGTCGGCAAGGAAACCATCATCGAAGGCGGCGCGGAACGGCTGATCGAGGCCGGCGACATTCTCGTCCTGGTGCGCAAGCGCGACAGTTTCGTCAACGCGCTGACCCGCGCCCTCAAGCGGCGCAACAATATTCCGGTGGCGGGCGCCGACCGCCTGCGGCTGACGAACCACATCGCCATCCAGGACCTGTTGGCGCTCGGACGCTTCATGCTTTTGCCGGCGGACGACCTTTCCCTCTCGGCGCTGTTGAAAAGCCCACTTTTCGATCTTTCCGAGGAGGATGTCTTCGAGATCGCCGCCCTGCGGCAAACGGAAGACAGCGTTTGGCATCACCTGCAGCAGCTGGCCGCGGAGGGAAATCCGCGCCTGCAGGTGGTGGTCGAGCGGCTTGCCACTTTCCTGCGCATGGCGCGGGAGCTTTCGGTGCATGATTTTTATGCCCGCGTGCTCGGCTCCCAGGGTGGACGGCGAAAGTTCCTGGCGCGGCTCGGAACCGAGGTCAGCGACATCCTCGACGAATTCCTCACCTTCGCCCTCGACCACGAACGCTCCGGCCTGCCGGGCCTGCAATCCTTCATCTCGACGCTGGAGCTCGAGGCACCCGAGGTCAAGCGCGAACAGGACAAGGGCCGCAACGAAGTGCGGATCATGACCGTGCATGCGGCCAAGGGGCTGGAGGCACCGATCGTCTTCCTCGTCGACGGTGGATCGAAGGCCTTCACCCATACGCATCTGCCGAAATTCCGGCTGCTGACCTCGGAAGAGAGCACCGTGCCGCTGCCGGTCTGGGTGCCGGTGAGCGGACTTGGCAATGCACTCACCGATGCCGATACCGCCCGCATCCAGGGACTTGCCGAAGAGGAATATCGCCGGCTTCTCTACGTGGCGATGACGCGGGCCGCCGACCGGCTGATCGTCTGCGGTTATCGCGGCGTTCGCGACAATCCCGATACCTGGCACAAGATGATCGCTGCCGCACTGGCGCAGCACGAAACCTTTTGCAAGCCGGCCAGCTTTTCCGGGCCGGATGGCGAATGGGGCGGGTTTTCCTGGCGTGTGCCCAGCATTTCCCGGCAGATCGAACGCAAGCAGCGCGATACAGTCGAAAACAACGCCCAAGACTTGCCGACGGCTTTGGGGCAGGCCCTGCCGCCGCAAAAATACCTGCCTCGACCGCTCAGCCCCTCCGGAGCCGGGCTGATCGTCGATGACGAGGCGGATGACCTTCTGGTCGCCTCCGCCCTGTTCAGCGACAAGGCACGCGGCGACCGGTCTCTGGAGCGCGGCAAACTAACCCACCGCATGCTGCAGATCCTGCCGGACATGCCGGAACCCGACCGCGAGGCGGCGGCCATCCGCTATCTGGAGCGGGCGGCGCGTTTCTGGCCGGCGGCGGAACGCCAAGGCCTGGCTCATTCGGTGCTTTCCGTCCTCTCCCATCCCGAGCTTGCGGCCGTCTTCTCGTCCGCAGCCCGTGCCGAGGTCGCCGTCATGGGCACGGTGCGCATCAATGACCAGGATTATGCCGTTTCCGGCCGCATGGACCGGCTGGCGGTCGAAGGCGACCGCGTCATTCTCGTCGACTTCAAGACCAATCGCGTTCCACCGGTGAGTGCTGCAGCGGTTTCCCTGTCGCACAAGGCGCAGCTTGCCATCTACCGGGAAATCCTCAAGCCGCTTTATCCGGATAAACAATTCGATTGCGTGTTGGTCTATACCGAGACGGCCAGCCTGATCCGCCTTTCCCCGGAAGTTCTCGATGCCAGCCTTGCCGCGCTCAAGACAAAGTGAGATACCGAGCATTGAAATTCCGTCATCTCAGTATCACATAGGAAGCAACAGAATTCTTCCGCAAAGGAGCAGCCTCATGGCGACCGTGAAAGTCGATAGTGCCAATTTCCAATCCGAAGTCCTGAATTCCGCCGAGCCGGTGGTCGTCGATTTCTGGGCCGAATGGTGCGGCCCGTGCAAAATGATCGCTCCGAGCCTGGAAGAGATTTCCGCTGAGCTGGCCGGCAAGGTGAAGATCGCCAAGCTGAACATCGACGAGAACCCGGAACTGGCCGCCAAGTTCGGCGTCCGCTCGATCCCGACGCTCGCCATCTTCAAGGGCGGCGAAGTGGCCGACATCAAGGTTGGTGCTGCTCCGAAGACGGCGCTTTCCAGCTGGATCTCCAACGCCGCCTGATCGGCCGATCCGAATACAAACGAAAAAGCCCGGTTTCGACCGGGCTTTTTTGTGTTTTCAGGTTGGCGGCGTGCTGTTTTCGGAAAGCACATTGCCGGCCAGATAAAGCGAGCCTCCGATCAGGATGCGCGGCGGCGGATCGCCGGCCTTGGTGAGACGCCGCACGCCGGCCAGCGCCTCGCCGAGGCTCGATACCGGTTCGGCGACCAGTTCGGCATCATAGGCGGCACTTGCCAGCACCACCGGATCGATGCCGGCATCGCTGCCGTGGATCGGAACGGCGAACACATATTCGGCAAGGCCGCTGAAGGCGCGGAAATAACCGACCGGATCCTTGGTGTTGATCATGCCGATGATCAGGAACAGCGGCCGCGGCTGGCGCTCCTCGAAGGACGCCATGGTTTCGGCAATCACGTCGCCGGCACCGGGATTATGTCCGCCGTCCAGCCAGATTTCCGATCCTTCCGGTGCTTCTGCGACCAGCGCTCCTTCAGTCAACCGCTGCAGCCGGCCGGCCCATTCGACCGAGGCCATGGCCTTGTCCATCATCGCTTCGGTGACGGTGAAGCCCGCCGAACGGATGGCGCGGATGGCCGCTGCCGCATTGGCATATTGATGCCGGCCGGGCAGGCGCGGCAGGGGCAGATCGGACAGGCCGTGCTCGTCCTGGTAAATCAGCCGGCCGAATTCCTCGTAGGCGACAAAATCCTGGCCGAACACCTGCAGCGGACAACCGAGCCGTTCCGCCGTGGCGATCAGCACCTCGCGCGCCGCTTCAAACGGCTGCTGGCCGATGACGACGGGATGGCCGCGCTTCATGATGCCGGCTTTTTCCGCAGCGATCAATTCGACGCTGTCGCCGAGATAGGCCTGATGATCGAGCGAAATCGGCATGATCACCGACACCGCCGGATCGGCTATGACATTGGTGGCGTCGAAGCGGCCGCCGAGACCGACCTCGATGATCGCGACATCGGCAGGTTGTTCCGAAAACAGGATGAAGGTGACCGCCGTCAGGATTTCGAAAACGGTGATCTTCTGGCCGCCATTGGCCTCCGCCACCCGACGCACGGCATCGGCAAAAACCGCATCATCGACCAGCTGCCCGCGTCCGCCGCGCACGCCGATGCGATAGCGTTCATGCCAGTTGACCAGATGCGGAGAGGTGTGGACATGCACGGCCAGACCGGCTGCTTCAAGCAGGGCACGGCTGAAAGCCGTTACAGAGCCCTTGCCGTTCGTGCCGGCAACATGGATGACCGGCGGCAGACGGCGCTGCGGATTGCCGAGCACATCCAGAAGCCGGGTGATACGGTCGAGCGAAAGGTCGAAACCCTTGGGATGGAGGCCGAGAAGCCGTTCGATTTCCCGGGCCGCCTCGCTGGTGGCGGGTTGGTGCATGGGGATCATCCCGCCACTCCCTTATGCTTTCGCCGTCAGTTGACGACGGTTATCTCGGCGGGCTTGCCGGGGCGGGAAATATGGACCGTCCCGTTGCTGCCGTTGCTGCTACCGTTTGCACCGTTCGAACCATTGACATGCAGGTCGGCCGGCTTGCGCAGCAGAATCTTCAGGAGTCGTGCCAGCGTCGAAGGGATATCGTGGCGCTTGACGACGAGATCGACCATGCCGTGCTCGACAAGGTATTCCGACGTCTGGAAACCCTCGGGAAGCTTTTCGCGCAGGGTCTGCTCGATGACGCGCTTGCCGGCAAAGCCGATTTCGGCACCCGGCTCGGCCAGATGCAGGTCGCCCAGCATGGCGTAGGAGGCGGTGACGCCGCCGGTGGTCGGGTTGGTGAGCACGACGATATAGGGAAGGCCCGCTTCCTTGAGCAGGTTGACCGCGACCGTGGTGCGCGGCAGCTGCATCAGCGACAGGATGCCTTCCTGCATGCGGGCGCCGCCGGATGCGGGGAACATCACCACCGGGCATTTTTCGGTTATGGCGCGCTCGAAAGCGCGAACGATCGCCTCACCCGCGGCCATGCCGAGCGAACCGCCGATGAAATTGAATTCATGGACGATGGCGACCAGCTTCAGGCCCTCGACCTTGCCGAGACCGGCGAGGATCGTATCCTCCTGCTCGGTCTTCAGGCGGCTGTCCTTCAGGCGGTCGATATACTTCTTGGAATCGCGGAACTTCAGCGGATCCTGCGCCACCTTCGGCTGGGCCAGCGCTTCGTAGCTACCATTGTCGAAGAGGTCCGCAAGCCGGGCCTTGGCCGGCATCTTCATGTGATAGCCGGAGGCGGGGATGACCCACTTGTTTTCTTCCAGATCCTTGTGGAAGACCATTTCACCGGTCTCCGGGCACTTGATCCAGAGATTGTCCGGCACTTCCCGGCGGCCCAGCATGGAATTGATCCGCGGGCGGACGTAATTTGTGATCCAGTTCACTTGCAACACTCCTGCTTGCCCGCGCCGAAACCGGCGCCGGGATGCTCTATGGAGAAACTATTCGGCAGCAACAGGGCGGGCGGCACGAACACCGGTGGACAATCCGCGCACAAATGTGACGACGGAATTGACCGTATCCGGGGAAGCCTTGCCATCCGCCGTCAGGCTGCCGGCGATTTGGGCGACAATAGCGGTACCGACGACGACGCCGTCCGCCGCAGCGCCAATGAGACGGGCATGTTCGGCCGTCTTGACGCCGAAACCGACGCAAACCGGCAGATCGGTATGCGCCTTGATCTTGGCCACGGCGGACGAGATCCGCGACGGATCCGGCAGAGCCGACCCGGTGATCCCGTTCATCGAGACGTAATAGACGAAACCCGAGGTGTTCTTCAAAACGGCAGGCAGGCGTTTTTCGTCCGTCGTCGGCGTCGACAGGCGAATGAAATTGATGCCCTTGGCGAGCGCCGGGATGCAGAGCTCGTCATCCATTTCCGGCGGCAGGTCGACGACGATCAGGCCGTCGATGCCGGCTTCCAGCGCGTCGTCAAGGAAACGCTCGACGCCGTAGATGTAGATCGGGTTGTAATAACCCATCATGACGATCGGCGTCGCCTGGTCGCCCTTGCGGAATTCGCGGGCGAGGTCGAGCGTCCTGGCGAGCGTCTGGCCGGCCTTGAGGGCGCGCTGGCCGGCAACCTGGATCGCCGGGCCATCCGCCATCGGATCGGAGAACGGCATGCCGAGTTCGATGACGTCGGCGCCAGCGCCCGGAAGCGCCTTGAGGATCTGCAGCGAGGTGTCGAAATCCGGATCGCCGCCCATGAAATAGGTGACGAGGGCCGGACGGCCTTCGGCTTTGAGATCGGCGAAACGTTTGTCCATACGGGCGGTCATGATCTTAAAGCTCCATACCGAGGATCTTGCCGACGGTGAAGATGTCCTTATCGCCGCGGCCGGACAGGTTCATCACGATGATCTGGTCCTTGCGCATTTTTGGCGCGCGCTTGATGACTTCGGCCAGCGCGTGGCTGGGTTCCAGCGCCGGGATGATGCCTTCGAGCTTGGTCAGAACCTGGAAGGCGTCGAGCGCCTCATGGTCCATGATCGGCACGTATTCGACGCGGCCGATATCGTTGAGCCAGGAATGCTCCGGGCCGATGCCGGGATAATCGAGGCCAGCGGAGATGGAATGACCTTCCTTGATCTGGCCATCGCTGTCCTGCAGCAGATAGGTGCGGTTGCCGTGCAGAACACCCGGTGAGCCGGCGGTGATCGAGGCGCAATGCTCTTCACCGTCAAGACCCTTGCCACCGGCTTCGACGCCGACGATCTGCACGTCCTTGTCGTCGAGGAAGGGATGGAAGATGCCGATGGCATTCGAACCGCCGCCGACGGCAGCGATGACGAGATCCGGCAGACGGCCTTCGGCGGCAAGAATCTGCTCGCGGGCTTCGGTGCCGATCACCGCCTGGAAATCACGCACCAGTTCCGGATAGGGATGCGGGCCGGCAGCAGTGCCGATCAGGTAATAGGTGTCATCGACATTGGTGACCCAGTCGCGCAGCGCCTCGTTCATCGCGTCCTTGAGCGTGCCGCTGCCGGCCGTGACCGGCACGACTTCGGCGCCGAGCAGCTTCATGCGGAAAACGTTCGGCGCCTGGCGCTGCACATCGGTCGCGCCCATGTAGACGACGCAGGGAAAACCGAAGCGGGCGGCGACGGTGGCCGAGGCCACACCATGCTGGCCGGCGCCGGTTTCGGCAATGATGCGCGTCTTGCCCATGCGCTTGGCGAGCAGGATCTGGCCGATGCAATTGTTGATCTTGTGCGAACCGGTGTGGTTCAGCTCTTCGCGCTTGAAATAGATCTTTGCGCCGCCGAGATGTTCGGTCAGGCGTTCGGCGAAATAGAGCGGGCTCGGGCGGCCGATATAATGGGCGCCGAGGTCCTTCAGTTCCGCCTGGAAAGCCGGGTCGGTTTTCGCCTTGTTCCATTCGTCCTGCAGATCGAGGATCAGCGGCATCAGGGTTTCGGCGACGAAGCGTCCGCCGAAGATGCCGAACCGGCCATCTTCATCCGGGCCGGCGCGAAACGAATTGGGTTTTGGCGTCTCGTTCACTCTTTAGCTCCCCGCAACCGCTTTTCGCCCGGTCGCTTCTTTTACGGCGTCGAAAAATTCGTCGATCATCGCCAGGTCCTTAACCCCGGGGGCGCTCTCGACACCCGACGATATGTCGATGCCGGGCGCCTTCGTCACGGCCAGGGCAAGGCCGACATTATCCTTGTTCAGTCCTCCGGAAAGCATGTAATCCACGCTTCCGTCAAGCGATTGCATCAGCGTCCAGTCGAAAGACACGCCATTTCCGCCCGGCAGATCAGAGCCGACAGGCGGCTTGGCATCGAACAGGAAACGATCGACAATCCCTATATAGGCATCGATCTTGTCGAGATCAGCGGCCTCGCGCACGGAAAATGCCTTGATGACAGGCAAGCCGTAGAGTGCGCGCACCGTCAGCACCCGATCCGGCGTTTCCGATCCGTGCAGCTGCAGCATGTCCGGCTTCAAGAGCGCGACGATCTCGTCGAGATCGTCATTGTCGGCATCAACGGTGACGGCGACGATCTTCACCTGGCCGCGCACGGCATCGGCAAGCCGGCCTGCGATATCCGGCTCGATGTTGCGCGGGCTCTTGCCGAAGAAGATGAAACCGATATGGGTCGCGCCGCGGCGGACCGCGCGGTCGATCGCCTCGGGCGTCTTCAATCCGCAAATCTTAATGTCGGGCTTCATGGGCTCGCAAGTGCCACGAAACGGGCAAAGAGTCGAGCCGAAATGCGACTTGCCGCCGTCCGCCCCTGGTCGCGCTCAGCCGAAATCGATGGCGTGCAGCATCGAGCCGTGCCGTTTCAGCCAGGCCTTGGCCTCTTCCATCTCCGGGCAAAGTTTTTCGCACAGCGCCCAGAAACGCGGTCCGTGGTTCATCTCCTTGAGATGCGCCACCTCATGGGCGGCGAGATAATCGATCACCAGCGGCGGTGCCATGACGATACGCCAGGAAAAACTCAGGTTTCCATCGACCGAGCAGGACCCCCAGCGGCTGCGGGTGTCCTTCATGCTGATCGAATTGACCGGGCGGCGGACGCGGTAGGCATGCGCATCCACCAGTGCCTCCAGTTCGCGGCGCGCCTCCTTCTTGAGAAAATCGGCAAGCCGGCGGCCCAGATGTTCCTCGAGCCCGCTGACGCGGATGACCGGCTCGCCGTCGACCAGCACCGCTTCCGTCAACCCGCGCAGCCGGCCGGTATGTTCGATGCGGTGCTTGACGCCGCGCAGAAGGATGGCGCTGCCGGAGCGCAGGCCGGCATCCTCGGGGAATTTTGCCAGCTTGGTCAGCAGCCAGCCCTGGTGGCGATCGAGAAAGGCGTTGACCTCGCGGTCGGCGAGGCCGGACGGAATGGTCATCTTCAGGGCGCGACCGCCGGGTTCGATGCGCAGCGTGATGCGGGTCGCCTGATTGTGCTGGCGGATGGTCAAAGGCATGGAGCGGCCGGCAACGTCAAGCACCCGCTTGACCGGTTCCGGCGGTGGCTTGGCGGCTTTCTTCGGCTTTTTCTTGAAAGGGAACATGGGCTGCTTTTATCCGATTCGCCCGTGGTCAAGGCAAATAAAAACCGGCATCGGAGGGATGCCGGTTTGCAAAGTCACAGGATCTTGCCGACGTCAGGGCGTCGAAAATCCGGGAACGCTACCGCTGCTGTCATCACGCCGGGCATTGTTGCGCTCGCGCATAAACCGGTCGAACTCTTCCTGGTCCTTGGCGCGGCGAAGCTCGCGGACATAGCTATCGAATTCGGCACGCATCTCGTCGAGCTTGCGGCGTTCTTCTTCCAGCCGGTCGAGCTCGGCCTTGCGCCAATCGTCAAAAGCGACGTTGCCCGTATCGAAGTGCGAACGGTGGCGATGCATGTTCTTGCGGCAGCCGGCAAAGAAGCCGTCCGTCGCCTCGTTGACGTCACGCTTGAAACCACGCAGGCGGTCGCCGAAAATGATGTAGGCAAGCATGGCCAGGCCCAAGGGCCAGAAAACCACGAAGCCGAGCACCATCAGAGCGATAGTAGCCGGCGTCCAATCCGGACGGAGCAATGCTGACTGATTCATCGTTCATAACCCTCGTTTCCAGGGGCTGGCCGTTTGCCAACCCTGCAAAACGATGTGGTTAGCGGCAATGACCGCTTCAAGACAGCCTGTTCCCAAATCGGACAAACCGTTGATTTGAAAATTCTAATTCAACGGCCAAGGGCAGCATGATCTGCCCTTCAGGCAGATTTGCCGCCCTTGATGACACGCTTGATCGCCGGCTGTTCCGGCACGGCGGAATGCTGGCGCGCAAAGGCGATGATGCGCGGCGCGATCTCGCGGCGGAAGCGCGAGCCGTTGAAGACACCGTAATGGCCGACATCCGGCTGCATGTAGTGCATGCGCTTTTCGTCGGGAATGTTGGTGCAGATCGTCTGGGCCGCCTTGGTCTGGCCGACGCCGGAGATATCATCGTTCTCGCCTTCGACGGTGAGCAGAGCGACATTGCGGATGGCGCCGGTATCGACCCGCTTGCCACGATGCAGCAACTCACCCTTCGGCAGGGCGTGCTTGATGAACACTTCCTCGACCGTCTGCAGGTAGAATTCCGCGGTGAGGTCCATGACCGCCAGATATTCGTCGTAGAAATCGCGATGCTTTTCCGCCGGCTCGCCGTCGTTCTTGACGAGATGCAGGTAAAAATCCTTGTGCGCGATCATGTGGCGGTCGAGATTCATCGACATGAAGCCGGAGAGCTGCAGGAAGCCAGGATAGACCGGGCGCATAAAACCCGGCTGCGGCCACGGCACCGTCATGATGACGTTGTCTTCGAACCATTCGATCGGCTTGTTCTTGGCCAATTCGTTGACAGCGGTCGGATTGATGCGCGTATCGATGGGGCCGCCCATCAGCGTCATCGAGGCGGGCGCCAGCGGATCATTTTCCGTTTCCATCCGGGCGACGGCGGCCAGCACCGGCACCGACGGCTGACAGACGGCAACGACGTTGGTCTGCGGGCCGAGGTGATGGATGATGTCGATGACGTAATCGATATAGTCGTTGAGATCGAAGTTGCCTTCGGTCAGCGGCACCATGCGTGCATCGATCCAGTCGGTGATATAGACGTCGGCGCTCGGCAGCAGCGCTTCGACCGTGCCGCGCAGCAGCGTGGCATAATGGCCGGACATCGGCGCGACGATCAGGATCTTCGGATCGCCCGCATGGGCGGCCGGCAGCGCACGCTCGAAATGCAGGAGATTGCAGAACGGCTTTGACCAGACGACCTTTTCCGTGACAGCAACGGCCTTGCCGTTGACCGTCGTTTCCGGAAGGTTGAAAGCCGGCTTGCCATAACGGCGCGTGACGCGCTCGAAAACTTCCAGCCCGGCGGCGACGGAACGGCCGACCGCGGTATAGGACAGCGGATTGAGCGGATTGCGATAGGCGATGCGGGTCATTTCAGCCGCGACCCGGAAGGGTGCCATGGCCGCATGGTTCATTTCATAGAGCTGATAAAACATAGGAAGCGCTACCTCTCCTGAGACAGTCCGAAAACGCCGCTCCCAATTCGACGTATGACGAGCCCGCCGAATGGCGGAAGGTGACAGACTAGCAGTTTTTTGCTGCAGGGCAACAAAGTTAAAACATGAAGGAAATCGGGTCGCCTTGAGCTGCAAACCCGGATTTCCTTCATGGAAAGAATGGCATGGCAGACGTTAAAGTTCCGTCCCCGGAAGCTGGTTAACGATCCGGCTACCGAAGCAGGCCAGATTTTATTGCGGCTGCATGGGGCGAGGCTTTCGGGCAAGCTCGGTGATGACCTCAAATGCGGTATCCGCATCGCCTTCCTGCATGTCGAACTGACCGGCCTGGAAACGGATCGCCAGCCGTCCGTCGACGCGGGTCTGCGTCAGGTAGATACGGCCGTCGTCGTTGATGCCGTCGACCAGCCGCTGGTTATGGCGATCGGCATCGGCGCCCTCCGGCCCCTTGTGCCGGAAAGAAAACAGCGACAGGACCGGTTCGGTGACGATTTCGAAATCCGCTTCGCGCCGCAGCCGCTCGCAAAGACCCTGAGACCAGGCGACGTGATTGCGGATCATCGTACGCAGCTCCTCCAGTCCGTGATGGCGCAGCAGGAACCAGAGTTTCAGTGCCCGGAAGCGGCGGCCGAGCGGCACGCTCCATTCGGAATAGTTGACGATGCCGTCGCGGCCGTGGGTTTTCAGATATTCCGGCTGGATCGCCAGCGTCCGCACCAGATCGTCAGGTGCGCGTACGAACTGCACCGAGCAATCGAACTGTGCGCCCAGCCATTTGTGCGGATTGAAGACGATGGAATCGGCAGCCTCGATGCCCGCCCAAAGAGTGCGGAATTCCGGGCAGATCATGGCAGAGCCGGCCCAAGCCGCATCGACATGCACATAAAGACCATGGCGATGCGCCACCGCAATGACCGCGGCGATATCGTCACAAGCCCCAACGCTGGTGCCGCCGACGCAGGCGATCACGCCGGCCGGCAGCAGGCCGGCCGCCTTGTCGCGTTCGATTGCCGATTCCAGCGCCGCCACATTCATGCTTCGTCGGGATCCCGTCGCCGGAATACGCACGAGATTATCCGAGCCGATGCCGGAGACCCAGATGGCGCGATCGATGGACGTGTGAACCTGGTCGGAGGAATAGATGCGCACCGCCGGGTTCGTGGCAAGCCCCTTGCTGTTACCCTGCCATTGTAACGCCTTTTCGCGCATCACGAGGACCGCGGCCAAGGTTGCGGAAGAGGCGGAATCCTGGATGACGCCGGAAAAACCTTCGGGCAAGCCGAGCGCCTGACGCAGCCAATCCACCATGCGGGTTTCGAGTTCCGTCGCCGCTGGCGAGGTTTGCCACAACATGCATTGGGCGGCCATCGCCGTCACCAGATATTCGGCGACCACCGAGGCCGGCGCGGCATTGGCCGGGAAATAGGCAAAGAAACGCGGATGCTGCCAATGCGTCATACCGGGCACGATAAAATCTTCGAAATCCCGGAAGATGCTGTCCATCGCTTCGCCGGATTCCGGCGGTGCATCGGTAATCCTGCCGGCGATGTCCCCCGGCATCGTTTGCGCGCGTACCGGTCTCTCCCGCAATGTTTCCCGGTATTGCGCCCCCCAAACCGCTGCCTTTTCCGACCAGCGGCGAAATTCCTCGTCCTGCATCCATGCCTCTCCCAAACACCAACGCACCGACCATAGGACGGTGCGCCGAAAGCGTCGAGACCCCGAAGAGGCTTACAACACCTCGGAAAGATCCGGTCCTGCCGGAACGATGCCGTTCGGATTGAGCGAAGCGATGGAATAATAACCCTGCTTGAT
The DNA here is from genome assembly GCF_964253915.1 of Rhizobium sp. LjRoot30. Lineage (NCBI taxonomy): Bacteria > Pseudomonadati > Pseudomonadota > Alphaproteobacteria > Hyphomicrobiales > Rhizobiaceae > Rhizobium > Rhizobium sp. LjRoot30. The sequence continues at coordinate 409,685 of NZ_CAXUSG020000003.1, read as the reverse complement.
GTGGTCGATATCAACCGTCTCCCGGATGCCCGGCCAACCCAGCATGGCGCGGATGAAGGGGCGCAGATTGCGATAATCGGCGACCCGCCGCAGATTGCATTTGAACAGGCCGTGATAGGCCACGTCGAAACGCACCAATGTCACGAACAGGCGGATATCGCTTTCCGTCGGATGATCGGCAAACAGGAAACGCCTGCCCTCCAGCGCTGCGTCGACCTCATCGAGGCAGCGGAAGACATCGTGGAACGCTTCTTCATAGGCAACCTGTGTCGTGGCGAAGCCGGTGCGATAGACGCCGTTGTTGAGTGCCGGATAGATCTTTTCGCTGAAGGCGTCGATAGCGGCCCGATGTTCGGCCGGGTACAGATCGATATCGCTCTTTGCCAGCGGGCCGAAACCGTCGTTCAGCATGCGCAGGATATCGGCGGACTCGTTGTTGACGATGGTGTTTTTCTGCTTGTCCCACAGCACCGGCACCGTGGCACGGCCGGTGTAGTGCGGATCTGCCTTGGTGTAGATCTCGTGCATGTAGAGCGCGCCGTTGACTTCGTCGGCCGTGGCGCCGGGATAGGAACCGAAACGCCATCCCTCTTTCGTCAGGGCCGGCTCAACCACTGAAATGGAAATCACGTCCTCGAGGCCCTTCAGTGCCCGGCCGATCAAGGTGCGTGACGCCCAGGGGCAGATCAGCGCGACATAAAGGTGATAACGACCGGCTTCAGCGGCAAAACCGCCCTCGCCCGTCGGCCCTGCGGCGCCATCCGTCGTGACCCAGTTGCGGAAACCGGAGATCTGGCGGACAAAGCCGCCCTTGTCGTCCTTCGCCTGTACGGGATGCCAATCGGCTGTCCATTTTCCATCGACAAGCATGGGTCTGCACTCCAATCCGGAACCTTTGCTGTTGCCGTTGCATAGCGCGATTTCACCGCCCTCGCCCGTTCTTTTCCGGCGACACAGTGTCAAACGAATGCAGACCGTTGCCTTGCTCTTTGTCGACGCATGCCTATCTTGGAGACGCTTTCCCATCAGAATGGATTCCCGACATGACCAGTAGCAACAACCGCCAATCCGAGCATGACATCGACGCGCTTTTTCTCGACCGCTGGTCGCCGCGGGCCTTTACCGGCGAACCGATCGACGAGACCACGCTATCGACGATCCTCGACGCCGCCCATTGGGCGCCATCGGCCGCAAACGGCCAACCCTGGCGTTTCGTTTATGCCCGGCGCAATACTGCCGCCTGGCCGGTGCTGCTCGATATTCTCGACGAATCGAACCAGCGCTGGGCAAAAAATGCCGCAGCCCTCGTCATCCTGATCTCGCGCACCCATAATATTTCTGCGGCCACGGGCGAACGGCGTCTGGCCTATACGCATGCCTTCGATACCGGCGCAGCCTGGATGGCTCTGGCGCTGCAGGCGACAAAACTCGGCCTCCATGCCCACGGCATGGGCGGCATCGACCGGGCGAAGGCAATGGATGTGCTGGGTGTGCCGGCTGACGATTACCGGGTCGAGGCTGCCGCAGCCATCGGCTGGCTTGCGGACAAGGAAACGCTGCCCGACGATCTGCGGGCGCGTGAAATTCCGAGCCAGCGCAAGGCGCTGTCGGAAGTGGCTTTCGAAGGGAAATTCGCCGGCTAGGGAAGTGGCCTGAGTGTTTGTTTCACGTGAATCACATTAACCATGATTCACGTGAAACACTAAGCGCTTGAATCTTTTGACGGACTCTTTTGTCAATCTATAGCGTCCGTCGTCCCCAGAAAATACTAGATATCCAGGTTTGCGACGCTGAGGGCATTTTCTTGGATGAATTCGCGGCGCGGCTCGACCTCGTCGCCCATCAGGCGCGAGAACAGGCCATCGGCATTGGTCGCATCGTTGACGCGAACCTGCAGCAGCGAACGGACGTTCGGATCGAGCGTCGTTTCCCACAGTTGTTCGGCATTCATTTCGCCGAGACCCTTGTAGCGCTGCATCGACAAGCCCTTGCGACCCGAAGCGAAGATCGCATCCAGCAGCGCCCGAGGACCAGAGAGTTCAATACGGCCTTCCTTGCGCACCAGCGCCGGCGGCGCGGCGTAGATGTCCTTGAGCCGCGTCGTCATCTGGTCGATGTGACGAGCATCCGAGGAGCCGATCAGCGCCATGTCGAGCACGGCGACTTCCTTGACGCCACGAACCATGCGTTCGAAACGCAGACCGCCATCGGCACCCACATGGCCGGTCCAGCCGCGTTCGGTCTCTTCGGCGATCAGATCCAGCCGCTGGGCGACATCGGCGGCCGTCTGTTCGACCCGCGCCCGGTCGGTCGTCAGCTCGACGTTCAGCGCGCCGGTGATCGCTGCCTGCTCGACGAGCGAACGGCTATAGCGGGAATGCAGGCCGTCGATCAGGCTGCGCAGGCGCAGCGCGTCCTGCACCACCTCGCGCAGATCGTGACCGGTGCGAACCTCGCCCGAGGCGAGGTGCAGGGAGGCATCGTCCAGGCCCATGCCGATCAGATATTCTTCCAGGCCCTTCTCGTCCTTGACATATTGCACCGATTTGCCGCGCGTCACCTTGTAGAGCGGCGGCTGGGCAATGAAGAGATGGCCACGCTCGATCAGCTCCGGCATCTGGCGGAAGAAGAAGGTGAGCAGCAGCGTACGGATGTGGGCGCCGTCGACGTCGGCATCCGTCATGATGATGATCTTGTGGTAACGCAGCTTATCGGCGTTGAACTCGTCCTTGCCGATCGACGTGCCGAGCGCGGTGATCAGCGTGCCGATTTCCTGGCTCGACAGCATCTTGTCGAAACGGGCACGTTCGACATTGAGGATCTTGCCGCGTAGCGGCAGGATGGCCTGGCTTTCACGCGAACGACCCTGTTTGGCGGAACCGCCGGCCGAATCACCCTCGACCAGGAAAAGTTCGGATTTTGCCGGATCACGCTCGGAGCAATCGGCAAGTTTGCCGGGCAACGAGGCGATGTCGAGCGCACCCTTGCGGCGCGTCAGTTCGCGGGCGCGGCGGGCGGCTTCACGGGCAGCAGCGGCCTCGATCACCTTGCCGACCAGCACCTTGGCATCGGCGGGATGTTCTTCGAGCCAGGTGCCGAGCGCCTCGTTGACAAGGCTTTCGACCACCGGCCGCACTTCTGACGACACCAGCTTGTCCTTGGTCTGCGACGAAAATTTCGGATCCGGCACCTTGACGGAAAGCACCGCCGTCAAGCCTTCGCGGCAGTCATCGCCGGTCAGCGAGACCTTTTCCTTTTTCGTCAGGCCGGAGCTTTCGCCGTAGGACACGATCTGGCGCGTCAGGGCGGCGCGGAAGCCGGCCATGTGCGTGCCACCGTCGCGCTGCGGGATGTTGTTGGTAAAACACAGCACATTTTCATGATAGCTGTCATTCCACCACATCGCGACTTCGACGGTGATGCCATCCTTTTCGCTGCGGATCGCCACCGGCTTCTGGACGAGCGGCTTCTTGGCGCGGTCGAGATAAGCGACGAAGGCTTCGAGGCCGCCGTCATACATCATCTCTTCCTGCTTGATGTCCGAATGCCGCTTGTCGGTGAGCAGGATGCGCACGCCGGAATTCAGGAAGGCGAGTTCGCGCAGGCGGTGTTCCAGCGTGCCGTAATCGAATTCCGTCATCGTGAAGGTCTGCGGGCTAGCGAGGAAGGTGACTTCCGTACCCGACCGGCCTTCATATTCGCCAATCACCTGCAGCGGCGCATCGGCGACGCCGTGGGTAAAGGCGATCTCGTGCAGCTTGCCGCCGCGACGGATGCGCAGCTTCAGCCAGACGGACAGGGCATTGACGACAGACACGCCGACGCCGTGCAGACCGCCGGAAACCTTGTAGGAGTTCTGGTCGAACTTACCGCCGGCATGCAGCTGGGTCATGATGACTTCGGCTGCCGAAACACCCTCACCGCTGTGGATGTCGGTCGGGATACCGCGACCGTTGTCGGTCACCGTCACCGAACCGTCGGGATTGAGCGTTACCGTTACGATGTCGGCATGGCCGGCCAGCGCTTCGTCGATGGCGTTGTCGACGACTTCGTACACCATGTGATGCAGGCCTGAACCGTCGTCCGTATCGCCGATATACATGCCCGGCCGCTTGCGAACGGCATCCAGTCCCTTGAGAACCTTAATGGAGTCGGCACCGTATTCGGCGCTGGCGCCGGTTTCGGTCTCAGGTGTGTCTGTCATCAAGAAGTCTTTCCAGATTTGTCAGAGAAGACGCGAAGGATTCTCAGGCGAATCACGCTATTATTCTCGCTCGAATATAGGGATTTTAGGCGCAAGTTCCAAATCTCCGCGGCTGGAACCCGGCATAAAACAGGGGATGAAGGCCGCTTTAGGACGGCTTCGACGCATTTTTCACCATGGTGTCGAGTTGTTCTATCACCTGCGGGTCAAGTTGGCGAATCACCCGCGCCAAACGGTTGGCAAAGGCGGTGTATTCGGACGGCAATCCCGACGTATCGAGGCTGACATGCGGATCGGAGACGCCGGCCAGCATGAACAGCTCCTCCGCCTCGTCCCAGATGATGTTGAAGTAACCCGCCACCCGTTGCAGGAAATCGAAGCTCGGTTTTCCCCGCCGCCCGTGTTCCAGGGCGGAAAGATAGGCGGGCGAAACGCCGATTGCCGCCGCCATCTGTTTTTGCGACACGCCCTTGCGTTCCCGCAGGCTGCGCACGGCCATGCCGAAGGGGGTCACGAGGTTTCCCCCCGGCGCCGGGACAGACGCACATAAAGAGCGCCCTCGCCACCGTGATGTTGTGCCGCCGTTTCGTGCGACGAGATCAGGTAGCGGAATTCCGGCTTCGAGAACCACATCGGCACCGCCCGCTTCAGCGCGCCTTCGCTGCCCATCGAACTGCCCTTGCCGGTAATGATCAGCACATGCCGCATGCCGCGTTCATGAGCGCGGATCAGGAAGTCGAGCAGCATGACATGCGCTTCGCTCTGCACCATGCCGTGAAGATCGATGCGGGCTTCAAGCGACAGGCGACCGCGGGCGAGCTTGCGCTTGACCGGCTTTTCCAGCGGATGATGCCGTTGCGGCGATGGTTTCTTTTCCGCCTGGCCGGTGTCGATAGCCTTGTTTGCCGCAACACCGGGCTTTTCCTTTGACGGCATTTCCTGCGGAAGCGCAGGTGTTTCGAAATCTTCGAAGGCCATCAGGTCTTCGAGCTTGCCGGGCAAAGCCCGCGCCGAGCGGGCGACCTTGCCCCACAGGATGCGCTCCTCGGCGTTCAACTTGCGATCCTTCGCCATCAGCGAAACCTCGCCGCTGCCGCATTTGGAACGAGGATGTGGAAATCGGCGGCATTGCGCACCGTTCCCGCGAGCTCGCCGGCCGCATCACCCGAGCCGGTAAAGATGTCGCCGCGCGCCGGACCGACGATGGCGGTGCCGGTGTCGAGCGCCAGCATCAGCCGCTGGAACGGCCTTCCGCCATCCAGATGGGTGAGGCTTTCGGAACGGATGAAAAAGGGAAAACCGAACGTATGGATCATCCGGTCGACAGCCAGCGACCGGCCGGCGACGAGCGGCACTTTCGCCGCAGCGATCGGTCCAGCCGAAAGATCGTCGACCTCGGCCTCGCGGAAGAAGATGTAGGAGCGGTTATGCCACATCACCTCGTCCATCTGCTCCGGATGGGCGGTCAGCCAGGCGCGGATCGCCTGCATGGAAATGTCGCGGGCGTCGATCTCGCCGCGATCGATCAATAGCCGACCGATGGCGGAAAACGGGTGCCCGGCCTTGGCGGCATAGGTGATTCGCCTGACGCTGCCGTCGCCATATCGCAACCGCGCCGCACCCTGGACATGGGCAAAAAACACATCGATTTTCGATTTCGCCCAGGCAATCTCCAGGCCGCGGCCGGCGAGATGTCCCTGGTCGATGGCCCGGCGGTCGGCATAGGCGCTGAAACCGTCGGGACCGTCCAGCGCGAATGCATAGGATGCGTCGAATTCAGGTGGACGATTACTGTCATCGATGTCGGCAAGATCGTGTGGGCGGCGATAGAACGGATATGTCCATTCGCCTTCCTGCCACGCCGAAACCGCGACCTCCGGTTCGTAGAAAGCGGTGACGAAACCGGCATGGCCATCCCGCCTGGCGATACGGAACGGCGTGCAATGCGCCTCGAAAAATCGCCGCGCCTCTGGCGCACTGCGCGGCAAAGCATGGCTGGCGGCCTGAAGAAGGGGAAGCAGATCGGCGGTGGACAGTCCGAGCGAACCGGTACGATAAGGTTTGACCTCGGTCACATGACGAAGACAGGCGCCCATGGGCGCCAGCAGGGACGTCGGATCATCCTCGCTCCAGCCAGGAAGCTCGGCAAAGGTGAGCGGCTGGAGCGTAAAGTCTGAGGGGTCGGCACTCATTGTTCCGATTCGGTCGCAATCAGCTTCCAGTTCGGATCGCGCGAACGCAGGTCGCGGGCAAACGTCCAGACATCGTTGACTTCGGCCACCGCTTCGGCGTCGCCGTCGATCAGCGCGCCGGCCTTGTCATAGGTGGCGGAGATCAGCTGCGAAGCGATGCGAAGCGTCAACTGTGCTTCGTTATCCTTCATTTCCGCATGCAGGACTTCGGCCTTGTCGATGCCGACGAATGTCGACTTCACCACCTCGCCGCGGCTTTCGCGATCGACGATCGCCGCATCGAAACCTTCATAGACTTCCCGCGAGAGAAGATTGCGCAACGTCTTTCGGTCGCCTTCGGCAAACGCCATGACGATCATCTCATAGGCCATGCGGGCGCCGGCCAGAAATTCCTTCGGATTGAAGGTCGGATCTGCCTTGAGGATGTCCCGCAGTCCGCGATTGAGATCGGTGTCGGGCTTGGCAAAGGCATCGATGACGGCAAAACGATCGTCGCCCTCGGCCGCATCGCGACGCGGCAGGGTCACCACCTTGCCGTTTTCACCCGATTCCGGCCCCTTCGACAGATCGCGCGCCGAATAGGGATCGAATGGCGGTTTCTCGTTTCCGGTTCGCCGGCCGAGCACACTGCGAAGCTGCAGGAATATCAGGACCGCCGCTACCAGAAAAAAGAGTGTCACGAAATCGCTAGAGCCCATATCGTTCCAGAACCGCTGTTAAAATTTGTCGTCTCCCAACCCATATAGTCTGCATGGGCCGATCATTCAAATAGCCAAAGCATATCTTTGGTCCCGGCTTGTTAAGCGTTATACGGTTAAACGATCCTCAAACTCTCGCACGGAACAACGAAATGCGATTTTCTTTCCTGCCTGCGATCTTCCTTTTGCTGCCGTTCGCGGAAATCGCCGGCTTCATTCTGGTCGGTCAGGCGATCGGCGTGCTGGCAACGCTGGGGCTGGTGATCGCCACGTCGATGCTGGGGATTTTCCTGCTGCGCCAGCAAGGTCTGGGTATTCTCCGCAAAATTTCCACTGAGAGCCGCGGCGGCGGAGTGCCGAGCCGCGAACTGGTGCATGCGGCGATGATCGTGATTGCCGGTTTCCTGCTGCTGCTCCCGGGCTTCATCACCGACATCATCGGGTTGCTGTTCTTCATCCCCCCGGTGCGTGATCTCGCCTGGAAACTGTTTAGCCCGCGCATCGTGGTGATGGGTTCGAAGAATTTCTACACGTCCGGTCATTCGGCCGGTCCGCGCCCTGCAAGAGGTGGTCCCGTCGTCGATCTCGACGGCGATGATTTTCACCGCGACCCTGATCCGAACTCTCCCTGGTCGGACAAGCCACGTATCGGCGACTGAGCGACGCGCCTTCCAAGGGGCACCGAAGCCGGAGGCGGCAAGGGTTGTAAGCCGAAATGCGAAGTGGTAGATGGCTTCACCCCTAGAACGCCGCAAGGAACAGCCTATGGCCAATGAGCAAAGCCCGAGCCTCAATATTCTGGCTCAATACATCAAGGATCTTTCCTTCGAAAACCCCGGCGCGCCGCGGTCCTTGCAGTCCCGCGACCAGGCACCGGACATCAACATCAATGTCAACGTCAATGCCAATCCGCTGTCGGATTCGGATTTCGACGTCGTGCTGTCGCTGAATGCCGAAGCCAAGGATGGCGACAAGGTCCTGTTCAACTGCGAGCTGGTTTATGGCGGCGTCTTCCGCATCACCGGTTTCCCGCAGGAACACATGCTGCCGGTCCTCTTCATCGAGTGCCCGCGCCTCCTGTTCCCCTTCGCACGCCAGATTGTTGCCGACGCAACGCGCAACGGCGGCTTCCCGCCGCTGATGATCGACCCGATCGATTTCGCGCAGATGTTCACGCAGCGCATGGCCGAAGAACAGGCCCGTGCCAAGGTTTCGGCCGTACCGAACTGAGCGGTTTAAAAACCAGCCGATCTTTTCGACGCCCGGGCATTGCTCCGGGCGTTTTCTTTTGTCCCTACCTCTGACGACCTTGCTTCAGGCGTCGTATCGCTGCCAGAGACCCTTGCCGCCGAGACTTGCGACCAGCGCCTCATGGGCAGTTTTTTCCTCGATGGTGATCCGGGACGGCAGCGCATGCGGGCGCCGGCGGACCGCGGCGACAATATCCTCTTCCTGTCCTGCCGCGTTTCCGGAAGACGATCCGGTCTGGCCGAGGCCGAGCGCTGCCTGACGGCCACCGATCATCTCGATGTAAACTTCGGCCAGAAGCTCGGAGTCGAGCAGCGCGCCGTGGCGGGTTCGGTGGGAATTGTCGATGCCATAACGACGGCAGAGCGCATCGAGCGAATTCGGTCCCATCGGATTCTTGCGACGCGCCAGCGCCAGCGTATCGATCACCTGGTCCTGCGGAACTGCCGGCAAACCGAGCCGGCCGAATTCGGCATTGATGAACCCCATGTCGAAGTTGGCGTTGTGGGCGATCCATTTGGCGCCCTGGAAGAACGATACGATGTCTTGAGCGACAGCGGCAAAGACCGGTTTGTCCTTGAGGAACTCATCGGTGATGCCGTGGATCGCCAGTGCGTCCGGATGCACCTTTGTGTCGCCCGGATTGATGTAGAGATGCAGCGTGTTGCCGGTCGGAAAATGATTGAAGAGTTCGATCCCGCCGATTTCGATGATCCGGTCGGTCTTGTTGTCGAGGCCGGTGGTTTCCGTATCGAAAATGATCTCGCGCATCTCAGCTCTCTCTTTTCTTGTCTGCCCGCAGCGCCGCGATGACATCCAGCACCTGCCGGCGAGCGTCGTCCATGCCGTTGCCGGTATCGATCAGATAATCCGCCTGCCGGCGTTTTTCACCATCCGGCATCTGGCGGGACAGGATCATTGCAAATTTTTCTTCCGTCATGCCGGGACGCGCCAACACCCTCTCGCGCTGGATTTCCGGATCACAGGTAACGACGACGACGACATCGACGCGATCCTCTCCGCCTGTTTCAAACAGCAGCGGGATATCGAGAACGACCATGTCGGCGCCGGCTGCCCTTTGGCTCTCGATAAACGCCTTCTCCTTTAACCGCACCAACGGATGGACGATGGCTTCCAGCTGCTTGAACTTATCCGGATTCCCTGACAGTTGCCCGGATAATTTTCCGCGGTCGACGACACCGTCAACGGCAACACCAGGAAAGGCCTGCTCGATCGGCGCGACCGCTTCGCCGCGATAGAGATCGTGCACGACCTTATCGGCATCGTTGACCGGAATGCCTTCGGTTGAAAACATTGCGGCTGTCGTCGACTTGCCCATGCCGATCGAGCCGGTGAGACCGATGAGGATCATGCGTGCGCCGCCATGTCGGCGATGATCAGGGCGCGCAAGGCCTCCTCCACCGCCGGCCGTTTGCCGAACCATTTTTCAAACCCGGGCACAGCCTGATGCAAAAGCATGCCCAGGCCATCGACCGTGGCGAAACCCTGCTCCTCCGCCTGTTGCAGAAAAGGCGTGCGCAACGGCACATAAACAATGTCGGTTACCACTGCACCAGCCGACAGCGGCGAAAAGTCGATGGCAACCGCCTGTTCGCCATCCATGCCGAGCGACGTCGTGTTGACGAACAGGCCGCAGCCTTGCAACACGTCCGTCAACGCCTCCTGCGGATGGGCATGCACCTTCGGGCCAAACCGATCGGCGAGTTCGCGAGCGCGGGCCACGGTGCGGTTCACCACGTGGACCTCGGAAAAACCCCGATCCCGCACCGCCTGGATGACTGCCCGCGCCGCGCCGCCGGCACCGAAGATGACCGCTTTCTTGTGAGCATCCCATCCGGGCTGGCGTTCATCGAGATTGGCGGCGAAACCGTAACCATCAGTGTTAGTGGCAAAGATCAGGCCATCCTGGCGCCACAGCGTGTTGGCCGCGCCAAGCTCTTCCGCCAGCGCATCCGGTCGGTCCGCCAGCCGGTAAGCATTTTCTTTATGCGGGATAGTGACATTGCCGCCGCGAAATCCGGACGAGCCATCCTTGAGGCCTGCAAGAAAAATCTCGAAATTCTCCGGCGCAACATCGATGGCCCGATAGGCACCCGGCAATCCGAACTGCTTGAGCCAGTGATTGTGGATCAGCGGCGACCGCGAATGCTTGATCGGATGGCCGACGACGAAGGCATCGTTAACAAATGTTTCACGTGAATCACGCATCGATAACACCGAGATTTCGCAGGTGCTCCAACAGAGGAAGCATCGGCAGGCCGACAATGGTAAAATAGTCGCCGTCTATGGCGGAGAAGAGCTGGATGCCCTCGCCTTCCAGCTGATAGCCGCCGACGCTCTTGAAAATCGTTTCCCCCACCCTGTCGAGATAGGTCTCGACAAATTCCGGGGTGAATGGACGCATGGTCAGTCTGGCGTGCGCAACCTCTCTGACGAGGATTTCGCCGCCGCGGGCAAGAACGATGGCGCTGTTCAACTGATGCGTCTTACCCGCCAGCGACAAAAGGTTCTCACTGGCCTCCTGTCGGCCCTTCGGCTTGTGATAGACGCGCGCGCCCAGCGACATCGTCTGGTCGGAACCGAGGATGACGGCATCAGGAAAACGGCGGCTGACATCCAGCGCCTTGGCTTCCGCCAGCACCAGCGCCACCTGATCCGGTGTCGCGCCTTGCTGCTCCAGCGGTGCCTCGATTGCCCGCTCGTCGATATCGGCGGCGATGGCTTCGAAGCGCAGCCCGGCATTTTGCATCAAGCCGCGCCGGAACGGACTCGAAGACGCCAGGATCAGGGGAAGCGACATCGGCATGATCCTCCAAATGTACCAAACCGGCGCTTAACGCAGCTTCGGCCGCAAGGCAACGATGGCGGCGGCGGTTTCTTCGATCGAACGGCGCGTCACGTCGATAATCGGCCAGTTATGGCGGGCGCATAAGGAGCGGGCATATTTCAGTTCCTCCGCAATCGTCGCCCGGTCGGTATAATGGCCGTTGTTGAAATCGGACGTGGTTCCGAGGATCCGGTTTTCCCGGACCTGCGAAATCCGGTCCGACGTGGCGATCAGGCAGACGATCAGCGGTTTCGTTGCCCGCAACAGGCTTTCCGGCAAGGCGACGCCGTTGACGATCGGCACGTTGGCGGTCTTGATCCCGCGGTTGGCGAGGTAGATGCTTGTCGGCGTTTTCGACGTGCGGCTGATGCCGATCAGCACCAGATCGGCTTCGTCATACCCATCCGGCGCCTGCCCGTCATCGTGATCCATGGTGAAGTTCAATGCTTCGATACGCGCAAAATAATCGGCGTTCATGCGATGCTGCGCCCCGACCCGGCGGCGCGACGGCGCGCCGAGATAGGCCTGAAATGTCGTCATCACCGGTTCCAGCACATTGACGGAGGGAACCTCGATCTCTTCGCAGCGTTCCTTTACCAACGCCGCCAACTCTTGGTCGACCACCGTATAAAGGACAATGCCGGGTTCTTTGTCGATCGCCTCCAGCACCGGCAGCAGCTGCTTGCGATTGCGGATCAGCGGATAGACGTGTTCCACCGGATTGTGCAGCTTGAATTGCGCCGATGCTGCCCGGCCGGCGGAGATCAGAGTCTCGCCGGTTGAGTCAGAAATGAGGTGCAGATGGAAGAAGTTTTTTCTGTTCTCCACGCTAAACTCCGCCCCCTGTTGAAAACCATGGATAAGATTGAGCGTGGGACGGGCCTCGCCGCAACGCAAGGGAAAACTGCCGATTTATCCACATCGGCATCTTCGACGGATTGCAAAAGATTGGGGCTGTGGGTTCTGTGGACAAGTGTTTTTCCGCTCTGCTTTTCCACAGGAATTCCCCAGATCGCATGGCTGAGGTATCGACCCGTATCGCACTGATTCCAAAATGGAATTTCTTCATCCATTCCGTTTGAGGCGAAAACGGGCGAATTGACCCACATGGATTGCAGCAAGGCGCGTCAAAATGAGCAGGCTGGGGATGGATTTTAATCCTTGATACCCACTGACTCTAAGAAATAGAAAAACCTTTGAAATGATTTCTTTGTTTTAGGGAAAGCCGCATTGACCGACGACCGCAAGATCATGAGAGTGCTGAACGGTGAGACGATCTGTCCGCCTCCCATCTGGCTGATGCGACAGGCTGGTCGTTATCTGCCGGAATACCGGGAGACCCGCGCCAGGGCCGGCAGCTTTCTCGATCTCTGTTATTCGCCGGAATTTGCAACGGAAGTGACGCTGCAGCCCATCCGCCGTTACGGCTTTGATGCCGCCATTCTCTTTTCCGATATTCTCGTCATCCCCGATGCGCTGGACCGCAATGTGCGTTTCACCGAAGGCCACGGGCCGGAGATGGACCCGATCGACGTTTCCGGCATAAAAGCCTTGAAGCCCGATGCAGTGCTCGGCCACCTCAAGCCGGTCTTCGAGACGGTCGGCCGTCTGCGCCACGAGCTGCCGCAGGAAACGACGCTGCTCGGCTTCTGCGGCGCGCCCTGGACGGTTGCGACCTATATGATTGCCGGGAAAGGCACGCCGGATCAGGCGCCCGCCAGACTGTTCGCCTATCGCGAACCGAAAGTCTTTGCCGAATTGCTGGCTTTCCTGGCCGACGTCTCTGCCGATTATCTCGTGGCGCAGATCGATGCCGGTGCCGATGCGGTGCAGATCTTCGATTCCTGGGCCGGCGTTCTCGGGGAAACCGAGTTTGCCGCCTATGCCGTCGAGCCGGTCCGGCGTATCATCGCCTCGGTCAAATCAAGGCGGCCGAAAGCCAAGATCATCGCTTTCGCCAAGGGTGCCGGTTACATGCTGCGGGATTACCGCCAGAAGACGGGTGCCGATGCGATCGGTCTCGACTGGTCGGTGCCGCTTGCTTTTGCCAAGGAGTTGCAAAAGGACGGGCCGGTGCAGGGCAATCTCGATCCGATGCGTGTGGTTGCCGGCGGCAAGGCGCTGACCGATGGCATCGGTCATATTCTCCAAGAACTCGGCCATGGCCCGCTGATCTTCAATCTCGGTCACGGCATTACGCCGCAGGCAGACCCGGCGCATGTTACGGCCCTTGTCGATCAGGTGCGGCGTTGGGAGCCGAAACGATGACGCAGCAGACGGACCCGCGTGAAGGCAGCAAGGCAAAATGGCGGGCGCTGACGGCGATCGTCGTCTTTGGCGCTGTGCTCGGCGGGCTCTATCTCTGGCAGAATGACGAATTTTACCTCTGGGCCAAGGCGTTCCATATCGTCGCCGTCATCTCGTGGATGGCGGGGCTGCTCTATATGCCCAGGCTTTTCATCTACCACACCGATGCCGAACCCGGTTCGAAACAATCGGAAACCTTCAAGGTGATGGAAAAGCGGCTGATGAGCGTCATCATGCGGCCTGCGATGATCATCACCTGGTTGCTCGGCCTCTATCTTGCCTGGTCGATGTACGGTTTCCAGGGTGGATGGCTTCACGCAAAGATCGCGCTCGTCGTGCTGATGTCCGGATATAACGACTATCTCGCCAAGGCCGTGCGGGTCTTTGCTGCGGACGGACCGCGCAAATCAGCGCGCCATTGGCGCTTCCTGAACGAAGTCCCGACCCTGCTGATGATCGCCATCGTCATTCTCGTGGTGGTCAAACCCTTCTGATCGCAAATGTTTTAATTTCGCTGTTTTTGACGTTCCCTCTTGCGGCGCTGCAAGCGAGTCGCTATTTTCCGCCCATCTCTTCTCGTGGCTTGTGTAACATTTTATCGTCTGCGGCCTTTATCCGTAGCACTGATGACGATCAGCACGCCTTTCCCCGAAAAAATTGAATTGTGGTCCCCTTCATGGCTGAAATGAAGCTTCAAGAACTTAAGAATAAGACTCCGACCGATCTTCTCGCCTTTGCCGAGTCGCTCGAGGTCGAGAACGCCAGCACGATGCGCAAGCAGGAACTGATGTTCGCGATCCTCAAGATCCTCGCCAGTCAGGATGTCGAGATCATCGGCGAAGGTGTCGTCGAAGTTCTTCAGGATGGTTTCGGTTTTTTGCGTTCGGCCAATGCCAACTATCTGCCTGGCCCGGATGACATCTACATTTCCCCTTCGCAGATCCGCCGCTTCTCGCTGAAGACCGGCGACACCGTTGAAGGCCCGATCCGCGGCCCCAAGGAAGGCGAACGGTATTTCGCGCTGTTGAAGGTCAACACCATCAATTTCGACGATCCCGAAAAGATCCGTCACAAGGTTCATTTCGACAACCTGACGCCGCTCTATCCGAACGAGCGTTTCAAGATGGAGCTCGACAATCCGACCTCCAAGGATCTTTCCGCCCGCGTCATCGATCTCGTTGCCCCGCTCGGCAAGGGTCAGCGCGGCCTGATCGTCGCACCGCCGCGGACCGGTAAGACAGTCCTCCTGCAGAACATCGCTCATTCGATCACCGCCAACCATCCGGAATGTTATCTGATCGTCCTCTTGATCGACGAACGCCCGGAAGAAGTAACGGATATGCAGCGCTCGGTGCGCGGCGAGGTCGTGTCCTCGACCTTCGACGAACCAGCGGTGCGCCACGTGCAGGTTGCCGAAATGGTGATCGAAAAGGCAAAACGCCTTGTGGAACATGGCCGCGACGTCGTCATCCTGCTCGACTCGATCACTCGCCTCGGCCGTGCCTACAACACCGTTGTCCCCTCCTCCGGTAAGGTCCTGACCGGTGGCGTCGATGCCAACGCCCTGCAGCGCCCGAAGCGTTTCTTCGGTGCGGCGCGTAACATCGAGGAAGGTGGCTCGCTGACGATCATCGCCACGGCGCTGATCGATACCGGCAGCCGTATGGACGAAGTGATCTTCGAAGAATTCAAGGGCACCGGCAACTCGGAAATCGTCCTTGACCGCAAGGTCGCCGACAAGCGCATCTTCCCGTCGATGGATATTCTCAAATCCGGTACCCGCAAGGAAGACCTGCTGGTTCCCCGTCAGGATCTGCAGAAGATCTTTGTCCTTCGCCGGATTCTCGCCCCGATGGGCACGACCGACGCTATCGAGTTCCTTATCGACAAGCTGAAGCAAACGAAGAACAACGGTGACTTCTTCGACTCGATGAACACCTGATTTTTCCTTAGCCGGATTCTTCAGGATTTCGTTTTTGAAAGGTGGGCTGCTTAGCCCACCTTTTCCGTTTTCAGGGTGAAGATCGGATGCTCGATACCATCTTTGCATTGTCCACTGGCGCGCCCCCGGCCGGGGTTGCGGTGATCCGGGTTAGCGGTGCGCAAGCCTGGCAGGTGTTTGCCGCTTTTGGCATCAGCCAGGGCCTGCCCCGGCAGGCAACACGCCGCCGCTTGCTGGGTGATGATGGCAAACTGCTCGATGATGCGATTGTCATATCTTTTCCCGCCCCTCATTCCTTCACCGGTGAACATTGTCTCGAGCTGCAAGTCCATGGCGGGCGGGCGGTGATTTCCGCCGTACTGGACCGACTGTCGCGGATTGCTGGGTTTCGGCTCGCCGAGGCCGGTGAATTTTCCAGACGCGCCTTCGAGAACGGCAAGATGGATCTGGTCGAGATCGAAGGCCTTGCCGATCTCATCCACGCCGAAACGGAAATGCAGCGACGCTTGGCTGTCGAGCAGAGCTCCGGTGGGTTGTCGACGCTCTACAAGGGCTGGGCGGATCGCATGACCCGGGCCCGGGCGTTGATCGAAGCGGAACTGGATTTTGCCGATGAAGACGACGTTCCCGGTTCGGTGTCACATCTGGTTTGGCCAGATCTCGAAGCACTTCTTCTCGATGTGACGCATCATGTGGATGCCGGTAGAACGGCGGAGATTATTCGCGACGGGTTGAAGGTGGTGATCGCCGGGCCACCAAATGCCGGCAAATCGACGCTGATGAACAGCCTGGCTGAGCGTGATGTCGCCATCGTCACCGACATCGCCGGCACAACGCGTGACGTCCTGCATGTCGATCTCGATATGGATGGCTTTTCTGTGCGATTTTATGATACAGCGGGGCTGAGGTCGACCGAGGACCGGATCGAGCAGATCGGCATTGATCGGGCGCGGATCAAGATCGAGGAAGCCGATATCATCCTCTATCTTGACGAGATCGGGAACGATTCGCTATCGAAACAAAAATTCGGTACGGATGCAAAAATACTGCATATCGGAACGCAGGCGGATCGTTATCCGGAAGACACTGCCGCCGAGGGATACGATCTGCGGATTTCCGCGGCCTCGGGGCAAGGTTTGCCGGAATTACGGCGGATGTTGTTGTCCGATATTGGCTTTATCGACCAAAAAACTGCATTTTCGATGCCTGCGCGAGAGCGCCAGAGACAGAATTTGCGGAATATGCTTGAAGACCTCAGTCTTGCGCTGGTAAAGACCGGCGAGAGTTTGGATATTCGAGCTGAATACCTCCGTCGTGCTTCGCAATCGTTGGAACGACTGACGGGACGGATCGATGTCGAGGATCTGCTCGGGGTGATTTTCTCGGAATTCTGCGTCGGCAAATGATTCACGTGAAACATCTCCGATAGCGTTCCACGTGAAACACTTTTTCTTCTTCTGGAGTAGAACATGACCCGTATTTACGATGTCATCGTGGTCGGTGGTGGACATGCGGGAAGCGAAGCAGCCGCCACAGCGGCAAGACTTGGCGCCGACGTTGCCCTGGTCACGCACAAGCGGGAAACAATTGGCGTGATGTCGTGCAACCCGGCCATCGGCGGCTTGGGTAAAGGTCATCTCGTTCGCGAGATTGATGCGATGGACGGTCTGATGGGCCGCGTTGCCGACGCAGCGGGCATCCAGTTTCGTATGCTGAACCGGAAAAAGGGACCGGCGGTTCGTGGACCGAGAACGCAGGCTGATCGTAAGCTCTATCGCTTGGCAATGCAGGCGGAGATTTCTGCATATGCGAATTTGGATGTCATAGAAGGAGATGCCTTCGATATCGATCTTCAGGATGAAACGATCAAGCAGCTCGTGCTCGGCGACGGCACGCGGATTGCCTGCCGCTCCATCGTGCTTACGACGGGAACATTTCTGCGTGGTTTGATCCATATCGGTGACGTCAAGATTCCGGCTGGTCGCGTCGGTGAAAAGCCATCCTTAGGATTGAGCAATACGCTTGGTCGTTTCGGACTCGAAATGGGTCGATTGAAGACGGGCACGCCTGCCCGGCTGGATGGCTTGACGATTGACTGGGCAGGAATCGGCGCGCAGGATGCGGATGAAGATCCGGTGCCGTTTTCGTTTATGACCGATCACATCGTCAATCGGCAGATTCAGTGCGGAGTGACGCGAACTACGCCAGAAACGCATCAGATTATTGCTGATAATCTCGGGCGTTCGGCAATGTATTCCGGCCAGATTGAAGGCATCGGTCCGCGGTATTGCCCGTCGATCGAGGATAAGATCGTCAAGTTCGGCGAAAGGGATGGCCATCAGATCTTTCTGGAGCCTGAGGGCCTCGATGACAATACCGTCTACCCCAACGGCATCTCCACCTCCCTTCCCGCGGAGGTTCAGGAAGCTTTCATCCGGACCATTCCGGGCCTGGAGAATGTCGTCATCCTCCAGCCGGGGTATGCGATTGAATATGATCATATCGATCCACGAGAATTGACGCTGGCGCTGGAGGTCAAAAAGATCCCCGGGCTGTTCCTGGCAGGTCAGATCAACGGAACCACAGGTTACGAAGAGGCCGCCGCGCAAGGATTGGTGGCTGGCCTCAATGCGACACGTCTCGCCGCCGGCAAGGACGCGTTCCATTTCAGCCGAACGCAATCCTATATCGGTGTGATGATCGACGATTTGACCTCGCGTGGGGTTGCGGAGCCCTACAGAATGTTCACCTCGCGGGCCGAGTACCGATTGTCGCTGCGAGCTGACAATGCTGATATGCGGCTGACCCCGACGGCCGCCGAGCTTGGTTGCCTGTCTGTTGCCCGTCGTGAGCGCTTTGAGGCTTTTGAGGCCAATCTATCGGCGGCGCGCGCACTGTTAAAGACCTTGGCGCTAACGCCGCCGGAGGCATCCCGTTTCGGGATCAAGCTCAACCAGGACGGCCAACGGCGAAGCGCTTATGATTTGCTCTCTTACAGCGAGCACTCCGTGGCCAGCTTGAGAACCGTATGGCCGGAGTTGGCTGATATCGACAGGCGTGTTGCTGATGCTGTGGAGATCGAAGCGACCTATGCGGTTTACATGGATCGACAGGCAAGCGACATAGCGGAGGTCGCGCGGGAGGAAGAGCGTCAGATTCCGCTGGATTTCGATTTTTCGGCTTTGCCAGGCCTATCGAATGAACTCAAGCAGAAGCTGCAACGCGCCAGACCCACCAATATCGCGCAGGCGTCCCGGGTGGATGGAATGACACCGGCGGCGATCGCGTTGATCCTCGCTTTTCTTCGTAAAATGGCCAATGGCCAACAAAAAGTTGCCTGATACAATGCAAAAGAGTCCTGGGGTTGCGTTAAACGGCCTGCGTGTTTCACGTGAAACATTGCAGCGGCTTGAAACTTTTGCCGATCTTTTCAGCAAGTGGGCCAAAGCCATCAATCTGGTGGCACCTTCCACCAAGGACGATCTCTGGCGGCGCCATATTGTCGATAGCCTGCAAATTTACCAGCTTTGCCCTGGCAATCATCGGTGGCTGGATCTGGGCAGTGGCGGCGGATTTCCGGGTATCATTACTGCCATCTGCCTTGCCGAGATTGGCGAGGGCTGGGTTCACCTCGTGGAGAGCAACAACAAGAAAGCCGCATTCCTGCGGACAGCGCTGTTGCAAACCGGCGGTCGCGGTTCGGTGCATGCCGTTCGAATCGAAGACGCTGCGGCTGTGGTTCCTGACTGCGATATTGTGTCGGCTCGTGCTCTGGCAGACCTGGATCTTTTGCTCGAATACATCGAGCCCTGGGCCATCCGGAACGAAAATCTCAAGGCCTTGCTGCACAAAGGCCGGGATTATGCCGAGGAGATCGATAAAGCACATGGCCGATGGCGTTTCGATCTGGTAAAACATGAGAGTGTGATCGAGCGGGATTCCGTTGTTCTAGAGATCACCGGCATCAAACGACTGAATGCATCATCCTCC
Organism: Rhizobium sp. LjRoot30; assembly: GCF_964253915.1. Classification (NCBI taxonomy): domain Bacteria; kingdom Pseudomonadati; phylum Pseudomonadota; class Alphaproteobacteria; order Hyphomicrobiales; family Rhizobiaceae; genus Rhizobium; species Rhizobium sp. LjRoot30. Next base: position 390,256 of record NZ_CAXUSG020000003.1, on the reverse strand, counting down.
AGGTGAACCGTATGGCAAGCGAGAAGAATCGCATCATCACCATTGCGAATCAAAAAGGTGGCGTCGGCAAGACGACAACCGCGATCAACCTTGCGACGGCCTTGGCTGCGATCGGTGAGCGCGTTTTGATCGTCGATCTCGATCCGCAAGGCAATGCAAGCACAGGGCTGGGCATCGATCGTCGCGATCGTAAACTATCCTCCTATGATTTGCTGATGGGATCGCATGGCATATTGGAGACGGTGGTGGAAACCGCGGTTCCCAATCTCTATATCGTGCCGTCAACCATGGATCTCCTCGGTTTCGAGATGGAGATCGCGCAAAAGAGCGATCGTGTATTCCGACTCCGGCGCGCCCTGCAGCAGGATGAGGCGCTGGCATTTTCTTACATTCTGGTGGATTGCCCGCCCTCCTTCAATCTGCTGACAATGAATGCCATGGCTGCCGCCCATTCGGTGCTGGTGCCGCTGCAGTGCGAGTTCTTTGCGCTCGAGGGTTTGAGCCAGCTTCTGGAAACCGTTGGCCAGATCCGCCAGACGGTCAATCCTGCCTTGGATATCCAAGGTATCGTTTTGACTATGTTCGATGCCCGCAACAATCTTGCGCAACAGGTTGTTCATGACGTCCGCAGTCACTTGGGCGAGAAGGTGTATCACACGTTGATACCGCGGAACGTGCGGGTCTCGGAGGCGCCGTCTTATGGTAAACCCGCGATTCTTTATGATTTGAAGTGTGCCGGCAGCCAGGCCTATCTCCAGCTTGCTTCCGAAGTCATCCAGCGTGAACGCCAAAGGAAAGCGGCCTGAAACCTGTCGGGCCCGCCGATAATGAGAGTGCAGCATGAACGACGATATCTCCAAACGCCGCCTCGGCCGTGGTCTGGCCGCGCTGATTGGTGAAATGGACCAGCCGCTTCCGGTTGGCGGAAACAAGGCTGGTGTCAATCCCGATCGCATGATCCCGATCGAGTTCGTGAGCCGGAACCCGAAGAATCCGCGTCGTTATTTTAATGAAGACGAATTGCAGGATCTGGCGAGTTCCATTCGCCAGCACGGCATTGTTCAACCGGTCGTTGTGCGTACGGCGGCATCGGATCGTTATGAGATTATTGCTGGCGAACGGCGCTGGCGGGCGGCGCAACTGGCCGGGCTTGTCGAGATACCGGTCATCGTGCGTGATGTCGATGATCGCACCGCGCTTGAGATCGCCATCGTCGAAAACGTGCAGCGTTCGGATCTCAACCCGCTGGAAGAGGCGCTTGGATACGAACAGTTGATTGCCGAGCACGGCTACACCCAGAACGATCTCGGTGAAATCATCGGCAAGAGCCGGAGTCACGTGGCGAACAGCCTTCGATTGCTCAAATTGCCCGATCCTGTGCGGGACATGCTGGCTGCGGGCTCATTGTCGGCGGGGCATGCGCGTGCACTCGTTTCGACATCCGATCCGACCGTGCTTGCAAAGACGATCGTTTCCAAGGGCATGTCGGTGCGCGACGCTGAACGGCTGGCGCAGAACGATATCAAGGCGCAGAACGATCCGGCCTACGGCGTTTCACGCCGCGAGGAGAAGGATTCGGATACGCTTGCATTGGAACGCACCTTGTCGGATGCGCTGGGCCTGGATGTCAGCATAAACCATCGTGGCAGCGGCGGGCAGATCAAAATCGCCTATAAGACGCTGGAACAGCTGGAAGACGTTTGCCGGCTATTGGAGCGGCGTTGATTCCGGCGATATGACGCTGTGACCTTGCTTCCTGAGCTGTGAAACAGGCCGTACACTGTTCTTCGGATAGTGTCGCTCAACCTTTGCGACTAGCCTGCAAGACGACTGCAAGCAACGTTTGCAGCGCGATACTTTCTTCCAGGCTTTGACGCTGCCGCGTCTGCAGGATGGCAGATTGTACGCGGTTCATTTCACGGGCGATCGTTGCGGCTGACCAGCTTTTCAGCAAAGCCTCGATGACCGGTTTCCGGCGAAAATGCAGGTGACGGCCCTGGGTTTGCATGATCTGGGCCGGCTGCGTATTTTTCTCATCCATTTCCGCACGCATGGCATCCAGGAGCTGCAATTGCCGCAGGCAACTTTGCAGAACCAGGAAGATCGACATCTTCGAAGTGATGATCTTGCGGGTTTCATGCAGGAAACCCTCCTTGTCACCCTTGAGTACGGCGTCCACCGCGTCATCTGCGGATATGGCGCTGGCATCGCCGATGATGTCGAAGACGTGCTGTTCGTCGACCGTCTCCAGGCCGCGGCAATAGAGCGCCAGCTTCTGGATCTCGTTGCGTGACGCGATCCGGTCGCCACCCAGAAACTCCAGAAGCAGATGGCGGGCCGCCGGGGTGATCCGCAGGTTTTCGGCCGCAAGCTCGGCGTCGACGAGGGCGTTCAAGGCCCTGCCGTCGTCGGCATAACAGGGGATGGAGGCAATGCTGCGGGCGCCATCGGCGATCTTGCGCAATCCGACACCTTTCTTCAGGTCGCCCGCCTCGATAATCAGCGAACAATCTTCCGAAGGTTTGTCGATCAGCGCTTGCACGGCCTCGATGACGGCCTTTTCATTGGCAACGCCGCGCAACCAGATCAGCCGCTGACCGCCGAAAAGGCCGATGGCATAGGCTTCGTCGAGTAACCGGCCGGCATTGCCGTGCAGGTCGGTCACGTCGAGCTTGACGAAAGCAAAGGGATCGTCGGCGGGAACTTTGGTTCCAGCGGCGATAAGGCCGGCGCGTTCCGACACCAGGCCGCGATCCGGGCCATAGATAAGAAAGATACGGTAAAGCCGCGTGGAGTTCCGCAGAAACTGATCGAACTCGTGAGACTTCACTTCCGCCATGGAACAGCCTTACCGGCCGAGCGCAATGGCCAGATCGGTCCGGATCAGCTCTGCCAGTTCCCGCGCGGCACGATTTTCGGCATCGCGAATGGCGCGCAGCTTGGCAAATTCCTGTACGGGGAAATCCACCAGCGACGTGGCCGAACGATGCCCGGTGCGCAGCACCTGGCCGTCCGAAACGCGTCGCATCGTATAGTCGCCATTGACGACGATCTGACCGGCGCGGGCCGTATCGGAGGATTCCACCAGGAGAACGCCTGTGACGTAGCTGGCGACGGTCAGCTGCACCTCGTAATCGGCTTTGGCCGGTTCGCCGGCGCCCCCGGATGTCAGGAAGATCAATCGGTTGCGGACCTGCTGTCCGACGCGGCTGCCGGCCGGCGAATAGGAGATCGCCGCCAGATTCTGGGCGACACCGGTCGATTCGGAATAAAGTGGGCGCACCTGGCAGCTGCTTGCAAGCAGCGCCAGGGCGATAACGACAGCGGTGCTGCCTTTCCGGAGAAGTTTCACGCTCGCATCAAACGACAATGTTTACGATCCTTTGCGGTACCACGATGATCTTCTTCGGCGTCTGACCGGCAAGAGCTGTCTGCACGGCGTCAAGCGCGAGCACGGCCTGCTGGACGGCATTCTGGTCCGCATCGCGCGCGATTGTCAATTCGGCGCGCTTCTTGCCGTTGATCTGCACCGGCAGGACGATCTCGCTGTCGATCACAAGTGCGGCATCGAAAGCCGGCCAGGCAGCCTGGGCCACCAGGCCTTCATTGCCGAGTGCTGCCCAGCATTCCTCCGCCAGATGCGGCGTCATCGGCGCAATCAGCAGAATGAGGATCTCTGCCGCTTCGCGAACGGCAGCTGCATATGTTTCGTCAGCCTTGCCGGCAGCAACATTGGCGAAAGGGACCGCGACCGCATTGACCATTTCGTAGATGCGCGCGACGGCCTTGTTGAAGTTCAGCTTGTCGAAATCGCCCTGAACCGCTTGCAGTGCCTTGTGCGCGGCCTGCGAAATGGCGAGAGCTTCACCTTCTTTAGCCGGATTCGACTTAACCTTGCGAAGCTGTTCGGCCGCTTCTGATATCAGGCGCCAGACGCGCTGAACGAAGCGATGGGCGCCTTCGACGCCGGCTTCGGACCAGATGACGTCACGATCCGGCGGTGAGTCGGAGAGCACGAAGAAGCGCGCGGTATCGGCACCGTAGGAGGCAATGATGTCGTCGGGATCGACGACGTTCTTCTTCGACTTCGACATTTTTTCGATCGAGCCGATCTTCAGCTCCTCACCGGTCGACAAAAGGACGGCACGGCGCTGGCCGTCCACCTCGTCGATGCGGATATCGGCTGGAGCGATCCATTCGCGCGACGTGCCTTCGCCGCGGCTGTAGGTTTCGTGGACGACCATGCCCTGGGTGAACAGGCCCTTGAAGGGTTCCTTGAGGTCGAGGTGGCCGGTCTCGCGCATGGCGCGGGTGAAGAAGCGCGAATAGAGCAGATGCAGGATCGCATGCTCGATGCCGCCGATATACTGATCGACAGGCAACCAGCGATTGGCGATATCCGGCGCGGTCGGCTCGTTTTCCCATGGTGCCGTGAAGCGGGCGAAATACCAGCTGGAATCGACGAAGGTGTCCATCGTATCGGTTTCGCGGCGGGCATCCTTGCCGCAGTTCGGGCAGGCGACATGACGCCAGGTCGGATGGCGGTCGAGCGGATTGCCCGGCTTGTCGAAGGTGACGTCGTCGGGCAGCTTGACCGGCAGGTCCTTCTTCGGCACCGGCACGACACCGCAATCGTCGCAATGGATGACGGGGATGGGGCAGCCCCAATAACGCTGGCGGGAAATGCCCCAATCGCGCAGGCGGAAATTCACCTTGCGCTCGCCCTGCGGCTGATTGCCGAGAAGCTGGGTGCTCAGCCTTTCGGCCACGGCATTAAATGCCGCGTCGGTCGTCATGCCGTCGAGGAAGCGGGAATTGATCATCACGCCGTCATCGACATAGGCTTCGTTGCCGATGGCAAAACTTGCGGGATCGCCGTCCTTCGGCATCACCACAGCCGTGACTGGCAGATCATACTTGCGGGCGAAGTCCAGGTCGCGCTGGTCGCCGGCGGGGCAGCCAAAAATCGCGCCGGTGCCGTAGTCCATCAGCACGAAATTGGCGATGTAGACGGGCAACTCCCACGAGGGGTCCAGCGGATGTTTCACGCGGATGCCGGTGTCCATGCCCTTCTTTTCCGCCGTTTCCAGAACAGCGACCGAGGTACCGGCGCGGCGGCATTCTTCGGCGAAGGCCTCGATCTCGGCATTGCCGGCAGCGGCTTCCTTGGCCAGCGGGTGGTCGGCGGCGATCGCCAGGAAAGAGGCGCCGAACAGCGTGTCCGGACGGGTCGTGTAAACGGTGACCTCGCGCGTGCCTGCCGGCGAGGTGCCGTCGACGACTTCCCAGCGGATCGCCATGCCTTCCGAACGGCCGATCCAGTTCTTCTGCATCACCCGCACTTTTTCAGGCCACTGGTCGAGCGTATCGAGCGCGTCCAGCAGGTCCTGGCTGAAATCGGTGATCTTGAAGAACCATTGCGTCAGCTCGCGCTGTTCCACCAGCGCGCCGGAGCGCCAGCCGCGCCCGTCGATCACCTGCTCGTTGGCGAGAACCGTGTTGTCTACCGGGTCCCAGTTAACCTTGGACTGCTTGCGGTAGACGAGGTCCTTTTCGAGGAAATCGAGGAACAGGTGCTGCTGGCGGTGGTAATATTCGACGTCGCAGGTGGCGAATTCACGGCTCCAGTCGAGCGACAGGCCCATCGACTTCAGCTGGTTGCGCATCGTCGCGATGTTCTGGTAGGTCCAGTCCTTGGGATGGACCTTGTTCTGCATGGCGGCATTTTCCGCAGGCATGCCGAAGGCGTCCCAGCCCATCGGATGCAATACATTGTAACCGCGGGCGCGCTTGTAGCGGGCGACGACGTCACCCATGGCATAGTTGCGCACATGGCCCATATGCACCCGGCCCGAAGGATAAGGGAACATTTCGAGGACGTAATATTTTTCGCGCGGGTCGTTGTTGTCGGTGACGAAAACGCTGTTTTCGTTCCACGTCTTCTGCCAACGGGGTTCGGTGTCGCGCGGATTATAACGTTCGGAGGCCATGGGATCGATATTCCAGGAAATCAGGGAGAATTGGCCGTGACCTTCATCATGAAACCGTCGAAGCGTCAAGTTTTCAGCGGTCTGGGTCAGGCAAAGTTTATCATCGATGGAGCACCGAAGCTTGGCAACGGTGAGGCGAGGGTTTAGCTAAGCGCAAAGAATTGTTCGACAGATGAGGATGGCATGACGCAATTGCAAGAACGTCTCGACGCGGTGAAAAGCCGTATTGCGGCCGCCGAACGGGAAGCAGGCCGCTCCGTGGGGTCGGTAACGCTCGTTGCCGTCTCCAAGACCTTCGAGGCCGACGATATCCGTCCGGCGATTGCCGCCGGCCAACGGGTCTTCGGCGAGAACCGCGTTCAGGAAAGTCAGGGCAAGTGGCCGGACCTCAAGGCGGAAACCGCAGGGATCGAGCTGCATCTCATCGGGCCGCTGCAATCCAACAAGGCGGCGGAAGCGGTGGCGCTGTTCGACGTCATCGAGACCGTGGACCGGGAAAAAATCGCCCGCGCGCTCGCTGCGGAAATGAAACGGCAGGGGCGAGCGCCTCGCCTCTATATCCAGGTCAATACCGGCCTGGAGCCGCAGAAAGCCGGCATCGCACCGGATGAGTTGCCGGCTTTCGTTGCGCTTTGCCGCGGCGAACTGGCGCTGGAGATCGAAGGGCTGATGTGCATTCCGCCGGCAGATGAAAATCCCGGGCCGCATTTTGCCCTTCTGGCACGACTGGCCGCCGAGGCGGGCATCGAAAAACTGTCGATGGGCATGTCCGGCGATTACGAGACGGCGATTGCCTTCGGCGCCACTGGCGTCCGGGTCGGATCGGCGATTTTCGGCAGCCGCTGATTGGTCTTTATGCCTAGGGCTTTGGTCTTGCTTTCCAGGCCCTGTATTCCCCCGGTAAATGGGTCTAGGCTGTTTACAGCTTGGCGTTTGCATACCGGGAGGAAAGAATGCAAAGCACATATGCCCAGACCTATGCGGCGTGGCAGGCCGATTCGGAGGGTTTCTGGAGGGGAATCGCCGAAACGCTCGATTGGTCGAAACCGTTCGACCAGGTTTTCGATGCTGCAGATGGCGTTTACGGCCGCTGGTTCGCCGGCGGGGAAACCAACACCTGTTTCAACTGCCTCGACCGGAATATCGCGGAAGGCCGCGGCGGCCAGAAAGCCCTCATCTACGACAGCCCGATGACGGGCAAGGTCGCCACCTTCACCTATGACGAGATGCTGGCCGAGGTTGTCGCGGTTGCCGCCGCCCTGCGCCGCCTCGGCGTCGGCAAGGGCGACCGTGTCATCCTTTACATGCCGATGGTTCCCGAAGCGGTGTTTTCGATGCTGGCCTGCGCTCGCCTCGGTGCTATCCATTCCGTCGTCTTCGGTGGTTTTGCAGCACATGAGCTGGCAACCCGTATCGACGATTTTGATGCCAAGCTGATCATTGCCGCAAGCTGCGGGCTGGAGCCGGGGCGCAGCGTCGCCTACATGCCGCTGGTCAATCAGGCGATCGAGATCGCCAGGATAAAGCCGGAACATTGCCTGGTGCTGCAACGTCCGGAATTGCAGGCCGAGCTGAAACCCGGCCGCGATGTCGACTTTGACACAGCAGTGGCCGCGGAAAAGGCCGCTGGCGCCAGCGTTGCCTGCACGCCGGTCAAGGCCACCGATCCGCTCTATATTCTCTATACTTCCGGCACGACCGGCCAGCCGAAGGGCGTGGTCCGCGACAATGGCGGCCACATGGTGGCGTTGAAGTGGAGCATGGAGAACATCTATGGCGTCAAGCCTGGCGAGGTCTTCTGGGCGGCCTCCGATATCGGCTGGGTGGTCGGCCATTCCTACATCGTCTATGGGCCGCTGCTGGCGGGAAACACCACCATCCTGTTCGAGGGCAAGCCGGTCGGCACGCCCGATGCCGGCACCTATTGGCGGGTGATTTCCGATCACGACGTCAAGGTAATGTTCACGGCACCGACGGCCTTCCGGGCCATCCGTCGCGACGATCCGGAGGGGGAGTACGCCCTGAAATACGATCTGTCCGGTTTTCGCGCCCTGTTTCTCGCCGGTGAGCGAGCCGATTCCGAAACGATTAAATGGGCCGAGCGTATCCTGAATGTGCCGGTGATCGATCATTGGTGGCAGACGGAAACCGGTTGGCCGGTGGCCGCCAATCCGCTGGGACTGGGATTGCTGCCGGTGAAATACGGCTCGCCTTCCGTTCCCCTGCCCGGCTACACGATCGAGGTGCTGGACGATCAAGGCCATCCGGTACCGGCAGGCACACTCGGCAATATCGTTATCCGGCTGCCGCTGCCGCCCGGCAATCTCGTAACGTTCTGGAATGCCGACGACCGGTTTCGCGCCGCCTGCCTGCAGGAGTTTCCGGGTTACTACAAGACCGCCGATGCCGGCTACATGGATGACGACGGCTACATGTTCATCATGGCGCGCACCGACGATATCATCAATTGCGCTGGCCACCGCCTGTCGACCGGTGCGATGGAAGAGGCTTGCGCCCTGCATCCCGATGTCGCCGAATGCGCCGTCATCGGCATTGCCGACGAATTGAAGGGTCAGGTACCATGCGGTTTCCTGGTGCTGAAAAACAAGGTGGCGCGGGATGTCGGAGATATCGAGCGGGAGGTAATTTCGCTGGTCCGCCAGGAGATCGGCCCGGTCGCCGCCTTCAAGTCGGTCATGATCGTCCAGCGCCTGCCAAAAACCCGATCCGGAAAGATCCTGCGCGGCACCATGCAGAAGATCGCAGATGGGCTGCCGTGGAAAATGCCGGCAACCATCGACGATCCGGTCATTTTGGACGAGATCACCGCCGTGTTGCAGGGACGCGGCCTGCATCCCGGTTGAGGCAAACGAAAAAAGCCCGGCGCGATGGCCGGGCTTTTTGTATTCCGTCGGGAACGATCAGTACTGATCGTCCTCGTCTTCGTCGGTGCGCGTCGACTTGAGCGACTTGAGCTTGGCGAAAACGGCGTCGGCGTCGATTTCTTTTTCTTCTTCCCGCTCATAGCTGAAGCCGAGGCGTTCGGTTTCCTGGGTCGGCTGCAGGGTGGCGCCGAGTTCGGCGGCGGTCGGCAGCGGACGGCCCTTGGCGGCCTTTTCCACTTCGAAATCGAGATCGATCTGGCTGCACAGGCCCAGCGTCACCGGATCCATCGGCGTCAGGTTGGCGGCGTTCCAGTGTGTGCGCTCGCGGATCTGCTCGATCGTCGACTTGGTGGTGCCGACGAGGCGGGAGATCTGGGCGTCCTTGAGTTCGGGATGGTTGCGCACCAGCCACAGGATGGCATTCGGACGATCCTGGCGCTTGGAAACCGGCGTGTAGCGTGGGCCTTTGCGCTTCGATTCCGGTACGCGGACCTTGGGATCGGAAAGCTTGAGCTTGTGGTTGATGTTTGCTTCGCCGCGGGCGATTTCTTCGCGCGAAAGCTGGCCGGTCGAGATCGGGTCGAGGCCCTTGATGCCCTGCGAAGCTTCACCGTCGGCAATCGCCTTCACTTCCAGCGGGTGCAGTTTGCAGAACTGGGCGATCTGGTCGAAAGACAATGCGGTGTTATCGACCAGCCACACGGCCGTCGCCTTCGGCATGAGCAGTTGTTGAGCCATGGATATAGTCCTTCTGTCGGCCCGCGCCGGGGTCGCGGGACGTGGTATGACCACAAATTTCCGGAAATTAGACTGCTCTATATAGGCATTGTGTCATAATTGCAATTCTCCAAGAGACAAATGACCTTTGTCTAATTGCCGGAACGGGTTGACCTGCTATGAAGGTCGCACATACATAATGGCATCAACATGAGGGAGGAGTTCATGTCAGCCAAGCTTTATCCGGTTCTTAAATCGGCAAAAAGCCGCGCGCTCATCGACAGCGATACCTATCAGAAATGGTATACCGAGAGCGTCGAAGATCCTGATCGCTTCTGGGGCAAGCATGGCAAGCGGATCGACTGGTTCAAGCCCTATACCAAGGTCAAGAACACGTCGTTCACCGGCAAGGTTTCCATCAAGTGGTATGAAGACGGCATTACCAACGTCTCCTACAACTGCATCGACCGCCACCTGAAGACGCATGGTGAAAAGACCGCGATCATCTGGGAAGGCGACAATCCCTATATCGACAAGAAGATCACCTACAACCAGCTCTACGACCAGGTGTGTCGCCTCGCCAATGTGCTGAAGAAGCACGGCGTCAAGAAGGGCGACCGGGTGACCATCTACATGCCGATGATCCCGGAAGCGGCTTATGCGATGCTGGCCTGCGCCCGTATCGGCGCCATTCATTCCGTGGTCTTCGGTGGCTTCTCCCCCGATGCATTGGCCGGCCGTATCGTCGACTGCGAATCGACCTTCGTCATCACCTGCGATGAAGGCGTGCGCGGTGGCAAGCCGATCCCGCTCAAGGAAAACACCGACACCGCCATCGACATCGCCGCAAAGAACCACGTGATCGTCAACAAGGTGCTCGTCGTGCGCCGCACCGGCGGCAAGACGGGCTGGGCGCCGGGTCGCGACATCTGGTATCACCAGGAAATCACCACGGTGAAGCCGGATTGCCCGCCGGTGAAGATGAAGGCGGAAGATCCGCTTTTCATCCTCTACACCTCGGGTTCTACCGGCAAGCCGAAGGGCGTGCTGCACACCACCGGCGGCTATCTCGTCTACGCCTCGATGACGCATCAATACGTCTTCGATTACCGCGATGGCGACGTCTACTGGTGCACGGCGGATGTGGGCTGGGTCACCGGTCACTCCTATATCGTCTACGGTCCGCTCGCCAATGCGGCGACGACGCTGATGTTTGAAGGCGTGCCGAATTTCCCTGACCAGGGCCGTTTCTGGGAAGTCATCGACAAGCACAAGGTCAATATCTTCTACACCGCGCCGACGGCGATCCGCGCCCTGATGGGTGCCGGCGATCATTTCGTCAAGCGCTCGTCGCGCGCCTCGCTGCGGCTGCTCGGATCGGTCGGCGAGCCGATCAATCCGGAAGCTTGGGAGTGGTATTACAATGTCGTCGGCGAGCAGAAGTCGCCGGTCGTCGATACCTGGTGGCAGACGGAAACCGGTGGCATCCTAATCAGCCCACTGCCGGGCGTCACCGATCTGAAGCCGGGTTCTGCGACAAAGCCGTTCTTCGGTGTCCAGCCGCAACTCGTCGACAATGAAGGCCAGGTGCTGGAAGGCGCTGCCGACGGCAACCTCTGCATCACCGACAGCTGGCCCGGCCAGATGCGCTCCGTCTACGGTGATCACCAGCGCTTCATCCAGACCTATTTCTCGACCTACAAGGGCAAATATTTCACCGGCGACGGATGCCGGCGCGACGAGGACGGATATTACTGGATCACCGGCCGCGTCGATGACGTTCTCAACGTCTCGGGACATCGTCTCGGCACGGCGGAAGTCGAATCGGCGCTGGTCTCGCACCACCTTGTTTCGGAAGCTGCCGTCGTCGGCTATCCGCATGGCCTCAAGGGCCAGGGCATCTACTGCTATGTCTCTCTGATGGCCGGCGAACAGGGTACGGATGCCTTGCGGCAGGAACTGGTCAAGCACGTTCGCAAGGAAATCGGTCCGATCGCCACGCCGGATAAAATCCAGTTCGCCCCCGGCCTGCCGAAAACCCGCTCCGGCAAGATCATGCGCCGTATCCTGCGCAAGATCGCCGAGGACGATTTCGGCGCCCTCGGCGACACCTCGACACTGGCCGATCCGGGCGTCGTCGACGATCTGATCGCCAACCGCCAGAACCGCGCCGACGCGGCATAAGCAATCGTACCGCGACACGATGAAAAGCCCGGTTTCTTCAAAGGAAATCGGGCTTTCTGCTTTTTTCATGCATTACGGAAAAGCGGCTTCTTTCACCATCGGGCATTCGTCTTCGTCTTTTCGTCCACCGTCATAGGCTTTTGCATATCCGGCAAACAAAAGTGCCTCAGCCGGATTCAAGCCGCTTTCGAAGGTGACGTTTGCGACGATACGGCCGAAATATTTGTCACCCGAAATATCCCGGAGCCAAAGGGTCGGATTTTCCGCGGCAAGCTCGGCCAGAAGCTTTTTCGCCTGCAGGGCGGTTTTTCTCGACTGCTCGCAATGCGCCCGCAGTTCCGGCGTATCGATGCCGCGCAAGCGCACATAGACCTCGATGCGCTGCTGCGGCCATGGCCGCGCCTCCACCAGCATTGTATCGCCATCGATAACCCGGATGACCTGCGCTTCGACGGGACCGGCAACAACACCCTGCTCCCGGCCGCAGACAGAGCCTGCCGCCATGAACAATCCGATACCGCCCAAAAGGCAAGTCAGCAGGACGTTTTGCGTTCGATTCGAGGAAATATCCATAAAAGGATATAATTCCTAAAAATCGGCGACGTCAATAGGAATTATATCCTTAGAAATCGATGGCTCGGCCGTTGATTTCCCAGTCACCAAAGCGGGCGGGATCGGCGCCGCCGCGGCCGCCGATTTCTTTTGGCAATGCGGCTTCGGTTTCGGCCCGGCGACGCTCTTCCGCTTCCTTCAGCGCACGCAAGGCGGCGGGAGGCAGGTGTTTGCCGGTGTCGTGCAATGTGCTGGAGCTTTCGCTGTTGTCATTGTCGGCTTGGGCGTCCGCCATGGCTGTATTCCGTAAAAACATTGAAAATTGCGGCTGAATAGCCAAATCATAGGGGGCTTGCGGGCGAAAGGAAAGCGCCGGGTGAAAAACGCGCCGCCCACCTGACTGACGACAACCTTGGAGACCCCTGATGAATCTCATGCGTACTGCCATGCTGCTTGCCTTCATGACAGCCCTGTTCATGGGGGTCGGTTATCTGATCGGCGGGCAATCCGGGATGCTGATCGCCCTCGTCGTGGCGGCCGGCATGAACTTCTTTTCCTACTGGAATTCCGATCGCATGGTGCTTTCGGCCTACAATGCCCAGGAAATCGACGAACGCAATGCGCCGGAATTTTACGGCATCATCCGCGATCTCTCCAAGAATGCCGGCCTGCCGATGCCGCGCGTTTATCTCTACGACAGCCCGCAGCCGAACGCCTTCGCCACCGGCCGCAATCCGGAAAATGCCGCCGTTGCCGCCTCGACCGGCCTTTTGCGCGCCCTCACCCCGCAGGAGGTCGCCGGTGTCATGGCGCATGAACTGGCGCATGTGCAGAACCGCGACACGCTGACGATGACGATCACGGCGACGCTGGCCGGTGCGATCTCCATGCTCGGCAACTTTGCCTTCATCTTCGGCGGCAATCGCAACAACAACAACAATCCGTTCGGCGCGATCGGCGTCATTATCGCCATGATCGTCGCGCCGCTGGCGGCGATGCTGGTGCAGATGGCGATCAGCCGGACACGGGAATATTCAGCCGACCGTCGTGGCGCCGAGATCTGTGGCAATCCGCTGTGGCTTGCCTCGGCGCTTGCCAAGATCGCCGGCGCGGCGCAACACATTCACAACGACGATGCAGAGCGCAATCCGGCGACCGCGCACATGTTCATCATCAATCCGCTGTCGGGTGAACGTATGGACAATCTGTTCTCCACCCATCCGAACACGGAAAACCGCATCGCGGCGCTGCAGCGTATGGCCCAGGAAAACCGCCCGGCCTCGACGCCGACGCCGCAAGCTGATACTGCGGTGCGTAAATCGCGCTCCGTTCCGCCGACAGGCTGGGGTCGCGGCAACTCTCAGCCACCCAAAGGTCCCTGGTCTTGACGTCACAGAACAAGCCGGCATTTCGCCGGCCGCGCAAAAAGCAGCCTGCCACCGCCAACGCACCGAGCGGCCTCGACGACAAGCCCGGTCTCGAGGCGCGGGCAGCGGCAGCCAAGCTGCTTGCGGCCGTGGTCGATCGCAGGGTATCGCTTGACGGCATGCTCGACGCCGAGAACGGCAACCCCGCCTACAAGGCGCTGAGTGATGCCGACCGCGCTCTGGTGCGGGCCATCCTCAATTCGGCCTTGCGTCATCTGCCCAGGCTCGGCGCGATGCTGTCGTCGCTTCTCGATTCGCCGCTGCCGGAAGGTGCTCGTGCCCTGGAGCATGTGTTGACTGTCGCGGCAGCACAGATCCTCTATCTCGACGTGCCGGATCATTCGGCGGTGGACCTTGCGGTGGAGCAGGCCAATCGTGATCCGCGCAACCGGCGTTTTGCCGGTCTCGTCAATGCCGTCCTGCGCCGGCTGGCGCGGGAGAAGGATGCGCTGCTGCAGCAGACCGCCGCCATTCCTGCCATGCCGCAGTGGTTTTTCGACCGGCTTTGCGACGTCTATGGTCGTGAGGCGGCGGAGCGTATTTCCGAAGCCCAGACCAGCCCGGCCGCCATCGACCTGACGGTCAAGGGCGATGCGGCGCTCTGGGCCGAAAAACTCGGCGGTACCGTGCTGCCGACCGGCAGCGTCCGGCTCGCCGCCTTCGACGGCAGCGTTGCCGATCTTCCCGGTTTTTCGGAAGGGCAATGGTGGGTGCAGGATGCGGCCGCAAGCCTGCCGGCCCGGATGTTCGGGCCGCTCGCCGGCAAGCGTGTCGTCGATCTTTGCGCCGCTCCGGGCGGCAAGACGGCCCAGCTTGTCCTGGCCGGCGCCGAGGTGACGGCACTCGATCTTTCCGCCAATCGCCTGAAGCGGCTCAACGGCAATCTGGCGCGGCTCGGTTTTTCGGCGCAGACAGTAGAAGCGGACATGGCCTCCTTCAAGCCCGAAGAATTGTTCGACGCGGCTTTGCTCGATGCCCCCTGCTCGTCCACCGGAACGACGCGTCGCCATCCCGACGTATTGTGGACCAAGGGTCCGCAGAATATCGCCAAGCTGGCGACGGTGCAGGAGCGCCTGCTCCGGCATGCCCTGACCCTCGTCAAGCCGGGCGGTCTCGTCGTTTTCTCCAACTGCTCGCTCGACCCGCTCGAAGGCGAGGCAATGGTGGCGCGTATCCTGGCCGAAATGCCGGATGTCCGCCGCGTTCCGGTGGCCGCAGCAGACTGGCCGGGCCTTGAAGACGCGATTTCCCCGGAAGGCGCCTTCCGCACGACGCCGGCCATGTTGCCGGCTACCGAAGGTTTTGCCGGTGGTCTGGATGGATTTTATGCGGTCATGCTGCAGCGCAGCCAATAAAATCAGCCCGTTAGCCGTCATAAGCCAGTGGACGAATGCCGGCACGGCGCGTGTGCCGAATTGACGCAACTTGTCCAACGCTTTATCCATGGGTCGGCGGAGTAAACAACCTCACATGAAGCTTGCGAGCCGTCGGCACCTCTTCTACCTGTATGTGCGTGAAACGTGGCGACGGACAAGGCGCCGGTTTGCGCTGATGCGCTTCCGGCTGACACGGTCTTCCGTGCAGGTTCCGGAACGGCTGATCGTTGCTCCCACCGATCTCAGGATCATCGATCCTTTTGTCGCCGAAGAAATCCTGGAAGGACGTTTCCCCCTCGCCGGTCGCGTTTTGACGACCAACGGCGAATCGCCGTTCGCCATGGATATGCCCTCGCGGGCTTTTGCAAGCCGACTTCACGGCTTCACGTGGCTGCGCCATATCCGCGCCGACAAGACGGACAATGCCTGTTCCAATGCCCGGGCCATCGTCGACCAGTGGATCCATATGCATGGCCGCCGCGCCGGCGGCGTTGCCTGGGATCTCGACGTTACGGCGCAACGCGTCATTTCCTGGCTGTCCCATTCGCCCGTTGTGCTTCAAGGCGTGGAAAGCGGTTTCTACCGGCGCTTCATGAAAAGCCTGGCGGTGCAGATCCGTTATCTCAGGCGCATGGCGCGCCACAGCCCGAATGCCGAGGCGCGGTTCCGCGCCCGCATTGCGCTTGCCATGGCTTCGGTCGCCATGCCGGTGCGCGCCTCGGCGCTGCGCCGGGCCGGGCAGGAACTCGACCGGGAAATCGAGCGCCAGATCCTGCCGGATGGTGGTCACGTTTCCCGCAATCCGCGGACGGCGCTGGACCTGCTGCTCGACCTGCTGCCGCTGCGCCAGACCTATGTCAATCTCGGCCATGACGTCCCTGCCAAGCTGATATCCGGCATCGACCGCATGTATCCGGCCCTGCGTTTCTTCCGCCACCAGGGTGGCGACCTCGCCTTGTTCAACGGTGCGACATCGACGCTCGCCAACGAGCTGATGTCGGTGCTGCGCTATGACGAGACATCCGGCCAACCGTTCCGCTCGCTGCCGGATCTCGATTATCATCGCCTTTCCGCCGGCAATACGGTGGTGATCGTCGATACCGGCTGTCCGCAGTCGGTGGATCTGTCGCATCTGGCGCATGCCGGGTGCCTGTCCTTCGAGATGTCGTCGGGGCGGCACCGCTTCATCACCAATTGCGGCGCGCCGAAATTTGCCGCCGACGCCTATCGCCAGATGTCGCGGTCGACCGCGGCACATTCGACAGCGGTCCTCAATGACACCTCGTCGTCACGCCTGTCGCAGTCGGAATTTTTGGGGCCGGTGATGGTTGCCGGCGTCTCGGCGGTAGAGGTGTCGCGGATCGATGCGGCCGACGGCAGCGATTGCCTCGTGGCATCGCATAATGGTTATGCCGTTCCATTCGGCGTGCTGCATGAACGCGAGTTCCGGCTGGCGTCCAACGGCACCCGGCTGGTGGGTTTCGATCGCTTCCTGCCCATGCCGGGCCGCAGCGCAGGTGGTAACGATGCCCGCGATGTCGTCCTGCGGTTTCACATCCATCCTGCCATCGACATCGTTCCGAAGAGCGAAGACAGCATTCTGCTGAGCGCTCCGGATGGGGAGACCTGGCTCTTTTCGGTGCCAGGACAGGTCATCGAGATTGCCGAGGACGTGTTTTTTGCCGATTCCTCCGGCGTGCGCCAATCCGAACAGCTGGAAATCGCCTTTTCCGCCGCCGCCCTGGCGGAAATCCGCTGGGAACTGGCGCGGCAGAAATAGTTTCGTTCCCTCCGGCGCCAAGCTGTGATAGGCGACCCTCGATCGCAATTTCCGCTGCAGGCTATCCGGAGCACGTTCATGGCTGTCGTTTCCAAAAAAATCCCCGCCCCTGACAAGGTCAAGATCCGCACGGCGCTTTTGTCCGTCTCCGACAAGACCGGCATCGTCGAACTGGCGCAAACCCTGATCGCGCACGGTGTGCGTCTGCTGTCGACCGGGGGTACGCACAAGGCGATTGCCGCCGAGGGCTTGCCGGTGACGGATGTGTCCGAACTCACCGGTTTCCCGGAAATCATGGACGGCCGCGTCAAGACGCTGCATCCGCGTGTCCATGGCGGCCTTCTGGCTATCCGTGACGATGCCGAGCATGTCGCGGCAATGAAGGAACACGGCATCGAATCCATCGATCTCGTCGTTATCAACCTCTATCCGTTCGAGGACGTGCGCGCCGCCGGCGGCGATTATCCGACGACGGTGGAAAACATCGACATCGGCGGCCCGGCGATGATCCGCGCTTCGGCGAAGAACCATGCCTATGTAACGATCCTGACCGATCCGGCCGATTATCCCGCCGCCATGCAGGCGCTGCGCTCCGACGACGGCCAGACGTCCTATGCCTTCCGCCAGACGCTGGCCGCCAAGGCTTTTGCCCGCACCGCCGCCTACGATGCGGCGATTTCCAACTGGTTTGCCGAAGCGCTCGATATCGAGATGCCGCGTCACCGCGTTATCGGCGGCGTGCTGAAGGAAAAGATGCGTTACGGCGAAAACCCGCATCAGAGCGCCGGTTTCTACGTCACCGGGGAAAAGCGTGCCGGCGTGGCGACGGCCGTGCTGCTGCAGGGTAAGCAGCTTTCCTACAACAATATCAACGACACGGACGCCGCTTTCGAGCTGGTATCGGAGTTCCCGACGGACAAGGCGCCGGCCTGCGCCATCATCAAGCACGCCAATCCTTGCGGCGTGGCGACAGGCACCAGCCTGCTCGACGCCTATCGTCGGGCTTTGTCCTGCGACAGCGTTTCGGCTTTTGGCGGTATCATCGCGCTCAACCAGACGCTCGATGCCGCCGCCGCGGAAGACATCATCAAGCTGTTCACCGAAGTGATCATTGCGCCTGATGCCAGCGAGGAAGCGAAGGCGATCGTTGCCCGCAAGCCCAACCTGCGCCTCCTGGTGACGGGTGGCCTGCCCGACCCGCGTTCGCGTGGCCTCTCGGCGCGCACCGTCTCCGGCGGCCTGCTGGTGCAGACCCGCGACAACGGCATGGTGGAAGACCTCGACCTGCGTGTGGTGACGAAGCGGGCGCCGACGGCGCAGGAACTGGAAGACATGAAGTTCGCCTTCACCGTTGCCAAACACGTCAAGTCGAATGCCGTGGTCTATGCCAAGAACGGCCAGACGGCCGGTATTGGCGCCGGCCAGATGAGCCGGGTGGATTCGGTGCGCATCGCGGCGCTGAAGGCGGAAGATGCGGCCAAGGCTGCCGGCTGGGACGGACCGATGACCCGCGGTTCGGCCGTGGCCTCCGAAGCCTTCCTGCCCTTCGCCGACGGTCTGCTGGAAGCGATTGCTGCTGGTGCGACTGCCGTCATCCAGCCGGGCGGCTCGATGCGCGACGAAGAGGTGATTGCGGCAGCCGATGCCCATGGCATCGCCATGGTCTTCACCGGCATGCGGCATTTCCGCCATTGATGTTTTTGCGCCGTTCCGGTCTTGTTTCCGGCATGGCGTAAAGAAGAGGATCGGGCCGGCGGGGTCATGCCCCAGCCGGCTCTTCCGTTCTTTCGGCTGGATAGGGTGTCACGACCAGCAGGATCAGGCCTGCGAGCAGGAAGACAACCAGCGTCGCCATGCCGAAGCGGGCCGAGCCGCTCCAATAGGTGACGAGCGAGAAGCTCAGCGTTGCCATGAAGCTGGTGGCGCGGCCCGACAGCGCATAGATGCCGAAATAACGTCCGGCTTCCGAAGGGCTGACGCTACGCGCCAGATAGGAACGCGACGACGCCTGGACCGGACCGAATGACAGGCCGACCAGCAATCCGTAGAGCAGGTAGATCTTTTCTGCCGCAGTGCCGAACAGGCCGCCGCTATCGGTCGTGGGGAGTTGCACGAGGCCGAACAGCGTGAACCCCTGCCCCGTCGAGACCATGCCGACGGTGGCAGCGAGCAAGAGCACGAGGCTGATCAGCACCGTGATCTTGGAGCCGAGATGCCGGTCGATGCTGCCGGCCACCCAGCAGCCGAAGATGGCGACGACATTGAGGATGATGCCGAAAACGCCGATTTCGATCGTCGCCCAGCCGAACATCGCGGCGGCGAAGGTGCCGCCCAGGATCAGCAGGCCATTGACGCCGTCCTGATAAAGCATGCGCGCCACGAGAAACCGCAGGATGCCGGTGCGGTGCTTGAGTTCGCCGAGCGTCGTGCCAAGCTCGCGCAACCCGGTGCGGACGGCGGCGGCAAACGGCAGCCCGCGCGGTGCATCCGGGGTGAACAGGAACATCGGCAGGATGAAGATCAGATACCAGACGGCGGAAATCGGCCCGGTGATCCGCGCATCTTCCCCGGTTTTTGCATCGAGGCCGAACAGAGGGTCGAGACCGAGCAGCGTCTTGCCGCTGTCGGGATTGGCGGCCAGGAATGCCACGACGGTGATCAGCACGATCATGCCGCCGAGGTAACCGAGGCCCCAGGCGATGTTGGAAACTCGCCCGACATCCTGCTTGTCGACCAGCCGCGTCATCATCGAATCGTTGAAGACGATCGAAAACTCCGCCGAGATCGATGCCAGCACCATGAAGATGATCGGATAGATGACCGGTGAGCCCGGTTCGGCGAACCACAGCATGGAAAGGCAGACGATCTTGATCGCCGCGAAAAAGGCGATCCACGGTTTCCGGGCACCGGACTGGTCGGCAATCGAGCCGAGGATCGGCGACAGGATGGCGATGATGATCGCCGAAACCGTCGCCATGTTGCTCCAGGCGGCCTGCGCGGCCACCGGATCTTCCGTCAGCCGGGCGACAAAATAAGGCCCGAAGATAAAGGTCGTCACCACGGTGAAAAACGGCTGGGCGGCCCAGTCGAAGAGCATCCAGCCCCAGATGCCCCGCGCCGGAACCCTTGGCACCGTTTCCGTTGCCAAGGCTGTCACGCTGACCTTCTCCCTGCCGTCGGAGAGTATGTGGTCATTCGGTCGGACCCCGGGCCAGGTCGCCGAGCAGGCCGGCGGCGACGGTCAGCTTGGCAAGGCTGGCATCGCCGCTGTCGCCGAGCAGCACCAGCTGTTCGCCGAGGCGGTTGATGCGGATGCGGTCTTCCGCCTGCCAGGCCTGGACCGGCTGTTTCTCCTTGGGATGGCGCGTCAGCGCTGTCGTAACGATGTCGCGCCGTGCCGCCGAGATCTGGTCGAGGCTGCGGGCCAGCGCCAGGTTTTCGTAGTGATCGGCCGGCATGATGCGCTGGCCGCCGGCGAGCAGCCGGCCGATGCGGAAGGTCTGCGACACCGCAAAATAGCATTCGGCGGCACGCACGAGATTGTGGCCGGTGCGGGCGGCGATCTGCATGATCTCCGGCGTCAGAACAAGGCCGAGCAGGCCGGCGACATCCCTGGCCAGCGCTTCCGGTACGCCGGACGCCACGTATTCCGCTTGCCGTTCCTCGATCTCTTTCGCCATGTCCGCCGGCATGACGGACTGGATGCTCGACTTCAGGCCCTTGACGCCTGCCAGCAGCCGGGCGCCGGCTTCCTCCACCGTGCCTTTTTCCAGGCCGGTCTTGAGGATCAGCCGGGTAATGCCGGCGTAAAAACTGCCGATATCGGCATAAAGGCGGTTTTGCGCCTGACCGCCGATCTTGCCGTCGAGCGCGTCGGTTTCGGCCCAGAGGCGGGTCAGGCCAAAACCGTCGCGGGCAAGCGATGCCGCCTTGACGACTTCGGAAGAGGTCGCACCCGTCGCATCGCTCATCTGCACGACAAAACCGGGGCCACCGCGGTTGATGACCTCGTTGGCAAGCACGGTGGCGATGATTTCGCGGCGCAGGCGGTGGGCGGCGATATCGCCGGCATAGGCCTTCTGCATCTTGCCGGGGAAATATTGCATCAGCACGCTCTGGAACGCCGCGTCATCAGGCAGGTCGCCGGAGATCAGCGCGTCGAAGAGTACGATCTTGGCGTAGGAAAGAAGCACGCCGATTTCCGGCCGCGTCAACGGCTTTCCGGCGGCGTAACGTTCGGCGAGCGCAGCATTGTCCGGCAGGACTTCCACCTTGCGGTTCAGCTGGCCAGCCGCTTCCAGCACATTCATGAGCCGGCTCAACTCTTCGGCGTTGCCTTGCCCTTTGCGCTCCGTCATCGAGATCGCCAGGGACTGCAGGTAGTTGTTGCGCAGCACCAGGGCGGCAACTTCATCGGTCATAGAGGAGAGCAGCTGGTTGCGTTTCGGCCGCGGCAGACGGCCGTCCTGCATCGGGGTCGACAGAGCGATCTTGATATTGACCTCGACGTCGGACGAATTGACGCCGGCGGAGTTATCGATGGCATCCGAGTTGCTGCGGCCACCCTTCAGCGAATAGGCGATACGGCCGCGCTGCGTCACGCCGAGATTCGCGCCTTCGCCGATGACGCGGGCACGCACTTCGTCGGCGGTGACGCGGATCGGGTCGTTGGCGCGGTCGCCGACATCGGTGTCGGTTTCATTCAGCGCCTTGATGTAGGTGCCGATGCCGCCGAACCACAGGAGATCGACCTGGGCCTTGAGAATCGTCGTCATGATTTCGAAGGGCGTCGCCACCGTCTTGTCGAGACCGATGGCAGCGGCGGCCTGCGGCGTCAGGGTGACGGATTTTTCCGAGCGTGAAATGATCATACCGCCGGGCGAAAGGCGCGAGCGGTCGAAATCCTGCCAGCTCGATCGCGCCAGGCCAAACAGCCGCTTGCGCTCGGCAAAGGTGGTGGCCATGTCCGGAGCGGGATCGATGAAGATGTCGCGATGGTCGAAGGCGGCGATCAGCCGGATTTTTTCCGACAGCAGCATGCCGTTGCCGAAGACGTCGCCCGACATGTCGCCGACGCCGGCGACGGTAAACGGCGTCGTCTGGATGTCGATGTCGAATTCGCGGAAGTGGCGCTTGACGGTTTCCCAGGCGCCGCGGGCGGTGATGCCCATCTTCTTGTGGTCGTAGCCGGCCGAACCGCCGGAGGCGAAGGCGTCGTCGAGCCAGAAGCCGGCTTCCTGGGCAAGTCCGTTGGCGGTGTCGGAGAAGGTTGCCGTGCCCTTGTCGGCGGCGACGACGAAGTATGGATCGTCGCCGTCAAGCCGCAGCGTATCGGCCGGCGGCACGATGTCCGCGCCGACGATGTTGTCGGTGATCGACAGCAGGGTGCGGATGTAAGTCTTGTAGGCCTCGGTGCCGGCGGCGAAGATCGCGTCGCGGCTGCCGCCGACCGGCAGCTGTTTCGGGAAGAAGCCGCCCTTGGCGCCGACCGGCACGATGACGGCGTTCTTCACCTGCTGTGCCTTGACGAGGCCGAGCACTTCGGTGCGGTAGTCCTGGGCACGGTCCGACCAGCGCAGGCCGCCACGCGCCACCTTGCCGAAACGCAGGTGCACGCCTTCGACTTCGACGCCGTAGACGAAGATTTCGCGGAACGGCCGCGGTTCCGGCAGGCCGTCCAGCAATTTCGGATCGAGCTTGAAGGCCAGCATCGCCTTCGGCGAACCGTCGGCGTTGCGCTGGAAATAATTGGTCCTGAGCGTCGAATCGATGGCGTTGACGAAGCGGCGCAGGATGCGGTCGTCGTCGAGGCTCGGCACCGTGGCCAGCGCCGTTTCGATCTTCTGGTGCAGGTCGGTGAGTTTCTTGATGCGGGCCTTCTCGGCGACATCAGGGACGAGCATGTCGCGGAACAGCTGGAAGATCAGCGTGGCGATCGCCGGATATTTGCCGAGCGTTTCGGCGATGTAATCCTGCGAATAGGCAATGCCCGTCTGCCGCAGATAGCGGGCATAGGCGCGCAGCACCGTCACTTCACGGCCGGTCAGGTCTGCCGACAGGATGAGGCGGTTGAAGCCGTCATTGTCGATGCGGCCCTCGAAAGCGGCGACGAAGGCGTCCTCCAGAACCTTGCCATGTCTGGCGAGATCGACCGGGCGGCCGTTTGCCGGCTCAAGGGTCATGTCATGCAGCACCACCAGCGCCTCCTCGCCACCCTTGCCGCTGACATGGATGTCGAAGGTGCGCTCGCTGATGACGTTGAAACCCAGGTTTTCCAGCAGCGGCACACGGCGCGACAAAGCGAGATTCTGGTGCCCGTGGAAGATGCGAAGCGACAGGGTCTTTACGCCGTCGGTATCACGGTTGTGGAAACCGATGCGGATCGCAGCCCCTTCGGCGCAGGCGGTGATGTTGGCGAGGTCGGCAACCGTATCTTCAGGCGTAAAGGCTTCCTGATAGGCCTGGCCGACATCGATGGCCGGCGCCTTCGGTCCGGCGAGCGCGGCAAAACGCTCGTCCCAGCGCGAGGCGATACGGCGGATCGTTTCTTCCAGCTTGGCCTGCGGCACCCGCGGCGTGGTGCCGGCGGAGCGGCCGATGATGAAATGCACCCGGGCGACGCCGCCCTCGGGGAAAGCGGGATAATAGGCGGAAACCCGGCCGTCATAGACGGTCTTGAGATAATCGCCGACCTTTTCGCGAACGACGGAATTGTATTCCTCGCGCGGCACGTAGACGATCACCGAAACGAAGCGGTCGAAATGATCGATACGCGGCAGCACGCGCACGCGCGGACGCTCGGACAGTTCGTTGATCTGTTCGCAGAACCGCGCAAGCAGGCTGGTGTCGATCTGGAAAAGATCGTCGCGCGGATAGGATTCCAGCGTGTTCTGCAACGTCTTGCCGGAATGGCTCTTCGGATCGAAGCCGAAATGGTCGATGACCTTCTCGACCTTGGAACGCAGGAGCGGGATCTGCGCGGCGGCATGTGTATAGGCGGTCGAGGTGAAGAGGCCGACGATGCGCAGCTCGCCGACGACATTGCCTTCCTCGTCGAAACGCTTGACGCCGATGTAATCCATGTAGGCGCGGCGGTGGACGACGGACTTGACGTTGGCCTTGGTGACGATCAGGAAATCCGGCCCCTGCAGGAAGGCGAGGATTTCCGGTGTTGTCATCACCGCGTCCTTGCCCTGGCGCAGCACGCGGACATCGGGATCGGAGAGGATGCCGAGGCCGGTGCCCTTGTCACGCTCGATCGTCGCGTCTTCGCCCTTGCCGGAATAGAGGTAGTCGCGCATGCCGAGGAAGGTGAAATTGTCCTGCCGCAGCCAGTCGAGGAAAGCATAGGCTTCGTCGCGGTCGGCCTTGCGGCGGGTGCCGCCAAATGCGGCGAGTTCGCCCATCACCGTATCCAGACGCGACAGCATCGGCTGCCAGCCATCAACGGCAACATGCACCTGGTTGAGCAGGTGCGTCAGGCGGGCGACCAGATCGGCCGCCTGCTCTGCCGTCAGCGGCGCGAGATGCAGCTGAATATGGCTGACCCGGCTTTCCGGGGTGCCGGGGCGATCGGCGGTATAAAGCGTGACTTCTCCATCGGCCTGGCGCAGCAGGATCGGATGAACGGCAAGATAGATGTCGCGGTAAGAAGAAGTGACCTCACCCATGACCGAGTCGTAGAGGAAAGGCATATTGCGATCCGTCACGGTCAGCACCGAGACGGCAACGCCGAGCGGATCGACGCCGTCGAGCGTGCCGACCTGGACGCGGGCGGTCTTGCCGTCCCAGCCGCCCAGTTCGTAGGCCGCATGCACCGCGGAGCGGGCCAGCATCTCGGGCGAATAAAGCTCCAGGTCGTCATTGCTGGCACGTCCGAAGAGCAGCGCCGGCTCGATAAAAGCCTCCCCCGTCGCTGCGGCGATCTTGCGCGCGCTTTCGATCTGTTTTTCGCGTTTCGGCGTGTTTTTGCTGCCCATCGACGTCTTTCCCCCATGCGGTTCGGCGAAGTTTAGTCAAATTGCGAAGAAATGATTGTCAAATGATGATGGAAGCACCGATTTTTTAAATTTTGTGACCTTGAGAACGGCAAGGGCAGCCGCGATCACGCAATTTTTTGATTTTCCGGCCTCTTCCTGTAGATAGGAGAAGAAGTTCATCATTTTGTGAATGCGGTTGACATCGACGGCCGAAAGGGATGAACAACGCTGCTGGTGCAGATCGGAAGAGGTCCCATGAGCGAAGATAAACGCGGCGCGGTCATTGTCATCTCCAGCCATGTGATCCGCGGTTCGGTTGGAAATCGTGCTGCCGTCCTGGGGCTGGAAGCTCTCGGCTTTCCGGTGTGGGCGATGCCGACGATCGTTTTGCCCTGGCATCCCGGCCGTGGCCCGGCAACACGGCTGACTTTTCCGGAAGGCGATTTCGACAAGGCGATCGACGATCTCATCCGGGCGCCCTGGATCGATGAGGTCTCGGCGGTGCTGTCGGGTTATTTCGCCAATCCTGCCCAGGCGCATGCGGTGGCGCGGCTGGTGACGGCGCTCAAGGAAAAGAAGCCGGATCTGATGTATGTCTGCGATCCGGTGATGGGCGATCTCGGCGGCCTCTATATTGCCGAGGCGACGGCGACGGCCGTTCGCGATCACTTGATCCCGATTGCCTCGCTGGCGACGCCGAACCGCTACGAGCTTGCCTGGATGGTGGGATCGGCGCTTGAAGACAATACGGCAATCATGGATGCGGCCCTGTCGCTCGGGCCGCCGCGCATGCTGGTGACCTCGGCCGCGCCGATGATGGCCGGTGGCACAGGAAATCTTTATCTGTCCGGCCGCCATGCGCTGCTCGCCGAGCACCGGCTGATCGACAATCCGCCGAACGGGCTCGGCGACCTGCTGTCTGCCGTCTTCCTGGCGCGGTTGCTCGACGGTGTCGACGAAGAAAAGGCTCTGCAGCTTGCGACGGCCTCGGTTTACGAGATCCTGGCGCGCACCGCCAAGCGCGGCGGAGACGAACTGACACTGGAGAGCGACCTGGCCAGCCTGTCGACGCCGATGGCGATGGTGCAGATGCGTCGCCTCGTTCATCCGGCCCAGCAGCGCAAGCGCTAGACAGTTGCTGCGACAAATTTTTTTGACGTGAAAGAAGGATCCCCGGAATCATGCATCGTTTTCCTTCGCCGCTGCTGAACGGCTACAGAAATTTCATGGGCGGTCGTTATGTGGACGAACGCGAGCGTTATCGCGTCCTGGCGGAAAACGGCCAGAAACCACAGGTTCTCGTCATTGCCTGTTGTGACTCGCGCGCCGCGCCGGAGATCATCTTCGACAGCGGGCCCGGCGAACTCTTCGTGATGCGCAACGTCGCCAATATGGTTCCGCCCTATGAGCCGGACGGTCATTTTCACGCGACTTCGGCGGCGCTGGAATATGCGGTGCAGTCGCTGCGGGTGAAGGATATCGTCGTTATGGGCCATGGCCGCTGCGGTGGCATCCAGGCGGCGCTTGATCCTGCCATGGAGCCTCTGTCACCGGGTGATTTCATCGGCCGCTGGATGAGCCTGCTGAAGCCGGCTGCCGAGCAGATCCAGAGCAACGACGTGATGACCGCCACCGAGCGGCAAACGGCGCTGGAGCGCGTCTCCATCCGCAATTCGATCAGGAATCTCCGCACCTTCCCCTGCGTACGCATTCTGGAAGAACGCGGCAAGCTGCAGGTGCATGGGGCATGGTTCGACATCTCCAATGGTGAATTGTGGATCATGGACGGCAAGACCGGCGATTTCCGCCGTCCCGACCCTGCAGAGGGTGCGGAACCTGGCGAACCTGCCCAGCCTGAAGAGGCCGCGCCGAACGCCTAGTGCAGGACGTACCTATCCGTTCAGATGTTCTTAACGGCGCGAGGCTAGTTTTCGTAGTCGGAAGTATTTCGTGTCGAGTGCGGCATCGCGCGTGCCGGTCTTCCATGGGATTATCTTTATCGACGGAAACCGTTCATGAACCTGACGACCATCAAGAACGTGGTTATGGCGGCAATCTTTTTGCCGTCGCTGTTCATGCTGCTCGGTTCGATCGCGGTCGTGCGCACCTCTTACCTGGAATATCTGGCGCTCGACGAAGATAAGCATTATGCCGACCTGCTGTCGCAAGCCGGCTCCATCGCCGCGTCGGTTCTGCCGCAGGAAGCGCGCGCCACGATCGCCTATCTGGCCGATGGCAGCCCGCACAATACCTCGGCGATGCACGAAGCCCGCAGCGCGATGGATCAGGCGCGTCAGGATTTCTATTTTGCGGTTTCCGATGCGGTGATTGTCGATGACAGGCTCGAGCAGCTGCTGGAGAGCTGGAACGTCAGTTACAAGAGCATCCGCGACTTTCGCCTGGCGGTCGATTCCGGCGAAGCGACGATCAAGCAGATCATCGCCGCCTACCGGCCTGCTGCCCTCATTCAGCTCGAAGTGGTGGATTTTCTCGGAACAAGGGTGACCGACAGGACGCTGCTGCACAAATCGGTCGAATTTTTCAACATCCTGACCGCTCACCAGGGCGGGCTGGTCACCAATTTCCTCGTTCGTCGCAGCCTGACCGAAAACGGCCTGGATGTCGCCGACCGCGATGCGCTGGCGACGGCGCAAGGCCTGCATCGCGCCGGTATCAGCCAGCTGCGTTATCACACCGACGCGCCGATCATTCACGACATCATGATTTTCGAGCAGTCGGAGACCGGAAAGAAGATCGAGCGTTTCGCGCAGGCCGTGCTGGCCAACGTCCTGCCCCTGACCGGTGACACTGTCGGGGAATGGGATAAGCTCCAGAAGGCGCGGTTCGATTTCTGGCGCACGAAAATCGGCGAGGAAATCGCCGACATCCGCAAGTCCGGCGATGATCTCGCCAGCCGCGCCCGTTTCCACCTGATGCTGGTCCTCGGCATCTCGATGACGCTGTTCGTTCTCGTGGCCATCGTCATCATCCTGGCGGCCCGCGGCGTCAATCTGGTCGACAGGCTGACCCGCGAACGCGAAATCCTGATCGGCGAGCTGCGCAGCGCCGCCCAGACCGATCTGCTGACGGGCCTCTACAACCGCCGCGGTTTCGAACAGGCGGCGGTGACGCTCCTCAGCCAGGCCGTCGGTTTGCGCTGGGTGTCGATCGTTCTTTTCGACCTCGACCACTTCAAGCAGGTCAACGACGCATATGGCCATGATGCCGGCGACGCCGTGCTCCGGGAGGTCGCGCTCATCGCACGCCGGCATTTCCGCAACTTCGACCTGCTGGTGCGCCATGGCGGCGAGGAGTTTCTGGCGCTGCTGCCCGATTGCACCATCGAGGAGACGGTAAAGATTGCCGAAAAGGTCCGGATCGCGATCGAAACGGCGGAGATCGCCTTGCCCAGCGGCGAAAAGCTGAAGATAAGCGCGAGCTTCGGATGCGCCGGGCGGGAAGACAAGGCAGGCCGGCACATGCTTGAGCCGCTGATCAAGCGGGCCGATCTGGCGCTTTATGCCGCAAAACATTCCGGTCGCAACAGGGTGGTCGCGGATGCCTTCGTTCCCGAAAACCAGGACCGTTCCCGCAAGCGCATGGCTTGAATTGGTCCCTGCGTCCGGTTTTTTCTTTCCCCGCCCACTCCTTATCGCAGCAGATGTACGCAAATCCCTGCGTTGCTATCGATCCCGGAAGGATAGACGCATAAAAAAACCCCGCCGAAGGGCGGGGTCGGATCGCTGCGGATTTTACGACTACTGGCCGTCGATCTGGGCACCGATATGAGCGATGGCGCGCTGATAGACCGATGCGGCGTTCCAGCCCTGCAGAGCGCCGAAATTGCCTTCGCCCGGCTGATAACCGCCGCCGCGGCTCCAGCCGTGGCCACGCAGGAAGTTGGCGGTGGAAGCAAGTGCGTCCGCCTTGGAGCCGACGAGATCGATGCGGCCGTTGCCGTCGCCGTCGGCGCCGAAGCGGACGACGTTGCGCGGCAGGAATTGCGTCTGGCCGATTTCGCCGTGGGCTGCGCCGCGGGCATTCGGGCTCAGAGAGCCGTTGCCGACGAGCTGCAGCGCAGCATAGAGCTGATCGGTAAAGAAAGCCGAACGGCGGCAGTCATAAGCCAGGGTGGCGACGGCCGACAGCGTGTGTTCCTTGCCGAGGAAGCCGCCGAAACCGGTTTCCATGCCCCAGATCGCCAGAAGCGGGCCGGCCGGCACGCCGTAGCGCTGTTCGATGCGCGAGAAGAGAGCAGCATTGCTCTTCTTCATGCTGCGGCCGCGCGAAATGATCGCCTGGCCGCCACGTTTCTGCATGAACTGCTCGAAGGAGAGCTTGAAGCTCTTCTGGCCACGATCGGCGCGAATGGTGGCGGTGCTGTATTTTACGCCGGCAAAAGCCTTCTTGAGCACGGACGGACTGACACCCTGTCCCGCTGCTTCCCGCTGGAAGTCTTCGACCCAGGCCGGAAAACCGCCGGCATTGTTGCCGCACTGGGCGGCGGAAGCGGCCATCGGAGCCGCGACGAAGGCCGCCGCGCCCGCAAGTGCCGCCAGGACCATGTTCTTGACGCGCATGAAAAACCCCGTGTTCAGATCTTCGATCGTGTTTGAAACATGCCGGTAACGGCTTTTTCCGTCATCGCCGTCTCAGCAGAATGCCAGTACATCGTGCTGCAGACTCCAGATGAATAGAAGATCATTACCAGGGGCATGTAAAGGAAAAGCTCCGCAGTCCCGGAACGGGACATGCGAAGCTTTTATTCGATAATGGTTTCTAAAGCGTATCAGGCCGCCTGCTTCTTGGCCTTGATCAGGCCGCGATTGACCAGCAATTCGGCGATTTGTATTGCGTTGAGGGCTGCGCCCTTGCGCAGGTTGTCGGAAACGACCCAGATGTTGAGGCCGTTCTCGACGGTCGCATCTTCACGAATTCGTGAAATATACGTGGCGTCTTCGCCGGCGGATTCGTAGGGCGTGACGTAGCCGCCGTTTTCGCGCTTGTCGATGACCTGGCAACCCGGCGCATCGCGCAGGATGTCGCGGGCCTGGTCGGCGGTGATCTCGTTTTCGAACTCGATGTTGACCGATTCGGAATGGCCGATGAAAACGGGAACGCGCACGGCCGTGCAGGTGACCTTGATCTTCGGATCGAGCATCTTCTTGGTTTCGGCCAGCACCTTCCATTCTTCCTTGGTGTAGCCGTCTTCCATGAACACGTCGATGTGCGGGATGACGTTGAAGGCGATGCGCTTGGTGAACTTCTTGTTCTCGATCGGATCGGCAACGAAGACGGCGCGCGTCTGGTTGAACAGTTCGTCCATGCCGTCCTTGCCGGCGCCGGAGACCGACTGGTAGGTCGAGACGACGACACGCTTGATCTTGGCGAAGTCGTGCAGCGGCTTCAGCGCGACGACGAGCTGCGCCGTGGAGCAATTCGGATTGGCGATGATGTTCTTCTTGGTGAAGCCCGCAACCGCATCCGGATTGACTTCCGGAACGATCAGCGGCACTTCGGCGTCGTAACGCCAGGCGGAAGAGTTGTCGATGACGACGCAGCCCTGCGCGCCGATCTTCGGCGACCACTTCTTCGACACGTCGCCGCCGGCCGACATCAAGCAAATGTCGGTGGTGGAGAAATCGTAGTTCTCCAGGTTGGCGACCTTCAGCGTCTTGTCGCCGAAGGAGACTTCCGTGCCCTGCGAACGGGCGGAGGCGAGCGCCACCACTTCATCGGCGGGAAAACCGCGTTCGGCGAGGATATTGAGCATTTCCCGGCCGACATTACCGGTTGCTCCCGCGACTGCTACCTTGAAACCCATGTTTAAGCTCTCTTTCTCTTCTCTCCGCGGGCTGGTGAGGGGAAAGCCGCGAAAACGCGGTTTCCGATCCCCGGCCGAGCCGGGGAGAGAGCGGCAGGCCAGAGACGTCAGACGGTTTTCGTCGTCGTTTTGGCCTTGGTTTTGGAAGAAACCGGAGCAGGAAAGATCCGCCCGGCAGATTGTGCCAGGTGATTCCGCTCAGCGATGACATCGCGCAGGATCATGTACGGTTTCCTTTTCCGCTGTTGCTATTACGATTTTTTCTTGCGGAGTCAAGACGCTTTGCCGGGCGGGCTGTAACTGGTCCGTTACGCGCCGGACTTTGTTTCCTCGATGAAGGCGACGAAACCCGCCAGGAATTCCGCAAGCCGCTCGCGGATCTTGTCGTCGACGAGTGTCCCGGAGGCATCGAAGACCGCGCCGGCATGCGGCACCATCAGCCGGCCGCCGAACCAGGCGCGGGCTTTGAGCGTGCGCAGCACCGGCAACCAGGCATCCTGCGACAGGATCGTGCCGAAATTGCCGGGTGAGGCGCCAAGAACGGCGACGGGGCGATCTCCGAAGACGCGGGCAATGTCGGCACTCGGCCGCGTCATCCAGTCGATGGCATTCTTCAGGGGGCCGGGCAGGGAGTTGTTGTATTCCGGCGTGACGATGATCAATCCGTCGGCGGCGGCCACCTTGTCCTTCAGGGCCGAAACGGCGGCCGGTATACCTGATTGCGCTTCCAGATCGCCATCATAGAGCGGGATGCCGTGGATGGTCTGCGCGTCGAGCGTCGCACCCTCGGGCATCAGCGAAACGGCGGCGCGCAGCAGTGCGGTGTTGTAGGAGCCTTTGCGCAGGCTGCCGGAGATGCCGACCAAGCTTACCATCGATTGTCGTCCTTTCATGTGCAGGGCTTGCGGTGCAGTTTTGGGCCATGCGCGCCGTGAAATCCAGCCGCAGGCTGCGACAATTTGCATGCCGGCATTAGACTAAAGTCATAATCCCAAAGGCGCTCTCTTCCTTGCCCTGGTTTTCTGCCACTCTTGCCATAAGCGTGCCCCGTCCGTCTGGACGACCTGGAGGAGAGTAAGGGTTCCGGCACGCCCATATTTTTTGCATTCTGTGGAGGACAGACAATGGCAAATGTCGCGACTGCGGAGGGCGCCAAGGCCCGGCCCATGACCGGCGAGGAGAAGAAGGTTATCTTCGCCTCGTCGCTCGGTACCGTTTTCGAATGGTATGATTTCTATCTTTACGGTTCACTGGCTGTCTATATCGGCGCGAGCTTCTTCAGCCAGTATCCGGAAACGACGCGCAACATCTTCGCGCTTCTGGCTTTCGCCGCCGGCTTCCTGGTCCGCCCCTTCGGCGCGCTGGTCTTCGGTCGCCTCGGCGACCTCGTCGGCCGCAAATACACCTTCCTCGTCACCATTCTGATCATGGGTCTTTCGACCTTCCTGGTCGGCATCCTGCCGGGTTCGGCCTCGATCGGCATCGCAGCGCCGATCGCGCTGCTGGTCCTGCGCATGCTGCAGGGCCTGGCACTCGGCGGTGAATATGGCGGTGCGGCAACCTATGTGGCCGAACATGCGCCGCATGGCCGGCGCGGCTTCTTCACCTCCTGGATCCAGACCACGGCGACGCTCGGTCTTTTCCTGTCGCTGGTGGTGATCATTCTCGTCCAGCTGGCGCTCGGCAAGGAAGCCTTTGCCGCCTGGGGCTGGCGCATTCCGTTCCTGCTGTCGTGCATCCTGCTCGGCGTTTCCGTCTGGATCCGCCTGAAGATGAACGAATCGCCGGCCTTCAAGAAGATGAAGGAAGAAGGCAAGGGTTCGAAGGCACCGCTGACGGAAGCGTTCGGCCAATGGCGCAATGCCAAGATCGCCTTGCTCGCACTGTTCGGTGCCGTCGTCGGCCAGGCCGTCGTCTGGTATTCCGGCCAGTTCTACGCGCTGTTCTTCCTGCAGAACATCCTCAAGGTCGAGGGCCAGTCGGCCAACATCATGGTGGCGATCTCGCTCTTGATCGGCACCGGTTTTTTCGTCGTCTTCGGCGCATTGTCGGACAAGATCGGCCGCAAGCCGATCATCATGGCCGGCCTCGTGCTCGCCATGCTCACCTACTTCCCGCTGTTCAAGGCTCTCACCTGGGCCGGCAACCCGGCGCTGGCACAGGCACAGGCCACCGTCCGCGCCACCGTCACCGCCGATCCGGCAGACTGCAAGTTCCAGTTCAACCCGACCGGCACGGCGAAATTCACCACCTCGTGCGATATCGCCACCGCCTTCCTGACGCGCAACTCCGTTCCTTATGACGTGGTTGCAGGTCCGGCCGGCACGCCGGCAACGGTGAAGATCGGCGACGAAACCGTCAGCAGCTACGATGCCATCGCCGCCGGCGACAAGGCAAAGGCGCTGGGCGGCGCTTTCGAAAAGCAGATCAACATGGCCCTGCATGACAGCGGTTATCCGCTGGTGCGCGGCGCCGCCAAGGTTCCGGATGCGAAGCTGGATGCCTTTGTTGCCGCCAACCCGGAACTCGCCCTGAATGCCGAAGCTATTCGCGCCGGCGAAAAGGCCACGGTTCCGGCCGACAAGCTGGTGGCCGACAAGCTGCTGACGGCGGACGAGGCGAACGGCGTCACCGAGATGGCCGTCTACACCATCGCCAAGGGCGGCACCTTCGCCATGGTCGCCGATCCGCAGCAGGTCAATTGGGTCGTGGTCATCGCAGTGCTGACGGTTCTCGTCATCTACGTGACCATGGTCTACGGTCCGATTGCCGCCCTACTGGTGGAACTCTTCCCGACCCGTATCCGCTACACCGGCATGTCGCTGCCCTATCACATCGGCAACGGCTGGTTCGGCGGCCTGTTGCCGGCCACGGCCTTCGCCATGAGCGCGGCACAGGGCGATATCTACTACGGACTCTGGTACCCGATCGTCTTCGCCGGCATCACGCTGGTGATCGGTATCCTGTTCCTGCCGGAAACCAAGGACCGCGATATCCACGCCGACTGAGCGTCGGGTTCAATCCGAAACGGCCGGCGACATCTCCTCCGGCCCCTCCCCGGCGCTTGACGGCGCCGGGTTTTTTATGTCCGCAGGAATGTATGGCGCGGCGTCGGCCAGCCGTTCGCGGCGGCGGTGAAGACCAGGCCGTATCGTGAAAAGACGATCGCCATGAAGAAGGAAAACCAGCCGCCGAAGGCAAGTCCCGCAATGATGTCGCTCGGATAATGGGCGCCGACCATCAGGCGGGTCATGCCGAGCCACAGGCCGCCGGCGAGAAAGATCGGCGACCAGCGCGGACAGAGCAATGCAAGAGCGACGAAAAAAGCGCCGATGGTGGTGGAATGGCCGGACGGAAAACTTTCGAACCCGGCATTGCCGGCCAGGGGATGGAAGCTGAAGGCGCCCAGTTCTTCGAATTTCTCCGGCCTGGCCCGGCCGATCAGGCGCTTGAGAAGATTGGCGAGCAGCCCGGAGGCGGCCACGCTGATCAGCACATAGGCGCCGATGGCGCTCATGAACATCGCCCGTCCCCGCTCCGTCGGTGACCGCAAGAGCCGCGCCAGTGCCAGTCCCTCGAACAGCAGGAAGGCACTGACGAACAGGATCCAGCCGGATTTGCCGAGATCGGTGAGATTGCGGCCGAAAAAGCGGATTTCTTTTGGCAACTCCCGGACATTCTCGCCAAAATGGCTGTCGTAGAGAAGGGCAAGGATGAGAACCAGATTGCCAGTGAGGAAAAGGGCGGTCTGCCAGCGCAGGCACGGCCATTTGCAGCGGTTGCGCCGCATGCGCCGATCAAGCGTCGCAATCAGGTTTTTCATCGGCGTCCATCGTCCCGTTCGTTCCCCAACGACCGGCGCCCGTTCTAGATCGGCGCTGCTACAGTTTTTTAACGTTGCCGGGGGATCGGTGAAAAATCGTCATGCCGATGAAGCGCGGACGGGGCCAGCCCTCCGGCGACAGCACGAAGATGACGCCATAGCGGGCAAAAACGACGGCCGTGGCAAAGGCAAACCAGGCACCGAGCGCCAGTCCGGCCATGACGTCGCTCGGATAATGCACACCGATGATGATGCGTGTTGCCCCGAGCCAGAGGCCGAGACCGACGAACAGCAGGCGAAACCGCGGAAAAAGCAGCGCCAGCGCCACGAAGACCGCACCGACATGTGCCGAATGGCCGGAGGGAAAACTTTCGTGGAGGAAGCCGCCGTTGAACGGATCGAAGCTGAAGATGCCGGTGCTGTCGTAGAGCAGCGGCCGGGCCCTGCCGATCGCCAGTTTCAGGATATGGACCACCACGCTGGCCGCGACGACCGACAGGCTGAGATAGACGGCCATCTGCGTCAGGATCGCCATGCGATAGCGCCGGCGGACGTTCGAAAGCCTTCTGCCGAGCAGAAGTCCCACGGCAATCACCGTGACCGTCACCGTCAGGATTGCCGTCAGCTTGCCGATATCGGTGATATCGCCGGCGATGGTGACGAGGCGGCCGGGCAGGTCCTTTGCGGTGCGCCCCAGTGCCGCATCGAAAACGAAGAAGGCGATGGCGACGACGTTCAACGCCGAAAGCGTATAGCCGAACCAGGCGAGGCGCCTGTGATGCTGTATCCGTGTCTGGTAGCGCGTCGCAAGGCGCGCAAAAAAACGGCGATGGGCAGATCTATGCAGGATCGTCGCTCCGGTCGGCGGCAGTGTCATTCCGGAGATAGGAAGCAGGCGGGGCTGCGTCAATGAAAACGCCGTCTCTCCAGGATGAAGAGACGGCGTTTTATGTTTCACGTGAAAAACTTAGGCCGAAATCGCCTTGAACTCGGCGAGGATCGCGTCGCCCATCTCGACGGTGCCGACCTGCTTGCAGCCTTCGGACATGATGTCGCCGGTGCGAATGCCCTTGTCGAGCACGTTGGCGATTGCCTTCTCCAGGGTGTCGGCCTCGGTGACGAGGTTGAAGGAGTAACGCAGGCACATGGCGAAGGAGGCGATCATGGCGATCGGGTTGGCGATGCCCTTGCCGGCAATGTCAGGCGCCGAACCGTGCACCGGCTCGTAGAGCGCCTTGCGCTTGCCGGTCTTGGCATCCGGCGCGCCGAGCGAGGCGGACGGCAGCATGCCGAGCGAACCGGTCAGCATGGCGGCGACGTCGGAGAGCATGTCGCCGAACAGGTTGTCGGTGACGATGACGTC
Source organism: Rhizobium sp. LjRoot30 (assembly GCF_964253915.1). Classification (NCBI taxonomy): domain Bacteria; kingdom Pseudomonadati; phylum Pseudomonadota; class Alphaproteobacteria; order Hyphomicrobiales; family Rhizobiaceae; genus Rhizobium; species Rhizobium sp. LjRoot30. The sequence continues at coordinate 354,356 of NZ_CAXUSG020000003.1, read as the reverse complement.
GAACTGCTTCGGCTGGCGCACCAGCTGCATGCCGCCGGCATCCGCCAGCATGTGCTCGAGCTGCACGTCGGAATATTTCGCCTTGTGCGTTTCCGTCACCACCTGGTTCCAGAGCACGCCCGACTTCATGACGTTGCGCTTCTCCATCGAGCAGACGCGGTTCTGGCGGGTGCGGGCCAGTTCGAAGGCGACGCCGGAGATACGCTCGATCTCGTAGGTATCATAGACCTGGGTGTCGATGCCGCGCTTCTGGCCGTTGCCGAGGTCGATGATTTCTTTCGGCTCGCCGAAATAGACGCCGCCGGTGAGTTCGCGCACGATCAGGATGTCGAGGCCTTCCACCAGTTCCGGCTTCAGCGACGAGGCGGCTGCAAGCGCCGGGTAGCAGATCGCCGGGCGCAGGTTGGCGAACAGTTTCAGGTCCTTGCGCAGGCGCAGCAGGCCGGCTTCCGGACGGACTTCGTAAGGAACGGCGTCCCACTTGGGGCCGCCGACGGCGCCGAACAGCACGGCATCGGCGGCGAGCGCCTTGGCCATGTCTTCTTCCGAAACGGCAGAGCCGTGCGCATCATAGGCCGCACCGCCGACCAGGCCTTCGTCGAGAACGAAACCCGTGCCCTTTGCCTCGTTCAGATAGGCGATGATCTTGCGGACTTCGGCCATGGCTTCCGGGCCGATGCCGTCACCCGGCAGAAGGAAAAGATTGCGCACTGTCATGGAAAACCCCTGTATTGGGACGCTTGTTTTGGGAATATGTTGCGGGCGTTCATAAACGCCGCGGCCCTGTATTTCAAGCAGCGTGACCGCGATCTTGGCGAGGTTTTGCCATGTGCTGCAGGTGAGCGGCACAAGGTGGGCCGCCACCCTGCGGGCAACAAAAAAGCAGCCCTGGTCGGGCTGCTTCATCATGGTAACCGTCTTGTCGCCGGCTTGGCTCAGGCCCAGGGGCGGCTTGCCGCGTTCGACTTCTCGAAGCTGTCGATGCTCGACACCTTTTCGAGCGTCAGGCCGATGTCGTCGAGGCCATTCAGCAGGCAGTGGCGCTTGAAGGCGTCGATGTCGAAGGAGATGCGGCCGCCGTCCGGACCAGTGATTTCCTGCTCTTCGAGATCCACCGTCAGGATGGCGTTGGAGCCGCGCTGGGCATCATCCATCAGCTTGTCCAGGTCTTCCGGGCTGACGACGATCGGCAGGATGCCGTTCTTGAAACAGTTGTTGTAGAAGATGTCGGCAAAGCTGGTGGAAATGACGCAGCGGATACCGAAATCGAGCAGGGCCCACGGCGCATGCTCACGCGAGGAGCCACAGCCGAAATTGTCGCCGGCAACCAGGATCTTGGCGTTCTGGTAGGCGGGCTTGTTCAGCACGAAATCTTCGTTCAGGCTGCCGTCTTCCTTGTAGCGGGCTTCAGCGAAAAGGCCGGTACCCAGACCGGTCCGCTTGATCGTCTTCAGATAATCTTTCGGGATGATCATGTCGGTGTCGATGTTGACGACCGGGAGCGGCGCAGCGACGCCGGTGAGCTTTACGAACTTATCCATGGGACCCTGCCTTGCTGTCATGCGGATTTTCCCTGCCAATAGAGGAAATCCGGGCAAAATTGAAGGAGAATTTTGACAGGATGCCTGCGGCAGGCCGGCAGTGGTGCTGCCGGAGATCGAATCACATGTCGATGATCGTGCCGCGTCCGTCATTCCAGACACGATTCGGCTGGCGGCCATGGCGGGCGCGCACCGGAACCGGCTTCAGCTTCATGGAAACGGCACGGGCAATCATCACCGCCGCAAGCACGCCAGCAAAGGCAAGTGTTGCGGAGAAGGTGAGGAACGCGAGGACGGCGACCAGAGCAACGGCGGAGAGGGTGAAGAAGAATGAACGGATGTTCTGCATGATTTTCAAGCCTTTCTCTGATTGCAATGTGGTCCCTTGATTCCCCTTGTGCAAGGGGAGCATGGCATTTTGTTGACTTGCGGCGCCGGCAAAAGCTTGGCAGAACTTGGTCATGCCTGTTTCTCCGCATTTTCGTCCCGCCCATCTGCGCCGCTCGGTCCTCAGCGTGCCCGCCATCAACCGCCGGGCACTTGAAAAGGTGCATGGGCTGGATTGTGATGCGGTGATTTTCGACCTGGAAGATTCGGTCGCGCCGGAGAAGAAGGCCGAGGCGCGCGACAATCTGAAGCGGTTTTTTTCGGAAACGCCGCTTGCCGGCCGCGAGGCCGTCATCCGCATCAATGCGCTGTCCTCGGATTTTGGTGCCCAGGACATGGAGACCGTGCTGGCGCTGCGTCCGCAGGCCGTGCTGCTGCCGAAGGTCGACAGCCCCGACGATATCCTGGCGGTTTCCGATCTCCTCGACGAAAACGACGCGCCGGAGAGCCTGCGGATCTGGGCGATGGTGGAGACGCCGCGCGCCATCCTCAATATCGCGGCGATCGCCGAGACCGGGCGCACCGAAGGGCCGCGGCTCGATTGTTTCGTCGTCGGCCTCAACGACCTGCGCAAGGAAACCGGCGTCCTGCCGCTGCCGGGCCGGAGCTATCTCGTGCCGTGGCTGATGCAGGTGGTTCTCGCTGCCCGCGCCTATGGGCTTGATGTCATCGACAGCGTCTGCAACGATTTTCGCGATCTCGACGCCTACGGCGCCGAATGCGGCCAGGGCCGCGCCATGGGGTTCGACGGCAAGATGCTGATCCACCCCGCCCAGATCGACGCCGCCAACCGGCATTTTGGCCCGGACGAAGCGGCCGTCAGGGAGGCCGAGGCGATCATCGCCGCCTTTGCCGATCCCGCTGCCGCCGGCCTCGGCGTCGTCAATCTCGACGGACGCATGGTCGAGCGCCTGCATCTTGAAGAAGCCGAACGATTGATGCAGAAAGTCCGCCTCATTGCCGAACGAAAGGCTGCCCGATGAAACTCTACCGCTTCCTGACCGGTCCCGACGACGCGTCCTTCTGCCACAAGGTCAGCGCCGCGCTCAACAAGGGGTGGGAACTGCAGGGTTCGCCGACGCTTTCCTTCAACAGCCAGACGGGCCAGATGATCGCCGGCCAGGCCGTGGTGAAAACGGTGCATGGCAAGGATTACGATCCAGAGATGAAGCTCTCCGAGCAATAAAACGAGATCGTTTCCAGCCGGGTTGCAGCACGGCAGGCGTCAGCGCCCGTCCGCTGCCGCCTCGGCGCTTTCTTCGATGCGCTCCATGTCGTCGTCGCTGAGGCCGAAATGGTGGCCGATCTCGTGGATCAGCACATGGGTGATGATATCGCCCAGCGTTTCTTCATTTTCTGCCCAATAGTCGAGGATCGGCCGGCGATAGAGCGTGATACGGTTCGGCATCTCGCCCGTATCCATGGTGAACCGTTCGGTGATGCCGCGCCCTTCGAAAAGACCGAGCAGGTCGAAGGGCGTCTCGAGCGCCATGTCCTCGAAGACTTCGTCGGTCGGAAAATCGGAAATCTCGATGATCAGGTTGTCGGTGAGAGAGCGGAATTCTTCCGGAAGGTTGCCATAGGCCTCAATCGCCAACGATTCGAATGTACTGATCGTCGGCGCATGACGTTCACGCCAATCTTCGGTCTGGTCGATACGGGCCATCACTGCTCCTTATTGCTGACACCATATAGGCCCTTTGCCGGCACTTTTCGAGTGCGGATTTCGGGACAGGAATAAATTCACAAAGAATCCTGTTGACTCTCCTTTGCACCTCTGGAATCCATAAGAACATAAAGTGAACATGGAGGCGCCACATAGGATGGCCCGCCTCCTGCCCTTATGAAAACGGGCCCTTATGACAATCGAATGAGGAGTGAACGTCCATGGCCGGAAACGCCGTGGCGCGAGAGGCGCTTTTTGCCCTGCGCGAAACCATCGCGCGCATCGAAGGCAAGGTTTTGCCTGCGGATGTCGCCTGTATCGGATCGATGTCGGAAAAGCCGTTCACAGCCCGGCCGAAGCCGGGTGAAGAGCCGTCGGGCAAGGTTTTGCCGCTCGGTGTGCCGGCTTTCGATGCGGTGCTGCAGGGCGGTCTGCCGCTGGGCGAGATGATGGAATTGCGCGGCGCCGAGCTGCGCGATGCCGGGGCCGTCACGGGTTTTGCCCTCGGTCTCTGCGTGCTGCTGCATCGCCATTTCGCAAAGGCGGCCCGTCGGCCGCTGGTCCTGTGGATCGGCGAAAAGGTGGTGGCGATGGAAGCCGGCCTGCCCCTGGTGCAGGGGCTGCAGGATTTCGGCTTGCCGGCCAACCATCTCCTGTATGCCTCGCCCAAGGGCATCGACGAAGCCTTGTGGCTGGCCGAGGCCGGGCTGGAAAGCCGGGCCTTCTCGGCCGTACTTTTGGAGGTGCGCGGCAATCCCGCCCGTTTCGGGCTGACGGAAAGCCGGCGGCTGAGCCTGAAGGCGCGGGCCGTCGGATGTTCTCTGCTGCTGATGCGGCAGGCCGGAGAGGAGGAGGCGAGCAGCGCCGTCTTTCGGCTGCGCATCGGGCCGGCGCCGGCCACCGTCCGGCATCTGGCGGATGGTTCCGCCTTGCCGGGCAGTCTCGACAACCCGGCCTTTCACCTTGTTTTCGAAAAGAGCCGGCTACCGGCCCTTGCGGATTTTTACCTGGAGTGGAACCCCCATGACCGCCAGTTCTCTGCCCTCCCCCTTCCCTCCGTCGCTTCTGGCGAAAAGCCGCAGCCAGCGCATTCTGGCGCTCTATTTTCCGCATCTGGCGACCGATCGCATCGCCCGCAGCCGCTGGGGCATGTCGTGGCGTTGCACCGGGCGTCCTGACGGGCCGCCGCTGGTCTGTGCCGCATCGATCAAGAATGCCATGCGGCTGACGGCGCTCGACGAGGTTGCCGAAAGGATCGGCCTGAAAAAGCTGCAAGGCGTGGCGGAGGCGCGCGCCATCCACCCGAAGCTGGAGGTGATCATGGCGGATGCCGCCGCCGACCGGCGTTTCCTGGCGGCGATCGCCGATTGGTGCGATCGCTACACGCCCCTGGTTGCGCTCGACGGCGAGGACGGCATTTTCCTCGATATCACCGGCTGCGCCCATCTGTTTGGCGGCGAGGCCGCCCTGCTCAAGGATGTGCTGTCGAAACTGCAGCAGTTCGGCCTCGACGTGCGCGCCACCATCTCGTCGTCCCCCGGCCTCTCCTGGGCGATCGCCCGCTACGGCCAGGAAACCATTATCGGTGACGGCGAGGCCGAACGGGCTCTGGCGCCCCTGCCCCTCTCGGCGCTGCGCCTCGACGAACAGATGGTTCTGTCGCTTTTCAAGGTCGGGTTGCGGCAGGTCGGCGATCTCTTCCACAAGCCGCGGGCACCGCTTGCCCGCCGGTTCGGCGCCGGCCTGCTTTTGCGCTTGGACCAGGCGCTCGGGCAGGACGACGAGCCGATTTCGCCGCGGCGGCCGGTGGCCAGCCTGTCGGTGGAGCGGCGGCTCGCCGAACCGGTCCAGGCGGAGGAGGATCTCCTGCATCTGGCCCTGCAGCTGGCGATAGCGCTAAAACCGGAGCTGGAAAGGCAGGGGTTGGGCGGCCGTCTTTTCGAACTGCTTCTTTTCCGTGTCGATGGCGCCGTCCTGCGTCTGTCGGCCGGCGCATCGCTGCCGTTGCGGGAGCCGAAACGGACGGCCGCCTTGTTCCGTGGCCGGTTCCAGGCGCTGCATGACGATCTCGATGCCGGATTCGGAATCGAGATCGTTCGCCTCAATGTCTTGCAGTCGGAAAGTTTTGCGGCCGAGCAGCAGGATTTTTCCGGGGAAGGAAACCAGCAGGCTAGCCTTGGCACCTTCATCGACCAGGTGACCGCCCGCTTCGGCAGCGATTGTCTTCTGGCGCCGGTCGACCGGCAAAGCCACCTGCCGGAACGTGCCTCCCTGTTCGTGCCGGCGGCAGAGGTGGTCCAGGGCCTGTCGAAAACACCGCCGTCGGCGGGAGAGGTCACCGCCTGCCGATCCGAGCGGCCGCTGCGCCTTTTCCGCCACCCCGAGATCGTCGAGGCCACCGCCGCCGTCCCGGAAGGGCCGCCGGTCAGCTTCCGCTGGCGGCGCACGCTTCACCGGGTTCGCCGCGCCGAAGGGCCGGAGCGGCTGGCGGCGGAATGGTGGGTCGATGAGAAGGATACGTTCACGCGCGATTATTTCCGCGTCGAGGACGAAGTCGGGCGTCGCTACTGGCTCTATCGTGAAGGCCTTTACGAGCGCGAGACCAGCGAGCCGCTCTGGTACATGCAGGGCGTATTCGCATGAGCACCGCCGGCTTTTGCGAAATCGGTGCCCGCACCAATTTTTCCTTCCTGGAAGGCGCCTCCAGCGCCGAAGACATGGTTGCCCAGGCCTCCCGGCTGGGCTTGTCCGGCCTCGGCATCACCGACCGCAATTCCGTTGCCGGCATGGTGCGGGCGCATTCGAAAGCCAAGGCGATCCTGGAGAAATACGAGGCGGCGATGGCCGGAAAACCCTGGCAGACGGAAGAGGGGGAGGAACTGCTCGATCCTGTCGCCGTTCAGCCGGGCGCCCGCCTCGTCTTCTGCGACGGAACGCCTGACATCCTGGCTTTTCCCATCAATCGCAAGGGCTGGGGCCATCTCTGCCGCCTGCTGAGCACCGGCAACCTGCGCTCGGAAAAGGGGACTTGCACCCTGTACGCCGCAGATCTCATGGAATGGCAGGAGGAGTTGATCCTGGTGGTGGTGCCCGACCGCAGGCGCATTGACCCGGCCGCTTGGCAGCATCTCGAAGATTTTCTGACAAGCCTGAAAACCAGCTGCCCCGGCCGAGCCTATCTCGCTCTTTCCCCGCATTACGACGGCAATGACCGGCGGATTTTTGCGGAACTGGCCATGCTTGCGGAAAAATTGCGCCTGCCGCTCATCGCAACCAACGAGCCGCTGTATCACCGGGTGGAGCGGCGCCCGCTGGCCGATGTCGTGACGGCGATTCGTCATCATGTCACAATCGCCGAAGCCGGGCTTCTGCTGGCCGCCAATGCAGAACGTCACCTGAAAGACTGTGCGGAGATGCGGCGGATTTTCCGCGTCTATCCGGAGGCCGTCAGCAATACGGAGAAACTATTTCGCCGGCTATCTTTTTCTCTCGACGAGCTCGGGCATCTTTATCCGATGGAGACCCGTGAGGACGAAACGCCGATGGCAACCTTGCGGCGATTGACCTGGGAAGGTTTTGCCAAGCGTTTTCCGGAAGGTGCGTCCGGTGCCGTTGTCCAGCAGATCAGCCAGGAACTCGAGCTTATCGAGGACAAGGACTACCCCTCCTATTTCCTGACGATCCGCAACATCATGCAATTTGCCCGCAGCAAGGACATCCTCTGCCAGGGAAGAGGGTCGGCTGCCAATTCGACGGTCTGCTATTGCCTTGAGATCACCGATGTCGATCCGAGGAAGATGAAGCTTCTTTTCGCACGGTTTCTATCGACGGAGCGCCATGAGCCGCCGGATATCGATGTCGATTTCGAGCATGCCCGCCGCCAGGAGGTCATCGATTACATTTATAAGACCTATGGCAAGGAATATGCCGGCCTTGCCGCCGCCGTCACGACCTACCGGACCCGGTCGGCGGGCAGGGAGGTCGCCAAGGCCTTCGGGCTGTCGGAAGACGTGCAGTCTGCCCTCGTTGCTTCCGTGTGGGGCTGGTGGACGCATGGTTTTTCCGACGAGCAGGCCAGGGCCGCCGGTCTCGACATGCAGGATCGCACGACCAAGCAGGTTCTCGAATATACCGGTCTGCTCATGGAATTCCCCAGGCACCTGACCCAGCATGTCGGCGGCTTCGTCATCACCCGGGATCGCCTCGACGAGATCGTTCCGATCATGAATACGGCCTCGGAAGACCGTTTCATGATCGAATGGGACAAGGACGATCTCGATACGGTCGGCCTGTTCAAGATCGATGTTTTGGCGCTCGGCATGCTGACATGCCTGGGCAAGGCCTTCGAACTGCTTCGATTGCATTATGATCGGAAGAAGTCGCTCTCCGATCTCGGCCATGCCGTCCATGCCGATGAAGGTCCGGTCTACGACATGATCTGCCGGGCCGATACGATCGGCGTCTTCCAGATCGAGAGCCGGGCGCAGATGAGCATGCTGCCGCGCCTGCGGCCACGCGAGTTCTACGATCTGGTCATCGAGGTGGCGATCGTCCGGCCCGGCCCCATTCAGGGAGACATGGTCCATCCTTATCTCAAGCGCCGCGAGGAATGGCGCCGTCATGGGAAGGCAGTGGAATTCCCCAAGCCGGAATTGAAGGCAATCCTGGAGCGAACCCTCGGCGTGCCGCTGTTCCAGGAACAGGCGATGCAGATCGCCATCACCGCCGCAGGTTTCGAACCGGCGGAAGCGGATCGGCTGCGGCGGGCGATGGCGACATTCAAGCGGACGGGCACGATCACCTATTTCCACGACAAGATGATCGCCGGAATGGTGAAGAAAGGTTATGAAAAAGAGTTCGCCGAACGGTGCTTCAACCAGATCAAGGGGTTCAGCGAATACGGTTTTCCCGAAAGCCATGCAGCCTCGTTCGCGCTGCTCGTTTATGCCTCCTGCTGGTTCAAGACCTATTACCCGGACATTTTTTGCGTCGCGTTGCTGAATTCGCAGCCGATGGGGTTTTATGCGCCGGCACAATTGGTGCGGGATGCGCGTGAGCATGGCGTCGTTGTTCGACCTGTCGATATCAACCATTCCGATTGGGATTGCCTGCTGGAAGATGATGGCTTTGATCCGCGCCGGGTGGATCCGCGGCATGCCACGATGCGAGCCGTCATTTTGACAAAAAAAGCCGTGCGACTGGGGTTCCGGCAGGTCAGGGGGGCGGGCGAGGACGAAATGCGGACCTGTGTTGCAAGGCGCGGCGCCGGATATGTCTCGGTGCGTGATCTCTGGTTGCGATCCGGCCTGTCGCGTTCTACCATCGAGCGGCTGGCGGATGCAGATGCCTTCGGCTCCCTCGGTCTTGATCGCCGCGATGCGTTGTGGGCGGTCAGGGCTCTGGATGAAAAGGCGGCGGCGGAGTATCTGCCGCTCTTCGATCGGGGCGACAACAACGATCTGCAGCGCGAGCCGGATGTGGCCCTACCGGCGATGCTGCCCGGCGAGCAGGTGATCGAGGATTATCGTGCCTTGTCGCTGTCGCTCAAGGCTCATCCGGTCACCTTTATGCGCCAGCGTTTCTCCCGGGCAGGCGTGACCTGCAGCCGCGACCTAGCGACAGCACCGGCGGGGCAGCGGGTGAGTATTGCCGGCCTGGTGCTGGTGCGCCAGCGGCCCGGATCGGCAAAAGGCGTCATCTTCATGACCATCGAGGATGAAACCGGGGTCGCCAATGCGATCGTCTGGAACAAGGTTTTCGATCGTTACCGCCCCGTGGTCATGGGCGCGCGGGTGGTGCTCATTCGCGGTCGTCTGCAGCGGGAAAGCGGAGTGATCCATGTGGTCGCCGAACATCTGGAGGACATGACGCCGCTGCTGACCCTGCTGCAGAAGGGCAAGGCGGGGGATGGGCCACCGACGGAGGGGCTGCAATCCAGGGCAATCGAATTGCGCCGTCATGGCGCAGGGAAGGAAGGAGGCGGCGACAGGGAAACGGCACGAAGGGCGGCCATCGAAGCGGCGCAGGTCATGCCGAAGGGGCGCAACTTTCATTGAGTCGCGGATGCCGAGGTCTTTCTTTCGCCGAAACAGCATCCGGGCGATCGTTTTTTCGTCCTCACCAAAAATATTTTTTTGGAATTTTTGCGGTTTTATGACGCAGGCTTTTGTCGTGCTTCGGGCCGAAGGCTCTCCCTAAGCTCATGAAAATACGATCAATTTTATCAAGTTTAGATCGATTCCAATCTTTGTCGATCCCCGTCGCGGCAGTTTTTTGTTGACAGCAAATATCCTCTTTTGCTTTATGAAACCAATTCAGTACGTTGCGTATGACAGGCAAGACGACATGCTGGTTTGCAGCTGCAACTTCATTACCGTAAAAGAGATCGAAGACACCATCATCGGGCTCCTCGATGAGGACTGTTGGCAGCTGATCGTGCCGGCAAAAGTCTATCACGCGATGGAAAAGCGCGGCCGCTGCTGCGGCTGTTTCCCCAATGTGGTGGACATCATCATCCGCACAACCGAACATTACCATAGCCGGCGTGACTCGACGGACGCCGAAATATTTGATTTTATGGCCCGCCTCAAAGAATTCCATGAAGAAAACAGGAGAGCGGACCTTGAAAGGCGACAAAAGAGTCATCGAGCGGCTTAACGAGGCATTGTTCCTCGAACTGGGCGCGGTCAATCAATATTGGCTGCATTATCGCCTTCTTGAAGACTGGGGATATACCAAGCTCGCAAAGAAGGAACGTGCCGAATCGATCGAAGAAATGCAGCATGCCGACAAACTTGTCGCACGCATCATCTTCCTCGAAGGCCACCCCAACCTGCAGACGGTTTCGCCGCTGCGCATCGGTCAGAACGTCAAGGAAGTGCTGGAAGCCGACCTTGCCGGCGAATACGACGCCCGCACCTCGTACAAGAAGTCGCGCGACATCTGTTACGAGGCCGGCGACTACGTTTCCATGAAACTGTTCGAGCAGCTGTTGATGGACGAGGAAGGTCACATCGACTTCCTGGAAACCCAGCTGGAACTGCTCGACAAGATCGGCGAAGCGAAATACGGCCAGCTCAATGCCGGCTCTGCCGACGAAGCAGAAGGCGACGAGCACTAATTTTTCATGCTTTGAAAAGCCGCCCGTGGTGTTTCGCGGGCGGCTTTTTCGTTTTTGTGTCGCGAAAATTCAAGATCTTCCACGGCCATTCCCCTATCTGTCGCGGGGTGAAGCAAAGGAGCAGCTCATGAATTTTCGCTACACCATCCTCTATGTCGACGACGTCGGTGCCAGCCTCGATTTCTTCGTCCGCGCCTTCGGTTTCGAAATCGCCTTCCTGCATGAGAGCGGTGACTACGGCGAGCTTTCGACTGGCGCGACCAAACTTGCCTTTTCCTCCACGGCGCTGATGCGGCAATTGGGAAAACATCCGCAAAAACCTTCGCTCGCCGCCCCGGCTTTCGAGCTTGCCTTCGAGACGGAGGATGTTGAGGGCGCGCTGCAGCAGGCGCTTGCCGCGGGTGCGACGCTGGTTCAGGCCACAAGAGACGTGCCCTGGGGGCAGGTGATCGCCTATGTCGGCGACCCCAACGGCTACCTGATCGAGATCTGCTCGCCGGTCCAGTTGCCGACCCCCGGCTGAGCCAGGATGGCGCGCGTGCCGGGGTCGCGGCGCAATTGCGCCGGGCTCCGGCCGAACCAGGATTTGCATTCGCGGCTCATGTGCGCCTGATCGCTGTACCCGAAACGAGCCGCCGTATCGGCCAGGGTTTCGCTGCCGGATAGGGCGGAAACCGTGCGTCGCGCCCGCCCGAGACGGCGCCAGTAATCCGGCGACGGCATCTGGCATTCGCGCAACCGTCGCTGCAGCGTCCGCGACGAGACACCGGCATGGCGGGCGATGCGGGCAAGCGGCATGGTGGAGCCGGCGAGAAGAGCGATGACATCGGCAAGCTCGTCTGTCGGGCTCAACATGCTTTCGAGAAAGGTCGCTATCTTCGTTTCCTGCCCGGTCAATTCGGCAAGGGCGGCAGGCGTCAGCGTCAAGCCGGGGCGCAGGCGAAAGCCGGTCATTCGCGTGCCCGCTATCACATCGACCGCCCGCGGCTGGAAATCCCAATCCGAAAACAGGATGTATGGCGCCCGGTCCGGCGGCTCGGCGATGATGACGTCGCGGCAGCCGTCCGGGTAGACCATGATGCGGGCCGGCGCCTCGGTCCGATGGCTCCAGCCGACATGCAGCATGGTAACGCCTCCTGGCCCTTACTGCCCGGCGAGGTGGCTGAATTCCGCCACCACGGCATCGTAGACGCTGCGCTTGAACGAGACGATCAGGCCGGGCAATTCGTGCATCGGCTTCCACGCCCAGGCATCGAACTCCGGTTCGTGCCCGCCGGGCGGCGGGTTGATGGCGATCTCGGTTTCGTCACCTTCGAAACGAAAGGCAAACCAGCGCTGCGTCTGGCCGCGAAACTTGCCCTTGAGGCCGATGCCGATGAGCTGCGGCGGCAGGTCGTAATTGATCCAGTTCGGCGCCTCGGCAAGCAGGGAGACCGACCGCATGCCGGTTTCTTCGTAAAGCTCGCGATAGGCGGCCTTCAGCGGGTCTTCGTCCTTGTCGATGCCGCCTTGCGGCATCTGCCACAGCTGCGGCGAACCGTCATATTCGGAATTGCCGATGGGAATACGTTTGCCCGCCCAGACCAGCCCCTGGCGATTAAGCACCATGATGCCGACGCAGGGACGGTAAGGCAGGTCTTCGGCTTTCACGGGGGCGTTCTTGTTCTTGCTCATATCATTGGTCTCAAGGTTTGGCATCTCAAGGATTGGTTGCCAGCGCCGAAACGCCGACGATCTCGATGCCGCGCAGCGATGCTTCGTCGCTCCACTGGCGGATGGCGGCGATGCTTTCGTCGAAGGCGGAGGCAACACCGATCGCCTGGCCGTTGCGCCGGGCGATGCGCTCAAGTTCGTCCAGCTTGGCGAGGATGGCGCCGGTATTCAGCTGTCCGTCCAGTTGCACGTCGGCAAAGGCATGCGGCATGTCCAGCGCCTTGGCGAAATTGCCCGTCTGGGTCTGCGCCACCGACCCGTCGTCGAGAAACAGGAGGCCGCGGGCGGCGATGTCGCGCATGATCGGGTCGAGCGCATCGGCATCGGAGAGGAAACGGCCACCGAGGTAGTTCATCACACCGGTATAATTGGTGATCTTGCCTAGCGCCTGGTGCAGATCGGCAATGTTGTCGTCCTTGGATTGCGACGTCAGCAGCGTGCCCGGGCCAGGATCGTTATCCGGATAATCAAATGGTTCCAGCGGCAACTGGATGAGGATCTCGTGGCCGCTGCGGCGGGCTTCCTGCATCCAGCGCTGCAGGCTGTTGCCGCTGGCGGCGAAAGCGAAGGTGATTTCTTCCGGCAATTGCTTGATGGCGCGCTGCGTGCCCGTCTGGCTGAGGCCGAGGCCACCGACGACGATGGCGATGCGGGTGCTGCGGCTGCCGGACCAGGGGCGGGCATATTGCTCCACCGGGCGCAATCCATCCTTGCCGATGATAGGCAGCTTTCCATAGGGGCTGTCTTCCAGGAGGTCGTCGTTGGGCAGCGCCGCCATGCGCGGATCCTGGCCGATGGCGGCGGTGTCGATCAGCACCGGGCCTTTCCCGTCTCTCGTTTTCGGCGAATATTTGGTGACGACGGAGCCGTCATTGGTCAGCGTCCGCTCGACCTTGGCGCCGGAATGCGATTTTTCGCGCGGCAGGCCATCGGCTTGCTCCGCTGGCTTCTCTGCGGCAATCTCGCCGGTATTCTGCGATGTCTCCGCCGGCTTTTCAGCCTGGGCGATTTCGGTTTCGGAAGGACGGCCCAGCTTTTCGGATGGCAGGAGGGCATAAACGGAAACGGCACCGATGAAGACGATGCCGAGAACGGAAAACACCGCAGCCGCCGTCAGCCGGCGATAAGGCTTTTTGGCCGCGGCGCGGTTCCTGCCCAGCGGTTCGTGGAGATCCGTTCCCAATGATGCGCCCGCCCCGATCGCGAATCAAAAGGCGCCGGCCCCCGCGTGAGGGGCCGGCGCCTTTCCCGATATTTACTTGGTGACTTCGGCCTTGTCGGCGATCGGCGGGAAAGCCGGATCCTTCTTGGCGCCACGCAGCAGGTCGAGCGCGTAGTTCAGCTGCACGTCGTCCTTGGGTTCCGGCGGAACGTAAGCCACGGAGCCTGAGCCCTCTTCGGTCTCGTTCTGGCCCTTGATGTGGCCCGGCAGGCTGGATTCGCCTTCCATGGTCACCTTGCCCTGCAGTTCGACCGGCAGCGGCTGGTCAACCTTGATATCCGGCTGGATGCCGGTGCCCTGGATCGACTTGCCCGACGGCGTGTAATACAGCGCCGTGGTCAGGCGCAGCATGCCGTTCTCGCCGAGCGGGATCATGGTCTGGACCGAACCCTTGCCGAAGGAGCGTGTGCCGAGAACCGTGGCGCGATGCATGTCCTGCAAGGCGCCGGCGACGATTTCGGAGGCCGAGGCCGAACCGCCGTTGATCAGCACGATCACCGGCTTGCCGTCGGTCAGGTCGCCCGGGCCGGCGTTGAAGCGGCGGGTCTCGTCCGGATTGCGGCCGCGGGTCGAAACCACTTCGCCACGCTCCAGGAAGGCATCGGAGACGTTGATCGCCTGGTCGAGCAGACCGCCCGGGTTGAGGCGCAGGTCAAGCACGTAGCCCTTCAGCTTGTCGGCCGGCACTTCCTTCTTGATGTTGACGATCGCCTTTTCGAGGTCGTCATAGGTCTTTTCCGAGAAGGAGATGACACGCAGGTAACCGACGTCGCCTTCGACGCGCGACTTGACGGCGCGAACCGGGATGATGTCGCGGACGATGGTCAGCTCGATCGGCTTGTCGGCGCCCTTGCGCAGGATCGTCAGCTTGATCGGCGTGTTGATCTCGCCGCGCATCTTGTCGACGGCGTCTTCGAGCTTGAGGCCGCGCACCGGCTGGCCGTCGATCTCGGAGATGAAGTCGCCGGCCAGGACACCGGCGCGCGAGGCCGGCGTGTCGTCGATCGGGGTGATGACCTTGACGAGTTCTTCTTCCATCGTCACTTCGATGCCGAGGCCGCCGAACTCACCCTTGGTTTGGGTGCGCATGTCGTCGGCATCCTTGGCATTCATGTAGCTGGAATGCGGATCGAGCGAGGTCAGCATGCCGTTGATGGCATTCTCGATGAGCTTGTCTTCCTGCGGCGGGGTGACGTACTGGGCGCGGACGCGCTCGAAGACGTCGCCGAAGATCGACAGTTCCTTGTAGGTGGACGCACCTGCGGCGACCGCAGGCATGCCAGCCGAATAAATGACGCTCATCGCCGTCGCACCCATCAGAGCGCCTACGAGAACAAGTGAAGCCCTACGTATCATTGCGTGCCTTTCCAGTGCCTGTCGCGGTCCACCACGGTCGGGAATCGACCGGCTGGTCGCCTTTTCGAAATTCAATGTAAAGTGTCGGGCGATCCGTTTCCAGCGCCAATGCCGTCGCGCTCGCCACTCTTTTCTCACCCATGACTGCAAGGGGTTCGCCGGCGAAGACGAATTTGCCCTGGCGCGTCTTGATCTGATCCATGCCGGACATCACCAGGTGGTAGCCATCGCCGGTGTTCAGGATGACCACCTGGCCATAGCTGCGGAAAACCCCGGCGAAAACCACCGAACCATCCGCCGGCGCCGTGACCAGCATGCCCGGTGTGGATGCGATCGTCATGCCCTTGGCCGGGTGACCGGTGCCGTCGGCATCGCCGAACTGGCGGATGATCTCGCCTGCAACCGGAAGCTCCAGCTTATTTTTCAAATCGGAAAAAGCATATGCAGGCGCAATGCGGTTTTTGTCGGGCACGCCGTTCTCGGCGAGTTCTTTTGCCTTCTGCCGCTGCTCGTCGGTCATCTGGCGGCGCTTTTCCTCCTCCGCCTTTGCCAGTGCGGCTGCCTCGCGCACGGAGGTTATTTCCGTTTCCAGCGAGCCGATCAGGCCTTCGAGGCTGGTGGCGCGGGCTGCCAGATCTTTCGCATGCCGCCTCTCCGCCTCCAGTTCCTCGGCCGTCTTGCGGCTTAGTTTGTCGTTCTCGACGATGAGCAGGTCCATGCGCCGCTCTTCTTCGAGATTGTTGGTGACGGTGGTGGTGAAATTGGCCTTTTCCGTCAGGATTTCAGCCGAAAGCGTCGCGAGTTCCTGCAGGTCGGTGGCAAGCCGCTCCGTCTCCTTGCGGATGCCGGGAACAACGGCGCCGAGCAGGATGGCGCTGCGCACGGAGGCAAGCGCATCGTCGGGCGTCACGAGAAGGGCTGGCGGCGGATTGCGGCCCATGCGCTGCAAGGCAGCGAGAACCTCCGCCAGCAGGCCGCGGCGCTCCTTCAGCGAGCCATGGATCTTGTCGCGGCGGATATTGAGTTCCGCGAGTTTTTCCCCGCTGGCGGCGATCTGCTTGTCGAGTTGCTTGCGGCGGTTTGCCGAATCGATCAGTGCCGAACGCAGGCTGACGGTGCTTTTCTCCAGCGCGTCGATGCTCTGTTTCAGGCTCGCGGCTTTTTCAGCCGAAAGGGTCATGGTCCTGGACAGCGTTTCCAGCTCGCTGCGTGTCAGGTCCCGCTCGCGCTGCAATTCGGCGGTAGGGTCGCTTTCCGCGACGATCCTCGGCTGGGTGCCGGATTTTTCCTGGGCGAAAGCCTCTGGGAGAAACGGTGGCTGCGACAAACCGGCGACAACGGCAAGGCTAAGCCCTGCCAGCAGCGCTCTTTTCGGTTTGCAGGTCGATGCGTCCATTCGGTCTTCGGTCATCGCGGTCAAAAGAAGCCGGAATCTAAGCTGATTTGCGGCCGATCGCCAAGGAACATCGCCGTTACCGATTAAGGAAAGACGAAAATCCGGCACTACGCGACCGTTGCCGTCAAATTCGGTGATAGGGATGGCCGGAAAGGATGGTCACGGCGCGGTACAGCTGTTCGGCGATGAGGATGCGCACCAGCTGGTGCGGCCATGTCATCTTGCCGAGACAGAACGTGGCGTCCGCCCGGTCGTAAAGGGCCGGATCGAGCCCGTCGGCGCCGCCGATGGCGATCATCAGGTCGCGTTTGCCGTTGTCGCGATACTGGCCGACCGTCGTGGCGAAGGCTTCGCTGTCGAGCGCCTTGCCGCGTTCGTCGAGGAGAATGAGAACGGCGCCTTCCGGCAATGCCTTTTCCAGCAGGCCGGCTTCTTCGCGTTTTCGAGTCGCAGCGTTTGCGGCGCGGCTTTCGGCCACTTCGACGACGCGCGAAAATTCGATGCCGATCGCCGGTCCGGCCTTTGCCAGCCGTTCGAGATAACGAGCCGCAAGATCCTTCTCAGGCCCGGCTTTGAGCCGGCCAACAGCAAAAAGGCCAATCCGCATGTCTGCTTTCCGTGCGTCCGGGCCGCTCGGCTCCCGGCGGCCTGGTTGCCGCCGTACCGGTTCGGCCTATCGTCCTTCGGAATGCAAAAGCATGCCGGCAAGGTCGATCAGTGCAATGTCTCTTCTTCGAGATCCGGGGCAGCCCACATCTTCTCGATGTTGTAGAACTCGCGGATTTCGGGGCGGAACACATGGACGATGATGTCACCGGTGTCAATCAGCACCCAGTCTCCGGTTTCCAGACCCTCGACGCGAGCGTTGCCGAAACCCTCTTCCTTGAGGTCGGAAATCAGGTGGTCGCTGATGGCGGCGACATGCCTGTTCGAACGGCCGGAGACGACAACCATGTAATCTCCAAGCGCCGATTTTCCGGCAATGTTGATGGTGACAATATCTTCTGCCTTCGAGTCCTCCAGGCTGAGGAGGACCAGTTGAAGAGCACGGGCAGCGGCATCGGCGCCACGTTCCGGGCTTTTAGGGGTGGCGGCGAGCGCTCTCCCCTTGGCGTGTACTGTTGTCAGAGTTTTTCCTTTCTTTGGCGTAACAGCAACAGGCACTGGCGATTCGGGCAAATCGCCCCAATCGTTTATAAAGATAGGCATCAAACCCCTAACGTTTCAAGACATGGGGTCTGGTGGTTCTTACGGATCATTTCCGGTATGGCCGTTTTGCCGCACTGCGGCGCAGGGGCCGTGCTGCCCACCCGGATTTGGCGACACGATAGCCGGCTGATCACTTTGCGCCGGCAGCGCGCAGCGCCGTCGAACTCAGTGTCGAACGCGGGCCGTGGATGAAGGTCCAGGCGGGCGCCCGCTTCATCCACAACACGCCGGCATCGTCTTCGTCGAGGCGGGCGAAACCAAAGCGTTGCGCCATTTTCGAGGAAAGGTAGGACAGTGTCGCCCCCGGCCGGTCGATCACGGCGATCGGGAAGGTGCAGGCAATGCCCTGCCAGTTCTGCCACTTGTCGAAACTTTTGAGATTGTCGGCACCCATGATCCAGATGAAATGCACATGCGGATTGAGCGCTTTCACCCGCGCCAGGGTCTTGGCGGTGTAGCTGCCGCCGAGGGTCTTTTCGAAGGCGGTCACCTTGATGCGCGGGTCGGAGGCCACCTTTTCGCTCCAGGCGAGCCGCTGCGAAAGCGGCGCCAGATTGGAGTGGCTTTTCAGCGGGTTGCCCGGCGTCACCATCCACCACAGCTGATCGAGGCCGAGGCGGCGAAGCGCGATGTCCGCCACCAGTTCGTGGCCCTCATGCGGCGGATTGAACGAACCGCCGAACAGGCCCACGACCATGCCGCGTTCGGCATGGGGCATGATCAGGTAGCGGCGGTCGATCTTTTCTGCTGTCACGTCACGGTCTGGTCTGGCCGGTGCCGCGCACGCGGTATTTGAACGAGGTCAGCTGCTCGACGCCCACAGGGCCGCGGGCATGCATCTTGCCGGTGGCGATGCCGATCTCGCCGCCCATGCCGAATTCGCCGCCATCGGCAAATTGCGTCGAGGCATTGTGCAGCAGGATGGCGGAATCGATCTCGTTGAAGAAACGCTCGACCACATCGGGATCCTCGGCGATCACCGCCTCAGTGTGGTTCGACGAATAGTGACCGATATGTTTGATCGCGCCGGAAATGCCGTCGACGATGGCGACGGAAATGATCGCGTCGAGATATTCGGTGCGCCAATCCTCTTCGGTCGCCGGCTTGAAGGCCGGAAAGATCTTCAGCACGGTGGAGGAGGCGCGGATCTCGCAGCCGGCATTCGTCAGCGCTTCCAGGATCGGCATCAGATGCGTGCCGATGGCAGCACTGTCGACCAGCAGCGTTTCGGCGGCGCCGCAGATCCCGGTGCGGCGCATCTTGGCGTTGACGACGATCGATTTCGCCATGTCGAGGTCGGCGGAGACGTCGACATAGATATGGCAGAGGCCTTCCAGATGGGCGAAGACCGGCACGCGGGCCTCATTCTGCACCCGCGCCACCAGGCTCTTGCCGCCGCGCGGCACGATGACGTCGATGGCGCCGTTGAGGCCGGACAGCATGGCGCCGACGGCGGCGCGGTCGGTGGTCGGCACCAGCTGGATCGCGTGTTCCGGCAGGCCGGCAGCCTTGAGGCCGCGGACCAGGCAGGCATGGATTGCCTGTGACGACCGGCGCGAATCCGAGCCGCCGCGCAGGATGACGGCATTGCCGGCCTTGAGACACAGCGCACCGGCATCCGCCGTGACGTTCGGCCGGCTTTCGTAGATGACGCCGATGACACCGAGCGGCGTGCGCACGCGCTCGATGTGCAGGCCGTTCGGCCGGTCCCATTCGGCAATGACGCCGCCGACCGGATCGTCCAGCGTCGCGATGGCGCGGATGCCGTCGGCCATGTCATGGATGCGTTTTTCGGTCAGCGTCAGCCGGTCGATGAAGGACGGCAGCATGTCCGTGCCTTCGACATCCTTGAGATCCTCGGCATTGGCGGCAAGAATGGTCCCTGTCGCCGCGACGATCTCGTCGGCCATGGCGTTCAGCGCCCGGTTCTTGGCATCGGTGGAAGCGATCGCCAACGGTCGGCGCGCGGCCTTGGCCTTGGCGCCGATGTCGTTCATCAACGCTTCGATATCCAGGGTCTGCGTCACCTTCTCAAGCATGGACTGCATCCTTCGTTCGTTTCTCCGTGGCCCGGGCGGTCATCACCAGATCGTCGCGGTGCACCATCGCGGCGCGGCCGGCATATCCGAGTATGGCTTCGATCTCGCTCGATTTGCGGCCGGTGATCTGGCGTGCCTCGTCGGCATCGTAGCTGACGAGGCCGCGGGCGATTTCCCGCCCTTCCGCGCCGATGACGGCAATCGTGTCGCCGCGCTCGAACTGCCCGACGACCGTGCGCACGCCGGCCGGAAGCAGGCTCTTGCCGGATTGCAGTGCCTTTTCCGCGCCGCTATCGACATGCAATTCGCCGGCCGGGTGCAACTGCCCGGCAATCCAGGTTTTTCGCGCCGTGACCGGTGTGCCGGAGGGCGCAAACCAGGAGGAACGTGCGCCGTTTTCAATGGCTTGCAGCGGATGATCCGGCTTGCCCGAGGCAATGATCATGGCGCAGCCGGCAACCGTGGCGATCTTGCCGGCATCGATCTTGGTGCGCATGCCGCCGCGCGACAGTTCGGATGCCGCACCGCCCGCCATCGCCTCGATGTCGGGGGTGATCGCCTCGATCGTATCGAGGAAACGGGCTTCGCGATCGAGATGCGGCGGTGCCGTATAGAGGCCGTCGATATCGGAGAGCAGCACCAAAAGGTCGGCGCCGGTCATCGTCGCGACGCGGGCGGCCAGCCGGTCGTTGTCGCCGTAGCGGATCTCGCTGGTGGCGACCGTATCGTTTTCGTTGATGATCGGCACGGCGCCGAGTTTGAGCAGCTGGTTGATCGTCGCCTTGGCGTTGAGGTAGCGGCGGCGCTCTTCCGTATCGCCGAGCGTCAGCAGGATCTGCCCGGCGATGATTGCATCCTGCGACAGGCTTTGCGTCCAGGCATGGGCCAGCGCGATCTGGCCGACGGCCGCCGCCGCCTGGCTTTCTTCCAGCTTCAGGGCGCCGGCCGGCACGTTCAGCACCGATCGGCCAAGCGCGATGGCGCCGGAGGAAACGACGAGCACGTCGGTTCCGCCTGCCTTCAGCTTGGCGATATCGGCGCACATGGCGTCAAGCCAAGACTGTTTCAGCCCGGTCTTGCGGTCGACGAGAAGAGCAGAGCCGATCTTGATGACGACACGCCGGTAGGAAGCGAGCGGTTTGCGGCCGTTGCTCATCTCAATCCTCGTCCTCGACGTCACTTTCCACCGGCACGCTGCGATCCGGCAAAGCCGTGTCGCCGCCGCTGCTGGCGACGATGATGTCGCGCAGTGCCCGCAATGCGTCCGTCATGCCTTCGCCGGTCGCGGCCGACAACAGCATCGGCGGACGGCCGCAGGCCTTTTCAAGCTCCTTGGCCTTCTTCTTGCGTTCCTTGTCGTCGAGCGTGTCGATCTGCGACAGGGCGACGATCTCCGGCTTGCCGATCAGGTCGCCGCCATAGGCGTCTAGCTCGTGGCGCACCGTCTTGTAGGCCTTGCCAACCTTTTCTTCCTGCGCCGAAACGAGGTGCAGCAGAACACGGGTGCGCTCGACATGGCCGAGGAAGCGGTCGCCGATGCCGACCCCTTCATGGGCGCCTTCGATCAGGCCGGGAATATCCGCCAGCACGAATTCGCGGCCGTCGATGGTGGCGACGCCGAGATTGGGATGCAGGGTGGTGAACGGGTAGTTGGCGATCTTCGGGCGCGCGCGCGTCACCGTCGCCAGGAAGGTCGATTTGCCGGCATTGGGCAGTCCGACCAGGCCGGCATCGGCAATCAGCTTCAGTCGCAGCCAGATGGTCTTTTCCTCGCCCTCAAGGCCGGGATTGGCCCAGGTCGGCGCCTGGTTGGTGGACGACTTGAAATGGGCGTTGCCGAAACCGCCATTGCCGCCGGCCGCCAGGCGGAAGCGCTGGCCTTCGCGCACCAGATCGACGATCAGCGTTTCGCCATCTTCCTCGAGGATCTGGGTGCCGACCGGCACCTTCATCGTCACCTCTTCGCCATTGGCGCCGGTGCGGTTTCTGCCCATGCCGTGCGTGCCGGTCTTGGCCTTGTAGTGCTGCTGGTAGCGGAAGTCGATCAGGGTGTTGAGACCGTTCACCGCCTCGACCCAGACGTCGCCGCCGCGCCCGCCGTCGCCGCCGTCGGGCCCGCCGAACTCGATGAACTTCTCACGCCGGAAGGAAACGGCACCCGCGCCACCGTCTCCGGAGCGGATATAGACCTTTGCTTCGTCGAGAAATTTCATTTCAATGCCAATCGTTGGGTGTCAGGATGTTCGGAAAGTCGCCGCTTTGGATATAGCCGGCTGCAGCGGAGGTCAAAGATTATCGTGAAGTTCGCGAGTTATAACATACAGTTTGGCATGGGTCTTGATGGGAAATATGACCTGGACCGCATTGCTGCAAGTCTTGCCGGCGCGGACGTCATCGCGCTGCAGGAAGTCACCAGAGGCTTCGAACCGAACGGATATGCCGACCTGGCGGGCGATTTGGCCACCTTCTTCCCGGACTATTTCTGGGTGTATGGTGCTCCTTGCGACGTGCATCTCGGCACGATTGTCGAGGATGGGCAGCGTCGCGAACGGCGGCTGCAATTTGGCAACATGATCCTGTCGCGCTGGCCGATCCTGTCGACGCGCACCCTGCTTCTGCCGCGCCAGCGCACCTTCGATCGCCTCAACCTGCAGCGTGGGGCGACGGAGGCGGTGCTGGAGACGCCGTCGGGTCCCTTGCGTGTCTATTCCGTGCATCTCGATCATACATCCGTGGAGGAGCGCATCATGCAGATCCGCTATCTCAAGGAGCGGGCTGGCCGTTTTACCGAAGAGGGCGGCGCGTTGACGGGCGCCAGCGAGTTCCAGCTTGCCGATCCGCCGCTGCCGGAAGAATACATCCTGCTTGGCGATTTCAACATGCAGCCGGAATCGCCGGAATATGTCGCCATGGCGGGCAGCACCGATCCGGTCTACGGTCGCACGCTGCGCTCGCGCAATCCGGTGGATGCGCTGTGTTGGCTCGGCCGCCTGACGGCGGAAACCTATAGCTGTATCGATGCGAAGAACCATGGCCGGCGCCTGCAGCTGGATTACGGTTTTTTGAGTTACGGTCTTCTCGCACGCCTCAGGGACGCCTTCATCGACACGACCGCAAAAGGTTCGGATCATTTTCCACTCTGGCTGGAGCTCGAATGATCGTTGTCCGGACCGCCCCTTGCGTGAAAGGGCGACCCGGCTGATTTCAGCGGCGTGGCGGCACGATGAAGGCATCCGGTGCCAACACGGTCTGGATATGTGGCACCATGGCGTTGCGGGCGACGCAGAATACGTCGCCGCAGCCGGTCAGCCGGAAACCTAGCTTTTCCTGGATGCGCAGCGATGCCGGGTTGTCGGCGAAGACGCCGGAATACAACGTCGTCTCAGGCATGCGCCGGAAGAACCGCTCGATAGCGGCTGCCGTTGCCTCGCTCATGTAGCCGCGGCCCCAGTAGAACCGATTGAGCCAGTAGCCGACATGCCATTGGCCATGCCGCAACTCGATGCTAACGACGCCGATATGGACGTCGTCGCCGGTGGTGATCGCCAAGGCCCAGTCTGGCAGCATTCCGGAAAGCTGTGGTACCAGCCAATCCAGAGCATCCTGCCGGTGGTACGGCACCGGCACACGCGACAGCATGCGGGTGACGCGGAAATCCGAAAAGGATTCGGCGATCGCATCGGCATCGCCGAGCCTGTGCGGCCGCAGGATGAGGCGTTCGGTGCGGATGACCGGGCAGGGGCCGGCATCCGGGCGTGCCGTCTCGATGCGGCGGAGGGTCTGCGCGTTCATCGCATGCCTCCCCAGCTTCTCAACGACATCCAGGTCTTGCGGTCCAGCCGGAACCACTCGACGGCAACGAGGCTGCCCATGGCGAGTGACGGAAACATCGCCGACCCCTGGAACTGGAAACCGCATTTCTGGATCACCCGCCTGGAGCCGATGTTGACGACACGGCAGCGGGCATCGATCTGGTCGATATCGCGGGTGCGGAAAACCATGTCGATCAGCGCATGCGCCGCTTCGGTCATGTAGCCGCGGTTCCAGTAGGGCTCGCCAAGCCAGTAACCGATCTCGACGGTGCCGTCGTCGATGGGTTCGATGCCGCAGCATCCGAGGAAAAGGCCGTTGTCGGCTTTGGTAATGGCATAGACGCACTTGCCAATACCGCCTGCTTTCGTGCGTCGCACGAAATCGGCTGCGTCATTGACCGTGTACGGGTGCGGCATACGCGATACCATTGTGGCGACTTTGGCGTTGTTGGCGAGATTGGCAAGGGCGTCGATGTCTTCTTCGTGCGGCGCGCGCAGGACGAGCCGTTCCGATAACAAGACAGGGCAATCGGTCCTTAACCGCTCCGGCCTCAGCCGTTCTTCGGGAGACCTTGATTGGTCGTCCCGCAACAATTCGCTTTGCATGGTTCAGTCCTCCGTTAGGGAAAAGAAAAAGGGGAGATGGCGTCCCATCTCCCCTTTTTTCTGGTCTGAACCTGGTGCGGTCAGCCGGGTCGATGAGACGCCGGCTGTTTTAGAGCGCTACCGGCTTATTCCGCTGCTTCGGCTTTCGGCATTACGGATACGTAGACGCGACCGTTCGCGCGCGTACGGTAATTCACGTTGCCGGCCGTAAGTGCAAAAATCGTGTGATCCTTGCCGAGACCGACGTTCGAGCCCGGATGCCACTGGGTGCCGCGCTGACGCACGATGATGTTGCCCGGAACGACGACTTCGCCGCCGAACTTCTTTACGCCCAGGCGCTTGGACTGGGAATCGCGACCGTTGCGCGAGGAACCGCCAGCTTTTTTATGTGCCATTGGAGTTCTCCTTTACCTGACCTGGGTTCTTAGGCTGCCACGATGGACGTGATGCGCACGACCGTGTGGTGCTGACGATGGCCGCGCGAACGCTTGGAGTTCTGGCGACGACGCTTCTTGAAGGAAATGACCTTCTTGCCGCGGTTGTGCTCGACAACTTCGGCCTTGACCGAAGCGCCAGCCACGAAGGGCGCGCCGAACTTCGCATCGGCGCCGACGCCGACCACGAGAACCTCGGTGAATTCGATGCTGTCGCCAGCGGCGACGTCAAGCTTTTCGATGGTCAGCACGTCGTCGGCTGCCACGCGGTACTGCTTACCGCCGGTCTTGATGACTGCGAACATTTTTTATCCTTTCATGTTCGTTTCCGGCTCTCGCTGGAAAACCAGCAGGCCGTCTTTTTATCAGTCGATATTGAGCAGGGATTTCAGGGGCTTGATGCCCGTAGAATTCTATCTGCCGGTGAGACTCCACGAAGTGGAGGGAAATCGGGCGCAAGCTACCCCACGCCTATTCGCGTGCCGAGATACGTGAGCGGCCAATTTCTGTCAAGGCGAAACCACAACTTTTATCGATATTTACCCTTGCCAGACCTGTTTGCAATGGTTATGAGAACGCCCGCGCCGAACAAGCGCCGACCAGACCGCGGAGAGGTGGCAGAGTGGTCGAATGCACCGCACTCGAAATGCGGCATACCCGCAAGGGTATCGTGGGTTCAAATCCCACCCTCTCCGCCATTCTTCCCGAAATCCAGCCCTTTTGATCCGGTTCTCGAAAAATCACGGCGCTCCGGCCTGTTTTCCGATGTAGATGCCTTTTTCGGTTGCCACCCTGATCGGGTCTTCCCGCTCCATCTTCCTTACGAAAGGGGCGGGCAGGCTGATTCGCTTCGCGCAGGTCCCGACGCGTCCTCCAGGTTGCGACGAAACGGATGAAACCTGCCCGGTTCGCTGATCGAGGGTGAAACAGGCGCGCGCCCGGAGTTTTCGCATCGATCCGGCACGTTTCTGTGTCGGATGGCGACGATGGATGCCGTGGGCGTCTACGGATGATTAAGCCAACAATTCTTTTAGAAATTTCTCATGCAACCGAAACCTGTCGTCAAACAGTTTGATTGGCGGTCCCCAGGGGCTGTTCAAGCAAACGAGGAGTACAATGATGGCACAGGTTACAACTTCGGGTTCGATCCTTGGCGCCGGCGGTCTTACCGGCAGTCTGGCTGATTTTCTCGATCGTCTGGGCGATTCCGTCGAAGGCATTCTCAACCCCGTCGGCGGTACGGTGGATGATGTCGTCGACACCATCGCAGATCTGCTGAGGGGCAGCGGCGACGACACTGGTGGCTTACTGGGTAATCTGTTCAGCAACGGTCTGACGGGCGGAGGCACGGGCAATCTTCTGGAGATCGGCCTGCTCAGCGACGATGCCGTGCTCAGCCTGACGCTGTCCGATGGCACGAAAGTGGCGGTTCTGCCGAGTAACGGCGGTATCGTTTCGATCGGCAGCGACGGCGCGATGGGAAGTGACGGTGCCTTGCTCGATCTCGGTGGGCTTCTCGGGCCGGGCGGCTTGCTCAATCTCTCCGGGCTGGTCGGCGAAAACGGCATCATCGATCTGAACGACACGGTCGGCTCGGTTCTCGATCTACTGGGAAGCGGTCCGCTCGACAGCGGGGATTTCATGGGTGACGACGGCAAGGTCGATCCCGGCAAATTCGATGTGGTCCTGGATGGCACGGCCGGCCGCGACAACTTCAACCTGACCGCGGAAGCCAATACCTATGTCGATGGAAAGGCGGATATTGATACCGTGAACATGGCGCGTTCTGCGGAGGGCATGAGCATTGCCGTCGGCGGCGATGCCGTGACGTTTGCCGATGCCGATACGCTCTATTATTTCCAGGATGTCGAGCGGGTGTCCTTCCTGGAAGGCTCCGTCTATTTCGACACCGGTGTCGGCGAAAATGCCGGTGTCGCCTACCGTCTCTACCAGGCGACCTTCGACCGGACGCCGGATAATGACGGTGTGAAATATTGGGTCAGCCAGCTCGACGACGGCATGACGTCTCTTGCTGTCGCCAATGATTTCATCAACTCCACCGAGTTCAGGCAGACTTATGGCAATCTCGACGACGAACGGTTTGTCGAGGAAATCTATCAGAACGTGCTCGGCCGGGAAGCCGATGCCTCCGGCGAGCAATACTGGGTCGATTACCTGAATTCCGGTTCCGGCACGCGGGCAAATGTCCTGCTCGGCTTCTCCGAAAGTGCGGAGAATGTCGAACTGGTCGGCCAGGCCATTGCCGACGGTTACGTCGTGAGCTGAGATTGTTCTCCGTCGCAGTGCAATCCTGCTCGCGGTTCGTCATGGCGTATCGCGAGCAGGCTCTTCATTTGCAAATGCCGACCGCTGCTTCACGCTCCCGCAGGTAGAAATGCCTCTCCGGTTTTCGTTTTTGCAAAACCGCCTTGCGCAGTTTCGGAAAATTTCGCCCGCTTCACCTTGTCACCCTTGGAACAATCGGGGCATCACAAAGGCCCGATAGTGTTGGCCAACGCAACAGAGGTTGGACGGACACATGACGGAAAACCACGACGACATCGAGACGATTCGCCATCGGCTGCATTCCTTGCGGGCGCATTCCGAAAAGCAGGAGCAGAAGGCACGATATCTACCCAACCGGCATACCCGGCTGATCCGCCGGATCCTTCGCCTGCTGGCAAGAGACCAGAGGCGGTATGGCGCTCGGCGGTCCATGGAAATTGCTCCCGCGTCCCACAATGCCGGCGTGGGCCGCGATGGTTCCAGCGACGAGGCATGAGCAGGCCGGGCGATGGCGCTAGAGCATTTCCGCCTTTCTGTGAAACGCGAAAACGCTCTATCTCATTGTTTCTAAGCAATTCCGGACGCAAAACCGCTACGCACTTTTGCTGGAATTGCGCCAAGCCTTGTCAGGGAACCTGGATGACCGAGAAGAACAGGCCGAGATTGCGGATTGCGGTTGCAAATCCCTCATAGTCCACCGGCTTGGTGATGTAGACGTTGGCGCCGAGATCGTAACATTTCTGTATTTCGCGCTCGTCGTCGGTGGTGGTCAGCACGACCACCGGCAGACGCCTGGTGTGTTCGTTGCTCTTGATCTGCTCGAGAATGTCGATGCCGGACATGTCGGGCAGGTTCAGGTCCAGTAGCACCAGGAGATAACGATCCTTGGAAACTTCGCCGTCTCGGCTCTCTCCCAGGATGTAGTCCAGAGCCTTCTTGCCCAGCGTAAACGGGACGATCTCGTTATGGACGCCGGCACGGCGGACATTCTTTTCGATGAGGCGGGCATGGCCCTCGTCGTCCTCGATCATGACGATGGTGACTTCCTGGCCGGTGGCTTTCATGACTCCATACTCCGCACGATTTTCGTCAGGTCGGATGGCAGCGTCAGGATGAAGGTGCTGCCGCTATCCAGTTCGGAACGCACGATAATGTCACCACCCAAATTTCGTATTAACGACCGCACATAAGCAAGGCCGATGCCTTCGCCCGGCTGGTCCTGGTCGCCGGCGCGGCGGAACAGCTCGAACACCCGCTCCTGGTCGCGTTCGGCGATGCCGCGGCCGTTGTCTTTGACATCAATTCGGATGCGGCCGCGCCCTTCGGCATAGGCCGCAATGTTCAGCTTCAACGGCCGGCCCGGCTTCTGGTATTTGACGGCATTGTCGAACAGGTTGCCGAGAATCTGGTCGAGCGAGAAGCGGTCCGTGGTGATCTGTGGCACCTTGACCGAAATCGCCACCTCGCCGCCGGAGGCGGAGATCTGGTGATGGATGCTGGCGGCGGTGGCTTCGATGGTCGCCTTGAGATCGAGCGGTTCGGGCAGCAGCTTGCGCTGTCCGTCACGGGAGATTTTCAGGATGGCGTTGATCAGCGCATCCATCTTGCGTGTGGACGAGCGGATGAAGCCCATGGCTTCCGGCAGGTCTTCCTCCACGGCAAGCCTGGCCAGGCGTTCGCTTTCTTCCGTCCGCTTGTCCGGGGCGGCGAGCATGTGGTTACGCAGGTCCTTGAGGCCGTTTTCGAATTCGCTCAGGAAACCCATGATGTTGACAAGAGGCGCGCGCAGGTCGTGGGTGACGATGTAGGCGAAGCGCTGGATTTCCTCGTTGGCGCGGATCAGGTCGCGGGTCCGCTCCTCGACGCGGGTTTCCAGGCCGACATTGAGGACTTCCAGCTCGGCGCGCGCGCGCGACAGATCGCGGACGTGCTGCAGGATGATGGCAACCGAGCCGCCGACAACAAGCAGGATGGCGATTGCACCGCTCAGCGTGACCCATTGCAAATTGTTGGCGGCGCTGAGTTGATCGTCGACGATGACGCGCAGCCGCTCATCGGTCTGCGCCATGAACCTTTCCAGTATATGGCGAATCGCGGACATGGTGTTTTTGCCGGCATCCGTCGCCACCAGGTCCAGGGCTGCGGCGCGATCGCCTGCCTTGGCGGAGGCGATCGTGTCCTCCATCTCCTTTATCTTGCGATCGATAAGGGTGTTCAGTTCGACAAGATGTGTTTCGTAATCCGGCTTGCCGGCGATGTTGTTCGAGAAGGTCGTCCGCCGCGCCGGAAGTTCGGAAATGGCCTCGGCATAAGGATCGAGATAGGTCGGATCTTCGGTGAGCAGGAAGCCCCGCTGCCCGCTTTCGGCACTTTGTATGGTGAGGAACAGGTCGAGGGTGGCGTTACGCACCCGACGAAGTTCCACCGTCAGGTCGGAATATTTGGCGTTCTGGTGAACGAGCCAGAGGGAAGACGCAACGATCACGAGCAGGATAACGATGCCGACCGCCAGCATCAGCATCGTGGATCGCAGGAAAGAAATGCCTGACTTCATGCCGCATCCGGAAAAAATAAGGGTGAAGGCAATGTAGGACGGCCTTTGCAAAAGGAAAGGCAACCTTCCTAATTCATTGCCGTCCTCGGTGCCGGCGGGAGAAGCGAAATGGCGCGCGTTTGCGGCTCAATGCGTGAAGGCTGCGCCGATCAGGGCCTTGGTGTAGGCATGTTGCGGATGCCGGAAGATCGCGTCTGTCTCTCCCTCCTCGACGATCCTGCCGCTTTTCATCACCACGACATAATCCGCCATGGCTTTGACGACGGCAAGGTCGTGGCTGATGAAGACGTAGGAGAGACCGTGCGCTGCCTGCAGTTCGCGCAGCAGGTCGATCACCTGGCTCTGGACGGACCGGTCGAGCGCCGAGGTCGGCTCGTCGAGGATCACCACCTTCGGCTTGAGGATCATGGCGCGGGCGATGGCGATGCGCTGGCGCTGGCCGCCGGAAAATTCGTGCGGATAGCGGTTGCGTGCCGCTGGATCGAGATGGACTTCCCGCAGGGCCGCCGCGGCCCGCCGGTCGCGCTCAGTCCTGTCGATATCGGGGGCATGCACGAGCAGGCCTTCGGTGATGATCTCGCCGACGGTCTGGCGGGGCGAGAGGGAACCGTAAGGATCCTGGAAAACCAACTGCAACTCCTTGCGCAACGGCCGCATGGCGGCGCGATCGAAATGGGAGATATCCCGGCTTTCGAAGCGATAGGCGCCGTCGCTGGAGATCAGCCGCAGCAGTGCGCGGCCGAGCGTCGACTTTCCTGAGCCGGATTCGCCGACGATGCCGATCGTCTGGCCCTGTTTCAGCGTCAGGTTAACGTGATCGACCGCCCGCAGCATGCCGGTGTTTCTGCGCTGAAAGAAACCGCGGTTGAGGCTGAAATCGACGATGACGTCGCGGCCCTCGAGGATGACGGGTGCCTTATCGGCCACCGGCGGCTTGTGGCCGGAGGGTTCGGAGGCCAGCAGCATCTTGGTATAGTCGGCTTTCGGCCGTTCGAAGATCTCTTCCGCCGCGCCCGCTTCCGCCACCTCGCCGCGGCGCATGACCACGACGCGGTCGGCCACATGCTTCACCACGCCGAGATCGTGGGTGATCAGGATAATCGCCATGCCGAACCGCTGTTGCAGCGAACGCAGGAGATCGAGGATCTGCGCCTGGATCGTCACGTCGAGTGCGGTGGTCGGTTCGTCGGCGATCAGCAGGTCCGGCTCGTTGGCAAGCGCCATGGCGATCATGACGCGTTGGCGCTGGCCGCCGGACATTTCGTGCGGATAGCTGTCGATGCGCCGCGCCGGGTCGGGAATGCCGACGAGCTCGAGCAGTTCCAGCGCCCGGGCGCGCGCATGCCTGAAACTTAAACCCCGGTGGTGGACCAGCGGCTCGGCGATCTGGCGGCCGATGGTGTAGAGCGGATCGAGCGAGGTCATCGGCTCCTGGAAGATCATGGTGATCTTTGCGCCGCGCACCTGGTTGAGCGCCCTGGTATCGAGGCCGACCAGTTCCTTGCCGCGATAGCGGGCCGAGCCGGTCACGGTGCCGTTCTTGGCGAGCAATCCCATGATGCCCATCATCGTCTGGCTCTTGCCGGAGCCGGATTCGCCGACGACGGCCAGCGTTTCGCCGGCTCTGATGTCGAGATCGATGCCCTTGACAGCCTCGACCGGGCCGTCCGGCGTGGCGAAGGTGACCTTGAGATCCTTGACCGAGAGGATGGTTTCGATGGCTTCGCTCATCTCTAGCGGTCCTTCGGATCAAGCGCGTCACGCAGGCCGTCGCCGACGAAATTCAGCGAAAACAGCGTGACGACAAAAAAGATGGCGGGGAAGATCAAAAGCCATGGGGCCGACTGCATGTTGTTGGCGCCTTCGGCGATCAGCACGCCCCAGCTGGTCAGCGGCGCCTGGACGCCGAGGCCGAGGAAAGAGAGAAAGCTTTCAAGCAGGATGACTTTCGGCACCACCACCGTGACGAAAACCACCACGGGCCCGATAGTGTTGGGAATGATGTGCCGGCGAATGATCTGCCAGTCGGTGAGGCCGAGCGCCTGGGCGGCACCGACGAATTCGCGCCGTTTGAGCGCCAGCGTCTGGCCGCGGACGATGCGGGCCATGTCCAGCCATTCCACCGCGCCGATGACCAGGAAGATCAGGATGAAGCTGCGGCCGAAGAAGACGACAAGCACCACGACAAGGAAAACGAAGGGCAGCGAATAGAGAATTTCGACGAAACGCATCATGACATTGTCGACGCGCCCGCCGAGATAACCGGAGATCGAGCCGTAGAACACGCCGATGGTCAGCGAGACGAGGCTCGCCAGCAGGCCGACGGAAAGCGAGATCTGCCCGCCGAGCATGACGCGGGCGAGCAGGTCGCGGCCATTGCTGTCGGTGCCGAACAGGAAATATTCGCGTGCCACGGTGCCGGTCAGTTTCAGCGTCCGTCCGTCATCTTCGGTCGCGGCGACTTCCGTGTTGTCGAATTCGTTGGCACGGTCGAAATAGCGTGTCGCACGCGGATCGATCGGCTCGTCGGCGGTGACGGTTGCGGCAAAGCTGTTGCCGTCGACCGAAAACGCCTTCAGCGAAACGCGGGCGCGTGTTGCCACGCTCTCCATCACATCCTTCAGCGTATCGGCCTGCGGCCGCGGCTCGAGGCTCGGCGGCACCGAGACATAGGAGGGGAAGACCTGGTCGTAGCTGTGGCTGATGAGGGAAGGGCCAACAAACGAGAACAGGGCGACGAGGGCGAGCACGATCAGGCCGCCGAGCGCTGCCCTGTTGCGGCGGAAGCGCAGGGCGGCAAGTTGCACGAGGCTGCGGCTTTTGATGGGGAGTGGGGCGGTCGCGTCAGTCATGGCGAACCCTCGGATCCAAGAGGCCGTAGAGGATATCGACGACGAGATTGAAGACGATGACGAAAATCGCAATCAGCACTACCGTGCCCATCACCAGCGTATAATCGCGGTTGAGGGCGCCGAGCACGAAGTAGCGGCCGACGCCGGGGATGGTGAAGATCGTCTGGACCACGGCCGAACCCGTCAGCAATGCCGCGGCGCAGGGCGCCAGATAAGACACGACCGGCAGCAGCGCCGCCCGCATCGCATGGGTGACGACGACGACCCGCGGCGGCAGCCCGTAGGCGCGGGCTGTGCGGATGTGATCGGTGTGCAGTGCCTCGATCATCGAGCCGCGCGTCAGCCTTGCGAAGACGGCGAGTTGCGGCAAGGCCAGAGCGATCATCGGCAGGATGAGGAAACGCAGCGATCCGTCGCCCCAGCCACCGGCGGGCAGAAGCGACAGGAAGACGGCGAAGACAAGCGTCAGCACCGGGCCGACGACAAAGTTCGGCACGGTGACGCCGATGGTCGACAGCGACATGATGGTGAAATCGAGCGGGCTGTTCTGGCGCAGGGCGGCGACCGTACCGGCGAGCACCCCGCCGATCAGCGCCACCAGCAGGGCGTAGAAACCGAGTTCGATGGAGTAGGGCAGGCCCTTGCCGATCAGTTCGGCGACGCTGTTGTCCTTGTAGATGTAGCTCGGGCCGAAATCGCCGGTCACCGCATTGCCGAGATAGGTGAAGTATTGTCGCCAGAGCGGCTGGTCGAGCTGGTAGGTCCTGACCAGGTTGGCCATCGTTGCCGGCGGCAGCGGCCGTTCAAGGTTAAAGGGGCCGCCCGGCGCGAACCGCATCAGGAAAAACGAGATGGTGACGACGATGAACAGTGTTGGCACGGCGCTCGCCAGCCGTCGCAGCACGAAGGAAATCATGGCGGTGCTCCCGCAATCTCCCAGCTCGGCGCACAGCCGTTGACCGGCCGTGCGCCCAAAAAGGGTGTGATTATTCGGAAACGCTCAGGAAGCGGCTGAGATGCTGGTTGGCGGCGTTGTCTTCCCAGCCCTTGACGCGGTCGGAGACCATCCAGAGGTCCGCCTGGGTGAGCAGCGGCGCGACCGGCTGTTCCTTCATCAGCAGCGCTTCTGCCTCATGCAGCACCTTCGAGCGGGCTGCCGGATCGCGTTCCTCATAGGATTTCGTCATGAGGGCGTCGTAGTCCGGATTGTTGAAGCTGCCGTAGTTGAAGGTCTTGTTGGTGCTGACGCTGAGCGCCAGGAAGTTTTCCGCATCGGCGTAATCCGCCACCCAGCCGGCGCGCGCGACGTTGAACTTGCCGCCCTCCTGCAGGAAGGCGTAGTGCGAGGACACGTCGAGATTGACCATGGTCACGGTGGCGCCGAACGTGTTCTTCCACATGTCGGCGATGGCGGTGGCGACTCGCTCGTGGTTGGGGTTGGTGTTGTAGCGGATCTCGATGGCGAGCGGCTTGCCGCCCTCGCCGTAGCCGGCTTCCTTCATCAGGGCGACGGCCTTGTCCTCACGGTCGAGCTGCGAATCTCCCGAAAAATCGGCGCGCGACGGCTCGCCGTAGCCTTCAATGCCAGGCGGTACCATGGAATAGGCGGGGATCTGCGAGCCGCTGTAGATTTCCTTCGCCAGAAAATCGCGGTCGACGGCCATGGACAGCGCCCGGCGGACGCGAACGTCGCTATAGGGTTCGCTGCGGGTGTCGAAGGCGTAATAATAGGTGGCGAGCGTCGGCGAGACATGCACCTGGGTGTTGTAGGCCGTGCGCAGCCGTTCGATCTGGTCGGCCGAGAAATTGTAGACGAGGTCCATTTCCTTGGCTTCGAAACGGCGGATCGAAGCGGCCTGGTCGTCGATGGGATAGAAGATCACCTTGTCGAGTTTCACATTGGCGGCGTCCCAATGGTTCGGGTTCTTTTCGACCACCAGATTGTCGTTCGGCACGTGGCTGACCAGCTTGAAGGCGCCGTTCGAGACCATGGTGCCCGGCTTGACGAAATCGGCGCCGTTCTTCTCGACGCTTGCCTTGCTGACCGGCAGCGCCGTCTGGTGCGCCAGAAGTTCGAGGAAGAAGGGGGTTGGGCGTTCCAGAGTGATTTCCACCGTCTTGGCATCGACCGCCTTGATGCCGAGCTGATCGACGGCTGCCTCGCCCTTGTTGACCTTTTGGGCATTTTTGACGGGATAGAGGATGTTGGCGTAGCCCGCTGCCGTCTTCGGGTCCTCGACGCGCTGGAACGAGAAGACGAAATCGTCCGCCGTCACCGGCGAACCGTCCGACCACTTGCCGTTATCGCGCAGCTTGAAGGTATAGACGGTGCCGTCGTCGGAGATCGTCCAGCTTTCCGCGGCACCTGGCACGATCTTGCCGGCAGCGTCGTAGATCGTCAGGCCCTCATAGAGATCCTTGAGGATGAATTCCTCGATGTTGATGGAGGTATGCGCCTGGTCGAGCGTCTGCGGCTCGCCGGCATTGCCGCGATGAAGGACGGTTTCGGCCAGCGCCGGACTGGCGCCGGCGAGCATCGAACCGAGCAGCAGGGCTGCGATGTGACGGTTGAACGTAAGTGCCTTCATGGTTCTCCCCTTTTTATTTTTGGGTTGTGGAAACCCAAGAGAAGGCGAAATCGCGAGCGAAGGCAAGCATCTTTATATTGTATTTACAAATGGATGGGTGTTTTAGGATTAAATGATGCACGTCATGGGTTGCAATTCGAGCGCTTGTGGTGCCGCCGCCAACGGTCGTTTATCGCCGCTGCAACAGGGAGGCGCCGAGTTCCTCGGCGGAAACCGGAAAAGCGATGGCATAACCCTGAAGGATCCGGCAGCCGAGATCGGCCAGCATCTCTGCATGTTCCAGCGTCTCGACCCCCTCGGCGATGACCTCGATATCCAGCGCCTCGGCAATGTCGACGATGGAGCTGATCAGGCTCGTCTGTTCCGACGAGGCGGTGATCGGCAGGACCAGGCGGCGATCGATTTTCAGGCGTTTCGGCTTCAACTTGACGAGGCCGACGATCGAGGCGTGGCCGGAGCCGAAATCGTCGACTTCGACATCGATGCCCAAGGTCTTCAGGTGCGCGATGTTGGCAAAGGCGGTGTCGTCGAGTTCATCGAGAAAGATCGTTTCCAAAAGCTCGAAGCTGAGGGCATCCTTTTCGATCTCAAGTCCGGCAAGCTGTTCGAGCAACCGGGGTTCGGCAAGCCGAACGGCGGAAATGTTGATCGAAATACGTGGCACCACGAGGCCGGCCGCCTGCCAGGCGCGACGGTTGGCGAGAACCTGGTGCAGGATCGCTTCGTCGAGCTGCGCCGCAAGTCCGGCATTGGCGACGATGCCGAGAAACGCTTCGGGCAGCAGGACGCCGTGTTCCGGATGCTTCCAGCGAACCAGTGCCTCCATGGACACCACGGCGCGGGTGCGGGCATCGACCTGCACCTGATAATACGGAACGAGTTCGCCGTTCTCCAGGCCCTGTTTCAGCTGTTCGGTCAAAAGGCGCTCGCGGATCAGTTCCGCCTTCATCTCCGGCTGAAAGCGTTCGATGCGGCCACGGCCATTCTTCTTGGCGGCATAGAGGGCGATGTCGGAATCGGCCAGCAGTGACGCGGCGTTTCCGTCTGTCGTCCAGGCGAGGCCGATAGAGATGCTGGTCTTCAGCACCGTGCCGTCATGGTTGACGCCGGCCTTGTGCCGGCGGGTCAGCTTTTGCGCCAGAGCCATGGCTGCATCGACCGATCCGAAATCGGGGAGCATCAGGATGAATTCGTCGCCGCCGACCCTGGAGGCGAAGCTGCCTGCGGGGGCGGTGCTGCGAAGGATGTGGGCCGTCGCCATCAACACCGCATCGCCGGCGGCATGGCCGTAGGTGTCGTTGATGGTTTTGAAGTTGTCGAGATCGATATGCAGGATGGCGAGATTGGCTTCTGCCTCGCCGTCACACAATTCGGCAAGCCGCCGGTCGAAATAGCGGCGGTTGGGCAGGCCGGTCAGGTAGTCGTGGTCGGCGGCCTGTTCGATCTGCGTGCGGCTGCGCTCCAGCGCGATGGCCCGCCGCTCGGCGATCGCCTTCTGCAGCGTCAGTTCGCGGTTGAGCTGGATGTCGGCGGTAATGTCCCACTCGGCGCCGATCAGCGTGGCGCGGCCGGCTTCCTCGAAATAATGGGCACGGGAGCGGATGTGCCGGATATCGCCGTTTGGCAGTACGATGCGGAAATCGGAGGAATAGGCGCCCTTGCGCGCCACGGCCTGGGTGAAATCCGCCAGCGCTCTTTGAATGTCGTCTGGATGAAGCGCTTTCGTCCAGATACCGGCATGCACGATCGCGTCGGTGCGACCGGTCTGGTACAGCGCGTGCATCTGCTGGTCCCAGCGGATCTCGTCCGTTTGCGGATCGTGCTCCCAGACGCCGATCCGCGAGGATTCAAGTGCGAGTTGCAGCCGCCGGAAGATATTTTGGAATTCTCGCTCGGACCGAACCGGGTTCATGAGGGTCTCTAGGGCGGGTTGCGTCATTGTCATCGGCAGGCATGGTGCGGGAACTCCGTTAAGGAAACCTTCTTTGCCTTGCTGCGCAGAGGTTTTGGCCGAAGACACCGCTCCGATTAAATCCTGAATTGCTAAACAAGATTGTCGATTTCTCGTTTTCAATTTAAGATTGCTGATTTTGCGACATTCTCCATATGGTTAGCGCAACATTAATTATCGACAAAAAGACTAGACATAGTTGACTCGCATCCCAAATATGGCATGATTGTGTCATCGGAGATCGCTCGAAAGAGGTGCGTATGTTCTATCTCGGTGGACTGACCCTTGGATATCTGTCTCCATATCCCGTTTCCCCCGACGCAGCAGCGCCGGTGGTGGTAAAGGCCAAGAAGGCAAAGCCGGTTTTCGAAACAACCGGGAACGGGACGCGCAAGGACGAAGAAGAACGGCCTATCCTGTGGCCGTGGCACGTCTTTTATTGAGGCCCGCTTTTTCCCTGCCGAACGGGTGATTTTTTCCCTCCACGGTAAGAAGACGGAAAATTATCTCTATAAAAGCGATAGAGATAGTCTATGAAATAAAGAACAGCGGGAACGATACGTGTGCTTGGTCGTTACCTGCGAGAAGAATTGGAGAACTGATGTCAAACATAGATGCATCGGAGGAATCCATGGCACATTATCAGACTGTCATCAGCCCGAAGCAGCCCGTCCGCGGTCGTGGGTTTTCCCGGCGCCAGAAGGTCGTGACCATTCTCAATAATGGATTGTTCGCTGCGGCCTTCCTGTTTGTTGCAGCCGTTGTCTGCGGCGTCTTCCCCTGAAGAATGGGACTGAGCTCGGCCGCCTCACGGCGGCCGAAGCGCATGTCATTATTTCGCCGGTAGCCAGGCTTCGGCGAGTTCCACCCAGAAGGCGGCACCGATCGGCAGGATGTCGTCGTTGAAATCGAATTTCGGGTGGTGCAGTTGCGGATCGTGCGGCGTCCGCTGCGTTCCCAGGAAGAAATAGCTCCCCGGCCGCTTTTCCAGCATATAGGCGAAATCCTCGCTGCCCATGAACGGGCGGGCGAGTTCGACCACCTTGTCCTCGCCGGCGAATTTCCTTGCCACCTGCCGCAGGAATTCGGTTTCCTCCCGATGGTTGACCGTGGCGCTGTAGCTGCGCTCGTAGTCGACGGTCGCGCTCATGCCGTAGCTTTCCGCCTGCCGTTCGGCAATCAGCCTGATGCGGCGTTCCAGTTCGTCGCGGGTCTTCGGGTCGTAGGAGCGGATGCCGACGACAATATCGGCATGGCCGGGGATGATGTTGCTTGCCGTACCGCCGTGGAACGAGCCGACGGTGACCACGGCCGGTTCCAGCGGGTGGATATTGCGCGAAATGATGGTCTGCAGCGCCATGACGATGCTGGCGCCGGCAATGATCGGGTCGGCGGTTTCCTGCGGTTCTGCGCCGTGGCCGCCCTTGCCGTTGATACGGATACGGCATTCGTCGACGGCCGCCATGATCGGCCCGTCGCGCAGGGCGAACTGGCCGAAGGGAATGCCGGGATCGTTGTGCAATCCGAAAACCGCATCGCAGGGGAAGCGCTCGAACAGGCCTTCCTCGATCATGATCCTGGCGCCGCCGAAATTTTCTTCGGCCGGCTGGAAGATCAGGTGGATGGTGCCGTCGAAATTCCGTCGTTCGGCAATCATCTTGGCTGCGCCGAGCAGCATGGTCGTGTGACCGTCATGGCCGCAGGCATGCATGACGCCGGGATGTTTGCTGGCATAGTCGGCACCGGTTTCCTCGACGATCGGCAGGGCGTCGATATCGGCGCGGATGCCGACGGATTTTTCCGACGTGCCGTTCTTCAGCGTTGCGACGATGCCGGTCTTGGCCAGGCCGCGGGTGACTTCGTAGCCCATGGCGGTCAGTTGTTCGGCGATGAAATCCGAGGTCTTGAATTCCGAAAGGCCGATCTCCGGGTACTGGTGGAGATAGTGCCGGGTCGCCACGAGATCGGGCATGGTATTCGGAAATTGATAGGTCATGTTACGCACCACGGGTTGGAATGCGGTTTTCCACGAAGCGGAATGCCACAATCATAATGCCGGTCAGGCACAGGTAGATGAGCGCCAGCAGGAGCAGCGGTTCATAGGTCAGATAGGTATCCTGCCTCACTTTGGAAATCACTGCATAAACGTCGATGACGGTGATCGTCGCGACAAGCGGCGTCGATTTCAGCTGCAGCACGGTCTCGCCGGTCAGCGTCGGCAGGGCGCGATGGATGGCACGCGGCAACCAGATGCGGCGAAACAGCGTGAAGCGGCGCATGCCAAACGCCTTGGCAGCCTCGATTTCGCCTTTGGGCACGCCGGCAAAGGCGCCGCGCATGACTTCGCCTTCATAAGCGGCAAAAGAAATCATCAGCGTTACGAAGCCGTAGGGCCAGGCCTGACGCAGATAGGGCCAGAGGAAGGACTGCCGGATCTCCGGATATTGCGCGAAAATCGAGCCGAGGCCGTAATAGATCAGCCAGAGCTGCAAGAGCAGCGGCGTGCCACGGATCAGCGTGCAGAACCCCTGGGCAAGCCAGGCAAGCGGCCGTGGACCGGTGACCTGCACCAGCCCGAGCGGTACGGCCAGCAGGAAACCGGCGATCGCCGTTGAAAACAGCAGAATCAGCGTCTGGCCGATGCCGTAGAGCAGCCGGCCCTGGTATTGCGGGATCCAGTCCCAACGCATGAACCAGACGATGCAGAAGACGATGACGGCAAAGACGGCGATCAGGAACAGCCGGTGCGGTTCCAGCAGGCTGCGGGCCTTGGGCGGCGTGTAGGCGGGCAAGGCGGGGACGTGTTCGCTCATATCGGATCCGCCATGCCGCGGCGGGCGCGGCGCTCGATGATGCCGATGACGACGTTGGAGACGAGCGTCAGCAGCAGGTAGAGAACGCCGGCTGCCAGGAAGAACATCATGTAGGCCTTGGTCGAGCCGGCCGCCTGACGTGTCACCAGCGTCAGCTCGCTGAAACCGACGACGGCGAGCAGCGCCGTATCCTTGGTGGCGATCAGCCAGAGATTGGAAAGGCCCGGAATGGCGTAGGGCAGCATCGCCGGCAAGGTGACACGGCGCAGCACCTGGAAGGGGGACATGCCGTAAGCGCGTGCCGCCTCGATCTGGCCGGGCGGCACCGCCTTGATCGCGCCGCGCAGCACTTCCGTCGAATAGGCGCCCTGGACGACACCGATGACGAAGATGCCGGCGACGAGGCCGTTGATGTCGACCGGGCCGTAGTTGAACAGGCCGAGCAGCTGGTTCACCGCGTCGGTACCGGCGTAATAGAGCAAGAGGATGAGCACCAGCTCCGGCACGGCGCGGATCAGGGTCGTATAGACCTCCAGCAGGTCGCGCAGGATGGGGCCGCCGTACAGCTTGCCGAAGGCGCCGCCGACGCCCAGGATCAGGCCGAGGCAATAGCCGCCGATTGCAAGTTCAAGCGAGCTGACAAAGCCGCTCAGCATCACCCCGCCCCAGCCCGGGGCCGACAGTGACAGAAGGCTGAGGTCGAACATCGTCGCGGATGAAGCAGCCATAAGAAGAATCCGGTGGGACGTTGGAGCCGTGCCGGAAGACGGAGGGCCGCCGGCACGTCAACACCAGGTTTTCGGTCCCTGCCGGCAGGCGTCTTGACGCTGCCGGCAGGGTGAAAACGACGGGGTTACTTGCCGTAGACGTCGAAGTCGAAATACTTCTTGGAGAAGGTGTCGTAGGTGCCGTTGGCGCGGATCGCCTTGATGGCGGCGTTGATCTTTTCCTTCAGCGCGCCGTCTTCTTTGCGGATGCCGACACCGACGCCGAGGCCGAGAATGGCCGGATCGTCAGCGACATAACCCTTGAGATCGCAGCAGGCGCCGGCCTCGGATTTCAGGAAGGCGTCGAGCGCGATGGAGTCGGCCTGGACAGCGTCCACACGGCCGGCGGCGAGGTCCTGGTTGGCTTCGTCCTGCGTCTGGTATTCCTTGATCTCGGCACCCTTGGCACCGAAGTAGTGGGTCGCATAGGCCTGGTGGATAGTCGAGACCTGGACGCCGATCACCTTGCCGGCCAGGCCTTCAGGCGTCGCATCGAACTTCTGGTCCTTCGGGCCGATGATGCCGGTGGGCGTGTTGTAATATTTGTCGGAGAAATCGATCGTCTTGAGGCGCTCCTCGGTGATCGACATGGAGCCGACGATCATGTCGATCTTCTTGCTGGTCAGCGCCGGGATGATGCCGTCCCAGGCGACAGGCGTGATCACGCAATCGAGCTTGGCTTCCTTGCAGATGGCGTCGGCGAATTCGACTTCCCAGCCGACCCACTTGCCATTGGCGTCGGGCGAGGTGAACGGCGGATAAGGTTCGGCGGCAAAGCCGAGCTTGACCTGTTCGGCCATGGCGGCGCTGAAGGGCGCCGCGCCGATCACGACGGCCACGGTGAGGGCCTTGAGAATGCTTTTCATTGTTTTCCCCTTTTCTTGTTGGTTCGTTTGGTCAGTGGATCGAGCTGATGAATTTTTTCAGCCGCTCGGATTTCGGCGCGCCGAAGATTTCGGCCGGCGGTCCCTGCTCTTCGATAAGGCCGTTGTGCAGGAAGACGACATGGCTGGAGACTTCGCGGGCGAATTTCATCTCGTGGGTCACGAGGATCATCGTGCGTTTTTCCTTGGCGAGGTCGCCGATGACGGTCAGAACTTCGCCGACCAGTTCCGGATCGAGCGCCGAGGTCGGTTCGTCGAACAGCATGACCAGCGGCTGGATGGCGAGCGCGCGGGCGATGGCGGCGCGCTGCTGCTGGCCACCCGAGAGGAAGGCGGGATAGGCGTCGCGCTTTTCATAGAGGCCGACGCGGCGCAGCAGGGCTTCACCGATCTCGACCGCCTTGTCCTTCGGCATGCCGAGCACATGCACCGGCACCTCGATGACATTCTGCAGCACCGTCATGTGCTGCCAGAGGTTAAAACTCTGGAACACCATGCCGAGCTGCGTGCGCATACGCTGCACCTGCTTGCGGTTCGACGGCATCAGGCCGCCATGGCCGTCGCTCTTCATGGCGATGGTTTCGCCATGAATGCTGATCGTGCCGGCGCTCGGCAGCTCCAGGAGATTGATACAACGCAGGAAGGTGGATTTGCCCGAACCCGAGCCGCCGATGATGGCTATCACATCGCCCTGATTGGCTGTCAGCGAAACGCCCTTGAGAACTTCAAGAGGACCGAACCGCTTGTGAAGATTGGATATTTCAATGGCTTGCGCCGAATCCGTCATGAAAAGATCCGCCTCGGCCGAGCTTCATCGCCCGGTTGCTGATTGCACTGTTCCCGTCCAGCTTATCTTTCGATTTTCCGGTTCATGCCGCTGGTTGCACAACCGTGATATCAGGGAGTTTTGCACTTGTACGAAAATTATTCAAGCGTATAATAACCCGCATCTTCACAAATTTGGCGGTTTTATTCTTGGCCGGCCGTTCTCCGGGGAGTTTTTGAATGGGTGCTTTTGGTTCGCAGGCGATGTCGACGCAGTTGCGCAGGGTTTTGATGCGTCGGCCGGGCAAAAGCCTGAAAGCCGCCGATCCGAAGGCCTGGCACTACGGCCCGACTTTCGACGCTGACCGCGCCATCGCGCAATATGCCGAGTTCGCCCGGCTCGTCGAAAAATCCGGCACGGAGATCGTCTGGATGGAAGACGAAGGCGACGGGCTTGCCGATTCGATGTTCACCCAGGACCCCTCCTTCGTCACCGATCATGGCGCCGTTATCCTGCGCATGGGCAAGAAGCTGCGGCTTGCCGAGCCGGCCTTGCATGAAGAAGCCTATACGCGTGCCGGCGTGCCGATCCTCGGCCGGCTCGAAGCGCCGGGTACGGTGGAATCGGGCGATTGCGTCTGGGTCGATGCCAAGACGCTGGTGATCGGCCGTGGCGTGCGCTCCAACCAGTCGGGCATCGACCAGGTCGCCGCCCTGCTGGCGCCGCACGGCATCACCGTGCTCGGCTTCGACCTGCCGCTGTGGCAGGGGGCGGAAGCCTGCCTGCACCTGA
Organism: Rhizobium sp. LjRoot30; assembly: GCF_964253915.1. NCBI lineage: Bacteria > Pseudomonadati > Pseudomonadota > Alphaproteobacteria > Hyphomicrobiales > Rhizobiaceae > Rhizobium > Rhizobium sp. LjRoot30. The sequence continues at coordinate 311,602 of NZ_CAXUSG020000003.1, read as the reverse complement.
TGTCGGTCATCAGCCCGCTCGCTGACGACCTGGCGCTGGTGCATGCGCCGTTGATGCCGGCCGCCTTCTATTTCCTGTTGCAGGACAAGGGCATCAAGCTGATCCACGCGCCGGAAGAGGAATTCGCGGCCAGCAGCGGCCTCAACCTCAACGTCCTGCCGACCAGCCCGCGCAACGTCATCATGGTCGCCGGCTTCCCCGGCACCAAGGCGGCCATGGAAGCCGAGGGCTGCACGGTCGAGACCTTCGAGGCTGACGCGCTTTGCATCGCCTGCGAGGGCGGCCCGACCTGCCTCACCCGGCCGATCCTCCGGCGTGCCGCATGAGCCGCCGCGCCTTCCATCGGGCCAGCGAAACGGAGCGGCGGCAGGACCTGATCGCCGCGACGCTCGACTGCATCGCCGAATTCGGCGTGCAGGGCGCGACGGTGCGCCAGATCGCCACCCGCGCCGGTGTGACGGGCGGGCTGATCCGGCATTATTTCGCCAGCAAGGACCAGATGGTTCAGGCCGCCTACCGCGAAACCATGATGGGCATGACCCGCGCGGCAATCGATGCGGCGGATTCGGCAAGGGGCGACGCCAGGACGCGGCTGCGCACCTTTATCGTCGCCAACCTGACGCCGCCGGTGACGGACCCGCGCACACTGTCGCTGTGGGCCGGTTTCATCGGCCATGTCCGGCTCGATCCGGTGTTCGGGGCGATCCACAAGGAAAACTACCTGGTTTTCCGCCAGGCCCTCGAAACGCTGCTTGCCGATTTTCTTAGGGAGATGGGGCGGGCGCCGAGCGCTGCCGAATGCCGGGCGCAATCCATCGCCATCAACGGCTTGATCGACGGGCTCTGGATCGAAGGCTCGCTGGCGGCCGATATGTTCGATGAGACCGAACTGGCGCAGGTGGCGCTGCGTTCGGTGGAAGCCATGCTCGGCCTGCCCAGGGGCGGCCTCGACGATAATAACAAAGGATAGACGTCATGCGTTACGCATCGATCACCAACCGGCTCGAACATCTGGGGTCCGGCAAATGGGCCGTGCATCTGGAGGCCCGGCGCATGGCCACGGCCTGCGCCGATATCATCGAGCTCACCATCGGTGAGCCGGATATTGCTCCCGATCCGGCGCTTCTCGCCGAATGCAGCCGTGCCATGCATGCCGGCCGCACGCGCTACTCCAATGGTCGCGGTGAACCGGGCGTGGTTGCCGCGCTGGTACAGAAATACGGCAAGCGTCGCGCTGGCGTCACCGAACGCAACATCCTCTGCTTCCCCGGCACCCAGACGGCATTGTTTGCCGTGATGATCGGCCTGGTCGAAGCTGGCGATGGCGTGCTGGTCGGCGATCCGCTCTATGCCACCTATGAAGGCGTCATCGCCTCCACCGGCGCGCACATGATCCCCGTGCCGCTCCGGCCGGAGAAGAATTTCCACATGCAGCCGGAAGACCTGGAAAAGGCGATCACGCCGAATGCCCGGGTGCTGCTGCTCAACACGCCGCACAATCCGACCGGCGCCGTGCTGAGCCGCGAAGAAATCGCCGCGCTCGGCGACATCTGCCGCCGCCACGATCTCTGGCTCGTCTGCGACGAAGTCTATGAAGAACTGGTGCTCGACAAGGCTTTTGCTTCGCCCTTCGATATTCCGTCGCTTGCCGAACGCACCATCGTCGTCTCGTCGATCTCCAAGTCGCATGCAGCTCCCGGCTTCCGCAGCGGCTGGGCGGCTGGGCCGGAGGAATTCTGCGACCGGCTGCTGCCGGTGTCGGAAACCATGCTGTTCGGCGTGCAGCCCTTCATCGCCGACATGACGGCGATGGCGATCTCGCAGCCGTTCGAAACCGCCTCGATCATGCGCGAAAACTATCGCCGCCGCGCCAATGTGGTGAAGACGGCGCTTTCGGGCTCGAACGTGCTCCGGCCGGTAATGCCGGAAGGCGGCATGTTCATCGTCATCGATATCACGGCCACCGGCCTCAGCGGCGATGCTTTCGCCTGGGAATTGCTGAAGACGGAAAAAGTCGCGGTCATGCCCGGCAGTTCGTTCGGCGAACAGGCGGAAGGTTTTGTCCGCGTCTCGCTGACGGTGGCCGACGAAAAGCTGGAGACAGCGATGCAACGCATGGCGAAACTCGCGGGCGAGCTTGCCGCCAATCGTAATCCGCAGCAGCGCAGCCTGTCGGCCTGACGGGTTTCAGCGGTTCGGCTCGTCCGGGGAAAACCGGGCGAGCCAATCGGCACCGACCTTCCAGCGGCGCAGGACGTCCAGCGGGTTTTCATGGTCGAGCCGGCAACAGATGCGGTAGATTTCCAGCGTTTCGGCGCTCATCTCGCCCCGCTGGTAAAATTCCATGGCGGCGGCATATCGGGCGCGGCCGGACCAGGCCTCGCCGACGGGTGTATTGACCTGCGCCCAGAGTTCCTTATCGCTTGCCTCCCGAGGCGCTGCCATCAGAACAGCCCGGGGGGATTGGCACTGCGGCGGGCGAGCGTCACGAAAGGCCGCGGTACGATGCGGGCACGCTTCATCAGCTTTTGGTACTGCAGTTCGCGCAGGGCGTAGATTTCCACCCAGAGGCCATCCTGGATGCGTTCTCCATAAGGGCGCTCGAGGCTGGCGATGGCGATGTTGCGTTTGGCGAGCGGCGACCAGATGGCTGCGGTGACGATGCCCACCTCGCGGCGCTTGTTGTAATAGATTAACGCATGCTCCGGCGGCACGTTGCCCTCGATCTCCAGGCCGACGAGGATGTGCTTGAGCGTCTTCCTGCTGCGTGCCGCCAGGATGGCACGGCGGCCGTTAAAATTCGGCTTCTCCAGATCGATCATCCAGTCGAGGCCGATTTCGTCCGGCAGCCGCAGGCGGTTGCCGCGCAGCGCTGCCTCGGCGGTCATGAAATCGGCATTGGCTACGATGAAGCCGGCTTCGATGCGGGCGCGGTTGAGCGCGGTATACCCGATGGCGCGGATGCCGAGCAGTTTTCCCGCCTTAAAAAGCCGGTCCCAGAGCGACAGGGCAAGCGCGCGGGGGACGAAGAGTTCGTAGCCGAGATCGCCGGTAAAGCCGGTACGCGATATGGTGACGGTGCCGCCTTCATGCGCAAACCCGCCGATCTGGAACGGTTTCAGCGCCTCGACGCCGGCAAAACCCGCTTCCTTCAGGATAGCGTAGGATGTCGGCCCCTGCAGCGCCAGCCCGGCGATCTCGCTGGTCTCCTCGCGGATATCGACGGCAAAACCCTCGGCGCTATCGAGCAGCCACGGCAGATGGCGCTCCTGGCAGCAAAGCCGGAATTCGCTCTCGCCGAGGCGGAACAGCGTGCCGTCGTCGAGCACATGGCCGTGGTCGTCGCACCAGGCGGTGTAGTGCACGCGGTTGATACCGAGTTTTGCGACATTGCGCACCGTCAGCCGGTCGAGGAAGGCGACGGCGCCGGGGCCGGTTATCCGGTATTTCGTCATCGGCGAGATGTCGAAGACGGCGGCGGTGGAGCGGATGGCGAAATATTCCAGCTCCTCGTCGTCGAGCGCATGCGGCGCCTTGTGGCCGGCCCAGCCGTACCAATCATTGTTCTTGTCGAGCGCGGCAAGCCGCTCATGGAACGGCGATTCGAGCAGGAGCGTGTGAAAATGCGGTTGCGCGGCCTTGCGGATGGCGAGATCGAGGGTCATCGGCGGCTCCTTGCCTTCGACGCGGCAATGATGTGGCGGGCGGCATTCATGCCCGGCACGCCGGAAATGCCGCCGCCCGGATGCGCGCCGGCGCTGCAGAGATAGAGGTTTTCGACCGGTGTTTCGTAGCCGGATATTTCGAATGTCGGCCGGTTGATCAGGAGCTGGTCGGCCTGCAGTTCGCCATGGTGCCAGTGCCCGCCCGGCATGCGATAGCGCGCCTCGATGTCCGGCGGCACCAGAAGTTCGGTTGCGACGATCGAGCTGCGGATGTCGGGTGCGTACCGTTCGATGCTCGAAAGAACGGTTTCGAGAAAGCGCGGCTTGCCGTTCTCCCAGCCCTGCTTCAGATCGTAGGGGGCATATTGCACCAGCGCCGACAGCACGCAGGCGCCGGAGGGCGCGAGGCTCGGGTCCGTGAGGCTCGGCAAGGTGATCTCGATTGCCGGATCGGCGGAGAATTCACCGTATTTCGCCGGGTTGAAGGCGTTTTCGACATGGCTGACCGACGGTGCGATCACCAGCCGGCCCTGCTGGTCCTTCAACGATACGCCGGCGAAGACCGGCACGCGGTCGAGCGCCAGATGCAGCTTGGCGACGTTGCCCTTGCTGCGGATATGTCGGAGGCTGCGGGAAAGGCCGGTATCGATCTCGCCTGGCGACAGGAATTTTTGCAGCGTCGTCACCGGATGGATGGCCGACACCACGTTCGTGGCGTGCAATTCTTCGCCGCTTTGCAGCACGACGCCAATGGCGCGTCCCTTTTCCGTCAGGATTTTGGCGACTGCCGACGAGAAGCGGATGCGGGCACCTGCTTTGATGGCGCCGGCTTCCAGCGCCCGCGCCAGCGTTCCCATACCGCCTTTCGGCAGGTACTGGCCGCCGTTCCGGCCCAAAACCTCGCCTGTCAGGCGATAGAAGAGGCCGAGCAGCGATGTCGGCGAGCGTGGTCCGAGATGGATGCCGAGCGTCGCATCGAAGGCGATCAGGCCTTTCAGGCGGTCATCGGTCAGATATTCGTCAGCGATATCGGCAACGTTCATCAGCAGCATGCGGGCGAAATCGCGGGCCTCTTCGCGGCCGTGGCGCAACAGGCCGAGGCCGGTGAGGCCGAGCTGCAAGGCATCGCCGATGCCGATTTCGCCGGGGCGGGGCGGTTTGCGTGTCAGGAAGGATTTCAGCACGCCGGCCTGCAGCATCAGTTTTTTGCGCATGGCGGCAAAGGCCGCGGCTTCCGTTTCGCTGACGCCTTCCAGCGTTTCGCCGTAACCGCCATGCAGCACGGCCGGGCGGCCCTGTGCATCGAGCGCCACGGTGGGCACGGCATCACCCTCGAACAGCGCGCGGTCGAGCTTGAGGCCGGAGATGACCTGCGGATGCAGCCGGTTGACCACATGCGCCAGGCCGCTCGTCCGAAAACCGGGTGCGAACTCGACGGTACGGGCGGCACCGCCGGTGGTTTCTTCCGCTTCCAGCACCAGCACCTTGCGGCCGCTCTGCGCCAGGAAACCGGCGGCGACGAGGCCGTTATGCCCGGCGCCGATGATGATGGTGTCAAAGGACGTCATGGGCGGCACTCATATGCGAACGGGATTTGTCGAGGTCGCGGAGAATTTCGGCGGCGGCGTTGCGGCCGGGTGCACCCATGACGCCGCCGCCCGGATGGGTGGAGGAGCCGCAGATATAAAGCCCCTGGATCGGGCTGCGATATTGCGCGTATCCGGGCACCGGCCGGTTGAACAAAAGCTGGTCGAAGGTCAGTTCGCCCTGAAAAATATTGCCTTCGGTAAGCCCGACTTCCTGCTCGATCTCCCGCGGCGTGCGTACTTCCATATGCACGATGCGCTCACGGAAACCAGGCGAATAATCGGAAATCTGCCTGACCACGGTTTCGGCGAAGGCGTCGCGGTCGGCATCCGTCCAGTCGCGGCCTTCCACCTTGGGCGGGCAATATTGAACGAAACAGCTCATGAAATGTTTGCCGACCGGTGCCATGGTCGGGTCGAGCGTCGTCGGGATCATCATGTCGAGGAAGGGATCGGCGGACCAGCGGCCGGCCTTCCAGTCGTCGTAGGCGCGCTCCATGCGCGCGATGGAATCGGTGAAATGCATGTCGCCGCGGATGCATTGCGACCCCTCAGGCAAGGCGGGAAACTCCGGCAGGCTGTCGAGCGCGATGTTCACCTTGCCGGAGGAGCCACGCATCTTGAAATGTTTGACCCGGTGCAGGAAGGGTTCCGGCAGCTCCTTCGGCTCGACCAGCTTCAGGAAGGTGCGCTTGACATCGGCATTGGAGACCACCATGCGGGCGCGCACCTCGTCGCCGTTGGCGAGCGCGACGCCGACGGCGCGGCCGCCCTCGACGATGACCTTGTCGACCTCCGCCCCGGTGCGGATCACCCCGCCCGCCGCCTGGAAGGAGGAGGCGAGCGCCTTCGTCACCGCGCCCATGCCGCCGCGGGCGTAACCCCAGGCGCCGACCGAGCCGTCGACCTCACCCATGTAATGATGCAGCAGCACGTAGGCCGTGCCCGGCGACATCGGCCCGAGCGCCGTGCCGATGATGCCGGACAGCGCCAGATAGGCCTTGATGACATCGGTCTCGAAATATTCCTCGAGGAAATCGGAGATCGACATGGTCCAGAAGCGCAGCGTCGATGCCATCTCCGCGGGGCTGAATTCGCCGAACTTTTTAGCCAGGTAAAGAAGTTCGCCGATATCGCGTGGCTTGAAAGAGAAAGGGTCGGGCGCGGTGCGCATCAAAAGCGGCTGGATGAAGCGACACTGACGCGTGACGTCGCGGGCATACCGTTCGTAGCTCTCCGCGTCGCGGGCCGAATAACGGGCGAATTCCCGTCGGTGGGCGTCGTGGTCGCGGTAGGAGGCGAGATAATCGCCGTCGCGGGTAAAGACGGCGCCGCCTTCGTAGGAAATGATCTGCAGCCCGTGTTTCGGCAGTTCCAGATCGCGCATGATCTCCGGGCGGAAGAGGCTGCAGACGTAGGAACAGTTGGAATAGAGGAAACCCGGCGTCAACTCCCGGCTGGTGGCGGCGCCGCCGACCCAGGGGTTTTTCTCGACAACCACGGTTTCCAGCCCCGCCCGTTGCAGGTAACCGGCCGTCACAAGCCCGTTGTGTCCCCCGCCGATGATGATGGCATCGTAGATCTTCATCACTCGCCCCAATGCTTCATTTCAAAAAAGTCGCATGGAAAGCAGAAGCTTGTCCAGAGATATTGAATGAATATTCAGCAAGTCTATTGCAATTGGCTGATTCTACGATAGGATTTTCATCAGAAGAACGAGAGGATAGCGCGATCGAAAAGCCGGAAGGGGCAGGGATGACGGAGGCCGGGCACCACGAGCCGGAATATGATGAAACGCATATCCGCTTTCTCGAGCTGATCTGGGGCGAAGGTTATCTTTCTCCCGGCGGCCCCGCAGAGGTGGAGCGCGTGCTCGACGGTATCATGCTCTCGGGACAGGCGGTGCTGGATTTCGGGTGTGGCGCCGGCGGAATCAGCTTTTTCCTGGCCCGCCGTTTTTCTCCCGCATCGGTAACCGGCTACGATGTTGAGATGCCGGTGATCCGCAAGGCGCAGGCGGACGCGGCAGAGGCGGGGCTTGAGCACCGCGTCCGTTTCGTTCAGTCACCGCCGGGGCCGCTGCCTTTTGCTGACGCCACGTTCGACGTGGTGTTTTCCAAGGATGCCATTGTCCATGTTCCTGACAAGGAATGGCTTTTCCGTGAGTTCTTTCGGGTGCTGAAACCCGGCGGCTATTTTGCCGCCTCGGACTGGCTGATTTCCCACGACGGAACGCCTTCGCCCGATATGGCCGACTATCTCGACGCCGAGGGACTGAGTTTCGGCATGGCGCCGCCGGCCCGTTATCGTCGTGCGATGGAAGCGGCAGGCTTTGCCGATATCACCACGACCAGCCGCAACGACTGGTACAGGATCGAGGCGGCGCAGGAGCTTTACCGCCTGCAGCACGAACTCTACGACAGGGCGGTCGAAACGGTCGGAAAAGCCTTCGTCGACAAGAATATCCGCACCTGGGCGGCGATGCAGAAGGTTCTTGACAGCGGGGAGCATTGTCCCACTCATCTGCGGGCTCGAAAATCAGGGGCGGAGATATGACGGTCGTTCTCCGCCTGAACAGGAAGGAAGTGGCGGTTCGCATGAGCGCATCCCAGCAGGCGGCGGAATTGGACAAGAAGGGCCGCAAGGCTTCAAAGGAAACACGGCAGCAGCAGCTCATCGAAGCGACGATCGATTCTCTTGCCAAGCGCGGTTACGCCGAAACGACTCTGGCCGACGTGGCCGATGGCGCCGGCCTGTCGCGCGGCATTGTCAATTTCCATTTCGAGAGCAAGGAAAAGCTGCTCGTCGCGACACTGCAATATATGGCGGAGGAATATTCGCAGCACTGGCACCAGTCGTTGCAGCGCGCCGGCGAGAGTGCTGCTGCCCGTCTCTGGGCGCTGGTCGCTGCCGATTTCGACCGCAAGATCTGCACCAAACGCAAGCTCGCTGCCTGGTGTGCCTTCTGGGGTGAGGCGAAATCGCGGCCGACCTACCAGGTGCTGTGTGGCGCTAACGACAAGCACTACCAGGAGATTTTTGTCGGCCTTTGCCGCGAGCTGAAGGAAGAAGGCCGCTACGGTTTCGATCCCGATGCCATGGCGCTTTGCCTTTGCGCCATGCTCGAAGGCCTCTGGCTGCGGCTGATGATGGGCGAGGGTTTGACGCGCGAAAAAGCGCTCGCCGCCTCCATCGATTTTATCGTTTCCGTCTTTCCTGCGCATTTCAACCACTCCGGACCGAGGGAGAATGGATCCGGAGGCTGATAAAAGAGGAGAATGGCATGGCATTAAACGCAAGAGCGGTTCGACAGGCGAGTGCCTGTCTGGCCCTGGCCCTTTCACTCTCCGTTTCGACTGTGGCGCTTGCCGCCGACAGCCTGACGGTGTTCGACTGGGCAGGATACGAGGATCCGGCCTTTCATCCGAAATATACCGAAAAATACGGCAACGAGCCGGATTTCAGCTTCTTTGGCGATGAAGAGGAGGCGTTTCAGAAGCTGCGTTCGGGTTTCAAGACGGATCTCGCCCATCCCTGTTCGCAAAGCGTGTTGAAATGGCGTGATGCCGGGCTGCTCGAACCGCTCGATACGTCGAAGCTCACAAACTGGGAATCGACCCTGCCCGGTATCAAGGGTATGAAGGACCTGATGACCACGGCCGATGGCAAGGCCTGGTTCCTGCCTTTCGAATGGGGCAATACGGTCACCGTCTATCGCACCGACAAGATCAAGCCCGAAGAAATCCAGTCGCTGAAAGCCTTTGCCGATCCGAAATTCAAGGATCGCGTTTCGATCGGCAACAATGTCGATGATGCCTATGCACTGGCAAGCCTCGCCATCGGCCTCAAGGACTGGACGGTCATGACTGACGATCAGTTCAAGCAGGCCTCCGATTTCCTGCGGGCGGTGCACAAGAACGTGCGTCTCTACTGGACCGACAACACCGAAATCGGCCAGGCGATGGCGAGCGGCGAGGTCGATCTCGCCTGGGCGTGGAACGAGACGCCGACAACGCTGAAGAAGGACGGCGTGCCGGTGGAAATGAAGAAGGATACGGATGAAGGTCTGTCCACCTGGGTCTGCGGCTACGTGCGCGTCAAGGGTGCGGAAGGCAGCGTCGACCGGGCCTATGATTTCCTCAATGCCGTCACAGATCCGGCCATTGCCGGTTATCTCGTCGATTCCTGGGGTTATGGCTCGGGCAATGCCAAGGGCATGGCAACGGTCGATCCGGCGGTGCTGGAACGGACCGGTTATGCCGATGTCGAAAAGTTCACCGCCAACACGCTGTTCCAGGCGCCGGTACCGTCCGATCTCAAGCAGAAGATGATTGCCGAATTCGAAAAGATCAAATCCGGCTACTGATCATTCTGCAAGCAGCACGAGGGCGTCCGGATCGTAGGCCATCCGGACGCTGGCGCCGATCGGCAGGTCGTCGGCGCCGTAATTGTTGGTCTCGACGATCGACAGCGGCGCCGAAAGCCCATCGACGGCAATCGACAGATGCGTCGTTTCGCCGAAATAGTGGCGGTTGCTCACCGTGCCCCGGATTTCCTTCGGTGCCGTTTCTCCCTCCCACAACAGGCGCAGGCGCTCCGGCCGCATGCCGAGCGTCACCTTGCCGTCAGCGGCGGTCGCGGTAAATCCCGGCGGCTTTTCGAGCGTGATGTCGCCGAAGATCGGCGTCTGCGCCGTCACCCGGCCGTTGTTGTCGCCGGTCACCGTCGCGTCCAGAAAATTCATGCCGCCGAGGAAATCGGCGACCTGGCGGTTGACCGGGCGCTGGTAGATCTCCTTCGGTGTCGCCACCTGCGCAAGCTTGCCGGCAAACATCACCGCAATGCGGTCCGACATGGCGAGCGCCTCGTACTGGTCGTGGGTGACGAGGATGAAGGTGATGCCGACGGCTTTTTGCAGGCTGCGCAATTCCACCTGCATTTGTTCGCGCAGTTTTTTGTCGAGTGCCGACAGTGGTTCGTCGAGCAGCAATACTTTTGGCCGCATCACCAGCGCCCGGGCGAGCGCGACGCGTTGGCGCTGGCCGCCGGAGAGTTCATGCGCCTTGCGGGCGCCGAGCGTCGAAAGCCGCACCTGCTCCAGCGCCTCGCCGATGCGGCGTTTTTCCTCCGTTTTGTCGAGGTGCAGCCGTTTCAGGCCGTAGCCGACATTTTCCTCGACGTTGAGATGCGGGAAGATCGCGTAGTTCTGGAAGACCATGTTGGTGGGGCGACGGTTCGGCGGCGTGCCGGTGACGTCCTGCCCGTCGATGCGGATCGAGCCGTCTGTCGGTTCGACGAAACCGGCGATCATCCGCAACAGCGTGGTCTTGCCGCATCCGGACGGTCCGAGCAGCGAAAAAAATTCGCCGCCGCCGATCTCCAGCGACAGGCTGCTGACGGCCGGATAAGGACCGTAATATTTCGAAATGCCGTGGATGGAGATCATCGAACGGTCAGCCATGGGGGACCTCCTGCAGGATTTTCCGGCTTTCGGCGCGGCGGCGGAAGATTTCGGCAAGCGTGAGAAGAAGGACGGAGGTCAGCAGCATCAGCGAACCGAGCGCCAAGACCGAAGGCAGTTTGGCAGCGAAGCGCAACTGGCCCCAGATATAGACCGGCAGCGTCTGCTGCGTGCCGGTGAGGAAGAAGGCGAGGATGAATTCGTCGAGCGAAATGGTGAAAGCGACGAGCAGGCTCGACAGGATGGCGGGCGCCACCACCGGTAGCGTTACCCGGCGAAAGGTGCCGAAGGCGGTTTCGCCAAGATCCTGTGACGCTTCCTCTAGGCTGCGGTCGAAGCCCTCGAAACCCGAGACCAGGACCGCCATGGAATAGGGAATGCAAAACACGGTTTGGCCGAGGATCACGGTCATCAGCGACAATTCCGCCCCCATCGCCAGCACGATCATCAAAAGCGAGATGGCGACGATGATTTCCGGCAGGAAGAGCGGCGCCATGATCAGGCCCGAGGTCAGCCGCTTGCCGCGGAAATCGTAGCGGGTGATGGCGCGGGCGGCGCAGATGCCGAACAGCGTCGCTAGGATGGAGACTGAGACGCCGACGATCAGGCTGTTGCGCGCCGCATCCAGCATCACCGTGTTGCCGGCAAGCGATGCGTACCATTTCCAGGTGAAGCCGGCGAGCGGGAAGGTGGTGGAGGCGGCATTGTTGAAGGAGAAGATCGGGATCAGCAGGATCGGCGCATAGAGGAACAGCAGGTAGGCGCCGACGAAGGCCGGCAGGAGGCGCATGCGTCCGCTCATCGGATACTCCTGACGATCAACCGCAGCCCGAGCACGACGGCGCCGGCCAGAAGCGAGACCACCACCATGGTCGTCACCGACAAGGCCGCCCCCAGCGGCCAGTTGGAGGCCTTGCCAAAGCTCGCCTGGATGGCGCTGGCGATCATCACGCCTTCCTTGCCGCCGACGAGCTGCGGCGTGACGTAGTCGCCGACCGTCGGGATCATGACGATCAGGAAGGCGGAGATGACGCCCGGCATGGAGAGCGGCAGCACGATGCGGAAGAAGCGCCGGATCGGCCCGTCGCCGAGGTCGGCGGCGGCCTCGATCAACGAGCGGTCGATCTTTTCCAGCGAGATGAAGATCGGCAGGATGGCGAAGGCCGCCCAGCTGTGCACCAGCGTGATGATGACGGCATTGGCGTTGTAGAGCAGCGATGTGAGCGGTGCCTCGATGATGCCGAGTTTCATCAGCCCGGTGTTCATCACGCCCTGGTAACCGAGGATGACCTTCCACGACATCACCCGCAGCAGATAGCTGGTCCAGCAGGGAATGGTGATGACGAACAGCCAGAAATTCTTGTTCAGCCCGCCATGGAAGGAGATGAACCAGGCGACCGGATAGGACAGGAGAACGGTGACGATGCTGACCGTCAGCGAAATGTAGAGCGAGCGGGCGAGAAGATCCTGGTAGATCGGTTCGCCCAGCGCCTGGCGATAGTTTTCCAGCGTGAACGTCCGGTCGATCGTCAGGTAGTCCTGCGTCCAGAAACTGTAGAGGAAGACGATGAGGACCGGCAGGAAAAGCAGCGCCAGCGCATAGAGAAATGTCGGAGAGATGAGGGTGAGGCCGCGGGCCTCTTCGGATCGGCGCCATCGTCGGGCGGCCGTCGCGGGCGGAAAGGAAGGCTCCGCCATTGCCGTCATCGGCATGGCTCCGTGGGTCTGGCCGACGGACAGTCGGCGGATGGTGCAAAGAGACGCATGTCAGTTCCCCTGAGATCCATCGCTCTTGTCGGCGATTGGTTTCTTCAGTTGGGAGAATGAGCGCGATCCGCCTTGAAATCAAGTGCTATTTCTGCCATCTTGATTGAACGGACATTCAGAATAATTCCGTTTCCATTTGTTTTTCATGTTGTTGTGAAAAACAATCCTTTAAGGAGAATTCCCATGTTGGCCGAGGACCGTTCCATCAATCCGCTCGCTCCGGCAGGCAAGGCGCCGGATGCCGAGACGATGGCGAAGATCCCCAATGCCCTGGTCCAGCCCTGGCCTTCGGCCGGCGCGATCGGCGCCGACAGACGCGGCCTGCTGACGTCGGGCGAAGGCATCTATGTGACGGACGGCCACGGCCGCAAGCTGATCGACGGACCGGCCGGCATGTGGTGCGTCAATGTCGGCCACCGCAATGCCGACCTGGCCCGGGTGATGCAGGAGCAGGCGCTGGAGCTTTCCTACAATTCGCCATGGTATACCACCAGTTCGCCGGCTGATGCTCTCGCGGATGCGCTGGCGAAACGGGCGCCCGGCGATCTCGAGCATGTGTTCCTCACCACCGGCGGCTCGTCTGCCGTGGAGACGGCGCTGCGCATCATGCAGTTTGCCAACAATGTCCGCGGCCGGCCGGACAAGAAGCTGATGGTGTCGCGCCAGGGCGGTTATCACGGCTCCACCTATCTTTCCGCCTCGTTGAATGGCCGCCCCCGCGATCAGGACTGGATGGACAGTGCCACGCATCTGGTGCGCAAGCTGTCCTCGCCCAATCCGTTCCGGCGGCCGGAGGGCATGAGCATCGAGGCGTTCGAAGACAGCCTCGTGGCTGAATTTGCCGCGCTGATCGAAACGGAAGGGGCGGAGCGTATCGGCGCCTTCGTCGCCGAGCCGATCCAGGCTTCCGGTGGGGTCATCGTGCCGCCGCCGGGTTATCTCCAGCGCATGCGCGCCCTTTGCGCCGAAAACGACATCCTGTTCATCGCCGACGAGGTGGTGACGGCGTTCGGCCGGCTCGGCTCCGTCTTCGCCTCCAAGGATGTGTTCGGCATCGAGCCTGACATGATCACTTTTGCCAAGGGCGTGACCTCGGGTTATTTCCCGCTCGGCGGCGTCATGGTTTCGGCGCGGCTGTTCGAAGAGTTGCGGCGTTCCAACCATCCCGATGCGATGTTTGCGCACGGGCTGACCTATTCCAGCCATCCGGTCGGCTGCGCCGTGGCGCTGAAGAACCTGGAACTGCTGGAAGGCGGCATCCTCGACCACGTCAATGCCATAGCGGGGCATTTCCAGGCGGGCCTGAAAAGCCTCGAAGATCTTCCGCTTGTCGGCGAGGTGCGCGGTCTCGGCCTGATGGCCTGCATCGAATGTGTCGCGGACCGGGTCAACAACAATCCGCTGACGCTTGACCTGGAGGTCGGCAAGCGCATCGACGGCCATTGCCAGGAGCTTGGCCTGCTGGTTCGCCCGCTGATCAACATGTGCGTGATGTCGCCGCCGCTGACCATCACGACCGAGCAGGTCGACACCATGGTCGATATCCTGCGCCGGGGCATCTCCCGCACCATGGACGATCTGGTGCGCGAAGGTCTTTGGAAGGGTTGATCAGACCAGCACGCGACCCGGCTGCGGCGCCTGACGCAGCAGGGCTGCCGTGGCGTCGAGGGCGCGCCGCAGGGTGACCCGGTCGGCCGGCGGCCCGAGCGAGATGCGCACCGCCTCGTAAGGCGGTGCCGACAGCGCAAAGGCGGCGGCCGGGACGACCGACAGGCCCGAGCGTTCCGCCTGATAGGCGAAATCCATGGCCTTCCAGCCTTGCGGAAGATGAAGCCAGAGATGGTGGCCTTCGCCGTGGAAACGGTAGGTCTGCCCTTCCAGCGCTGCCGCTGCGATCTCCTGCCGCGCGACGTTTTCGTCGCGGATCGTCGTGGTGATGGTGTCCAGCGTGCCTGTTTCGATCCAGTGGCCGGTGACCGCCGCCATCAGCGGCGATGCCATCAGGTTGGTGGCGCGCAACACGGCGGCGAGCCGCGTGGCAGCGGTGGCGTCGGGGTTGACGACAAAGGCGAGGCGCAGCGCCGGGCTGATGCATTTCGACAAGGTGGCGATGTGGTAGGTTAGTTCCGGCGCGAAGGTCGCGACCGGCGGCGGCGCCTGTTGCGGCAGCATGCCGTAGGGGTCGTCCTCGATAACAGGCACCTGAAAACGCCGGGCGATGGCGGCAATCGCCTGCCGGCGCGACACGGGCAGTGTGGCGGTCGTCGGGTTGTCGATGGTCGGAACCAGATAGAGGGCAGCCGGCGGCGAGGCCGAACAGAGATCGGCAAAGGCGTCCGGCAGGATGCCGTCCTCGTCCATGGCCAGCGGGTAGAGCCGCAGGCCGCATCGCTGCGCCACGGACTGCAGGCCAGGATAGGTCAGCGCCGGGGCGGCGATGACGGCGCCGCGCTCCATCAGCCCCATGCACAGGGCAAACAGGGCATTCTGGGAACCGGCCGTTATGGCAATCCGCTCCGGATCGACCGGTCCTAGTCGGGGGGCAAGCCAGCGGGCAGCCGAAGACCGGTTATTGGCGCTGCCGCCGCTCTCCTGATAGGCCAGTAGCGCACTGCCGCCCCGGGCCGGCGAGAGGACATGCGCCATGGCTTCCGGCAGGCGGCGCGCAAAGGCAGCGGCTTCCGGCTGCGGCGGGATGTTCATGCTGAGATCGACGGACCGGTTGCCGTGATCCGCTGCCGGTTCGGCCGGTTCCGCTTGCTCGGCAACGAAGGTGCCGCGGCCGACGGTCGCGGTGATCAATCCGCGCCGGCGCGCCTCGTTGAAGGCCTTGGTCACCGTCGTCAGGTCGACATCGAGCGACAGCGCAACGGCGCGTTGCGGCGGCAGTTTGGTGCCGATCGGCAGCAGGCCCAAACGGACGTCGTCGGCCAGGGCCTCGACGATGCCGAGATATTTCTGCCTGATGCCATCGACGAGGCGCGGTTGCCAATCGTGATTGCCCTGCTTTCCGGTCGATTTTCCCATACAAGTTAAACCATACAATAAAGACAAATTGCCGCATAGGCTTGATAATCGGCCTGTTTCGCGATATGTATCCATACAAATGACGCAAGTCAATGAAAATTGTATGGCAATTTTGGAATTGTTCCATACAATATTCTGCAGGAGACGATTATGAGCGTTGAGATCGATTATACCGCCGAGGGTTATCACCCGACCGACAATCCGCTGAAAACCGGCATCGCCGGCCGCTGCCCGCGCTGCCAGACGGGCCATCTGTTCAAGGGGTATCTGACGCTGGCGCCGCGCTGCGAGATCTGTGGTCTCGACTACGGTTTCGCCGATCCGGCCGATGGCCCGGCCTTCTTCGCCATGTCAATCGTCGCGGTGCCGGCTTTGGCCTTTGCGGTCTGGTTCCAGATGCGGTTCGAAACGCCGCTCTGGCTGCACCTGATCACCACCGTGCCGCTGACGCTCGGCGCGTCGTTGGCATTGCTGCGACCGCTCAAAGGGTGGCTCGTCTGCTCGCAATTCTTCTTCAAGGCCGAAGAAGGCCGCCTGGTGCGGGCGGGCGAGACGGCAGAGCGCTGACGGCTATGCTGTCCCCCGCATCGTCGCGTTGAGTGCGGCAAGCTCGGTTTCGGGCGGCGGGGTCTCCAAGGTCATCACCGGCAGGAGCTGGCGCAGGTGGTCGTGGTGCGTGCGCACGCCATATTCGAGATCCGACAGGTAAAAGCCTGAAAAGGCCGACGACAGCATCGATTCATTCGACCAGATGGTCAGTTGCACGTCTTCAGCCTGCGTGTCGCGGTCGATGCGCATGGCGAGATAGCGGGCAAGGCGTTGTTGCCGGTTTTCGTCCGGATAACGATAGACGCCGCCGCGCAGCAGGGTCTTGCCGACGGAGAGCGGGAATTCCTGATAGAACTGCACCGATTCCGGCGTGACCGCGATCACCATATTCGGAAAGAGGCCGAAATAGATCCAGGCGGTTTTCAGCCCTTCCGGCAGATGGTCCGGCCGTGGCGCGATGCGCACATAGTTGCGCACGCTCCAGCGCCGGCCGGCATGCGGATTGTAGGTGGCGAAGGAGCGGCAGAGGCCGTTGACGAAAGGCTCGTCGAAATAGGTCGATCCATAGAGATCCTGCAGGGCCGGATGCGCCATGGCGACATGGTAACCCTCGTTGTCGACGTCGCGTACCGATTTCCAGTTGACCGGCGATTCCTGCGACCACAGGCCGTTGGTGGGAACCACGGTTTCCGTGCGGTAGTGGGAAAGCTCGTCCGCGAAGGGCTGCATCACTTCGGCCACCGAAGGCTGCGGCCCGGGGCGGAAGCGGATGAAAACGAAACCGAGCCAGATCTCGCATTCGAGCGCGGCAAGGCCGAAATCCACCTTGTCGAGCGGCGGGAAAGAGTTTGGCCGCGCCGCGCCGCGCAGGGTGCCGTCGAGATTGTAGACCCAGCCGTGGAAGGGACAGACCAGCGCGTTGCGGCACTGGCCCTTGGGCTCCGTTACCAGCCGCGAGCCGCGATGCCGGCAGATATTGTGGAAGGCGCGAACCGTTCCCTGCTGGTCGCGCAGCACCAGGGCTCGTTCTCCGAGGATATCGATGCTGATGTAGCTGCCGGGCTCAGCGACGTCGCTGACGTGGCAGGCGATCTGCCAATGGTCGAGAAACACCTGCTGCCGTTCGAGCTCCAGCAAGGCCTCGCTGTGATAACACCACCCCGGCAAGCCCCGTCGATCCCAGTCGTTCGGTATGCTGATATCACGGACGGCGGTGTTCATCGCAATCTCCATTTGCTGAACGTTCATTCAGTATAATCACAAAATACGATGAAATGGAATAGCTTGCGGCAGCGGTACCTTTGCGGAAGTGCTCGGCTACCGCGTGACTTGGTGATTGTGGCCAGGGTCTCCCCGGCCGGACGATGGCCGATTGCAGCCGTTGCGGAACCGAAGCTCGCCTCGCGCATTCTTCTTGCCAGGAAACACACATCGGAGAAACACACATGAAAGGCATTCTCTTGTGGCTGGTGGGCATTCCCATCCCGATCATCATCCTCTTGTATTTCTTTAATTATCTCTGAGGTCTGCCCTCGGAGATACAAAGGCGGGCGGCGCCTTTTCACGCCCTTGCGGCGGCATCTTTTCAAGCGTCAAGAGCCTCGCCCCTTCGCCTGCACGAAAGGAGTTTTCCCATGCTGTATTATGCCCTCGTATTTCTGGTCGTCGCGCTGGTGGCTGGCCTGCTCGGCTTTGGCGGTATCGCCGGCATTTCGGCGTCGATAGCCCAGGTCCTGTTCTTCCTGTTCCTGGCCCTCTTCCTGGCATCCCTGGTGATCAGGCTCGTGCGCGGCGCTTAAAATCCGGCTGGATGTCTTTCCTGGGAGAAAAGAAAATATTACACTCCGGAAAGTAGCCGCAGCCGTCGCTGCGGCATCCAGTCGGGATGGTGATGGCGGAAATCGACAGGCATGGATCGTCCGGCGGCGAAGAGCCGGCAGGTGTAAAAGCGGTTCTGACCCAGGATCCGCATGCGCTGCGCGACACCAAGGAAAACAATCTCGAAATCGCCATCGGCCATGAGGTCCGCGCCTTCCGCAAGAAGCTCGGCATCACCGGCGCGGATCTAGCGTCGGCCACCGGCATCTCGCTCGGCATGCTCTCCAAGATCGAGAACGGCAACACCTCGCCGTCGCTGACGACGCTACAATCGTTGGCGCGGGCGCTCGGCGTGCCGCTGACGGCGTTCTTTCGCCGTTTCGAGGAGGTGCGCGATGCCGTGTTCGTCAAGGCGGGCGAGGGCGTCGAGATCGAACGCCGCGGCACGCGGGCCGGCCACCAGTACAATCTGCTCGGCCATATCGGCAACAGTTCCAGCGGCGTCCAGGTCGAGCCGTACCTGATCACCCTGACGGCCGATTCCGATGTCTTTCCCGCCTTCCAGCATGAGGGCATGGAACTCATCTACATGCTGGAGGGCGAGGTGAAATATCGCCATGGCAACCGGCTCTATCATATGCTGCCGGGCGACAGCCTGTTCTTCGATGCCGATGCCCCGCACGGGCCCGAAGTGCTAGTCCACCTGCCGATCCGTTTTCTCTCGATCATCTCCTATCCGGATCGCAAGAGCGGTCTTTAGGCCATTGCCGGAACAATTTGCGCCGACAGGCATTGTTCGGGCATTGGGGCTTGGGATGCCTGCTGCATCACGCATGCAACCCTTGGCGACAGGAGACGATCATCATGTTTATTGACCTGCATTCCGGCCGCTGGAACGGCATGTCTTGACTTTTGCCATAAGTGTCGAAATCTCTCCGCTTGCCCCTGTCGCGATGCGAACCCGGCGTTTGCCGCGACGGAGGAATTTCCGCCAAAAGCCTGTTTGGTCAGCTTACGTTCATTTCGCCTTGCCTATTGGTCCGGACCCTTGCCGTGTTTTGCGCAAGTCCGGCTTTCAGCGCAGCGGTGCGATATTGTGCTTGAGCGATAAAGCAGGATAAGGCGAAGCCGAACTCAACGCTGTTTCGATCCAGAACCAGGACGCCATGTCATTTCAATCCTCGCCCGCTGCTTCCTCGCGCGATACCGAAGCCAAGCAGATCGATCATAACGATTCCATCCGTTCGACCTATTTCACCAAGGAGGAGTTGGCCGCTTGCGGCGAGGCGCTGGCGCGCGAGGGCGCCCGGACATTGCCGGCTTTTGCCCCCTTCGACTTTTTCGCACGCCACAAGGAAAACGACCGCGAGATCCTGCGTGTCTACCGCACCACGGCCGCCGACGTCGCGGCTGGCGCCACCATCACGCCGGCGGCGGAATGGCTGCTCGACAATCACTACATCGTCGAAGAGGCGATCCAGGAAGTCCGCCGCGATTTTCCGCGCCGTTTCTATCGACAGTTGCCGACCATGCAGGTCGCCGGCACGGAGATCCCGCGCGTTCTGGCGCTTGCCTGGCTCTATGTCGCCCATACCCACAGCACCGTGTCACATGAAAGCCTGACGGCGCTGGCCGACGGTTTCCAGACGGTCACGACGCTGGAGATCGGCGAACTCTGGGCGCTGCCGTCCATGGTGCGTTACGTTCTGGTGGAAAACCTGCGCCGCATTTCCATTCGTGTCGAGCGCTCGCGCCGGATGCGCGGCCGGGCAAACGATGTCGCCGACGAACTCATCCGCCGCAACGATCCGGACAAGAATGCCGAATTTTTGAAGGGCATCGAGGATCTGGCCGACGATACCACCTTCGCGACGCAGTTCCTTTATCGCCTGCGGGATGGTTCGCAATCCTCCGGTGCCGCGATTTCCTGGCTCGAAGAACGTCTGGAGCGGGCCGGCAGCGACGCCGAAACGGCGATGATGGCCGAACACAACCGGTTGTCCTCCGGCAACGTCACGATGGGCAACATCATCCGCAGCCTGCGCGAGATCGACGACACCGAATGGGCCGTCTGGGTCGAGGAGGTCAGCCATGTCGACCGGCTGTTGTTCGCCAAGACCGATTACGGCAATCTCGATCCCGGCTCGCGCAACAAATATCGCAAGCAGATCGAGCGCCTGGCGCGTTATTCCGATCGCACAGAGCTTGAAATCGCCAATATCGCCGTCGATCTGACCGAGCAGGCCAGGCATTCCGGCGAACCGCAGCCGCACGAGCCGAATGTCGGCGGTTTCCTGGTCGGCATGCACCGCAAGAAGCTGGAAAAGGTCATCGGCTACCGCTCGACCGTGGTTCAGCGTGCCGTGCGGGTCGTCCGCAAGCTCGACTGGCTGGCGGTTGCCGCGCCGGTTGTGCTGCTGACCATCCTGGCGCTGGTGGTCGTCGGCTGCTTCCTGGCAAGTGCCGGCATGGGATGGGCCGAAATCGTCGTGCTGCTGGCGATGTTCTCGCTGCCGGCTTCGGAAGGCGCGACCGGCCTGTTCAACACGCTGGTGACATTCTTCGTGACGCCATCGCGGCTTGTCGGTTACGAATTCAAGGAAGGCATTCCCGAGGATGCGCGTACGCTGGTCGTCGTGCCCTGCCTCATCTCCAACCGCGACAGCGTCGACGAACTCGTGCGCAACATCGAGGTGCATTACCTCGCCAATCCGCGCGGCGAAATCTATTTCGCGCTGGTCAGCGACTGGCCGGACAGCCAGAAGGAAGAGACCGAAGCCGATCTCGCCGTCTTCGACTACGCCCGCAAGGAAATCGCTGCCCTCAGCGACAAATATGCCTATGACGGCAAGCGGCGTTTCTACCTGCTGCATCGCCGCCGCCTGTACAATCCGGCCGAAGGCGCCTGGATGGGCTGGGAGCGCAAGCGTGGCAAGCTGCACGAGCTGAACCTGCTTCTGCGCGGCGATGCCGATACGACCTTCCTGCCCGGCGCCAACACCGTTCCGGCCGACGTGCAATATGTCATGACGCTCGATTCCGACACGCGCCTGATGCGCGATGCCGTGACCAAGCTCGTCGGCAAGCTCTACCATCCGATCAACCGTCCGGTCATCGATCCCGAGACCAACCGCGTCGTCGGCGGTTACGGCCTGCTGCAGCCGCGCGTCACCCCGTCCTTGACGACCGGCGAGGACGCCTCGGTATTCCAGCGTGTCTTCTCGATCAACCGCGGCGTCGATCCTTATGTCTTCACCGTCTCCGACGTTTATCAGGACCTGACCGGCGAAGGCACTTTTACCGGTAAGGGCCTCTATCACGTTGATGCCTTCGAAGCGTCGCTGAAGGGGCGCATCGAGGAAAATTCGGTGCTCAGCCACGACCTGCTCGAGGGCTCGATGGCGCGTTGCGCGCTGGTCACCGATGTCGAGCTGGTCGAGGATTATCCGACCCGGTACGAGGTGGAAGTGTCACGCCAGCATCGCTGGGCCCGCGGCGACTGGCAGCTCCTGCCCTATATCTTCAATCCGCTGCGTGGCGTCACGGCGCTCGGCCGCTGGAAGATGGTCGATAACCTGCGCCGTTCGCTCACGCCGATCGCCTGGTTCTTCGCCTCCGTGCTCGGCTGGTATTTCATGGATCCGCTCGGCGCGCTGATCTGGCAGATCCTGCTGATCTTCAGCCTGTTCGTCGCCCCCACCCTTTCTCTGATTTCAGGCATCGTGCCGCGCAGCAGCGACGTGGTGCCGAGCGCGCATCTTTACACCGTCTGGTCGGATATCCGCGCCGCAAACGCCCAGGTGGCACTGCGTATCGTCTTTATCGCCGATTCCGCCTGCCTGATGGTCGATGCCATCGCCCGTTCGCTGTATCGCCTGTTCGTCAGCCACAAGCTGATGCTGGAATGGCGCACCGCGGCCAGCGTCCAGTCGAACGCCCAGGGCAGCATTCTCGCCTATTACCGCAACATGTGGCACGCCCCGGCGATCGCGCTTCTGGCGCTGATTTTTGCCGCGTTGCCGGGTGACAATGCCTTCCTCGTCGGCATTCCGTTTGCGCTGATGTGGATCCTGTCGCCGGCCGTTGCCTGGTATGTCAGCCAGTCGGCGGAAACCGAAGACCGGCTCGAGGTTTCGGAAGAGGTTTCCGAAGAACTGCGCAAGGTCGCCCGCCGCACCTGGCGGTATTTCGAAAGTTTCGTCACCGCCGAGCAGAACTACCTGCCGCCGGACAATTTCCAGGAGCGGCCAACCCCCATCGTTGCCGCCCGCACCTCGCCCACCAACATCGGCGTCTATCTTCTGTCGATCATTTCCGGCCGGCAGTTCGGCTGGATGTCGTTCGAGCAGACCATCGAGCGGCTGGAGCAGACCATCGCCACCGTCGAGCGCATGGAAAAATACCGCGGCCACCTGCTCAACTGGTACCACACGGATACGCTGGCGACGCTCGGTCCGCGTTATGTTTCGGCGGTCGACAGCGGTAACCTCGCCGGCCATCTGATCGCCGTGTCGTCGGCCTGCCGCAGCTGGGCGGAAGCGCCGTCGGCGCATCTGCAGGGCAATCTCGACGGCGTCGGCGATGTCGCCGGCATCCTCGGTGAAATCCTGCGCGACCTGCCCGACGACCGCAAGACCGTGCGGCCGCTGCGCCGACGGCTGGAGGAACGTATCACCGGCTTCCAGAACGCGCTCGCCGCCGTCAAACGCGAGCATGAATTCGCCTCGATCCGCATCATCAACCTGTCGGTGCTCGCCCGCGATATCCAGAAGCTTGCTGCCAACCTCGACCACGAGGTGCGATCGCCGCAGAGCAACGAGGTGACCGCCTGGGCCGCCTCGCTGGTACAGGTCTGCGAGGCGCATGTCTCCGACAGCGTCTTCGACCTCTCCAATATCGAGCCGCTGCGCAACCGTCTTTCCAGCCTGCGCGACCGCGCCCGCGACATCGCCTTCTCGATGGATTTCGGTTTCCTCTTCCGCCAGGAGCGCCGGCTGCTGTCGATCGGCTACCGCGTCGAAAGCGGCGAACTCGACGAAGCCTGCTACGACCTTCTGGCCTCGGAAGCGCGTCTCACCAGCCTGTTCGCCATCGCCAAGGGCGACTTGCCGACCGAGCACTGGTACAAGCTCGGCCGCCAGGTGGTGCAGGTCGGATTGCGCGGGGCGTTGATCTCCTGGTCGGGCTCGATGTTCGAATACCTGATGCCGCCGCTCGTCATGCAGGAGCGCCATGGCGGCATCCTCAACCAGACCAACAACCTGATCGTCAAGGAGCAGATGAACCACGGCCGCCGGCTCGGCACGCCCTGGGGCATTTCGGAAGCGGCCTTCAACGCCCGCGACCACCAGCTGACCTATCAGTACACCAATTTCGGCGTGCCGACGCTCGGCCTGAAGCGCGGTCTCGGCCAGAACGCCGTCATCGCGCCTTATGCCTCGATCCTCGCCAGCCAGTACGAGCCGGAAGCGGCGCTCGAAAACCTCGAGCGGCTGCGCAAGCTCGGCGCCATGGGCATCTACGGCTATCACGATGCCGTCGACTTCACGCCGACGCGTGTGCCGGAAGGCCAGAAATGCGCGGTGGTCTACAATTATTATGCCCACCACCACGGCATGTCGATTGCCGCCGTCGCCAACGTCGCCTTCAACGGCTGGCTGCGTGAACTCTTCCATTCCGATCCGGTGGTCGAAGCCGCCGAACTCTTGCTGCAGGAAAAGGCGCCGCGCGAAATCCAGGTGATGAGCGCCAAGCACGAACCCTCCACCCCCGGCGACGAGCAGGGCGACCTGCCGCGGCCGGAAGTGCGCACCATCGAGGATCCTGCCGCCAAGGAACGCGAACTCGTTTTCCTGTCGAACGGCCATTATTCGGTGATGCTGACGGCGACCGGGGCCGGTTACTCCCGCTGGAACGGCCAATCCGTTTCCCGCTGGAAACCCGATCCGACCGAAGATCGCTGGGGCAGCTTCATCTTCCTGCGCGATACCGCCAGCGGCCAATGGTGGTCGGCGACCGCCGAACCGCGCCGTCTCGACGGCGAGAAGACCAAGGCCGTCTTCGGTGACGACAAGGCGGAATTCCACAAGACCGTCGGTGATCTCACAAGTGAAGTCGAATGCATCGTCGCCACCGAGCATGATGCCGAAGGCCGGCGGCTGACGCTGCTGAACATGGGGTCGGAAGACCGTTTCATCGAAGTGACGTCCTATCTAGAACCAGTGCTCTCCTACGATGACGCCGATAACGCCCACCCGCTGTTCTCGCGCATGTTCGTCAAGACGGAGATCGGCCGGCGCGGTGATGTCATCCGCGTCGAGCGCAACAAGCGTAGCCCCAGCGATCCGGATATCTGCGTCGCGCACCTGATCGTCGACAATGCCGGTTCGTCGCGCCACACGGAATTCGAGACCGACCGCCGAAAGTTCATCGGTCGCGGCCGCACGCTAGGCGAAGCTGCCGCTTTCGATCCCGGCGCGACGCTGTCCGGTTCCGACGGCTTCACGCTCGACCCGATCCTGTCGTTGCGCCGCACGATCCGCGTGCCGGCCGGCAAGAAGGTGTCGGTGATCTTCTGGACGATTGCCGCGCCCAACCGCGAGGAGATCGACAAGGCCGTCGATCGCTACCGCCATCCGGATGCCTTCAGCCACGAGATGATCCATGCCTGGACGCGGGCGCAGGTGCAGATGCGCCATGTCGGCGTCACCTCGCAGCAGGCCGCCGCCTTCCAGACGCTCGGCCGCCATCTCGTCTATCCCGACATGCAGCTGCGGGCGGATGCGGCGACGGTGCAGAGCGGCCTGCGGTCGCAATCGGCGCTCTGGCCGCTGGCGATCTCGGGCGATTACCCGATTTTCGCCCTGCGCATCAATGACGACATGGACATGAACATCGCCCGCGAGGCGCTGAGCGCGCAGGAATACCTGCGCTCACGCGGCGTCACCGCTGACCTGGTGATCGTCAACGAGCGGGCTGCCTCCTATGCACAGGACATGCAGCACGCGCTCGACGCGGCTTGCGAAAATCTGCGCCGCCTCGGTCAGGGCGACGGGCTGCGCCAGCACATCTTCTCGGTGCGCCGAGACCTGATGGATGCCGAGACCTGGCAGGCGCTGCTCGCCGCAGCCCGCGTGGTCTTCCACGCCCGCAACGGCAAGATCGTCGACCAGATCAACCGTGCCGCCTCGCTGTTTGCCACACCGAAGCCGGCAGAACCGGCCCCGGTCGAACCGCTGCGGCCGCTGGTGCTGAGCACCTACGAACCCGGCTTCTCGTCGGAACCCGTCGAGGATCGCGGCGATCTCGATTTCTGGAACGGTTTTGGCGGTTTTGCCAGGGACGGCCGGGAATATGTCGTGCGCCTGCGCGGTGGGCAGTCGACGCCGCAGCCGTGGATCAATGTCATTTCCAACGACCGTTTCGGTTTCCACGTCTCGGCCGAAGGCGCCAACTTCACTTGGAGCCGCAATTCGCGCGACTACCAGCTGACGCCATGGACCAACGATCCCGTCGTCAACCGGCCGGGTGAGAGCATCTACGTGGTCGATGCAGACAGCAAGGTGGTGATGACACCGTTCGCCGCGCTGTCGCGTGATGCCTCGGTTTCGTTCGAAACCCGTCATGGGCTTGGTTATTCTGTCTTCACCTCCAGCCAGAACGGCCTCGACCTGGACATGCTCCAGACGGTCGATCGCGAGCGGCCGATCAAGCTGTCTCGCCTGAAAATCCGCAACGGCAGCGGCGAGACCCGCCGCCTCAAGGTCTATGGTTACGTCGAATGGGTGCTCGGCAACAATCCACAGCGCACCACGCCTTTCATCCTGCCGTCTTATGACGAGGAAACGGGCGCTCTGTTTGCCGGCAACCCCTACAGCATCGATTTTTACGCCCGCTCCGCCTTCTTCGCCGCCAGCGAAAAGCCGGCCGGCGTCACGTCGAGCCGCCGGGAATTCATCGGCAGCGACGGCACTGTTCTGGTGCCGAAGGCGGTTGCGGCGGTCTCGTCCCTCTCCGGTTCCGTCGAGCCGGACGGTGATCCTTGCGCTGCGCTGGCTTTCGATGTGACGCTTGCGCCGGGCGCCGAGAAGGAGCTGGTCTTCTTCCTCGGTGATGGCGACGACGCTGATGCCGCGCGCGCCCTGGTCGGTGAGGCACGCAGCCTTTCCGTTGACACCGTGCTGGCGGCGGAAAAGGCCTATTGGGATGCCTTTACCGGCCATCTGCAAGTGAAGACGCCGGATCGTTCGCTCGATCACCTCGTCAACGGCTGGCTGCCCTATCAGGCGCTTTCCTGCCGTATCCTCGCACGCTCGGCCTTCTACCAGGCGAGCGGTGCCTACGGCTTCCGCGACCAGCTGCAGGATACGCTGGCCTTCGTGCTGCACGACCCGTCGCTGGCGCGGCGTCAGATCCTCAATGCTGCCGGCCGGCAGTTCCGCGAAGGCGATGTGCAGCATTGGTGGCTGCCGCAGACGGGCGCCGGCGTGCGCACGATGATCGCCGACGATGTCGTGTGGCTTGCCTACGCCGTGAACCACTATTGCGAGGTGGTGGGCGATGTGTCGCTGCTCGACGAGCAGATCCCGTTCCTGACAGGCGCTGCCCTGCAGCCGGGTCAGCACGACGCCTTCTACAAGCCTGATGTTACGGAAGAAACGGCGAGCCTTTACGAACACGCCGCCCTTGCTCTCGACCTGGCGATCGACCGCACCGGTCCGCACAACCTGCCACTGATCCTCGGTGGCGATTGGAACGACGGCATGAACCGTGTCGGCATCGAAGGTCGCGGCGAAAGCATCTGGCTCGGCTGGTTCCTGGCCGGGGCGCTGCAGTCGTTCATTCGTTACGCCGAGGCGCGTGGCGACACGGCCCGCGTCAAGCGCTGGACGGCGCATATCGAAACGCTGAAGGCGGCGCTCGAGACGGACGGCTGGGACGGCGATTATTATCGCCGCGGTTATTTCGACGACGGCACGCCGCTCGGCTCGAAGACGCAGGCGGAATGCCAGATCGATTCGATTGCGCAATCTTGGAGCGTGCTGTCGGGCCAGGGGCAGCCGGAGCGCGCTACGGCGGCGATGAATGCCGTCATGGATCGCCTCGTCGATCCCGATGCCGGCATCATCCGGCTGTTCACGCCACCCTTTGACGAAACGGCGCAGGATCCGGGCTATATTCGCTCCTATCCGCCGGGTGTGCGCGAAAACGGTGGCCAGTATACGCATGCCGCGACCTGGGTGGTGATGGCCTTTGCCGAACTCGGCCGCGGCGACGACGCCTGGACGTGTTTCTCGCTGCTCAACCCGGTCAACCATGCGCTGGACCGCCAGACATCCGAGACCTACCGCGTCGAACCCTATGTGGTTGCGGCCGACGTCTACGGCGCTGCCGACCGCACCGGTCGTGGCGGCTGGACCTGGTATACGGGGTCTGCCGGCTGGCTCTATCGCTCCGCGGTGGAAGGCATTCTCGGCATTCGCCGGGTAGGCGACCGCATCCATGTCCGTCCGGCGCTGCCCGGCGGCTGGGATGGCTTCTCGGCCAGGTTGACGCTTTCCGGCAAGACTTACGAGGTCACCGTCACCCGGCGGGCCGAGGAGTATGATGTCACCGTCAATGGTGAGCCGATCCAGGATCCGCAAGCGGGCTTTGCTATCGCCAGCGGCGAATAAGCTTCCATGTATGCATGAGGGCGCGGAGTTTCTCCGCGCCCTCCGCTTTTTGGCCATTGCCATTCTCTCGCAGACGTCATGCCCGGCCTTGTGCCGAGCATCCAAGCCCGTTGAGTGACCCTTTGTCGTCACAATGGTTGGAGCGGGCGTCGACAGATCCTCGGGGCAAGCCCGAGGACAATGGAAGAGAGATTGCCGACATTGGCATCACGCTGGCGGTGTAGGAATTTTTCTGGGTTGCTGTTGCGTCCGGCGACAGGCTTGCCGGGTTTCCTCAGGTGGAATGACAGGGTGCCGTCAGTCTCCTTCTCCCGAACGGGGGCGGGTCGCGGCACGGGTATGAGGGAGTACTAATAGGGGCAGGTCGTGCCGCCTTCTCATCTGCCGTCTCTCCGGCGGGGGAAGGTGGATGAGGCAACATCCGTGGGCCATAGGTAAAACATCCTCCAAAACAAAACGGGCAGCCCTGCGGCCGCCCGTTTTGATCTTTCGTATGCCTGTACCTGCTGTCTTACGCAGCTTCCGTCTCGGAAGCGGCATGGGCCTTGCGGACCTCGTCGTCGGTGAGGATGCCGCTGGCACGGAGCAGCGCGGCGAAACGGCCGTTGCTCTGGCTGAGTTCCTGGAACCCGCCCATCTCGACGATCCGGCCTTCATCGAGGAAAAGAACCAGGTCGGCCTCGCGTACCGTCGACAGGCGGTGAGCGATGATGAAGGTGGTGCGGTCGCGGCGCAGGTTGTCGATGGCGACCTTGACGCGTTCTTCGGTTTCGACGTCGAGCGCCGACGTTGCCTCGTCGAGCACCAGGATCGGCGCATCCTTGAGGATGGCGCGGGCGATGGCGATACGCTGGCGTTCGCCGCCGGAAAGCCGGTTGCCGCGTTCGCCGACATTGGTGTCGTAGCCGGTGATGCGGCTTTCGATGAAGTCGGCGGCAGCGGCGGCTTCGGCGGCCTGCGCCACGTCTTCCTGCGTCGCGTTTTCACGGCCGAGGCGGATGTTGTCGCGGATCGAGCGGTTGAGCAGCCCAGCATCCTGGAAGACGGTGGCGATCGAGCGGCGCAACGACTTGCGGGTGACGGTGGAAATATCCGTGCCGTCGATGAGGATCTGGCCGCTCTGTGGCTCGTGCACGCGCTGCAAGAGGTTGATAAGCGTCGTCTTGCCGGCGCCGGTCGGGCCGACGATGGCGACGGTCTGGCCGGCCTTGGCGGTAAAGTTGATGGCGTGCACACCCTGGCTGGTATTGGCAAATCCGAACGAAACGTCGCGGAATTCCACGGTGCCGCTCACCGCACCGAGCTCGCCGGCATGGGCGGGTTCTTCGCGGTCACGCACCGAATCCTCCAGCTTGAAGAAGTCTTCCAGCTTGGCGCGGGCTTCGAAGATCTGCGTCGCAAAGGCGCGCATCTGGTCGAGGCGGCCGATGAGAAGTGTGGCGAAACCGATGAAGGCAACCACGTCGCCGACGCGCAACTCGCCGCGCTGCACCAGGATCGTGCCGATGACGAGGATGATCATCATCGAGATGGTCGAGGCCATGCGGTTGAGCGCGCTGGCGATCGCCCACCAGTCGAGGACCGGGAACTGGGCGGAGAGCAGCTTTTCGGTAAAACCCTTCAGCGCCCGGGTTTCGGCTTCGATGCGGTTGTAGCTGTGCAGCACGGAGACGTTGGAGATTGTGTCGCTGACATGCGAGAAAACCGTGTGGTAGTGGTTTTCGACGGCAGCCTGGCCTTCCTTCGTGCGGCTCATCACCAGACGGCCGATGAACCAGTAGGCGACGCCGAGGACGATGAGGACCGCCGAAAGCCTGTAATCGAGGGCGAGCGCTGTCGGAACGAGAAGCACCAGGGCCACCGCCGTGGCAAGGTGGGTGCGCATGAATTCAAGCCACAGGCCGAACAGGGTTTCGCTGGCACGCAGCAGCGTGTGCAAGGCGTTCGACGTGCCGCGCTGGTGATGCCAGGACAGCGGCATGGAGATGATGCGGCCAAAAGCTTCCGTCAGCAGCGACGCACGCCGCCCATGCGCCAGCCGGTCCGCCTCGCGGGCGACCAGGACAAAGGCGACGGTGTTGAAGACACCAAATGCCGCCCACATCAGCAGCATCGGCGAGACCGGCTCCTTGGAGGAGATGGCGTCGATGATGCGGCCGAACAGGATCGGTTCGGCGATGGTGATGGCGGCCAGCACGATGTTGGCGATCACGATCAGCGACACGCGCAGCCTGTACGTTACAAGATAACGCAACGATCTTGCATAGACCTGAAATAGAGACACTTCGTTTCCTCGTGGGCACGGTGTTCGAGTTTGGCCCGGAGGGTAGCGAATGCTACCTGAACTCAGGATTAACGGTTGCCCCGTCGATTGTGCGTCGCACCAATTTTTTTCGGCAGACCGTGAGGGCGAAACGAAGCCGTGTCGAAACGGTGCAGTACATATCGTTTCAGGCGAGGATACTGCTAGATTTAGCAACTAGCGTTATACGGAATTTTAGGTGAGCATAGCGTCCGATGCGATCGGGTCGTGCTCGGGAAGTATATGGAAACAAGAATTTGCAAGGATAACTCCGGGCGTGAGCTTCAAAAGCAGCGCGTGGCCATAAATTCCCTTGTCGAAGTGCTGGTCCTGATCGACGAATGTCGGACGGGCGAACAGGTTATCCGGCAGGTCGAGGATCTTTCGAGGAAATACGGCTTCGATTATCATGCCCTGGCGCTGAATTCCCGGTCGGGTGGCGATCCCGTCGAGACGGTTCTTGCAAGCCGCTGGCCGGATCGATGGCTCGAGGCCTATGCGTCCAGAAAATATGGCCTGATCGACCCGCTGAAACGTTTCCTGATACAGGCGCAGCGGGCGTTTCGCTGGCGCGACGCGCTTTTTGCCTATCGCAACGATCCGCATCGCAAGCGGATGGATCGGATGATGGTCGAGGCAGGCAATTTCGGTCTTGCCGATGGTTACGTTTTTCCGGTCTTCGGGCGCGGCGGCCTGATGGGAAATCTCCTGCTGAGCGGCCAGGTGGTCGATCTTTCGCCGGCGGAGATCGCGCTTTTTGATGCGGTTGCGAAGAAGGCTTTGTGGCGCCTTCTGGAGCTGCAGGGTCAAGCCGCGGATCTGGAATGGGTGCCGACCCCCGTGGTTCATCTGACGCGCCGGGAAATGGAAGTGCTGAATTTCCTTGCCGGTGGGATGACATCCAATGAAATCAGCAAGATACTACAAATATCAAACCACACGGTGGATTGGTATATGAATGGTATTCAAGACAAGCTCGGCGCCCGTAACCGCCAGCATGCTGTCGCCATTGCCTTCCGCCAGGGCCTGATTTCCTAAGGCTGCCACAATTTTGACATAAGCCCGGCAAGGAAAAATTGACTTCCCCACGCAAGCGATTATGGATTTATTTCGCGGGTGCAACATAGATCCCGCTTGCGCTGTTTGAGGAGACCGCCTTTGTCCATATCGAAGATCCTTGTCGCCAACCGTTCCGAAATCGCTATCCGCGTTTTCCGCGCCGCCAACGAACTGGGCATAAAAACGGTGGCGATCTGGGCGGAAGAGGACAAGCTGGCGCTGCATCGCTTCAAGGCGGACGAAAGTTACCAGGTCGGCCGCGGCCCGCATCTGTCGCGCGATCTCGGGCCGATCGAAAGCTACCTGTCGATCGACGAAGTCATCCGCGTCGCCAAGCTGTCCGGCGCCGATGCCATCCATCCCGGCTACGGACTTCTCTCGGAAAGCCCCGAATTCGTCGATGCCTGCGACAAGGCCGGCATCATCTTCAT
Organism: Rhizobium sp. LjRoot30; assembly: GCF_964253915.1. Taxonomy (NCBI): domain Bacteria; kingdom Pseudomonadati; phylum Pseudomonadota; class Alphaproteobacteria; order Hyphomicrobiales; family Rhizobiaceae; genus Rhizobium; species Rhizobium sp. LjRoot30. Next base: position 280,263 of record NZ_CAXUSG020000003.1, on the reverse strand, counting down.
CGGCCCGAAGCCGGCGACGATGCGCCAGCTCGGCAACAAGGTCGCCGCCCGCAACCTGGCGATTTCCGTCGGCGTTCCGGTGGTTCCCGCGACCGAACCGCTGCCCGACGATATCGAGACGGTCAAGAAGATGGCCGCCGAAATCGGTTATCCGGTGATGCTGAAGGCATCGTGGGGCGGCGGCGGCCGTGGCATGCGCGCTATCCGCGCCGAAGCCGATCTTGCCCGCGAGGTGACGGAGGCCAAGCGCGAGGCCATGGCCGCCTTCGGCAAGGACGAGGTCTATCTCGAAAAGCTCGTCGAGCGCGCCCGCCACGTCGAGAGCCAGATCCTCGGCGATACGCATGGCAATGTCGTGCATCTCTTCGAGCGTGACTGCTCCATCCAGCGCCGCAACCAGAAGGTCGTCGAGCGCGCGCCCGCGCCCTACCTCACCGAAGCGCAGCGCCAGGAACTGGCCGCCTATTCGCTGAAGATCGCGCAGGCGACCAACTACATCGGCGCCGGCACGGTCGAGTATCTGATGGATGCCGATACCGGCAAATTCTACTTCATCGAGGTCAACCCGCGTATCCAGGTCGAGCATACCGTTACCGAAGTCGTGACCGGCATCGATATTGTCAAGGCGCAGATCCATATCCTCGAAGGCTTCGCCATCGGCACGCCGGAATCGGGCGTGCCGAAGCAGGAAGACATCCGTCTCAACGGCCACGCGCTGCAGTGCCGCATCACCACGGAAGATCCCGAGCAGAACTTCATTCCGGACTACGGCCGTATCACCGCCTACCGTTCGGCCTCCGGTTTCGGCATTCGCCTCGATGGCGGCACGTCTTATGGCGGGGCGATCATCACCCGTTATTACGACCCGCTGCTGGTCAAGGTCACGGCCTGGGCGCCGAACCCGCTGGAAGCCATCTCCCGCATGGACCGGGCGCTGCGCGAGTTCCGCATCCGCGGCGTCGCCACCAACCTGACCTTTCTCGAAGCGATCATCGGCCATCCGAAGTTCCGCGACAACAGCTATACGACGCGGTTCATCGACTCGACGCCGGAGCTGTTCCAGCAGGTCAAGCGCCAGGACCGCGCCACTAAGCTGCTGACCTATCTTGCCGACGTGACCGTCAATGGCCATCCGGAAGCCAAGGACCGGCCGCGCCCGCCGGAAGACGCGGCAAAGCCCATCGTGCCCTATAGCAACGGCAACAGCGTGCCGGATGGAACGCGGCAGTTGCTCGACACACTCGGCCCGAAGGGGTTCGGCGAATGGATGCGCAACGAAAAGCGCGTACTGATGACCGATACGACGATGCGCGACGGTCACCAGTCGCTGCTCGCCACGCGCATGCGCACCCATGACATCGCCCGCATCGCCGGCACCTATGCACACGCTTTGCCGAACCTCCTGTCGCTGGAGTGCTGGGGCGGCGCCACCTTCGACGTGTCGATGCGCTTCCTGACGGAAGATCCGTGGGAGCGGCTGGCGCTGGTGCGCGAAGCGGCACCGAACCTGCTGCTGCAGATGCTGCTGCGCGGCGCCAACGGCGTCGGCTACAAGAATTATCCCGACAACGTCGTCAAATATTTCGTCCGCCAGGCGGCGCAGGGCGGCATCGACCTGTTCCGCGTTTTCGACTGCCTGAACTGGGTGGACAACATGCGGGTATCGATGGATGCCGTTGCCGAGGAGAACAAGCTCTGCGAAGCGGCGATCTGCTACACCGGCGACATCCTCAATTCGGCCCGGCCGAAATACGACCTGAAATATTACACCAACCTCGCCGTCGAGCTGGAAAAGGCCGGCGCCCATATCATCGCCCTGAAGGACATGGCGGGCCTGCTGAAGCCGGCTGCGGCAAAAGTGCTGTTCAAGGCGCTGCGCGAGGCGACAAGCCTGCCGATCCATTTTCACACGCACGACACGTCGGGCATTGCGGCAGCGACCGTGCTTGCCGCTGTCGACGCCGGCGTAGATGCAGTCGATGCGGCGATGGATGCGCTCTCCGGCAACACCTCGCAGCCTTGCCTCGGCTCGATCGTCGAGGCGTTGCGCGGTTCGGAGCGTGATCCGGGTCTCGATCCGGAATGGATCCGCCGCATCTCGTTCTATTGGGAAGCGGTGCGCAACCAGTATGCCGCCTTCGAGAGCGACCTCAAGGGACCGGCTTCGGAAGTCTATCTGCACGAAATGCCGGGCGGCCAGTTCACCAACCTCAAGGAACAGGCCCGTTCGCTTGGGCTGGAGACCCGCTGGCACCAGGTGGCGCAGGCCTATGCCGATGCCAACCAGATGTTCGGCGATATCGTCAAGGTAACGCCGTCCTCCAAGGTGGTCGGCGACATGGCGCTGATGATGGTCAGCCAGGACCTGACGGTCGCCGACGTCGTCAATCCGGACAAGGACGTGTCCTTCCCGGAATCGGTGGTGTCGATGCTCAAGGGCGACCTCGGCCAGCCGCCGTCCGGTTGGCCGGAGGCGCTGCAGAAGAAGGCACTCAAGGGTGAAGAGCCCTATACCGCCGTGCCGGGTTCGTTGCTGCCGCCGGCCGATCTCGATGCCGAACGCAAGGCGATCGAGACAAAGCTGGAGCGGCCGGTCAGCGATTTCGAATTTGCCTCCTACCTGATGTATCCCAAGGTCTTCACCGATTTTGCGCTGGCTTCGGATACCTACGGCCCGGTCTCGGTGCTGCCGACGCCTGCCTATTTCTACGGGCTGAAGGACGGCGAGGAGCTGTTTGCCGACATCGAGAAGGGCAAGACGCTGGTCATCGTCAACCAGGCGATGTCGCAGACCGACAGCCAGGGCATGGTGACGGTGTTCTTCGAGCTGAACGGCCAGCCGCGGCGCATCAAGGTGCCGGACCGGGCGCATGGCGCCACGGGTGCTGCCGCGCGCCGCAAGGCGGACGTGGGCAATGCCGCCCATGTCGGTGCGCCGATGCCGGGTGTCATCAGCCGCGTCTTCGTCAATCCGGGCCAGGCGGTCAGCGCCGGCGACGTGCTGGTGTCGATCGAGGCGATGAAGATGGAGACGGCGATCCATGCGGAAAAGGAAGGCACAATTGCCGAGATCCTCGTCCGCGCCGGCGACCAGATTGACGCCAAGGACCTGCTGGTCGTCTACGGCGCCTGATCGCGCACCTGTCTCAACGATCCCGGGCGGCTTTGCCGGCCGGGATCAGGCTTCGGCGTGTTGCCGCAGGCGTTCGCTGACGATGATGATGATGCCCGCGAAGACGATCAGCGCGGCGCCGACCACCACGCCCGGCCTCGGAATATCGCTCCAGATCAGGTAACCGAGGAAAAACGCCCAGACGAGCGAGGTGTATTCGAACGGCGCCAGAACCGAGACCGGCGCCCGCCGCATGCCTTCGAAAAAGGCGAATTGCGCCAGGCCGCCGACGATGCCGGTGGCGGCGAGCAGGATCGCTTCCTGAAGATCCGGTGTCTTCCAGTGCCAGAAAAGCATGATCCCGGTCATCGCGAGGAAGAACAGGTTGGACATCGTCATTTGCACGATGCTCTTTTCCGCCATGGCCGTCTTGCGCAGCAGGATGGTGGCGCTGGCCCAGAGTACGGCGGCCTGCAGCGTCAGGTAGACCGGCAGCGACAAGGTCAGACCGGTCGGATTGCTGGCGATCACCACGCCGGTGAAACCGACGGCGACGGCGAGCCAGCGTGGCCAGAACACTGTTTCCTTCAGGAAGACCATCGCCAGCACGGTGGCCACCACCGGCGCTGCGAAATAGAGCGTCGTCAGCTCCGCCAGCTGCAGGTGGCGGGCGGCGGTATAATAGGACAGCCAGGCGGTCAGCAGCAGGATGCTGCGGATCGCCATCGGCTTGATGATCGGCGAATGGACGATGTTGTCGACCAGTTCCAGGCGCCCGACGAAAAGACATCCGATCAGAATGGTCACCGTGCGGAAGAACAGGATCTGCCAGACCGACATGCTCTCGACCAGAAGCTTGATGGTGACGTCGTGGCCGGTAAAGAGGAAATAGGCGAGGCTGGTCAGCAGAATGCCGAGACCGATCGAGCTTTTCACGGATGCACCATGCGGTAGGCACCGCGGGTATCGGGATGCCGGAGGAGATAAAATCGGCCGCACATTGGGCAATGCCCCCGCGGCTGTCAATTGTCAGAACCTGCCCTCACAGGTGAGATTTGACAGTTGTCCTGGCCGATTCTACTGGCGATAAATCTGGTCGAATCAGATCGCCTTAACGGCGGGAAACAAAACGTGACGGTTGCGCCATCGTTGCAGCTTGCAATTCTAATCGATTTAAATAGATTTCGGCGCCGTCACAGGGAGTGAGAACATGGACAATTCGACAATGGCATCCACGTCCGAGCGTGCCACAGGCTTTTTCCCGAAAAGCCGCATCGCCGTTTCGCTGCTGTTTTTGATGAACGGCTTCATGGTCGGTTCCTGGGCGCCGAAAATTCCCGAATTTGCCGAAAGGCTGGCTCTGAGCGAGGGGCAACTCGGGCTGATGATCCTGACGTTCGGTATCGGTTCGCTGGTGATGATGCCGATCGGCGGGGCGCAGATCGCCCGCCATGGCTCGGCCTCGGTGGTCAAGTTCCTGGCGCTGCTGCTGGTGCCGGCGCTGCTTCTGGTGACGCTCGCCGGCAATGTCTGGTTCGGCGTTTTTGCCATGGTCTATTTCGGTGGCTTCACCGGCGCCATGGACGTCGCCATGAATGCCAATGCCGTCGAAGTCGAAAAATCGATGCGCCGCTCGATCATGTCGTCCTGCCATGCCTTCTGGAGCCTGGGCGGTCTGCTCGGTGCCGGCGCTGGCGGTTTTCTGATTTCCCACTTCGGCACGATGACGCATGCGGTCATCCTGACAATCGCGGCGGCCGTCATGCTGGCTGGTGCCTGGCCGATGATTTTTGTCGATGCGCCGCATCCGAGCGAAGGAAAACGCAAGGCAAAACTGCCGATGACGCCGCTTCCCTGGCTGATCGGCATCGTCGCCTTGTTTTCCATGGTACCGGAAGGCGCCATCCTCGATTGGGGCGCGCTCTATGTGCGCCAGGAACTCGGCGCTTCGGTAACGCTCTCCGGTTTTGCCTTCGCAGCTTTCTCGCTGACCATGTCGGTGATGCGGTTCGCCGGAGACCTCGTCCGTGACCGTCTCGGCGCGGTGCTGACGCTGCGTATCAGCACGACCATGGCGATCGTCGGCATGCTGATCTCTGGCTTTGCCCCGGATGCCGCGCTGGTCATCGTCGGTTTTGCCATTGCCGGCATCGGCATTTCCAACATGGTGCCGATCGCCTTTTCGGCGGCCGGCAACATGCCGGGTCTGGCGCCGGGCGTCGGTATTTCGGTCGCGACTTTCCTCGGTTACTCCGGCATGCTGTTTGCGCCGTCGCTGATCGGTTTTATTGCTGAACATACCGGCTTCGCGATCATCTTCGCCACACTTCCGGTGCTTTTTATCGTCGTATTGGCGCTGTCGCATCTCGCTCGCCATGCCGACAACATCCAATGAGGCAGATCCGCAAAAAGTGATGCCCATTGGCGGTTGACAAGGACCATGGCATCATCCACCTGAAAGACTACGAATTCTGCGGGTTTTCTCGATGTTGTCTGCCAGTGATTATGATCCGAAACCGCGCCGGGCCTCGGTCGCCGTCGATGTCGGCGGCGTGATCGTCGGCGGCGGTGCCCCTGTCGTCGTCCAGTCGATGACCAATACCGATACGGCCGATATCGATGCCACCGTGGCGCAGGTCGCGGCGCTGTTCCGGGCCGGCTCGGAGATCGTCCGCATCACCGTCGATCGCGACGAAAGTGCCGCCGCCGTGCCGCGCATTCGCGACCGGCTGCTGCGGCTCGGCATGGATGTGCCGCTGGTCGGCGATTTCCATTATATCGGCCACAAGCTGCTCGCCGATCACCCGGCCTGCGCCGAGGCTTTGGCGAAATACCGCATCAATCCCGGCAATGTCGGTTTCAAGGACAAGAAGGACAAGCAGTTCGCCGATATCGTCGAGATGGCGATCCGCTATGACAAGCCGGTGCGCATCGGCGTCAACTGGGGTTCGCTCGACCAGGATCTGCTGACCAGCCTGATGGACCAGAACCAGGCGGAAGGTTTTCCGCTCTCGGCCCGGCAGGTGACACGCGAGGCGATCGTGCAGTCGGCGATCCTCTCGGCGCATATGGCCGAGGAGATCGGCCTGGCGCGCAACCGCATCATCCTCTCCGCCAAGGTCAGCCAGGTGCAGGACCTGATCGCCGTCTATTCGATGATCTCGGAACGCTCCGATCATGCACTGCATCTCGGTCTGACGGAAGCCGGTATGGGCTCCAAGGGCATCGTCGCGTCCTCGGCCGCCATGGGTTATGTGCTGCAGCATGGCATCGGCGATACGATCCGCGTTTCGCTGACGCCGGAGCCGAATGGCGACCGCACCCGCGAGGTGCAGGTGGCGCAGGAACTGCTGCAGGTCATGGGTTTCCGCCAGTTCGTGCCGGTCGTTGCGGCCTGTCCGGGCTGCGGCCGCACCACCTCGACGGTCTTCCAGGAACTGGCGCAGAACATCCAGAACGATCTCCGCAAGAACATGCCGGTGTGGCGGGAAAAATATCCCGGTGTCGAAGCCCTCAACGTTGCTGTCATGGGCTGCATCGTCAATGGGCCGGGTGAAAGCAAACATGCCGACATCGGCATCTCCCTTCCCGGCACCGGCGAGACACCCGCAGCCCCGGTTTTCATCGACGGCAAGAAGGCGCTGACCTTGCGTGGTCCGAACATCGCTGCCGATTTCGAGACGTTGGTGATCGAATATATCGAAAAGCGTTTCGGCCAGAGGACGGCGGCGGAATAACGCTTCGTCAGGCGCCTCTGCCACCTTGGGGATGACGAGAAGTTTCTGACTTTGTGAATATCCGTCGTCCCTCGAAGCTCCGCAACATTTCCTTAGCCGGCTTAGTTCAGATACATCAGCTCGATGTATTCCAGCGTGCCGGCCACCAGGTCCATCTCGTATTGCTGGCCATAAAACTTCCAGCCTTTCTTGCGGTCGTTGACGCCGACAACCGTCATCAGCAGGCCGGCATGCCGCTCGGGTGCGGCGGGTTTGCCGCGCACCTTGGTGCGGTAGGCGTTGCGGCCGACGGTTTTCTGGAAACCGCTGGTGTTGGTATTCATCTTGGCGGTGTCGATATGGCCGTCTTCGGTCTGGAAATTGACGTGCGCCACCCGGGCCGAACCGTTCGAAAATGTCGAGAGGGCAAAGGTGCAGCCGCTCATCGGTGCGGTGAACATGAAAGGCACGTCGTTCGGCAGGCTGGCGGTGCGGATCTGGTTGGCCTCGTAGGGCAGCCAGATGGCCGGAACGGTCTGGTTGCCGCTCTGGTTCTTCCAGCTCACCTTGAGCGCCGTGATGTCGTAACCGCTTTTCCAAAAATGCTTCGATTTGCGTTTGACGTTGTCATAGCGGTTGTCGGTATCGATGGTGAAGTTTCCGAGGACAGGTGTCTGAGAGCCGCAGACGCCTGTGGGCGAGGTGTCCATGACCAGCAGGTTGCTTTTGAGGAAATCGCGCGGATTGAGGAAGAACGGGGAAAGATCGACCATGGAGACCTCGCTGGGAATTAAGCTCGGCTGATCTTTTCGCTGGCGGTCGAGCTTGTCAATCGGGTTTACGTTCGAGACCTGATCGGCTCAGCGACGGCGATTGGCGATGAAGCGGGCGGTGTCCAGCAGGATGTCGGCACGGTTTCCGTAAACACTCAGGATATCGGCCGCCTCGGCAATCAGCGCCGTGAGCCTGGCTTCCGTCCAGGCCTGGCCGTGCAGCGCCGGCAGCGTGCCCTTGCCGCGGGCGGCATCCTTGCCGGTGGCTTTGCCCATGGTTTCCGGGTCGGCTGTCAGGTCGAGAAGATCGTCGGCGAGCTGGAAGGCGAGGCCGATCTTTTCGCCGAACAGGCGCAGCCGCGCCCGGTCATCCGCCGCCGCACCGGCGATGATGGCGCCGGCTTCGCAGGCAAAACGGATCAGGGCGCCGGTCTTCATCGCCTGCAGCACGATGATTCCCTTTTCGTCGGGGGCCTGCTGTTCAGCCGCCAGGTCGAACATCTGGCCGCCGGCCATGCCGCCAATGCCGGAGGCGCGCGCCAGGCACAGGATGATCTCGGTTTTCTGCCGGTCGGAAAGCCCGGTCTCGGGGGCGGCGACGATATCGAAGGCCAGCGTCAGCAGGCTGTCGCCGGCCAGGATCGCGGTGGCCTCGTCGAAGGCGATGTGCACGGTCGGCTTGCCGCGCCTGACATCGTCGTCGTCCATCGCAGGCAGGTCGTCATGGACCAGCGAATAACAGTGCACGCATTCGAGCGCCGCGCCGATGCGCAGGGCCGCCTGAGGGTCGCCGGAAAACAGGGCCGCACTTTCGATCACCAGGAAAGGGCGCAGCCGCTTGCCGCCGTTCAGAACGCCGTGGCGCATCGCCGCCATCAGCCGCGGCGGGCGCTGGATCTCGTCCGGCGAGGGGCTGTCGGCGAGCAATTCCGCAAGAAGTGCCGCAACCTTGGCGGCATTGTCGTCTAGGCGGGTTTCAAAAACGGTCGGCTGGGTCATCATGGCGGTTGTTTGCCATGCAGGCCCGAGGCTGGCAACGGGAATCGTCGAAACGAAACGGGAAGAAACCCGCCGCATACTGGCCACGACGCCGGCCAGAGGTTATGAGAACGGGAAGGCATCATGCGGGACGAGGTGAACTTGGATATCACGCCGGAGACAAGCGCAGAGGAGACGGCCATGCCTGTCAGCCGCTGGAGCCGGCTTCGCTCGACATTTCGTTCGCGGTGGCGCGGCCTCGTCAAACTGGTCATTGCCATCATGCTGCTGCCTTATGCGCTGATGCTGCTCTATCTCCTGCCCTTCATCCATCCGGTTTCGACGCTGATGCTCGGCGAACTGGTGATGCTGCGCGGCTATGACCGTCGCTGGGTGGATTTCGAGGATATCTCGCCGAACCTGGTGCAGGCGGTGATGATGTCCGAGGACGGCCAGTTCTGTTTCCACGGCGGTGTCGACTGGGGTGAAATGCGCGGCGTGGTCAAGGATGCGCTGGCCGGCGAAGCGACGCGCGGCGCCAGCACCATCCCGATGCAGACGGCAAAAAACCTCTTCCTCTGGAACAGCCGCTCCTTCGTGCGCAAGGCGCTGGAAGTGCCGTTGGCGATTTCGGCGGATTTCATCTGGTCGAAACAGCGGCTGATGGAAATCTATCTCAACATCGCCGAGTGGGGGCCGGGCATCTACGGCATCGAGGCGGCGGCGCAATATCATTTCAAGATCCCGGCATCGAAGCTGTCGAAGAAACAGGCGGCGCTGCTGGCCGTTTCGCTGCCCAACCCGATCACCCGTGTCGCCAGCAAGCCCGGCCGCGGCATGCGGCGGTTGGCGGCCGTCATCGAGCGGCGGGCACGCGGCTCCGGCGACTACATCAAATGTCTTTATGAGTGACATCAGGCCATTTCGTTGGATTCCGATCCGGCGCGGTGTCATCTTTCCTGCGTGGCGATGAGGTTGATCAGTCACTTTTGGTCCAGAAGCACCTGGCCTTCCGAACCTTTGGGGACATCGCCGTTTAGAACGTGCCCATACGATCAAGGATACCGAAATGGCTGAACTGACGCTTTATATCGCCAACAAGAACTATTCGTCCTGGTCGTTCCGGCCGTGGATCGCCTTCGAAGCCCGCGGCGTGCCGTTCCGCGAAGTGCTGGTGCCGTTCGATTTCCCGAACGGCAATCCGCGCATCAAGGAAATCTCGCCGAGCGGCAAGGTGCCGCTGCTCCGGCATGGCGACCTGTCTGTCTGGGAATCACTGGCGATTATCGAATACGGCGCCGAACTGTTCCCGGACGCCGGCCTCTGGCCGAAGGACCCGGCCCAGCGGGCTTTGGCGCGGACTGTATCCACGGAAATGGTCGCCGGCTTCCGGGCGCTGCGCAATGCCTGCCCGATGAACATCCGCCGCAAGAAGGGTGCGATCCCGCTGCAGGAGGGGGTAACGGCAGATGTTGCCCGCATCGAGGAGATCTGGCATGAGCGGCTGGCCGTTTCCGGCGGCCCTTTCCTGTTCGGCGAATTTTCGGCGGCCGACGCCATGTATGCGCCCGTCGTCAACCGTTTCGAGATCTACGACCTGGTGACGCACGAAACCACGCTTGCCTACATGGCCGCCATGAAGGCGCATCCGGCGTGGAGGAAGTGGGAGGAGGCAGCCCTTGCCGAACCCTGGATTGTTCCGGAAGACGAGGCGTAAGGCGAATTCGGGCGTCAAGGAAAAAATGCGTGGAGGGACTGGTCAAACCGGTACAGGCCATGTATAAGCCGCCCAATTTCCGAGATTGAAGCATGACTTTTCTCGGCCGGGCTTCTGGCTGGAAACTGTGCTTTGCCCGTCAAGTGGAGTAAATCAAATGGCTGTACCTAAAAGAAAAACAAGCCCGTCCAAGCGCGGTATGCGCCGCTCGGCTGACGGTCTGAAGGCATCGACCTACGTCGAAGACAAGAACTCCGGCGAACTGCGTCGCCCGCACCACATCGACCTGAAGACCGGCATGTATCGCGGTCGCCAGGTTCTGACGCCGAAGGCAAGCGCTTAATCGCTGTTTTCGACATCAAGGTATTGAGGCCGGCCCTGTGCCGGCCTTTTGCTTTTTCCGGGTCGTAACACGCTTGCGGATTTCCAGGCCGGGCAACTTCGGCTATGAACGGGCAACGTCCGAAGAGGAGAGCCGTTCAACATGATTGCCGCCGTGCCCCTGATGATCGTTCCGCTGGTGCTTTACAACCTGGCCATGGCCGGCCTGATGGGAAGCGGCGGGCTTGCTTCGCTCGAGACCGTCGTCCTGTCGCTGTCGATGCTGTCGGGTGCGCAATGGACGATGAGCCTCGGTGACCTGCTGATCGTCGTCGCCCTGATCATGCTGTTTTTCGAGATTCTCAAGGCGACGCGCCACGGCTCCGGCTCGCTGATCAACCACATGCTGTCGCTGGTGGTGTTCGTGGCGTTCCTGATCGAGTTCCTGCTGGTGAGCAGCGCCGCGACGCAGATCTTCTTCATCCTCATGACGATCGCTTTCGTCGATGTCATCGGCGGCTTTGCGGTATCGATCCGCTCGGCCGGACGGGATGTGTCCATCGGGCTGTGACGGCCGAAAGAACAATTCCGGCAAAAGCGCGTCGCGGTTTTGCCGGAATTGCGTGGAAAAACCGGAAGCTCAGAGGCTGTCGAGCTTGGTCTGCAGCGCGCGCAGCTGTTCCTTGAGCTCGTCGATATCCTTGGCTTCCGCCTTCTTGGTTTCCTTGGCGGGCGGGGTCATGAACGGCGAAAACATCTGCATCGCCTGATGGAACATGTCCGTGTTGCGGCGCACCTGTTCCTCGACCATCTGCAGCGGCACCTGCAGGTTCTTGGTCAGCGGCGTCTCGCCGAAAGCGCGGGTCATCTGCTCGCGCATCTGCGACTGCTGCTCGGTGAAGGCCTGCATGGAATGTTCGAGGAAACTCGGCACGACCATCTGCATCTGGTCGCCGTAATAAGAAATCAGCTGGCGCAGGAAAGAGATCGGTAAAAGCGTGTTGCCGGTCTTGGATTCCTGCTCGAAAATGATCTGCGTCAGCACGGAATGGGTGATGTCTTCGCCCGATTTCGCGTCCTGAACGACAAAATCCTCGCCTCTTTTCACCATGACTGCCAGATCGTCCAGCGTCACATAGGTGCTGGTCCCGGTATTGTACAAACGCCTGTTGGCGTACTTCTTGATTACGATCTGGCCTTCGTTTTTCGCCATTTCCGTCTCCTGGCACCGTTTGTTATGATTGTAACGCTGCGTCTCCCGGCGCGAGTGTAAGCGCAAAAGAAGGCCGGTGACAATCTCTTTGTGCGATGCGGGAAATGGTTTTAAAAACAACCAAAACCGTTTTGGTGATCGCAGTGAAAATCGTTTCTGCCGTGCCTGACGGTTTGACTTGGCGACGAAGCTTTGCCAGTTTCAACAACAACCATTGATGCACAAGCGAGGAGATTTCCATGAGTACACCATCCGTCGTGATTGCCAGCGCAGGACGCACGGCCGTCGGATCCTTCAACGGCGCGTTCGCCGCCGTTCCCGCCCATGAGCTCGGCGCCGCCGCGATCAAGGGTGCCCTGGAGCGTGCCGGCGTCGATGCGAAGGAAGTGGACGAGGTGATCCTCGGCCAGATCCTCACCGCCGGCGAAGGCCAGAACCCGGCGCGCCAGGCGGCCATGAAGGCCGGCGTACCGCAGGAGGCGACAGCCTGGGGATTGAACCAGCTCTGTGGTTCGGGTCTGCGCGCCGTGGCGCTCGGCATGCAGCAGATCGCTGTCGGTGACGCCTCGATCATCGTCGCGGGCGGTCAGGAATCCATGTCGATGGCGCCGCATTGCGCCCATCTGCGCGCCGGCACGAAAATGGGCGACATGAAAATGGTCGACACCATGATCAAGGACGGCCTGACCGACGCTTTCTACGGCTACCACATGGGTATCACCGCCGAAAACGTCGCCCGCCAGTTCCAGTTGACGCGCCAGGACCAGGACGAATTCGCCGTCGCCTCGCAGAACAAGGCGGAAGCAGCCCAGAAGGCCGGCCGTTTCAAGGATGAAATCATCCCCTTCACCATCCAGACACGCAAGGGCGACATCATCGTCGACCAGGACGAATATATCCGCGCCGGCGCGACGCTCGATGCGATGGCGAAGCTGCGACCCGCCTTCGACAAGGAAGGCACCGTCACGGCCGGCAACGCCTCCGGCATCAATGACGGCGCAGCCGCGACCGTGCTGATGAGCGAAGCGGAAGCCGTGCGTCGCGGCATCCAGCCGCTGGTGCGCATCGCCTCCTGGGCGACGGCCGGCGTCGATCCGCAGGTCATGGGCACCGGCCCGATCCCGGCCTCGCGCAAGGCGCTGGAAAAGGCCGGCTGGTCGATCAACGACCTCGACCTGGTCGAGGCCAACGAAGCCTTCGCCGCGCAGGCCTGCGCCGTCAACAAGGGCCTCGGCTGGGATCCGGCGATCGTCAACGTCAACGGTGGCGCCATCGCCATCGGCCATCCGGTCGGCGCATCGGGCGCCCGCGTCCTCAATACGCTGGTGTTCGAAATGAAGCGCCGCGGCGCCAAGAAGGGTCTCGCAACGCTGTGCATCGGCGGCGGCATGGGCGTCGCCCTGTGCGTCGAGGCGCTCTGACCTGTCATTTGCCGGATACGGGCAGGCAGTATGCCAGCCTCGCCCGTATCCGGAACCGCATGCCACAACGATAATTGGGGGAAACACGAAATGAGCAGAGTAGCTTTGGTTTCAGGTGGTACGCGCGGCATCGGCGCGGCAATTTGCATTGCCTTGAAGGCGGCCGGTTATCGTGTTGCCGCCAACTATGCCGGCAACGAAGAGAAGGCCAAGGCTTTCCATGAAGAAACCGGCATCGCCATCTTCAAATGGGATGTGTCCGACTATGCGGCCTGCGCCGAGGGCATCGCCAAGGTGGAAAGCGAACTCGGCCCGATCGAGATCCTCGTCAACAATGCCGGCATCACGCGCGACACGATGTTCCACAAGATGACGCCGGATATGTGGAATGCAGTCATCGACACCAATCTCTCCGGCCTGTTCAACATGACGCACAATGTCTGGACCGGCATGCGGGATCGCAGCTTTGGGCGGGTGATCAACATTTCCTCGATCAACGGCCAGAAGGGCCAGATGGGCCAGGTGAATTATTCCGCTGCAAAAGCCGGCGACCTCGGTTTCACCAAGGCACTGGCGCAGGAAGGTGCGGCCAAGAACATCACCGTCAACGCCATCTGCCCGGGCTATATCGGCACCGAAATGGTGCGCGCCGTGCCGGAAAAGGTGCTCAACGAGCGCATCATCCCGCAGATCCCGGTCGGTCGTCTCGGCGAACCGGAAGAGATTGCCCGCTGTGTCGTCTTCCTGGCGTCGGACGATTCCGGTTTCATCACCGGCTCGACGTTGACGGCCAATGGCGGCCAGTTCGTCGTCTGATCACGAACACTGCAAGCACATCACATAAGGAAACGGCGCCTCTCGGGCGCCGTTTTTCATTCTGGCTTGCGGTCAGCAGCGCGCTTCGTAGCGGCGGCCGTAACGGTCGCGGTAGACGCAGTAACCCGGACGCTTCGATTTGCTCAAGAGATAACCGGCTGCACCGCCAACCACGGCGCCGGCAACCGCGCCGCCGGCATCACCGGTGATCACGCCGCCGATCACGGCGCCGGAGGCTGCACCCACGGCCGTGCCACGTTCCGTGGCCGAGCAGGAGGCCAGAAGGGGAAGAATGATTGCGCCGACAATAATGGATTTTTTCATGGAACCTCTCCCGGTTTTTCTCAGATCCGGCCCATCAGGAGCAGGATAATGATGATGACGACGACGAGGCCAAGCCCGCCGGACGGGCCGTAACCCCAGCCTCGGCTGTAACCCCAGTTCGGCAGCGCACCGATAAGGAGGAGGATGAGAATGATAAGAAGAATTGTTCCGAGCATGATGCCTGTCTCCATGTCTGCGCGATACCGATCGCGGCTGGTTAACGTGCGGCGTCTCGGAAGGTTCCAAGCTCTCTTTGGGCGGCGGGATGGGCAAACATGCCGTTGCGCCGGTGCCGGGCTGCGGTGGCAAACGGCATGCGAACAAAGGTGGAATCAGCCGGAATCAGCGATTCGTCGCCGATTCGTTCGCAGACTGTTCCGCCCGCAAACCTTGGCAAAACATGACGATTGTCAGATAATTCTTGGTGGTAACGCATATTCTTAAGGCTGGCGGCATTCCCTTCTTGCCTTTGCCATGAAGGATCGCCATGTGTGAAACCATCCGGTCGGGGGATGTACGAATGACCGGGGACGCCAGCCTTTCGTCGATGCACGGGTAGAAACTTTGAATATGCAGCCCATGATCCTGAGCGGACGCGGCGTTGTCGCCGTGCTCGGGCCAACCAATACCGGCAAGACGCACTATGCCATCGAGCGCATGGTGGCGCATGGTTCCGGCGTCATCGGCTTGCCGCTTCGGCTCCTGGCGCGCGAGGTCTATACGCGCCTCGTCGAAAAGGTCGGGGCACAGCATGTGGCCCTGGTGACCGGTGAGGAGAAGATTTCCCCGGTCAATGCGCGGTTTTCCGTCTGCACCGTCGAGGCGATGCCGCGTGAAACCAAGGCGGCGTTCGTCGCCATCGACGAAGTGCAGCTTGCCGGCGATCTCGAGCGCGGCCATATCTTCACCGACCGCATCCTCCATCTGCGCGGTCGCGAGGAAACGCTGCTTCTGGGTGCGGCGACGATGCGGCCGATCCTCGAACAGTTGCTGCCCGGCATCACCGTGATCGAGCGCCCCCGTCTTTCGCAGCTGTTTTACGCCGGCCAGAAAAAAATCACCCGCCTGCCGCAGCGGACCGCCATCGTCGCCTTTTCGGCCGACGAGGTCTATGCCATCGCCGAACTCATCCGCCGCCAGCGGGGCGGAGCGGCCGTGGTGCTCGGCGCGCTGTCGCCGCGCACCCGCAATGCGCAGGTGGGCCTCTACCAGTCCGGCGACGTCGAATATCTGGTGGCGACGGATGCCATCGGCATGGGCCTCAATCTCGACGTCGATCACGTCGCTTTCGCCCAGGACCGGAAATTCGACGGCTACCAGTTCCGCAATCTCAATCCCGGCGAACTCGGCCAGATCGCCGGCCGCGCCGGCCGCCACCTCAAGGACGGCACCTTCGGCGTGACCGGCCGCGTCGATCCTTTCGATGAAGAACTGGTGCGGCGGATCGAGAGCCATCATTTCGATCCGATCAAGGTCTTGCAGTGGCGGACCAAGGATTTCGACTATTCGAGTATCGCCGCGTTGCGCCACAGCCTCGACGCCGTGCCGCGCGTCGGCGGGTTGACGCGTGCTTTGCCGGCTATAGACCAGCAGGCGCTCGAATATCTTTCGCGTTATCCCGAGATCAATGATCTTGCCACGAATCCCGAAAGAGTAGAAAAGCTCTGGGAGGCCTGCGCGCTTCCCGATTACCGGCGGATCACGCCGGCGCAGCACGCGGACCTCATTTCGAGCCTGTTTTCGGACCTTGTCCGTTACGGCGCGGTCAATGAGAATTTTCTGGCGGAGCAGGTGCATCGTGCCGATCGCACGGACGGAGAGATCGACACGCTTTCGGCGCGAATCGCGCAGATAAGAACATGGACCTATGTGTCCAACCGCCCGGGATGGCTTGCCGATCCGACACACTGGCAAGAAAAGACGCGGGAAATCGAGGATCGATTGTCCGATGCGTTACATGAAAGGTTGACGAAACGCTTTGTTGATCGCAGGACATCTGTGCTCATGAAGCGCCTGAGAGAGAATGCGATGCTGGAAGCTGAAATCAGTGTGAATGGTGATGTCTTCGTCGAAGGTCATCACGTGGGACAACTGGCCGGATTTCGATTCACGACCGTGAGCGGGATGGAAGGTCCCGATGCGCGTGCTGTGCAGTCGGCGGCACAGAAGGCATTGGCGCTGGAGTTCGAGGCGCGTGCAGCACGGCTGCATGCGGCCGGCAACGGCGATCTGGCACTGTCGTCCGATGGGACGGTGCGCTGGCTCGGCGATCCCGTGGCGCGGCTGTCGTCCAGCGACCACGTCATGCGCCCGCGCGTCATCCTGCTCGCCGACGAGCAGCTGACCGGTAATGCCCGCGAGCACGTCGTTGCCCGCGTCGAGCGTTTCGTGAACTATCATATTTCGACGGTGCTGAAGCCGCTCGACGACCTTTCGCGGGCGGAAGACCTGCAGGGCCTTGCCAAGGGCCTGGCATTCCAGCTTGTCGAAAATCTCGGCGTGCTGTTCCGCCGCGACGTCACCGACGACGTCAAGTCGCTGGATCAGGAAGCGCGTGCCTCGATCCGCCGCTACGGCGTGCGTTTCGGCGCTTACCACATCTTCATGCCTGCGCTTCTCAAGCCGGCTCCGGCCGAGCTGATCACGCTGCTCTGGGCGCTGAAGAATGACGGCCTGGACAAGCCGGGTTACGGCGACCTGATCCCGGTTCTCGCCGCCGGCCGCACCTCTGTTGTCACCGATCCGAGCTTCGAGCGCACCTTCTACAAGCTGGCCGGCTTCCGTTTCCTCGGCAAGCGCGCCGTGCGCATCGATATTCTCGAACGTCTTGCCGATCTCATCCGGCCGCTGCTGCAGTGGAAGCCGGGTACGGCAAACCGTCCCGACGGCGCCTATGACGGCCGTCGTTTCACCACGACCACGGCGATGCTGTCCATTCTCGGTGCTACGCCCGACGACATGGAGGAAATCCTCAAGGGTCTGGGTTACCGCGCCGATCCGGTAAAGGCTGAAGACGCGGCTGCCTTCCTGGCCAGCCAGGCCGGTGCTGCACCGGAAGCCGCCGTTGCGGCTGCCGAAGAGGCAGACGGCGCCAAGGCCGATGACGACGACGCCGACAGCGCCGGCGAAGAGTCCGCCGCCGAGGCCGCACCTGCAGCTGAAGACAGCGCGCCGGTTGCCGCCGAAGAAACGCCCGTCGTCGCTGAAGAAGCTGCAGCCGTTGCTGCCGAAGACGTTGTCGCCGAAGTCAAGCCGGTGCTGCTGTGGCGTCCGGGTGGTCGCAACGACAACCAGCGTGGCAACCGTCCGCAGGGCGAGCGCCGTGGCAACCAGTCCAACCGTCCACGTGGCGGTGAACGGGCAGCCGGCGAGGCGCGTCCGGAAGGCGAAAAGCGCGAAGGCCGCGACAACAGGGACAACCGTCGTGGCGGCGACCGCCCCGACCGTTTCAAGGGCAAGGAAGGCGGGCGTTCCGACCAGGCTGGTCCGCGCGGTGAACGTGGCGAACGGCAGGATCGCGGTGACCGCAAGGGCGGCCGTCCCGATCGCAACAACGATCGTGGCGGCGCATCGCAGCCGCTGCGCTTCGAGTCCAAGCCACCGCGCAAGGAAAAGCCGATCGATCCGGATTCTCCTTTCGCAAAGCTCGCTGCTCTCAAGGAGCAGATGAAGAAGTAAGCCCATGGCGGATGAAAAACAGCCAGGCAGTGGTTCGCGCCAGCGCATCGACAAATGGCTGTTTTTTACCCGCATGGCAAAATCGCGCTCGCTCGCCCAGTCGCATGTCCAGTCCGGATCGGTGAAGGTGAATGGCGAGCGGGTGACGCAGGCCAGCCATCAGGTGAAGCCGGGCGACCTTGTCGTGCTTTCGCTGGATCGGCGCGACGTCGTGTTGCTGGTCAAGCTGCCGGGAGAGCGGCGTGGGCCTTACGAGGAGGCCAAGCTGCTCTACGAGGACCGTTCGCCGCCGCCGGATGAGACAAAACGTCTCACCCTGTTCGAGCAGGCCGTTCGGGCGCCCGGCGCGGGGCGGCCGACCAAGAAGGAGCGGCGATTGATCGACCGGCTTCTCAGTGACGAGGAATAGTTGCGGATCTTTGCCGGCTCGTGTGAAAACTCTGTGCGCGGATGCGTTGATTTCAGGATTGTTAATCCTTGATAAGCCGAGCCAAAGACGTTACGTCCACAGCAACGGAGATCGTCGGCTGGCGCGTTGCGAAGGCTGTTCGGGTTTTCCTGTTCACGTGAAGGCTTTGAAGCGATCCTGGCGATCGTCGGTAGCCTGAGCCACACCGTTTCTGGAGTTCATCATGACGTATGTCGTGACCGACAATTGCATCAGCTGCAAATATACCGACTGTGTCGAAGTCTGCCCCGTCGACTGTTTTTACGAAGGCGAGAACTTTCTCGTCATCCATCCCGACGAATGCATCGATTGTGGCGTCTGCGAGCCGGAATGTCCCGCGGAAGCCATCAAGCCCGATACGGAGCCGGGCCTCGACAAGTGGCTGAAACTCAACGCGGAATATGCCGGCATCTGGCCGAACATCACGGTCAAGCGCGATGCCATGCCCGACGCCAAGGAAATGGATGGCGTCGAGGGCAAGCTGGAGAAATTCTTCTCCCCGAACCCCGGTTCCGGCGACTGATCCGGACGCGATTTCGCAACGCCGCGGCGACGCGCAAAGCGAATCAAAACAGAATCAATCCAGAGGCTTGTGCGCGTGTCAGCGGCAACACAGGCAAAGCAAATTATTGATTTCCTCATATTTTTATGGTAGGGTCAAAACACTGATCCACATTGCGGCATTTCGTGTGCCCAAAACCATCACGAAAGCAACAAAAATAACCCCTAACGCGGTTTCTGCGACAACATACAGCGAGTTTGGCTGTCGGGTCTCTGATCGCGATCATGGGTTTCTTTTTGCGCGCGCGTTTGGACGGACCAGAAATGGAGTCACCCGACGGTGTCCCCGTCTCATCCGGGCCTGACTGACCCGGCCCCGGCGAACGTGCCGGGTGCGTTATAGGGAGTTTTTAGAACGCATGACGACCCAGCAGAAAAAATCTTCAGCGCGCCACGGCTTCAAGACCGGTGAAGCGATCGTTTATCCGGCCCATGGTGTCGGCACGATCACTGCCATCGAGGAGCAGGAAGTTGCGGGCATGAAGCTCGAACTTTTCGTGATCGATTTCGAAAAAGACAAGATGCGCCTCAAGGTGCCGGTCGCCAAGGCCGTCAGCATCGGCATGCGCAAGCTGTCCGAAACCGATTTCGTCGAACGTGCGTTGAAGGTCGTCCAGGGCAAGGCTCGCGTCAAGCGCACCATGTGGTCGCGCCGCGCCCAGGAATACGATGCCAAGATCAATTCCGGTGATCTGATTTCCATCGCGGAAGTGGTACGCGATCTCTATCGCGCCGAAAACCAGCCGGAGCAGTCCTACTCCGAACGTCAGCTTTACGAAGCTGCGCTCGACCGCATGGCCCGCGAGATCGCCGCCGTCAACAAGATGTCGGAAACCGAAGCGGTCCGTCTCGTCGAGACGCATCTGGCCAAGGGTCCGAAGCGCGGAAAGACGATCGAGGAAGACGATTCCCAGGACGAAGCGGCCTGAAAATAGGTCCCGCTTCGATTTTTTAAAGACCCGGCCTTCGAGCCGGGTTTTTTTATTGGAACTTTTTTGCCTCTCGCGACGTTTCATCATCGCGACAAGCCCTGTTGGCCCTCGATCAGAGGCCTGCCCGGTGCAGGTCGCTGGGCGGAACAGCGATGTGTCAGACATCCCACCGTTCACCTCTGGTGGCTTTCATGGAGAAATCGCATGAAGAGTATGTCTGCAGATCGGCGCATGATCAAAATCGCCATGGCAGCCCCCTACCTTGCCCGCGAAGAGGAACACGACCTCGCCGTTCGCTGGAAGGAAACATCCGACCAGAATGCTCGCAACCAGATCGCCATGGCCCATATGCGACTGGTGGTCTCCATGGCCGGCAAATTCCGGCACTTTGGTTTGTCGATGAGCGATCTGGTCCAGGAGGGCTATGTCGGGCTTCTCGAAGCCGCTGCCCGTTTCGAACCGGAGCGTGACGTGCGTTTTTCGACCTATGCGTCCTGGTGGATCCGCGCCTCGATGCAGGATTACATATTGCGCAACTGGTCGATCGTGCGCGGCGGCACCAGTTCTGCCCAGAAAGCCTTGTTCTTCAATTTGCGCCGCCTGCGCGCCAAGCTCGCCCGTGGTGATACCCAGTTGACGGCACAGGCCATCCACGAGGAAATCGCCGCCGCCCTCGGTGTCAGCCTGGCGGATGTCCAGACGATGGATGCCCGCCTGTCCGCCAACGATACGTCGCTGCAGACGCCGACGATTTCGGGTGATGCCGATAGCGGCGAGCGGCTCGACATGCTGGCATGCGACGATCCCCTGCCCGACGAGCAGGTCTCGATCATGATCGATACGGAGCGGCGGCTGACCTGGCTCACAGCAGCGCTCGGCCATCTCAACGAACGGGAAATGCGCATCATCCGCGCGCGTCGGCTTGCCGATGACGGGGCGACCCTGGAAGAGCTTGGCGCCGATCTCGGCATCTCCAAGGAGCGGGTGCGCCAGATCGAAAGCCGGGCGCTGCAGAAGCTCAAGCAGGCGCTGGTGAGTGCCGATCCCGGCATGGCCGCCTACGCCTGACGCGCGGGACCAGCGAAACATCCAGTGGCTTAGCGTGAACGCAGCAACGCAAAGCCATTCCGCTCTTCAATGAAAAGCGGCCTGTCTCCAGCAATTTGTTATTCCGATATGATCTTGACCTTGTCGCCTCGCGAAAGCGAGGCGCCTGTCGGGAGGGCATTGATCATCTTGAACAGATCGAGCTTGCGGTCCGTACCCATCATGCGCGCGGCGATCGACGGGATGGTGTCACCGTCCCGCACGGTAACGACGCGGACACGCAGCGGCTTCAGCGATGCGGCTTCCTGCGGCGTCATGCGGCGGAACGTGGTGCGCAGCACGTTTGCGGTCGGTTCCAGCGACGCGCTGCCCTTGGGCACGGCGGTCAGGAAACGGAAGATCTGCTTCTCGATGCGAATGACCGTCACGTCGAAATCCCAGCGTTCGGCCTGGGCGCGTGCCGTGGCGGCCTCCAGGCCGTTGACGGTGGCGGTGCGGATGGTGTCCGGCAGCAGGCCTGTGACCCAGCCGCTGGAAATGTAATTCGTCAGGCTGCGCTGCTGTTCGTCCGCCACGCCGTCGAACCGGATGGCGATATCGCCGGGGCCGGTTGCCAGCACCGCTTCCACCTTGTTGTCGATCTGGAAGCCGGCAGGCACGTCGAAGCGGATGCCGAGGCTGCCGTGCAGGAAGGTCTGGCCGCGCACGTAACCCTCTTGCGGGCTGTCGCCGTAAAGCAGGCCGTCGATGCCGGCGAGATAATAATCCCGTCCGCGGTCGCCGCTCTGGCCTTCCGGCCCGAAATTGCGGGCATGGCGGCGGGCCAGGTCGATACGCTGCGCCGAATTCGGATGGCTGGACAGGAAGTCCAGGCTCTGGTCGGCATCGGGATCCACCGACATGAAGCGACTATAGGCGGCCATGGAATCGAGGAAACGGGCTGCGGCATACGGATCGTAACCGGCCTCGCCGAGCATGCGCACGCCGATCACGTCGGCCTGGAGTTCCTGGTTGCGCGAAAAGGCCGCAAGCCGCAGCTTGCCGCGCGCCAAAGCCTGCTTGCCGGCGAGATCGCTGGACAGCACTTCCGCCACCACCCGGCTGGCGATGACTTCCGCTTCTTCGCGCTTCTGCCGCTCGATGCCGTGATTGGCCGTGACGTGCGCCATTTCGTGCGACAGCACGGCAGCGACCTCGGAAGCGTCGTTGGCGAGCGCCAGCAGGCCGCGGGTGACATAGAGATAGCCACCCGGCAGGGCGAAGGCATTGATCGCCGGCGAATTCAGGATGGTGATGCGGTAGGATTGCGCCGGATTTTCCGAGACGGCGGTCAGCGCGCCGGTGATGCGGGCGACCAGCCGTTCGGTCTTCTCGTCGTGGTATTCGCCGCCGTAGCTGGCGACGATGCGCGGATGTTCGCGGGCACCCATCTGGGCACGCGGATCGTTCTTCTGGACTTCGTCGACGATTTGCGGATTGTTGGACGGCGCAACGGTCGGTTCGTAGACCTGCTCCGTCAGCGACTGACAGCCCGAAAGCGCCACGGCAGCCGCCAGCAAGACAACGGCAATGCGCGGCCATGAGGAACTGGAAGCGTTGGTCTGTCTGGGAGCTGCTGCGCGCGTCGTCATTATCGTCAGGATCGTTTCCACTCGTGTCTCGGCCGCGGGCAGGTCAACATCAAAGCTGGTGTCATCGGGGTAGGAAGCCCCGATTCACAACCTGTCCGTCCAGTCGAGCCAATGGTTTGCTCTAGCTGATTTCGACGGGGGTTGCATAGCGAGACGTGCTTTAATTATGGCGGCGTTGTATTTTAGCAAGCATCGTTTCGCAGAGCATATAACGTGTCCCGTTCCTGCCATGTCATCTGCGGGCGACCAAATTGTGGCAAAGACTTCATCTTATGGTCAACGGAAGGTTAAGATCCGAGGAAATCAAGCACTTCCGGGATGTCGCGGTGTTTTAGAAATTCCTCGACCGGTGCGCTGAGCGCAATCCTGCCCTGCGTGACGAACACGGCATGATCGGCGAGGCGGCGAAGCTCGGCGGGGTCATGGGTGACCAGCAGCACGGTGTTGCCGGTGTCGCGATGCAAGGCCAGCAAAAGCGTGGCCATGCTCTGGCGCAGGCTCGGGTCGAGTGCGGCGAAAGGTTCGTCGAGCAGCAGGATCGGGCGATTGCGGACAAGGGCGCGGGCGAAGGCCGCCCGTTGCCGCTCGCCGCCGGACAGGGACGGCGGCAGGCGTCTTTCGAAACCCTCCAGGCCGACACGGGCAAGCGCTGCCGAGATGCGCGTCCGATCGGCAGCCGTCAGCGCGAAGCGCGGGCTGATGCCGAGGCCGATATTGGTGAACAGGTCGAGATGCGAAAACAGGTTGTTGTCCTGGAAGACCAGCGAGACCGGCCGTTCGCTGGGGTGAAGGGCGGTGACATCCTGGCCGGCAAGCAAAACCCGGCCGCGATCCGGTGTCTCGAAACCGGCGAGAAGGTTCAAAAGCGTGGTCTTGCCGGAGCCGGAAGGGCCGGTGACGGCGATGATCCGGCCGGCGGGCAATACCGTGTCGAAGTCGAAATCCTGCGTGCCCAGCCGCAGCCGCACGCCGTCGAGAGCGATGCCGCCTCCTGCTTCACCGCTCATCGCGTTCCTCCGGGATTTTCAGGCCGGCCGTGCCGGCGATGGTCAGGCCGAGGCAGATGAGGCCGAGCAGCAAGGCAAGGCCATCCGCGTCGCTGGTGCGGTAGCTGCCGAGCCGGCTGTAGAGCAGCCAGGGCAAGGTCGTCAGCCCGTCCGCGCCGAACAGGGCGACGGCGCCGAGATCGCCGAGGGACAGGGCCATGGCAAAGGAGAGCGCCATCAGCAGCGGTTTTTTCAGGCCCGGCCAGTCGACCAGCCGCAGCCTCGCCCACCCGGCCAGTCCCAGGCTCGCGGAGAGGCGGGCGGTGCGGATGCGGTGGGCAGCCATGGCGGGCGCGACGATGCGGATGACGAAGGGCAGGGACATCAGCGTGTTGATGCCGAGCACGAGAACGGGCGCAAATTTACTCGCATCGCCGCTGGGAAGCAGCAGCAGGAACCATCCGGTGGCCAGCACGACGGGCGGTACGAGCAGAACCAGCGACGATGTTCCGCCGAGCGTGGCCGAAAACAGCCGGGCGGCGCCGGCGGGGTTGCGTTTCGCCGCGATCGCCTCGCGTGCCTGGGTGATCGCCATGGCGAGAGAGACCGACAGCAGGCCGGCGCCGAGGGCGATGGTCAGGCTGGTGGCGGCCGCTCGCCAAAAAACGGCCTCGCCGAGCAGCTTGAGCAGGTCCGCTCTGGTACTGGCAAGGGCAACGGCGGCGAGCGGCAGGCCGAGGAACAGGACGGCGAGCAACAGGATGGCGCCATCCCACAGGCGTGCGGTGATCTTCTGGCCGTCCAGCCGGCGCACGGGTTTTCCGGCGGCAATCCCTCGGTCCTCAGGGGCCGGAAACAACGCGAGGAAACCGAGGATGATTGCGGTGACGACGATCTGCATCAGCGCCAGGGACACGGCACGCTGCGGCGCGAAATCGAAGCGCAGCGATTGGTAGATCGCCACTTCCAGTGTCGTGGCCGCCGGTCCGCCGCCGAGGATCAGCACCAGCGTGAAACTGGTGGCGCAGAGCATGAAGATCAATCCGGCGATGCCCGGCACCAGCCGGCGCAGGGCCGGCCATTCGATGAAGCGGAACACCGAGAGGCCCGGCATGCCGAGATAGCCGGACACCAGCCAGTATTCCGCCGGGATGCGTTCCAGCCCGATCAGCATCAGCCGGCAGGCAAGCGGCAGGTTGAAGAAGACGTGGGCAAGCAGGATGCCGGCAAGTCCATAGATGTGGATCGGCTCCTGCAGGCCAAGCCAGGCGAGCGTGTCGTTGATTATGCCCTGCCGTCCCCAGATCGCCAGCAGGCCGAGGGCGCCGATCAGCACCGGCAGGCCCATCGGCACGGCCATCAGCCGGATGATCCAGATGCGGCCGAAAAACCGCCTTTGCCTTGCCAGCGCGAGCGCCACGGGCATGGCAAGAGCCACGGAGAGAAGCGTGGACAGGAAGGCCTGCAGCAGCGTGAAGCGCAGGATGCCCAGCGTGTAGGGATCGGTAAGGGCGGTGATCGGCGACGAGGGGCCGCCTGCGAATGTCAGCAACGCAAGAACCGCCAGGCCGACAAACAGCAGAATGCCGGCGAGGCTGAAAACCCCGCCGGCAAGAGCCCAGCGTCGTTCGGCCGGCGTCAGCACGCTCAGTTGGCGCTCATGGCAGCGAGCCACTCGTCGATCCAGGCCGCGCGGTTCTTGGCCACCTCTTCAGGCGACATCAGGAAGGTTTTTTGCGGAACGACCAGCTTGCCGAAGGCCTCCGGCAGCGGCTGCGACGTGGCCGAAACCGGCATCATCCAGTTGTTGGTCGGGATGGTGTCCTGGAAGCCGGGGCCGATCATGAAGGAGAGGAAATCCTTGGCGAGCTGCTTGTCCTTGGCGTTCTTCAGTAGGCCGGCGACCTCTATCTGGATGTAGTGGCCTTCCGAGAAAGCTGCGGCCTGATAACGATCGGTGCTTTCGGCCACCATGTGGTAGGCCGGCGAGGTGGTGTAGGAGAGCACCATCGGCGCCTCGCCCTTGGTGAACAGGCCGTAGGCCTCCGACCAGCCGGGTGTGACGGTGAGGATGCGGTTCTTGAGCTTGGCCCAGGCCTCCGGCGCCTTGTCGCCGTAGACGGATTTGACCCAGAGCAGCAGGCCGAGGCCGGGGGTCGAGGTGCGCGGGTCCTCGATGACGATCTTTTGCGACGGATCGCCCTCGACCAGATCCTTCAGGCTCGCCGGCGGCGTTTTCAGCACCTGCGTATCGTAGACAACGGCGAAGTGGCCGTAATCGTAGGGAACGAAAACCGTATCCTTGAAATCGCCGGGCACCTTCACCGCGGCCGTATCGATGCCGTGGTCTTCGAAAAGGCCAGTGTCCTTGGCTTCGATGACGAGGTTGGTGTCGAGGCCGAGCACCAGGTCGGCCTTGCTGCCTTCGCCCTCAAGCTTCAGCCGGGACAAAAGCGCCACGCCATCGGCGACGCCGACGAAATCGACGGTGCATGCGCAGGTTTTCTCGAAGGCTTCCTTGACCTTGGGGCCGGGACCCCATTCGGAGATGAAGCTTTCATAGGTATAGATCGTCAGCGTCTTGTCGGCCGCATTGGCCGTGCCGGAAAAAGCAAGAAACGCTCCGGCGGCGAGTGCGGCCAGGGAAAACAGTGTCGAAGTCTTCTGGATCGGCATGACGCCCTCCTCTTCCAGGTTGATATTGGATGGGAAAAGTGGCGTCGCTTGAAGATCGCGCGTCTAATCCCTCCGCCGGTGTTAGCCGGATCAGGTTCCGCGGGTTAGCGTTTGCACGCCTCTCAGCCAGATCTCCGTTGCCGGACATAAGGCACCCCGTTAGAGCGAGAAGAGATGTAGCGGCGCGAACGCCGCTTGGCAAGCAGTCGATGTGTCGAAAGCGATCAGGCCTCGCCGGCGCGCGGCAGGCGGATCGGTTTTAGCGACAGGGCGGCGATCAGGCCGATGATGGCGATGCCGCCGGCGGTGAGGAACAGCGGCAGGAAAGCATGCGAATAGGTCTCGGCGATCATCTGCCGCGTGTCTGCCGGCAGGGCGGCCAGCATTTTCGGCGTCAGCTGCTCGATATCGGCCACCCCGGGCACGACCTCGCCCAGACGGGCGATGCCGGAGGCGACGACGGCGCCGTAGATCGAGATGGCGATGGCCGCGCCCGACATGCGCGTCAGCGTCACCGCACCGGTCGCCGCGCCGATATCCCCCTTGGCGGCGGCGTTCTGCACACCGAGGATCGGCACCTGCTGGCCGAGGCCGACGCCGAAGCCATGCAGCAAGAGGATGCCTGAGATGACGACGATCGGCGTGCCGGGATGCACCTGCGTGAACAGGCCGAGCGCCACAAGGCACAGTGAGGTGCTGGCGATCGAGAACGGCTTGTAGCGGCCGTAGGCGGCGATCAGCCGACCGGCGGAAAGCGAGCCGCAGACGATGCCGCCGGTCAGCGCGATGAACAGCAGGCCGGCGACGGAGGGCGACAGGCCGGTGGTCGTCTGCAGGAACAGCGCGTAATAATTGACCAGCCCGATGCCGATGGCGCCGCTCGCCAGCGAGATGACCAGCAGCAGCGTGAAGGTCGGATTGCGGAACAGCGACAGCGGCACGATCGGCTCCGGCGCCCGGCGTTCCACCACCACCCAGGCCACCGCACAGAGAATGCCGGTCGCGACGATGGCGGCACTTTGCACCGAGACCAGCGAGCCGAATAGTTCGGCACTGTCGGCGGCCAGCACAACGCTCGCCACGGCAGCAGCCAGCAGCAGCGCACCGGCATAATCGATTTTCGGCTGGCGTGCCGGGCGACGGTAAGGCAGCAGGAACACCAGGCCGACGAGCACCAGCAGGCCGATCGGAATGTTGACCAGGAATATCGAGCGCCAGCCGAAAAAGTCGCTCATCGTGCCGCCGAGCGTCGGGCCGATGGCGCCTGAGGCCATCAGCATCAGGCTGGAATAGCTCTGGTATTTGGCGCGTTCACGCGGCGCAAAAAGATCGGCGTTGATCGAGAAGATCGACACCATCAGGCCACCGCCGCCGAGCCCCTGCAGCACGCGGGCGGCGATCAGCGTGTTCATCGATACCGCCAGGCCGCAGACCATCGAGCCGACGACGAAGATGACGACGGCAGCGATCATCACATATTTGCGCCCGAAGAGGTCACCGAGCTTGCCGTAGAGCGGCATCACGGCGCTGGAGGCGAGCAGGTAGGACGAGCCGACCCAGCCGAATCGCTCCAACTGGCCGAATTCGCCGACGATGGTCGGCAGCGCCGTGGAAACGATCTGGTTGTCGAGCGTTGCCATGAAAAGGGCGGTCATCAGCAGGGAGAAGACCAGGAAGCGGCGTCGGTTGTCGGCGACAAGCGGCAGGGAAGCGGGTTGCATATCCATGAGGAGGGGTCCGGTGGCGTTGAGCAATTTATGTGCTTTTAGCATATAATTGTCAACGGCATGTTTTTGCGCCCGGCATATTTCCATTCCGTGGCGGTTTTGCTATGGGAAAGCATGGATGACAGCACGATGACCGAATCCGGCACAGAAAAGACCCCCGATGCGCTTAGCGTCGAGCGCATCGGCCAGGCCATGTCACGTATGCGCATCATGATCGGCCGGCGCGTCGTCGGGCGTGTGGCGCTGCAGAACGTCGCGCCGGATCTGGATATCTCGCATATCGACGTGCTCGACGTCATCAAGCGGGTGGAGCGGGACAGCGAGGTGACGGTCGGCACGATTGCCGAGCGCATGCGCATCGATCCGTCGCGCGCCAGCCGCGTGGTTGCCGACATGGTCGAACGGGGCGTGCTGCGCCGTGAGGCGTCTCAGGCGGATGCGCGGCGTATCGTCGTGGTCCTGACTCCGCTCGGGCTGAAGCTGCTGGAAGAAATTCGCGCGGTAAAACTGGCCGCAGTTGCCGAAATCGTCGCCGACTGGCCGCAGGCCGATATCGAAACCTTTTCACGGCTGTTCGAGACGTTCATCGGCGGTTTCGAGGCGTTGTATGTCCAGCGCGAGAAGAAGCTGCAGGACGGTGGTTCGTCGGGCTGAACCCAGCCGTTTCCCCTTCTCCCCCGTGGGGAGAAGGTGGCCCGAAGGGTCGGATGAGGGGGGACGGAACGGCGAGGTTTTGCTGTGTGGCACCCCCTCATCCCGCTGCGTCCTGCGGACCCTTCTCCCCACGGGGAGAAGGAGGCAGGCGTCACCCTCGCAATCAGCTCTTGCTAAAAACGTAATCCGTTTCCTGCTTCAGCGTCTGGCCGGGGCGCAGGATGGCGTTCGGGAAATCGGCGTGGTTGACGGCATCCGGCCAGACCTGCGTTTCCATGCAGAAGCCGGCGAAGGCGCCGTAGCGGCGACCTTCCAGGCCGGGCACCGGCACGTCGAGCTTGAAGCCGGCATAGAGCTGCACGCCGGGTTCGGTGGTGCGCACTTCCATGGAAACGCCGGAATTGATGCTACGGGCCAGCGCGACGCTGCGTTTTGCCGTGCGCTGGCGCGACAGGCAGAAATTATGGTCGAACAGCACCTGTTCGCCGTTCTCGAACCGCTTCATCGGGCCCATCTCGCGGAAATCGAAAGGAGTGCCGGCGACAGAGCGAAGCTCGCCGGTCGGGATCTGGGCTTCGGTGGTCGGCAGGTAATGATCGGCGGCGATCATCAGGTCGTGGTCGAGGGCGTTTTCGCGGCCGTCGAGGTTGAAGTAGGAGTGCTGACACAGGTTGACCGGTGCCGGCGCATCCGTGGTCGCCTCGTAGGTCACCGAAAGAACCCCGTCGCCATGCAGGTGATAGATGGCGGTGATGTCGCAATTGCCGGGATAACCGGCGCGGCCGGCCGCATCGACGATGCGCAGCACGACGCGGTCGGCGGCCTGGTCGACGATCGTCCAGTTCTGCTTGGCGATGTTGCCGGTGCCGCCGTGCAGGTGGTTGATGCCCTTCTCGTTGCGGTCGAGCTGGATTTCTTCACCGTCGAGCACGAAGCGGCCGCCATCGATGCGGTTGGCGCAGCGGCCGGGCGTGGCGCCGAAATAGGAGGAATATTGCGGATAGCTGGCGAAATCCTCAAAACCCAGCACCAGCGGCGGCGCATGGCCGTCGAGGCGCAGATCCTGGATGACGGAGCCCCAGGTCATCACCTTCGCCGTCAGCCCGCCGCCCTTGATCGTGACCCGGTAGACGGTCTCGCCGGCTGCCGTGGTTCCGAAAACTTCTCTTTGAAAACCTGTATCCGTCATGTCGCGATCGCCTGCTGTCTGCCTGTGAATTCGAGTGCAAAATGCTGCAGTTTTCGGCAAACCGCAATTAGTAATATTTTTGCCGACAATCAGCGCGAAAGCGCGCGTGTCGCCTGCTCCAGACCGCCGAGCGTCAACGGATACATCTGTCCGGCAAACAGCCGTCGAACCATGCCGATCGACGAGGTATATCCCCAATAATCCTCGCGCACCGGGTTGATCCAGATCGACCGGCGGAAATGACCGGTCAGGCGCGACAGCCAGACTTCGCCGCTTTCCTTGTTCCAGTGTTCGACCGAACCGCCGGCATGGGTGATCTCGTAAGGGCTCATCGCCGCATCGCCGACGAAGACGGCGTGATGGTCCGGCCCGAAGGTGCGGATGATGTCCTCGGTCGGCGTCACATCGACGCGCCGCCGGCGATTGTCCTTCCACACGCCTTCGTAGGGGCAATTGTGGAAATAGAAATAATCCATGTGCCGGAATTCGGCGCGGGCGGCGGAAAACAGCTCCTCGACGATGCGGATATGATCGTCCATCGAGCCGCCGACATCGAAGAACATCAGAAGCTTGACGGCGTTGCGGCGCTCCGGCCGGGTCTGCACGTCGAGATAGCCGTGTTCGGCGGTGGCGCGGATCGTGCCGCCGAGATCGAGTTCGTCGGCGGCGCCGGCGCGCACCCAGCGGCGCAGCCGCTTCAACGCCACCTTGATATTGCGGGTGCCGAGTTCGACGCTGTCGTCGAAATTGCGAAATTCGCGGCGGTCCCAGACCTTTGCGGCGCGACGATGGCGGGATTCGTCCTGGCCGATGCGCACGCCTTCGGGATTGTAGCCATAGGCGCCGAAGGGCGAAGTGCCGGCGGTGCCGATCCATTTCGAGCCGCCCTGATGCCGCCCCTTCTGCTCCGCCAGCCGCTGCTGCAGCGTTTCCATCAGCTTGTCGAAACCGCCGAGGCTTTCGACAAGTTTCTTTTCGTCGTCCGTCAGGTATTTTTCCGCAAGCTTGCGCAGCCATTCTTCGGGAATGGCGGCTTCTTCGATGGCCTCGCTGCCAGCGACGGCTTCCAGTCCCTTGAAGCTGCTGGCGAACACCTGGTCGAAACGGTCGATGAACCGTTCGTCCTTCACCAGCGCCGCCCGCGCCAGGAAATAGAACGCCTCGATGTCGAAATCCGCCAACCCTTCCCGCATGCCTTCCAGGAGCAGCAAGAATTCCCGCAATGTCACCGGGATTTTTGCTGCCTTGAGATCGAGGAAGAAAGGAATGAACATCGGGGCCTAGAAATTGCGCTGGTAGACCAGGAAGGGCGTCTTTTCCGCCAGCCTATCATAGAGGCGCCGCGCGGTGGCATTGAATTCCTGCGTCATCCAGTAGACTTCCTTCGAGCCGCGACCGGTGGCCTTTTCATAGATCGCCTCGATCAGCGCCCGGCCGATGCCGGTGCCGCGCACATCCGGATCGGCGTAGAGGTCCTGCAGGTAGCAGATATCGTCGATATGCCAGCAGGACCGGTGGAAGAGGTAATGCGCCAACCCCACCGGCTTGCCGTCGAGCACGGCGATGAGCCCGTTATATTCGTTCGGCTGGCCGCTCAGCAGCCGGGCGAAGGTGGAGCGGTAGATCTCTTCCGGCAGCACCGTTTCGTAGAAGGCGAGATAGGCCGTCCAGAGCCGGCGCCACTCCGTCTCGTCCTCGGCGCGCAGGGGTCTGATCTCAAGGTTGCCGCTCATGGTGTTTTTCCTCCCGCGCCGATTTCCGACACTTCATAGGGTGTCGTCTGGTAGATCTCGTTGATCCAGTTGCCGAAGAAAAGATGCGCATGGCTGCGCCATCGGTTCAAGGGCGGCAGGTCCGGATCGTTGTGCGGGAAATAGTCGTGCGGCATCTTAATCGGCACGCCGGCATTGATGTCGCGGAAATATTCGTCCGCCAGCGAGGTCGAATCATATTCGACGTGATTGAACATGTAGAGCCGCTTGCCCGCCTTCTCATGCAGCAGGCAGACGCCCATTTCTTTCGATTCCATCAGGATTTCCAGGCCTTCGGCCTTTTCGATGTCGGCGCGGCGCACCTCGGTCCAGCGTGACACCGGCACGCCGAAATCGTCGGAAAAACCGTTGAGATAGACGGACGAGGGCTTCAGGTTGAGATGGCGATAGACGCCAAAAGCCTTTTCCTTGAGTTCGTGTTTCGGCACGCCATGGAAATGGTAGACCGCGGCCATCGCGCCCCAGCAGACATTGAGTGTCGAATGGACGTTGGTCGTCGTCCAGTCGAGGATCTGCTGCATCTCGTTCCAGTAGGTCACCTGTTCGTAGGGCAGTGTTTCCACCGGTGCGCCGGTGATGATGAAGCCGTCGAACTTGCGGTGCTTGACCTCCTCCCAGGTCTCGTAGAAGGCAAGCAGATGGTCTTCCGAGGTGTTTTTCGCCTTGTGGCCGCCGATGCGCACCAGGGACAGCTCGACCTGCAGCGGTGTCGCGCCGATCAAGCGCGCCATCTGGATCTCCGTCTTGATCTTGTTCGGCATGAGGTTCAGGAGCCCGATCTGCAACGGCCGGATGTCCTGGCGTCCGGCCAGGGTCTCGGTCATCACCCGCACGCCCTCGTTCACGAGGGTTTCATAGGCGGGCAAGGTATCGGGGATCTTGATAGGCATGTGCTGTCACTCGTCCAAAACGAAAAACCGGCGGCATAAAAAAATTGCTATCGGTCCGTGACGCACGGCCCTTTAGCAAGTTGTTTAACGTGGCTGCAAGCCGGCCGGCCAAATCACCACAGATCCCTAGATAATCCCAGAGTGATTAAGAATCAATCTCCCTGCACGAATCCCGTGCAGTGGTTTGAAGCACGCTCCGTTCAATAGATCGTGTTTCAGACTCATTGCTTTCGATGCGTGATCTTGCCGATCCTCGTTTTTACTCTGATCGGACGATGTCAATCGCGCCTTGCCATGAAGGCCAGCCGCTCGAACAGATGCACGTCCTGCTCGTTTTTCAGCAAGGCGCCGTGCAGGCGGGGCAGGGCATTCTTCGCATCCGCCCGGAGGTCGGCGGGATCGATGTCGTCGGCAACCAGCAGGCGGATCCAGTCGAGCGCTTCCGAGGTCGAGGGTTTCTTCTTCAAGCCCTGCATGTCGCGGATCTCGAAGAATTGCGTCAGCGCCGCCTTCAGCAGGTTCTGGCGGATACCGGGGTAATGCACCTCGACGATGCGAGCGAGCGTATCGGCATCGGGAAAGCGGATATAGTGGAAGAAGCAGCGGCGCAGGAAGGCATCCGGCAGTTCCTTCTCGTTGTTGGAGGTGATGATGACGATCGGCCGGTGGCGGGCGCCGACGGTCTCGCCGGTTTCGTAGACATGGAATTCCATGCGGTCGAGTTCCTGCAGCAGGTCGTTGGGGAACTCGATGTCGGCCTTGTCGATCTCGTCGATCAACAGCACGCATTTTTTGTCCGCTTCGAAGGCCTGCCACAGCTTGCCGCGACGGATGTAGTTCTTGACGTCGTTGACCCGTTCGTCGCCGAGCTGGCTGTCGCGCAGCCGCGACACGGCGTCGTATTCATACAGGCCCTGCTGCGCCTTGGTGGTCGACTTGACGTTCCATTCGATGATGTCGAGGCCGAGCGCCGTGGCGATCTGGCGGGCGAGCTCGGTCTTGCCGGTGCCCGGTTCGCCTTTCACCAGAAGCGGCCGTTCGAGGCGGATGGCGGCGTTGACGGCGATCATCAGATCCTTGTCGGCAATGTATTCGGCGGTACCCTGAAACTGCATCGGTATTTGACTTTTCCTTAGCGAAGACCTGCGCAAACTAGGTAGCCCGGCCGGCGAGCGCAAGGGCGGTTGCAGCCTTGGCCGGCGGCAACGCGTCAAACTGTCGTTCGACAAGTGCCAGATGCATGCTTATGTGAAGACCAGACGTTCTGCACCAGAAGGTATCCATGGCCCAGGTCGAGCCTGCCGTGTCGGCGCCCGCCGATGATGTCGCCGAACCGGCGATCGGTTTTTCAGCACAGGTTGCGATGATGATGCGGGCGCTCTGGGGCGCCAGGGTTCGCAACATGCTGCTGCTGCTGGCAGCGATCATGCTGGCGATCATCCTCGCCACGGCCTATGTGCAGGTGCTGCTCAACCGCTGGAACGTGCCGTTCTACGATGCCCTGCAGCGGCGCGACCTCGATGCGTTCTTCACGCAGCTGAAGCAGTTTGCCATCATCGCCAGTGCGCTCCTGCTGCTCAACGTGGCGCAGACCTGGTTCAACCAGCTTGTCGGCCTGAAGATGCGCGACGGGCTGACGCGAGACCTCGTCGATCAGTGGCTGAAACCGAAACGGGCGCTTCGCCTGTCCACCATGGGCATTCTCGGCGTCAATCCCGACCAGCGGCTGCATGAGGATGCCAGCCATCTTTCGGAAATGACCACCAGCCTGACGATCGGGCTGGTGCAGGCAACCATCATGCTGGCGAGTTTCGTCGGCGTTCTCTGGGAGCTGTCGAGCGGTTTCGTCTTCACCTATCGCGGCGAGACGTTTTCGATCCCCGGCTACATGGTCTGGGCGGCGATCATCTATGCGGCGTCCGCCTCGCTGCTCAGCGCCGTTGTCGGCCGCAAGCTGGTAACGTTGAATGCCAATCGATATTCGAAGGAAGCGGAGCTGCGCTCCTCGCTGATGCGTACCAACGAAAACCTGACGGCCATCGCGGTGCTAAAAGGCGAAGGGTTCGAGCGCAAGCGCATCGATTTCGACATTGCCGCCGTTCTCGCCACCATGTGGCGGCTGGCGCTGGCGCTGACCAATTTGCGCTGGGTGTCGGCCGGTTACGGCTGGCTGACGGTGATCGCGCCGATCCTGATTGCCGCACCGGTCTATTTCGCCGGCGGGCTGACCTTCGGCGGGCTGATGATGGCGGTCGGCGCCTTCAACCAGGTCTATGCGTCGTTGCGCTGGTATGTCGACAATTTTGGCGCCATCGCCGATTGGAAGGCGACATTGATGCGTGTCGCCAATTTCCGCCATGCGCTGCTGCAGATGGACAACGAGACGGCGACGGAAGGCGATATCCGGTTCGAACGGAGTACGGATGACAGCCTGTCGCTGCGGGATGTCCGCATTTCCAGCGAAAAGGGCGCCGATCCTGCCGAGGCCGGTTTCCGGCTGCAGGAGGATGAACTGGTGGTGCGACCGAGCGACCGGGTGATGATCAACGGCGACCAGAGCGTCAACCGTCACCTGCTGTTCCGCGCATTGGCCGGCTGGTGGTCGTGGGGCACGGGGACGATTGCCGCGCCGCCGGAAGACGAGATGCTGTTCATGCCGCAGGTCGGCTACCTGCCGTATGGCACACTGCGCGAGGCGATTTCGTTTCCGCAGGATGCCGGCACCTATTCCGACGACGAGATCAGGGCGGCGCTCGACCGTGCCGGCCTTGGCCACTACCGGGATATGCTCGACACGCGGTTGCGCTGGGACAAGGTGCTGGATCATGACGGCCGCACGGCCCTCGGTTTTGCGACCGTGTTGCTGCGGCCGCCCCGCTGGCTGGTGATGGAGGACACGCTCGAGGGGCTGGAGCCCTCGGTCGCCGATCATCTGGCCGGCGTGCTTGCCGCGTTGCCGCAGACGGCGCTGGTCTATATCGGCCGCTCGGAAAGTTTTCTTTCAGAAGTGAAGCCGCGTATCTTCCATCTCGAAGCCCTGCCGCCATCGCCGGCGCTGCCGGGTTGAGGCAGAGACTGCAGGATCAGCCTTCCAGCTCTTCCCGCAGCATTTCGAGTTCCAGCCATTCCTCTTCCATCTTCGTCAGGCTGTCGCGCAGTTTTTCCATTTCTGCGGCAAGCTTGTTGAAGGTGGTGGGGTCCTTGGAGAAAAGATTGGGGTCAGCCATCCTTTCCTCGCGCTTGGCGATTTCGGCTTCCGCCTTGGCCATTTCTTTCGGCAGGTTTTCGAGCGCGAATTTTTGCTTGTAGGACAGCTTGCCTTTTGCCTTCGGGCTTTCGGCCGCAGCCGTTTCCCCGGTCTTGGCCTTCTCCGCCTTTTCGGCCTTGCGCTTCTCGTCGAGCGCGCCCTTGCGCTGCGCCAGCATATCGCTGTAGCCGCCGGCATATTCGATCCAGCGGCCGTCCGGGTCTTCCGGATTGGCCGGCGCGATCGTCGATGTCACGGTGCGGTCGAGGAAATCGCGGTCGTGGCTGACGAGGATGACGGTGCCGGGAAAGCCGGCGACGATTTCCTGCAGCAGGTCGAGCGTTTCGATATCGAGGTCGTTGGTTGGTTCGTCGAGGATCAGCAGGTTTGCCGGCCGCGACAGGATGCGGGCCAGCATCAGCCGTGCCCGTTCGCCGCCGGACAGGCTGAGGATCGGTGTGCGGGCCTGCTCCGGCTGGAAGAGGAATTCCTTCATGTAGCCGGTGACATGCCGCTGTTCGCCGTTGACCAGCAGGTTTTCGCCGCGCCCGTCCGTCAGGTAGTTGGCCAGCGTATCCGTGAGGTCGAGGTCCTCGCGTTTCTGGTCGAGGGTGGCGATTTCGAGATTGGTGCCGAGCTTGATCGTGCCGGAATCGGGTTCCAGCTGGCCGGTGAGCATCTTCAGCAATGTCGTCTTGCCGGCGCCGTTCGGACCGACGAGGCCGATGCAATCGCCGCGATGGACACGGATGGAGAAGGGCGCGACGATGGTGCGCTCGCCGTAAACCTTGGTGATCTTTTCCGCCTCGATGACCAGCTTGCCGGATTCGCGGGCATCGGAGACGGTCGCCTGCACCGTGCCCTGCGGTCCCTTGTGGCCGCGATAGGTGGCGCGCATGGTCTGCAATTCGCCGAGGCGGCGCATGTTGCGCTTGCGACGCGCGGTGACGCCGTAACGCAGCCAATGTTCCTCGCGTTCGATTGCCTTGCCGAGCTTGTGCTGCTCCAGCTCTTCCGCCTCCAGAACCTGGTCGCGCCATGCTTCGAAATGCGCAAAGCCGCGGTCGAGGCGCCGGGATGTGCCGCGGTCGAGCCAGACGGTCGCCGTCGAGACCTTTTCCAAAAAGCGGCGGTCGTGCGAGATCAGGATCAGGCTGGACTTGGTTTTCTGCAACTCGCCTTCCAGCCATTCGATGGTCGGCAGGTCGAGATGGTTGGTCGGTTCGTCGAGCAGCAGGATATCCGGTTCCGGCGCCATGACGCGCGCCAGTGCTGCGCGCCGGGCCTCGCCGCCGGAAAGGCTCTGCGGCGATTCGCTGCCGGTGAGACCCAGATGTTCCAGCAGATAGGTCACCCGGTAAGGATCATCGCTCGGTCCGAGCCCGGCTTCCGCATAGGCCTGCACCGTCAAATAACCGTCGAAATCCGGGGCCTGGTGCAGGTAGCGCACGGTGGCCGAGGGATGGCGGAAGACTTCGCCGGACTGCGCTTCCACCAGGCCGGCGGCTATCTTCATCAGGGTCGACTTGCCGGAGCCGTTGCGGCCGACGAGGCAGATGCGGTCGCCGGGTTCGAGCTGCAGGTTCGCGCCATTGAGCAGCGGCGCGCCGCCGAAGCTGAGACGGATATCGTCAAGTTTGAGAATAGGAGGCGCCAAGGGTCAGGCTCCGCTGAAATCGAAGGGACGGGCAAGGATCAGGGCCTTGCCGCTATGAAGGGTAAAGGTCACCGGACCGTTCGCGACGTTGGATATGGTGCGCGACGAGCCGAAGGGCAAATGGAAGCGCTCCAGCGGATACCGCACGTTTTCCAGCGACAATCCGTCGAGCTCGGTAAAACCGAGTACAGAGAATAACGAGCCGGCGGGCAGGTCCAGCGTCTTTTGGCCGGGCAGAAGCGGCACCGCTTCTTCGTCGCCCGAGGTCAAAAGCACGCCCTTGCCGGTCTCAGCCAGGCTAATGGCCGAAAGATAGTGTTGCAGCGCGTGGTCGCTGCGGTCGCCGCCAAGCGCGCCGGCCAGGATGATGCGGCCAGCGCCGCGCTCCAGCGCCTCGGAAACGGCGATCTCGCCATCGGTCTCGGTCTTGGCGGCCGGGTAGGGCTGACGCGGCACGTTCGGCCAGGTGTCGAGAAGCTGCTGCGATGTCGAATCGAAGTCGCCGACCCAAAGCTCGGGCGTGACGCCCAGCGCTGCTGCATGCCGCATGCCGCCATCGGCGGCAATGAAGCGGGCACTGGTCAGCACCGCCTTCAGCCGGTCGTTCGGCGTCAGGGCGCCACCGAGCAGGATCGCAAATGTTTCATGGTTCATGGGCACTGCCCATAACGCAAACTGGCCGCAAAGGGAAAGGCTTTCCCGCGGTCACCATCACGGCCACGTCACCGCCTGCAACGGGCAAGCAAACACGGCTTGGCCCGAAGGCCTGTTCTCAATTTCAACGTCTTTGGGAGAATTTGGAGCGGGCGAAGGGATTCGAACCCTCGACCCCAACCTTGGCAAGGTTGTGCTCTACCACTGAGCTACACCCGCTCATCAATCCACCGGTCCGTGGTAGTTAGCTAGACCGTGGGCCGCTCGTTTCCGGCGACGGGCGCTATATCGCCCAAACCCTTTTCAAATGCAACAGGGAAATGACGATTTCTTCGAGAAAAATTTCGGAAGGCGGGTTTTGGGCGGCAAAAGGCCTGGAAATGCTGGGTTTTCGATTTGGCATCAAAGATTGCAAAAGCGATCTGCGGATCGTATCAGAGGCAGCCGGGCCTCCGGCCTATCGATTTCGACCCATGGGAATGCACATGACAGAGACGGCACCAAAGACGCGCGAAGAGCTTTTCCGGTTTCTCGACGAGCTGGGCATCAAGCACGCCACCAAGGATCACCCCCCGGTCTATACCGTCGCCGAATCGGTGTCGCTGCGCGACGAAATTCCCGGCGGCCATACCAAGAACCTGTTCGTCAAGGACAAGAAGGACCAGTTCTTCCTGCTGACCGTCGAGGAAAATGCCGCCGTCGACCTGAAGACGGTGCACACGCTGATCGGCGGCGCCAGCAAGGTATCGTTCGGCAAGCCGGAAAAGCTGATGGAATATCTGGGCGTCGAACCCGGCTCCGTCACCGCCTTCGGCGCCATCAACGACGCCGGCCATAATGTCACCTTCGTGCTCGATGCGGATCTGATGAAAAACGACATCATCAATTGCCATCCGCTGTCCAACGATGCCACGACATCGATTGCGCGCGACGACCTGATCCGCTTTATGGAGGCGACCGGCCACACGCCGCTTGTCTTGAAAGTCACGGCCTGACATACGATTTAAGCTGGCAAGCGATGACCAGTGAAAACGGCCGGCAAGGCCGATGATGGCGGGAGAGATTTGATGAGCGGCGTGAACAACAATCCTTATGGCGGTTCTTTCGGCAGCCAGATGTCGGCATCTGTCGATCTCGGCGGTGCGCAGGCCGCCGCGGGCGGCCATATCAAGGACACGACGACGGCTGCCTTTACCAAGGACGTGCTCGAGGAATCGCGCCGCCAGCCGGTTCTCGTCGATTTCTGGGCGCCGTGGTGCGGTCCGTGCAAGCAGCTGACGCCCGTCCTGGAAAAGGTGGTCGACGAGGCGCGCGGCCGCGTCAAGCTGGTCAAGCTGAACATCGACGATCATCCGTCCATTCCCGGCCAGCTCGGCATCCAGTCGATTCCGGCGGTGATCGCCTTTGTCAATGGCCGCCCGGTGGACGGTTTCATGGGGGCGGTGCCGGACAGCCAGATCCGCCAGTTCATCGATCGTATTGCCGGCCCTGCCGCCGACGATCCGGCCGTCGAAATCGCCGCCGTGCTCGATGAGGCCGATGGTCTTGCCGCAGCTGGCGATTTCGAAGCGGCTTCCCAGCTTTATGGTGCCGTTCTGCAGGCCGACGGCGACAACGTCCGGGCGCTGGCAGGTCTTGCCGGAAGCCTGATCGGCGGCGGCGAACACGGCCAGGCGCGCGAACTGGTCGATAGCCTGCCCGAAGAACTTTCCAAGGACGCGGCGATCCAGGCAGTGGTGAAAAAGCTCGACCAGATCGAGGAAGCGCGCAAGCTCGGCGATCCCGTTGCCATCGAGCGTGAACTGGCGCTCAATCCGGAGCATCACGAAGCGCGGATGAAACTTGCCAAGATCCTCAACGTCGAAGGCAAGCGTGACGAGGCTGCCGACCATCTCCTGTTCATCATGCGCCGCGACCGCGCTTTCGACGATGATGGCGCCCGCCGCCAGCTCCTGCAGTTCTTCGACGTCTGGGGTGTGAAAGATCCGGCGACGATTGCGGCGCGACGCAAGCTCTCCTCGATCCTGTTTTCGTAAAACACCTTGTGTTTTCCGGCGAACGCACCAAATTAAGGTGCGGACGCCGGATCACGGACGAAGGACCCGGCCTAAAAACAGACGGGACGTATTCTGATGCAAGCGGGAAACGCCAGATATCTGAAACAGGGTGATCTGCCGGAAACAATCCCGATCTTCCCGCTGTCCGGGGCGCTGCTGCTGCCGGGGGGACAGTTGCCGCTGAATATCTTCGAGCCGCGCTACCTGATGATGTTCGACGATGCGCTCGCCCATAACCGGCTGATCGGCATGGTGCAGCCCTCCTATTCCGAACAGATCCATTCCGAATTCTGCCAGGTCGGCTGCCTTGGCCGCATCACTTCGATTGCCGAGACTGGCGACGGGCGCTACATCACCTCGCTCACCGGCATCTGCCGCTACCGGCTGATCGAGGAGGTGGCGAGCCACAAGCCCTATCGTAATTTTCGCATTGCGCCGTTCATCTCCGACCTCACCTTGGCGAGCGAGGACGGCGGTATCGACCGGCAGGCGTTGCTCGCGGCGTTCCGCGCCTATCTCGATGCCAACAAGCTGGAAGCCGACTGGGACAGCGTCGAGCGGGCGAGCAACATGACGCTGGTCAATTCGGTGTCGATGATGTCGCCCTTCGGGCCAGCGGAAAAGCAGGCGTTGCTCGAGGCGCCGGACCTCAAGACACGAGCGGAAACGCTGATCGCCATCACCGAAATCGTCATTGCCGGCGGCGATGATTCCGATACGGTCCTGCAGTAATGGATGAAAATCTCAGCAAGGTCGATCCGCGGCTGCTGGAACTGCTCGTCTGCCCGCTGACCAAGGGCAGGTTGTCTTTTGATCGGGACAAGAACGAGCTGGTTTCCGAGCGTGCCAAGCTTGCCTATCCGATCCGCGACGGTATCCCGATCATGCTGGTGTCGGAGGCCCGCCGGCTGGAGGACTGATCGCCGCTCAGATCGGCTGGCCCGCCAGCAGGCGCGGATTGTTTTTCGCCGTCAGGCCGGCCGCTTCGCCGATGAAATAATCCTTGAGTTTCGGCATCCGCTCCACCAGTCCGAGGCCGAAATCACGCATCAGCCGCAGCGGGCCGATATCGTTGGAAAACAGCCGGTTGAGCACATCTGTGGTGACGCCCATGCGAAAGGTGTCGAAGCGGCGCCAGGTCTGGTAGCGTTCCAGGATCGTCAGCGAGCCGATGTCGAGGCCGAGGCGGTCGGCTTCGACGATGGTTTCCGCCAGCGCCGCCACATCCTTGAAGCCGAGATTGAGGCCCTGGCCGGAAATCGGGTGGATGCCGTGCGCCGCATCGCCGGCCAGCGCGAAACGTGGCGCGACGAAGTCGCGTGCCAGCGTCAGGCCGAGCGGGAAGGCGCGGCGGTCGCCGACGACGGTGAGGCGGCCGAGCTTGTGGCCGAAGCGCCGCTCCAGTTCTTCCTCGAAGACGAGATCGTCGGCGCGCACCAGGCGGTCGGCATCGGCGGTGCGTTCGGTCCAGACCAGCGAGGAGCGGTTGTTTTTCAGCGGCAGGATGGCGAAGGGGCCGGCGGGCAGGAAATGCTCCTCGGCGCAGCCCTCATGCGGCCGCTCGTGTTCCACCGTGGTGACGATGCCGGACTGACCGTAGTCCCAGCGCACCGTCTTGATGCCGGCCATGTCGCGCAGTTTCGAGCGCACGCCGTCGCAGGCGACCAGCAGGCGCGCCTGCAAGGGCGAGCCATCCGCCAGGGTGACGTCGACATGGGTGCTGCCGGCGGAAAAACCTGCAGCCGTCGTGCGGTGGCGGATCGTCACGCCAAGGCGTTCGCAGGCCTGGCGCAGGGCGCCGACGAGGGCGAGGTTGGGGATCATGTGGGCAAAAGGTTTGCCCTCCGTCACCTCGCCGGCAAAGGTGAGGAACACCGGGCGCACCGGATCGCCGGTGCGCGAATCGGTGACGACCATGCGGGTGATCGGCTGGGCTTCGGGTTCGATATCCTGCCAGACGCCGAGGATGTCGAGAAGCTGCGAGGCGGCGGCGATGATCGCCGAGGCGCGGCCATCGTTGCGCCAGGCATCCTCGGGTGCGGCTTCCAGCACCTCGACGGCAAGATGCGGGGCGGCCTGCTTGACGGCAACCGCAAGCGAAAGGCCGACATAACCGCCACCCACCACCAGCATATCGATCATTGTCCGCTCCCTAGTTGCTTGAGTCTCCGAAGGCCCGACTATAGAGGATGTGTCGGTCCCTTCCTACCGTCGGAGTTTGTTCAAAATGTCGCGACCCGAAAACTCCCTTTCCCCGATGGAGCAGCTTCTCGACTTGCTCGATCTCGAAAAGATCGAGGAGAATCTCTATCGCGGCCAGAGCCCGCAGACCGACTGGCAACGTGTCTTCGGCGGCCAGGTCATCGCCCAGGCGCTGATGGCGGCGCAGCGCTGCGTCGATCCCGATCGCTTCGTGCATTCGCTGCACGCCTATTTCATGCGGCCCGGCGATCCCTCGGTGCCGATCCTCTACCAGGTCGAGCGTATCCGCGACGGCGCCGGCTTCACCACGCGGCGCACGGTGGCGATCCAGCACGGCAAGCCGATCTTCGCCATGTCGGCCTCCTTCCAGCTGGAGGAGCCGGGCTTCGACCACCAGGTCGAGATCCCCGCGGTGCCGCAGCCGGAAGAGCTGATGGACGAGGAACGCATCAAGAGCGAATTTCTGGCGCATGCCTCCGAGCCCATCCGCCGCTACTGGGCACGGCGCCGGGCCATCGAGTTCCGTCCGACCG
Organism: Rhizobium sp. LjRoot30; assembly: GCF_964253915.1. Classification (NCBI taxonomy): domain Bacteria; kingdom Pseudomonadati; phylum Pseudomonadota; class Alphaproteobacteria; order Hyphomicrobiales; family Rhizobiaceae; genus Rhizobium; species Rhizobium sp. LjRoot30. The sequence continues at coordinate 237,331 of NZ_CAXUSG020000003.1, read as the reverse complement.
CCTTCACTCACTACGTTTCCAGCGAAAAGCTGCCGCCGCGCCAGGATGTCTGGGTGCGCACCACCGGCCCGGTGCCGGCTGATCGAAAGCTGCAGGCGGCGGTCCTCGCCTACCTCTCCGACATGACGCTGCTCGATACCTCGCTTTATGCCCATGGCACGTCGATCTTCGACCAGACGCTGCAGGTGGCGAGCCTCGACCATGCCATGTGGTTCCACCGGCCGTTTCCGCTCGACGACTGGCTGCTCTACACTCAGGACAGCCCGAGTGCTTCCGGTGCTCGTGGCATGACGCGCGGCAGCCTGTTTTCCCGTTCTGGCCTGCTCGTCGCCTCGGTGGCGCAGGAGGGTTTGATTCGGAAAAAGGCAAATGAGTAAAAAATACTCGTTTCGGCGATATTGCATAAATTTTGCACAATCATAAAGCGTTCAATTGCCCGTTTCTTGGCTGTTGAAATTATAGCTTTTACTTTTCAATAACTTAAACCCGTCCAGCGAATCTGGCACGCGCCTTGAATGGTGTAGGCCAGTCGCTGCTTGATTGTTCTTGCCAGCGGCAAGGAGAGTCGGCTCAGCGCCGAGGTAAAAATCAAGAGGATGGGGTACCAGATGAAAATTGTGATGGCCATCATCAAGCCGTTCAAGCTCGATGAGGTGCGTGAAGCCCTCACAGCGATCGGCATCCAGGGCCTGACCGTCACCGAAGTCAAAGGCTACGGACGGCAGAAGGGGCATACGGAAATCTATCGTGGGACGGAATATGCCGTCAGCTTCCTGCCGAAATTGAAGATCGAGATCGCCGTTGCTTCCGAACTCGCCGAGAAGGCGGTCGAGGCGATTGCCGCTGCCGCCAAGACCGGCCAGATCGGCGACGGCAAGATCTTTGTCTACGCGATTGACCATGCCGTGCGCATCCGTACCGGCGAAACCGATTCCGAAGCGCTGTAATCCGGCTGATCAGGGAGTTTTTTCAGATGTCTTTTTCCAAGCTTTCCCCGTCCCTGAGCCGCGTGGCAGCCGCCAGCGCGTTGCTTCTGGCGCCGGTCGTCGCCTTCGCGCAGGAAGCCGCGCCTGCTGCTGCTGAAGCCGCCGCCGCTGTCGCCCCGGTTCCGAACAAGGGCGATACCGCCTTCATGTTCCTCTCCACCATCCTCGTGCTGTTCATGCTGGTGCCGGGCCTCGGCCTGTTCTACGGCGGCCTGGTGCGTGCCAAGAACATGCTGTCGGTGCTGATGCAGTGCACGGTCGCCGGTTCGGCCGTCATGCTCATCTGGGTGATCTACGGTTACTCCTTCGCCTTCGGCGGCTCCACCAGCGCCTTCTGGGGCGGCACGGCCAAGATGTTCCTGTCGGGCGTCACGCCGGACAGCACGGCTGCGACCTTCTCCGAGGGCGTCGTCATTCCGGAATACATCTTCATCATGTTCCAGATGACGTTTGCGGCCATCACGCCGGCCCTGATCGTCGGTGCCTTCGCCGAGCGCATCAAGTTCTCCGCCTCCATCCTCTTCTGCATCCTGTGGGCGACCTTCGTCTACTTCCCGATCGCGCACATGGTCTGGGATGCCAACGGCCTGATCTTCAAGATGGGCGCCTTCGACTTCGCCGGCGGTACCGTCGTTCACATCAATGCCGGCGTTGCCGGCCTGATCGGCGCCATCATGGTCGGCAAGCGCACCGGCTTCGGCAAGGACATGATGGCTCCGCACTCCATGACGCTGACGCTGGTCGGCGCGGCGATGCTGTGGGTCGGCTGGTTCGGCTTCAACGCCGGCTCCAACCTGGAAGCTTCGGGCGGCGCGATGCTCGCCACCGTCAACACCTTCCTCGCGACGGCGGCTGCCATCGTTTCCTGGTCGGTCGTCGAAACCTTCACCCGCGGCAAGGCATCGATGCTCGGTGCAGCGTCGGGCATGATCGCCGGCCTCGTTGCCGTCACCCCGGCCGCTGGCATTGTCGGTCCGATGGGCGCCATCGTCATGGGCCTGATCGTTTCGCCGCTCTGCTACTTCTTCGTCTCGGTGGTCAAGAACAAGTTCGGCTACGACGATACGGCTGACGTCTTCGGCGTCCACGGTGTTGGCGGCTTCTTCGGCGCGCTGGCAACCGGCATCTTCGCTTCGTCGTCGCTCGGCGGCATCGGTTATGCCGACGGCGTCACCATGGGCGGCCAGTTCGTCACCCAGCTGACCGCTGCCGTGATCACCATCGTCTGGTGCGGCGTCGGTTCGGCGATCCTCTACAAGATCGTCGACGTCATCGTCGGCCTGCGTGTCCCGGTCGAAGCCGAGCGCGAAGGCCTCGACCTCGCTTCCCACGGCGAAGCCGCTTACCACAATTGATAAGGGCTTGCGGCGCCGGGATACAAACGGCGCCGCTGAACATCCCGTCGCGGCCTATGCAAATAGACCGCTTTTGGCCCGGACCTTCCAAGGTTCGGGCTTTTTTTGTTTTCATCGATCGCAAGATAGGCCGGCGGCAAATTTATCCGGCATTAACCGCCTTCAAAGGTTGGATGGTTAATGCGACTTTAACCGTCATCTGCCTAGGCTGTGCTGGACTAACGCGAGTCCGGCCACGGCGGCCGTCGATTCGCGCCCGCAGTAAAGAGCATGGACGGACCGCAAATATGGGCAGAAGCACTTCGGCAGCGATGGATGGGCGCCATCGCTTCACGCTTACGACATTCGTATGGCGGCAGGCACTGGCACTCGCCGGCCTCAGCCTCTTCCTGTGCCTGGCGCTTGCGGTGGCAGCGCTGGCGACCTGGAATGTTTCCGATCCGAGCTTTTCTTACGCCACCAGCAACGAGCCGACCAACATTCTCGGCCATAGCGGCGCTGCCTTCGCCGACCTGATGATGCAGTTCCTTGGCCTGTCGAGCGTCATCTCGCTGCTGCCGGTGCTGGCCTGGTCACTGGCGATGGTCAGCGGCCGCACCATCAACCGTATTCCCGCCCGCATTGCCGCCTGGCTGTGCGGTGCCGTCGTCTGCTCCGCCGTGGTCGGCTGCTTTCCCGCGCCGCTGACCTGGCCGATCCCCAACGGCATCGGCGGCGTCATCGGCGACATGATCCTGCGCTTCCCGGCGCTGTTCGTCGGCGCCTACCCCACCGGCACCTTCGCGACCATCCTCGGTATCATTTTCGCCATACCGACCGTCTGGCTGATGCTGTTTGCCGCCGGCCTCGTCGGTCGCGAAGTGCCGGAGCGTTCCGTGGAAGAGTTGCCGGCGACACCCAGCAAGGCCCGCAGTATCCGCGACGAAGAAGAGGAAGAGGAATATTATCCCGGCTTTGTCGCCCTGCGTGGTGCGCTGACCCACATGCGTTATACGGCGCACGCCCGCTTCCGGCGGCTGTTCGGTTTTGCCGGACGGCGAGACAGCCACTACGAAGAACCCTACGATTTCAACGAGGACGAATTCGGCACGCTCAACGAACCGGTGCGCGCCAAGACGCCGCCGTCGCGGGGCGGCGAGCGCCTCGAGCCGACGATGGAGCCGTCCGCCCGCCGTTCGGTTGCCGCACCGCCGATCGCCCATGACGACGACGATTATTTCGACGAAGATGATGATGGCTTCGACGCGCCGCGTCCGGCCGGCATCCTGCCCGACGACGAAGCGGATGACGAAAGCTGGGCCGCCCCGCAGGCGCGCAACCCCGCCGCCGGCCAGGGCCGCCAGCCTCGCGTTTCGGTGCCGTTGCACCGCCCGAAGCCGACGGCGTTTGCCGACAGTCGGCCGCGTAATGCCGCACCCGGTGCCTTCGAACTGCCGCCCGTGGATCTGCTTGCCGAGCCGAAAGGCGTCGTGCGCGATTCGACCCTGAGTTCGGATGCGCTGGAGCAGAATGCCCGCATGCTGGAAGGCGTGCTGGAGGATTTCGGCGTCAAGGGCGAGATCATCCATGTGCGCCCAGGCCCGGTCGTGACGCTTTACGAACTGGAGCCGGCGCCGGGCATCAAGTCGTCGCGTGTCATCGGCCTTGCCGACGACATCGCCCGCTCGATGAGCGCGATTGCCGCCCGTGTCGCCGTCGTTCCCGGTCGCAATGCCATCGGCATCGAACTGCCGAACCAGACACGCGAAATGGTCTATCTGCGTGAACTGATCGCCAACCGTGATTTCGGCGGCACCAAGGCGAAGCTCGCCATGGCGCTCGGCAAGACGATCGGCGGCGAGCCGGTCGTCGCCGACCTCGCCAAGATGCCGCATCTGCTGGTCGCCGGCACCACCGGTTCGGGCAAGTCGGTGGCGATCAACACCATGATCCTGTCGCTGCTCTACCGCATGACACCGGATCAGTGCCGGCTGATCATGATCGACCCGAAGATGCTCGAACTCTCCGTCTACGACGGCATTCCGCATCTTCTGTCTCCCGTCGTTACCGATCCGAAGAAGGCCGTCGTGGCGCTGAAATGGACGGTGCGCGAGATGGAGGAGCGCTACAAGAAGATGTCGAAGATCGGCGTGCGCAACATCGACGGCTTCAACAGCCGCGTCGAGCAGGCGCTCGCCAAGGGTGAGGTGATCAGCCGCACGGTGCAGATCGGTTTCGACCGTGAAACCGGCGAGGCGCTGTACGAGACGGAAGAATTCGACCTGCAGCCGATGCCCTACATCGTCGTCATCATCGACGAGATGGCCGACCTGATGATGGTCGCCGGCAAGGATATCGAAGGTGCGGTGCAGCGCCTGGCGCAGATGGCGCGTGCCGCCGGCATCCATGTCATCATGGCGACGCAGCGGCCTTCCGTCGACGTCATCACCGGCACGATCAAGGCCAACTTCCCGACACGCATCTCCTTCCAGGTGACGTCGAAGATCGACAGCCGCACCATCCTCGGGGAGCAGGGCGCCGAACAGCTGCTCGGCATGGGCGACATGCTTTATATGGCCGGTGGCGGCCGCATCCAGCGTGTCCACGGTCCCTTCGTCTCCGATGTCGAGGTCGAGGAGATCGTCGCCTACTTGAAAACGCAAGGGTCTCCCCAATATCTGGATGCAATCACGCAGGATGACGGCGAGGACATTGGCGGTGGAAGCGGCCCGGCGGGCACGACGAACCTGTCGGACTCGGATGATCCGTACGACCAGGCGGTGGCCGTCGTGCTGCAGGATGGCAAGGTCTCGACCTCCTACATCCAGCGGCGCCTCGGCATCGGCTACAACCGTGCAGCCTCGCTGATCGAACGGATGGAAAAGGAAGGCCTGATCGGCCCCGCCAACCATGCCGGCAAGCGCGAGATCCTCGTGCCGACCGCGGCAGATATCATCGAACGCTGATCCGGTGGGACAGCCGTTCGCCCTGTGACGAAAGACACGCGCGGCGTCATGAAGGCGCCGCGTTTGGCCGTCATGGAAGCTCGTATGAAGGAGAAAAAAATGACAGAGACTGTATCGGGCAAGCACGGCAAGGGTGCGTTCGACGGCATGACACGGCGGCGGATCGTTGGTGCCGGCCTGCTCGCGGTGGCGGTTGCCTCCGGCCTTGCCCCGGCGACGGCTTTCGCCCAGGCGGCATCGACCGGCGCTGCCCAGCAGATCGCCGACCATTTTTCCTCGGTCAAGACGATGCAGGGCGAGTTCGTTCAGTTCGGTCCGCGCGGCGAACAGACCGGTGGCAAGTTTTTCATCGAGCGTCCCGGCAAGCTGCGTTTCAACTATGATGCGCCATCGCCGATGCGGGTGATTTCCGACGGCCGCAACGTCGTCATCGGCAACAGCAAGCTGAACACCTGGGATATCTATCCGCTCTCCAAGACGCCGCTCAGCCTGCTGCTCAGCGAACGCATCGACCTCTCGGCCAAGATGGTGCGCAACGTCAAGGAAGAGCCCGACCTGATCACCATCGCGCTCGGCGACCGGACAATCTTTGGCGATTCCACCATCACCATGATGTTCGATCCGAAGAGTTTCGAGCTGCGCCAGTGGACGATCACCGATGCCCAGGCCAAGGATACCTCGGTGATGATCTTCAACGTCAAGACCGGCGTCAAATTCGACGAAAGCGTCTTTGCCGTTCCTTACGATGCGGTCCAGAAGAAGGGCAATCGCTGACGGCTTTGTTTTGCTGGCATCCTGAAAAGGCCGTCACATCCGTGGCGGCTTTTTTGCTGTCCTGCGGCTGGAAAATTGCTAAACCGCCCCGATCAGAGCAAAGAGGGCGCCATGGCATTTTCGATCACCACCTGGAACATCAATTCCGTGCGCCTGCGCATGCCGATCGTCGAGCAGCTCGTGCTGAAACACCGGCCCGATATCCTTTGCCTGCAGGAAACCAAGGTTCCCAACGATCTTTTTCCGGCAGCACCGCTGCGGGCAATGGGTTACGAGCACATCATCTTTCACGGCCAGAAGGGCTATCACGGCGTGGCGATCGCCTCGCGCCTGCCGCTGACGGAAGATCTCCGCCAGGATTATTGCGGCGTCGGCGACGCCCGCCATATCTCGGCGATCTTCGAGCGCGGCGGCCGGCGCATCCGCCTGCACAATTTCTACGTTCCCGCCGGCGGCGACGAACCGGACCGGACAATCAATCCGAAATTCGGCCACAAGCTCGATTTCGTCGAGGAGATGAAGCGGTTGAAAGCGGCGGGCGAAGCCAATACCTCGGCGATCCTCGTCGGCGACCTCAACATCGCGCCCTTGGAAAACGACGTCTGGTCGCACAAGCAGCTCTTGAAGATCGTCAGCCACACGCCGGTCGAGACCGAGGGCCTGCTTGACGTCATGAAGCGCGGCGGCTGGCTCGACCTGATGCGCCACAAGGTGCCGGACACCGAAAAGCTCTATACGTGGTGGAGCTACCGCGCCAAGGACTGGGAAGCCGCCGACCGCGGCCGGCGGCTCGACCACATCTGGTCGTCGCCCGATCTCGGCCCGCATCTGCAGCGCGTCGACATCCTGAAGGAAGCCCGCGGCTGGGACCGGCCGTCCGACCATGTGCCGGTGACGGCGCATTTCGATTTTTAAAGCATTTCCAGCCGAAGCGGAATCGCTTCGGCGTCGGACAATGCGGCAAAACAAAGAGAGTGAGCGTTTTCGCGGTTCGGAGAAAAGCGGAAATGCTCTAACGGAAGAGCCGGGCCTTGCGAGGCTCAGGCGAAAAAGCGTTCCAGCGCGGCGATGTCGTCGATCATGCCGGCGATGTTGTCGCGCAGCCGGGCTTCGGCCCGCGCGGCGACGACGGGATATTCTTCCATCAGCCGCTGGAAGAGGGCACGGGTGATGCGCAACACTTCGGCGTCGCCCTGGGCGACCGCGGTGTATTTCCGCTCCACCAGCGTCATCAGCGCCAGTTCGGAAAGCAGCATGCCGGGGCCGACGGTTTCTTTCAGCACCGGCTTGCCGTCGCGGCCGTTTGCCAGCAGATCAATGCTGCCTTCCGCAATGATATAGGCACATTCGGCCGGCGCCTTCTCGCGAAACAGCGTCTGTCCGGCTGAGAGATGCCGGCGCTCGGCGCCGAAAGCCACCAGTCGCATCTGGTCATCATTCATGCCGGCAAACAGCGGCACCGTCGATAAGATGCGGATATCGTCCTGCAGGCCCATGCGTTCCAGATCCTTGTTCGGAGCACGATCCCGGAAAATTGCAGACTTTCCGGAAGAGATCATGCGGGAAAAACAAAAACGTAGAGGGAGATAGCGATTTAGTCGGATCAAATCTCGCTCTACGGTATGATCTTGTAGCCGCCGTTTTCGGTGACCAGGATTTCGGCATTGGATGGATCGCGCTCGATCTTCTGGCGCAAGCGGTAGACATGGGTTTCGAGCGTGTGCGTCGTGACCCCGGAATTGTAGCCCCAGACCTCTTCGAGCAGCACGTCGCGGGTCACCACCTTCTGGTCGGCGCGGTAGAGATAGCGGATGATCGCCGCTTCCTTCTCGGTGAGGCGGATCTTCTGGCCGTCTTCCGTCGTCAGCAGTTTCTGGCTCGGCTTGAAGAGATAGGGGCCGACGGTGAAGGTGGCGTCCTCGCTCTGTTCGTGCTGGCGCAACTGGGCACGGATACGCGCCAGCAGAACGGCGAAACGGAAGGGTTTCGTCACATAGTCGTTGGCGCCGGCTTCCAGGCCCAAAATGGTGTCGGAATCGGTGTCGTGGCCGGTGAGCATGATGATTGGCGGCTTGAAGCCGCCCTTGCGCAGCAGTTTTACCGCCTCGCGACCGTCCATGTCGGGCAGGCCGACATCCATGATCAGCAGGTCGACCGTGCTGGTGCGGGCCGTCTGCATGCCTTTCGTGGCACTCGGCTCCTGGAGGATGGAGAATTCCTCGTAGAGCGACAATTGCTCGACCAGCGTCTCGCGCAGGTCGTCATCGTCATCAACGAGAAGAATCGTCCGGGCTGTCATGCGCTGGCTGCCTTTCGTTTTGCCTCTTCACTCCTACGCCAAATTGTTGTTTTGGCAAGACTGTGGCGGAGCGGAGCCTGTGTTGTCCTGTTCAAAGTGCTATGATTTCAAACCATATCACGCGCAAAGCAAATACTTGTGAGATCGCATGCGAAAGACAAGCCCGCCCGCCCGTTCCCGGCCGATCATCTGCGTTCGCCAGAAACCGGGCAACCGGCAGCAGGCCATCGTTTCGGTCGGCGGGCTGACCCTTCAGGCAGCGATCGGCCGCTCGGGACGGACGGCTTTCAAGCGCGAGGGTGATGGGGCGTCGCCGATTGCGGCGATGACGCTTCTCTCCGGCTTCTGGCGGCCGGACCGGGTGAGCGGCCTCGTCACCGCCCTGCCGATGCGACCGATCCGTCAAAACATGCTCTGGTGCGATGCCTCCGGCCATCCGGCCTACAATCGACCGGTCAAGGCACCGTTCAAGCCAAGCCATGAAGAACTGGCGCGCAAGGACGATCTCTATGACATCTGCATCGTCCTCGACTGGAACATAAGCTCGCGCCGGCGTGACCGAGGTTCGGCGATCTTCTTCCATCTCAGCCGGCCCGGCTACGAGCCGACCGCCGGCTGCGTGGCGCTGCAGCTGCGCGACATGCGCCGGCTGTTGCCTTTTTTACGCAAGGGGAGCGTTCTCAGGGTTTTTTGATTGCAGGGGTGATAATTGCGGATGATATGCCTATATGTTCCGTCCGGCGCCGCTCGCTTTTGTCGATCCGCGCCGGATTTCTTTATTTCATCACGCTTCAATCTCGCGGAGGCACAGTGTGACCCATACTCCCATCATCACCTTCCATGACGGCCATTCCATTCCGCAGGTCGGCCTCGGCGTCTGGCAGACGCCGAACGATATCGCCGCGCCGACAGTGAAGGCGGCCATCGATGCCGGCTACCGGCATGTCGATACGGCTGCGATCTATGAAAACGAAGAGGGCGTCGGCGAAGGCATCCGTTCGTCCGGCATCGACCGCAAGGATCTCTTCCTCACCACCAAGCTCTGGAACGACGACCAGGGGTTTGACTCGACACTGAAGGCGTTCGACAAGAGCCTGAAGCGGCTCGGAACCGATTATGTCGACCTTTACCTCATCCACTGGCCGGCACCGAAGCGCGACCGCTACGTCGATACGTGGAAGGCATTCCTGCGGCTGAAGGAAGAGGGCCGCGCCCGCTCCATCGGCGTTTCCAACTTCTATCCGGAGCATCTCGACCGGCTGGTGCAGGAAACCGGCGTCGTGCCGGTGATCAACCAGATCGAACTGCACCCGGACTTCCAGCAGAAGGCGGCGCAGGACGCCCACAAGAAGCTCAACATCGCCACCCAGTCCTGGAGCCCGCTCGGCCAGGGCAAGCTGCTGGACAATTCCACCATCGGCGCAATTGCCGCCAAGCATGGCCGCACACCGGCGCAGGTGATCATTCGCTGGCACATCGACAGCGGTTTCGTGGTCATCCCGAAGTCGATCACGCCGAGCCGTATCGTCGAGAATTTCCAGGTCTTCGATTTCAAGCTGGATGCCGATGATATCGCCGCTATCGCCAAGCTCGACGATGCCGGTGCCCGCATCGGGCCGGACCCGAAGACGGCAACGTTCTGATATCGAGGCCGGCCGCTTCGCTTTGCTGGTAAGGTGGCCCCTCATCCGCCCTGCCGGGCACCTTCTCCCCGCGTGCGGGGAGAAGGTGAGATGCCGCACCCTTTCGCCACACTCAACGCTGCGTGAGGCAAGTCCCCTCTCCCCGTTTGCGGGGAGAGGGTTAGGGTGAGGGGCTGACGCGACGTCAGCCCAGCGTTTTTGGCGTCACGAACCGTTCCAGCGTTCCGCTGCCCGGCGCCAGCTTCGCCCAGCTTTTCACCTCGAAATCGATGACGGCCAATCCGCAGGTGGGGAATTTTGTCTCCAGCTGCTCACGAGCCTCCGGCTGGCCGGTGCCGATCAGCAGCCGGGCAAGATCCTCGAGGCCGGGATTGTGGCCGAGGATCAGCACCGAGCGGCGATCTGTCTGCAGCGTCCGGATGACCGCAAGGATGGTGTCTGCAGAGGTTTCGTAGAGATCGTCGATATCGAGCCTGGCGGGTGCCTTCGGCCACGCCCGGCGCAGCAATGTCCAGCTTTCCTGCGTCCGGCGCGCCGGCGAAACAAGCGCCAGGTCGGTCTTCAATCTTTCGCGGGCGAGGTAGGCGCCCATGAGGGGCGCCGCCTTTTCGCCGCGCGGCGCCAGCGGCCGTTCCTTGTCCGCCACGCCTTCCGGCCAGGCGGACTTCGCATGCCTGAGGAGGAGAAGCCGCCGCCCATGGGTCATGTGCGGCGGCCCCGCATCAGTTCCACTCGCGGATGTCGATGAAGTGGCCGGCAATCGCCGCCGCCGCGGCCATGGCCGGGGAGACGAGGTGCGTGCGGCCCTTGAAGCCCTGCCGGCCTTCAAAGTTGCGGTTGGAGGTGGAAGCGCAACGCTCGCCCGGCTTCAGGCGGTCGTCGTTCATGGCGAGGCACATAGAGCAGCCCGGCTCGCGCCAGTCGAAACCGGCGGCCTTGAAGATCTTGTCGAGACCCTCGGCTTCCGCCTGCTCCTTCACCAGGCCGGAACCCGGGACGATCATGGCGGAAACGGTCGAGGCGACCGACTTGCCGTCGACGACCTTGGCGACAGCGCGCAGGTCCTCGATACGGCCGTTGGTGCAGGAGCCGATGAAGACGCGATCAACGGCAATGTCGGTGATCTTGGTGCCCGGCTTCAGGCCCATATAGTCGAGGGCGCGCCACTTGGAGGCCCGCTTGTTCTCGTCCTGGATCTCGTCGGGGTTCGGAACGGCGCCCTGAACCGAGATGACGTCTTCCGGCGAAGAACCCCAGGAGACGATCGGCGGCAGGTTGGCGGCGTCGAGCACGACGACGCGGTCGAAATGGGCGCCTTCGTCGGTGTGCAGCGTCTTCCAGTAGTCGAGCGCCATCTCCATGGCCTTGCCCTTGGGAGCGCGCGGCTTGTCCTGCACGTAGTCGAAGGTCGTCTGGTCGGGTGCGATCAGGCCGGCGCGGGCGCCGCCTTCGATCGTCATGTTGCAGATCGTCATGCGGCCTTCCATCGACAGCGAACGAATTGCTTCGCCGGCGAATTCGATGACGTAGCCGGTGCCGCCGGCGGTGCCGATCTCGCCGATGATGGCGAGGATGATGTCCTTGGCGGTGACGCCCGGCGGCAGCTGGTTGTCGACGCGCACCAGCATGTTCTTCGCCTTCTTCTGGATCAGCGTCTGCGTCGCCAGAACGTGTTCGACTTCGGAGGTGCCGATGCCGTGCGCCAGAGCGCCGAAGGCGCCGTGCGTCGAGGTGTGGCTGTCACCGCAGACGATGGTCATGCCGGGCAAGGTAAAGCCTTGTTCCGGTCCGACGATGTGGACGATGCCCTGGCGGACGTCGTTCTCGGAATAATATTCGACGCCGAAATCCGCGGCATTCTTGGCGAGGGCCTCGACCTGGATGCGGCTTTCTTCGTTCTTGATGCCCTGCTTGCGGTCCGGAGAGGTCGGCACGTTGTGGTCGACGACGGCAAGCGTCTTTTCCGGATGGCGGACCTTGCGGCCGGCCATGCGCAGGCCTTCGAACGCCTGCGGGCTGGTCACTTCGTGAACCAGGTGGCGATCGATATAGAGAAGACAGGTACCGTCTTCCTGCTGATTGACGACGTGATCGTCCCAGATCTTGTCATAAAGGGTGCGGGGTGCGCTCATGGCTCATATCCACTCGATATAGGGGTATAGGGATTTGGCAGTCGGCGACTGCCGGATGCTTAAGCTTCAAAGCTTAGGCAAGGCGGCTGTTGAGCGCCCCGGAGACGCGCGCGAAGAAACGGGCCGGCAGGCGCTTGTGATCCTGCAGCACGTAAACAAAAGGCGCGAGACATCCGAATTTCGATCCCATGGCCGCGCTTCTAGCAATTTTTCGGGCTTTCGGCAACGGATTTCCAGCGCCGGCGTCATCCGGCCGTCACAAGATCCCGGCCGTGCCGCCGGTTCATCTCTCGGTCTTTCCCCGCATCCGCTTTTCGAACGACCGCAGCAGCAGCGAAAGGCCGATCGTCAGGATGAGGTAGATATAGGCGACGATCGAATAGGTCTCGAAAAAGCGGAAGGAACCGGAGGCGTAGACCTTGCCCATCTGGGTGATGTCGGCGACGCCGAGCACGGAGACCAGCGAACTGTCCTTCACCATGGCGACGAAATCGTTGGAGAGCGGCGGGAAGATCACCCGGATCGCCTGCGGAAAGACGACAAGGCGGAAGCGCTGGACACGCGACAGGCCGAGCGCTTTCGACGCCTCGATCTGCCCCTTGTCCACCGATTGGATGCCGGCGCGAAAAATTTCGGCAATGAAGGCGGAATAGCCGATCATCAGGGCCATGATCGCCCGCCACATCAGCGAGAAGTCGCGCACCAGCATAGGCTCGGCGAGCCCTGAGCTGGTCAGCGGCGTCATCAGCCAGTTGTAGGCGGCAACAATGCCGGGGGCGCCGACGAAGGCGATGTAGAACAGAAGCACCAGCATCGGTATGCCGCGGATCACCTCGATGTAGAAGCGGGAGATCTGGCGCAATGCATTGCTGTCGGAGAGGCCGAGAAGCGCGATGCCGAGGCCGAGCAGGGTGGCAAGGCAGAAGGCGACGAGCGTGACGAAGATCGTCACGCCGATGCCGTTTGCCACGGTCAGGAAGACCTGAGCATAGATGCCGTTGAAGAAGATGACGGCGGCAAGCACCACCGCCAACACACAAAGGGCGACCAACCACCAGGGATAGTCGCCTTTGCCGCCCTTGGGCAAAGTCTGGAAGCCCATCAGCGTTCAGTTTTCGTCATGGCCGACATGGAGGGCGCTCACTCGCCCATCTTGTATTCGAGGAACCACTTCTTGTTGAGGGCATCGAAGGTGCCGTCAGCCTTCAGCGCTGCGATAGCCGCATTGACCGGGGCGACGAGATCCGACCCCTTGGGGAAGATGAAGCCGAAATCTTCGCTGCCAAGCGGACCGCCGACGACCTTGAGGCCGCCATTGGAGGCATCGACGTAACCCTGGGCGGCGACGCTGTCGGTCAAGACGACATCGACATCGCCGGCCTTGAGGGCCTGTACGGTGGCGCCGAAGGTCTCGAACAGTTTTATGCGCGGGTTCTGCTCGTTGCCGTCAAGGATGTTGTAGACGGCGGTGTAGAACGGCGAGGTGCCCGGCTGGGCGCCGACCAGGCCGTCGTTGAACGCGCCAAAACTCTTGGCGTCAGTGAAGCGGCTCTCGTCGCCGCGCACCAGCATGAACTGCTCGGAGCGCATGTAGGGGTCGGAAAAGTCCACCTTCTCCTTGCGCTCGTCCTTGATGGTGATGCCTGTCATGCCGATGTTGTACTGGTCGTCGGAAACGGCCTGGATCATCGCGTCCCAAGAGGTGTTCTGGTATTCGACCTTGAAATTCAGGCGCTTGGCGATCTCGTTCATCGCGTCGTATTCCCAGCCCTTGGCTTCGCCGCTCTTCGGATCGACGAACTGCAGCGGCGGATAGGCATTTTCCGTCACGACCACGACCGCGCGGCCGCCGAGATCCGGCAGGTCGGCTGCAACGGCAGCAAACGGCATGAGGGCGAGGGCGGTCAGCCCGGCAAGGAACGAGCGTCTGGACGACATGGAATTCTCCCGATTGTGTGGCGTGCGGAAAATGTCACAGTTTCAAAGCCGATGGCAAGACCAAGGCACTTGCCTTTACGGCAAAAATGAAACGCGCCACCGCTGTATACCGGTCGTCGCAGAAGAATTTTCTCCTTCCGGATCGCAGGCAACAAAAAAGGCGGCCCGGAGACCGCCTTCGATGCATTTCCAAACGGAAAAGCTTATTCGCCCTTGGCTTCTGCAGCAGCGGCAGCTTCCGCTGCAGCGGCGGCTTCGGCTGCTGCCTTTTCGGCGGCGAGAGCCTGGGCTGCTGCGACCTTCTCGGCTTCGATGCGGGCCTTTTCCTGGGCGGCTGCGGCGCGCTCGGCGTCGTTGAGCTTGCGGGCGCGAACGCCGGTGTCTTCAACGATACGGGCAGACTTGCCGCGACGGTCGCGCAGGTAGTAGAGCTTGGCGCGACGGACCTTACCGCGGCGAACGACTTCGACGCTTTCGATCATCGGCGTGTAGATCGGGAAAACGCGCTCGACGCCTTCGCCGTAGGAGATCTTGCGAACGGTGAAGCTCTCGTTGATGCCGCCGCCCGAACGGGCAATGCAGACGCCTTCGTAAGCCTGTACGCGGGTACGGTTGCCTTCCTTGACGCGGACGTTGACACGAACCGTGTCGCCCGGGGAGAATTCCGGAAGGGTGCGCTGTGCGGCGATCTTGGCGGCCTGTTCGGCTTCCAGCTGCTGAATGATGTTCATGGGTCTAACCTTTGCATTTTTCTGAAACAGCCAGAGCGCTCTCGATTGTCCTCCGGTCGAAACCTCGGGAGTAAGCCGGTGAAGGCTGGAGCGGATTCGCCATTCTTTGATTGGCGGTCGACGGGCCAAGCCCGAATTCCGAGCGGGCATATACAGGAAGATTCCCGATATGTCACCCCTGTGACGTCGATTTTGTCGCCGGTTTCGCCAGCAGATCCGGCCGGCGCTCGGCCGTCAGCTTCAAGGCTTCCGCCTTGCGCCATTTGTCGATGGCGCCGTGATTGCCGGAGGTGAGGACGGCAGGGATTTCGAGGCCTTCGAAGACCTGCGGCCTCGTGTAGTGCGGATGCTCCAGCAGCCCGTCCTCGAAACTTTCGTGCAGGCCGGACAGGTCGTTGCCCATGACGCCGGGAAGAATGCGGATAATGGCGTCGAGCACGATCAGCGCCGCCGGCTCGCCGCCGGAAAGAATATAGTCGCCGATCGACACCTCTTCGAGGTTCCGCGCCTCGATGACCCGCTGGTCGATGCCTTCGAAACGGCCGCAGACGATCACCACGCCGTCGCCGGCGGCAAGCTCGCGCACGCGCGCCTGGGTCAGCGGTTTTCCGCGCGGGCTCATCAGCAGGCGGGGGCGACCTTCGCCGACATCGTCGATGGCGCGGGCGAGCACGTCCGGCTTCAGCACCATGCCGGCGCCGCCGCCGGCCGGGGTGTCGTCCACCGTGCGGTGCCGGTCGGTGGCGTAGTCGCGGATCTGCACGGCATCGAGCGACCATGAGCCGCGCTCCATCGCCTTGCCGGACAGCGAATAGCCGAGATGGCCAGGAAACATTTCCGGGTAGAGCGTCAGGACCGTTGCCCGGAAGGGGCTGTTGCCGTCCGTCATGGTTTCGGCCGGTCGTCGGGGCTGTCGATCAGGCCGGCGGCGAGCGGGTCGATGAGGATCGTGCCGCCTTCGAGGTCGATGTCGAGCACCGCCTTTTCCGAGAAGGGGATGAGCACCGGCCGGCGCCCCGGCCCCTTGAGTTCCAGGAGATCGCCGGCGCCAAAATCGTAGATGGCGCTGACGGTGCCGTAACTCTTGCCGTCGCTGTCGACGGCTTCCAGGCCTTCGAGGTCGGCATAGAAGAATTCGTCGTCGTCGAGCTCGTCGTCGGGCAGGTTGTCGCGCTCGACGTAGAGTTCCAGGCCGTTCAAGGCTTCGGCCGCATTGCGGTCGTTGATGCCGCGGAAGCGGACGATGACGACGGTCTTGGCCTCGCGGATATCGAGAACCTCGAACGTCCGGCCGTCGAGGCTGTGCAGGTTGCCGTAATCGCCGAGCGCCATGGGATCGGCGCTGAAGGCCTTGACGCGCACTTCGCCCCGCAGCCCCTGCGCCGCGCCGACCGTCGCCATCAGGATGGGATTTTCAAGCTTGCTCATGCGGCTGGATCCGGTTTTCTTCAAAGCTCGGGCTCTATTATGTCGAAGTTTGCAAAATTGGAAACGAAAACGGGCGGCATGAGTTCACGCCGCCCGCTTTCGATAAGGATGGTCAGCCGATTATTCTGCGGCAGCAGCAGCGTCGGCGGCCTTCTGGGCCTTCTCGGCGGCGCGTTCCTGGGCCTTCTTGCCCGGCTTGCCCTTTTCCGGGTTGCTGCGGGCGTCGCGCTTGGCAATGCCGGCTTCGTTGAGGAAGCGCAGAACGCGGTCGGTCGGCTGGGCGCCCTGGTCGAGCCAGTGCTTGATGCGGTCGGCGTTCAGCTCGACGCGCTTTGCGTCTTCCTTGCCGAGCATCGGGTTCCAGGAACCGAGCTTCTCGAGGAAGCGGCCGTCACGCGGCGAACGGGCGTCGGCAACGACGACGGTGTAGTACGGGCGCTTCTTGGAACCACCGCGGGCGAGACGAATTTTCAGGGACATGTCATTACTCCTTGGGCTGTTTGGGACCGCTTTGTTCAGGCGGTGTGTTGGGTGCTGCCGTGTTCGGCAGCGATGGCTTCATGATGCCGGATCACTTCGGTGATGATGAAGTTCAGGAACTTTTCCGCAAAATCCGGGTCCAGGCTGGCATCCTTCGCCAGACGGCGAAGGCGGCTGATCTGGTATTCTTCGCGCGCCGGGTCGGCCGGCGGCAGGTCATGCGTGGCTTTCAGCACGCCCACTGCCTTGGTGCAGCGGAAACGTTCGGCCAGCATATGCACGAGAGCGGCGTCGATATTGTCGATCGACTGGCGATAGCCGCTCAATTGTTCTTTGACGTTGGGATCGATCATTTAAGGCTTTCCTCCCCTCACTTCTTCTTCGGCAGGCCGGGAAGACCGGGGAAACCGCCGCCAAGACCGGGAAGCTTGGCCCCGCCGAGGCCCGGCAGGCCGCCACCCAGGCCGGGCATGCCGCCCGGCTTGCCGAGGCCGGCAGCCTCCGCCTGCTTCTGCAAGGCTTCCAGCTGCTTCGGATCGAGGCTCGACAGGTCGGGCATGCCCCCCATGCCCCCCATGCCGCCAAGCCCCATCTTCGAGGCCAGGCCGCCCATCATCTGCTTCATCATGCCGCCTTTGCCCTTGCCGCCCATCATCTTCATCATGTCGGCCATCTGCCGGTGCATCTTCAGAAGCTTGTTGATGTCGGCGGCATCGGTGCCGGAGCCGGCGGCGATGCGTTTTTTACGCGAATGCTTGAGAAGGTCCGGGTTGGAGCGCTCGGCCTTGGTCATCGACGAGATGATGGCGAGCTGGCGCTTGAACACCTTGTCGTCCAGGCCGGCGGCGGCCATCTTGTCCTTCATGCCCGACATGCCGGGCATCATGCCCATGATGCCGCCCATGCCGCCCATCTTCTGCATCTGACCGATCTGGTCGGCGAGGTCGTTGAGGTCGAACTTGCCCTTGGCCATCTTGGCGGCCATGGCCGCCGCCTTCTCGGCGTCGATGTTTTCGGCAGCCTTCTCGACCAGCGAGACGATGTCGCCCATGCCGAGGATACGGTCGGCGATCCGGCGGGGATGGAATTCCTCCAGCTCGCCCATCTTTTCGCCGACGCCGATCAGCTTGATCGGCTTGCCGGTGACGGCGCGCATCGAAAGGGCAGCACCGCCGCGGCCGTCGCCGTCCATGCGGGTGAGCACCAGGCCGGTGATGCCGACGCGTTCGTCGAAGTTGCGGGCGAGGTTGACGGCGTCCTGACCGGTGAGGCTGTCGGCAACGAGCAGGATCTCGTGCGGATTGGACTTCTTCTTGATGTCCGCCATTTCGGCCATCAGCGGCTCGTCGATATGCGTGCGGCCGGCGGTATCGAGGATGACGATGTCGTGGCCGCCGAGCTTGGCCGCCTGCACGGCGCGCGCGGCGATATCGGTCGGCGACTGGCCGGCGATGATCGGCAGCGTGTCGACGCTTGTCTGGACGCCCAGCTGGCGCAACTGCTCCTGCGCAGCCGGACGGCGCGTGTCGAGCGATGCCATCAGCACCTTCTTGCGATCACGCGTCTTCATCCGGTTGGCGATCTTCGCCGTCGTCGTCGTCTTGCCCGAGCCCTGCAGGCCGACCATCATGATGACGACCGGCGCCGGCGCGTTGAGGTCGATGCTTTCGCCCTCGGAGCCGAGCATCTCGATCAGCTCGTCATGGACGATCTTGACGACCATCTGGCCCGGCTTGATCGACTTCAAGACTTCGGCGCCGACGGCCTTTTCGCGGACGCGATCGGTGAAGGAGCGCACGACTTCCAGCGCGACGTCGGCTTCGAGCAGCGCGCGGCGAACCTCCCGCAGGGCGGCGGAAACATCGGCTTCCGACAGCGCGCCACGGCCGGTCAGTCCATTCAGGATGGAACCAAGACGGTCCTGGAGGTTCTCAAACATCAGCTCTTCCTTCTTCGTTTCGGGGATCACCTGAAACGTCGGTATATCGCTTGACGAAAACAAGACGCAAAGCCAAAAAGCACCCGAGGGCGCATCGCGCTGTCGGGTGTTGACCTCCGGGATCTCTTTATACCTTCACGGGTCCCGGTCGGCGGCTCGGAGTGCTTGTCTCGTCGCAGATTGGGCGCGATAAACCCGAAGATCCCGACAAAGTCAAGGAAAATGCGGGAATTCTGCGCTTCTTTTCTAAGGCGTAATTTAGAGGCGACGTTCGAAGGTCGCCTCATAGCTCGGCAAAGCTTGTGTTTTCAGCAATTCCAAAGACCTTGATCTGTCTCTGATTAATGCTGATTCGCGACCAAATTCATCGCTATCTTCTTTGAGCCGCTATGCTTTTCTTCGCGGAATACTTCACCGAGTCGGTGAGTATTTGTGCCAAGATGCTGAGCGATTATGTTGTATTTAACGCCTTCGATACGCATAACGTGAGCGGTGACGGCCTCCTCAAAAGTCAGAGATTTACGCTCTATAACAATCGGGTTTATTTCCACTCCTGTTATAGGATGAGTCGCAATTGCCATTTTGTGGCCCTTTCTGTTTAAAAGGCCAGCTCGGTCTTGACGTCTCCCACAACATGAATCATGGTGTCGTGGTGATCACAACGGCAGTCCGAACCGGCTGCTAGCGTTCAAGGTCCACATGTGAATCAGACATGTGGACCTTTTTATTTTCTCTGTTATTAGTTTGTTTGTCGAATCTTCTTATATTCAGTGTGGATACGATAAAGAATAATCCACAGGCAAATTTGTTCGTGATGTGTTTCTGCAATGATATGGAATTTTTGATAGCCGAGTAATGAAGTAGAAAAGCAAAAAACACCTTTTGTAGTTATCTGATCGGCAGTTTGCGTTTTGCCTGATTGTAGCCCATCTCTGAACGATCATCGGAAGCCACCGATGACCACAAAAGAATGGGCGAAGACGTTGCGGATAAAGAATCCCTATTACCAGGGTCCGGCGACGGATCATTTCGACGGCACCTATTTTTTCAATCCCGGCGGCATTCCACCGCTCGGCTTGCCGGATCTGCTGCGCTGGCAATTCGGCGGTGGCAGGATCGCCTGGCCGAAAACCGTCACAAGCCCGTTCAAGCCGACAAAACCGGCCCGCCGTGTCGATGGTGGCGACATCAGGGTGACGATGGTCGGGCATGCCTCGCTCTTGGTGCAGGTGGCGGGCATCAATATTCTCACCGATCCGGTCTGGTCCGAAAGGGTCAGCCCGTTTTCATTTGCCGGACCGAAGCGGTTCGTGGCTCCCGGCATAGAATTCACCGACTTGCCGCCGATCGATCTCGTGCTGGTGACGCACAATCATTACGACCACATGGATCTGGCGACGCTGAAGGCGCTCGATCAGGCGCACAAGCCGCAGATCGTCACGCCGCTCGGCAACGACGGTCTCATCCGCCATGCGGCGCCGGAGGCGCGTATTGCCGTGCTCGACTGGGGCCAGGACATCTCCGTCGCCGGCATCCGCGTTATCGCCGAACCCTGCCATCACTGGTCGGCGCGGGGCACGTTTGATCGGCGCATGGCGCTCTGGTCGGCCTTCGTGCTCGAAACGCCGGCCGGGCGTATCTACCATATCGGCGACACCGGCTTTCACGATGGCATCAACTACCGCGCCGTCGGCGAAAAATATGGCGGTTTTCGTCTGGCGCTCTTGCCGTTCGGTGCTTATGAGCCGCGCTGGTTCATGCGTGGCCAGCACCAGAATCCGGAAGAAGCCGTTGAGGGCATGCTGCTGTGCGGTGCCGATTATGTCGCCGGCCATCATTGGGGCACGTTCCAACTGACCGACGAAGGCATCCGCCAGCCGGTCGAGGCGCTGCATGCGGCGCTGGACGAACGAAACATTGCCCGGGAACGCTTTCCGCCGCTTTCGCCCGGGGAGGTCTTCGAGGTGCCGACGTCTTCGCCGTAACCATACCTTTGGCGTGATCGCCGGCAAGGCCATGCCGCCACTGGTAATTTACCCGCATTTCCGCCATATAGGCCGCAAGAAAGGTGGATGGTCCCATGAGCAATACGGTCGAATTCGCGAAGATGAACGGGCTTGGCAACAAGATCCTGGTGGTCGATATGCGTGGCCGGAAAGACAAGGTGACGCCGGAAGCGGCGATCGCGCTCAATGCCGATCCCTCCACCCAGTTCGACCAGATCATGGCGATCCACGATCCGAAGGCCGACGGCACCGATGCCTGGATCGACATCGTCAATTGCGATGGCACCAGGGCGCAGGCCTGCGGCAACGGCACGCGTTGCGTCGTGCAGGCGCTCGCTGCCGAGACCGGTAAGAAGACGTTTACCTTCCAGACGGTTGCCGGTATCCTCAATGCCGTCGAGCATGCGGATGGCACGATTTCCGTCGACATGGGCAAGCCGGTGTTTGCATGGGACCGCATTCCGCTGGCGGAGGAATTTTACGATACCAGCCGCATCGAGCTGCAGATCGGTCCGATCGACAATCCGGTGCTGCATTCGCCCTCGGCGATGTCGATGGGCAACCCGCATGCCGTCTTCTGGGTTGATCAGGACGTCATGTCCTACGATCTGCACCGTTTCGGCCCACTGCTCGAAAATCATCCGATGTTTCCGGAAAAGGCCAATATCACGCTGGCGCAGGTGACGTCGCCCTCGTCGCTGACCACGCGCACCTGGGAGCGTGGTGCCGGGCTGACGCTCGCTTGTGGCTCGGCCGCCTGTTCCGCCGGCGTTTCCGCTGCCCGCACCGGGCGCACCGGGCGCAACGTCACCATCACCGTCGCCAGCAGCCCGAATCGCGGCACGCTTGCCATCGAATGGCGCGAGCGCGACGACCATGTGATCATGACCGGCCCGGCGGAATGGGAATGGTCCGGCATGCTCGATCCCTCGACCGGTACCTGGACACGCGAAACGGAAGCCGGGGCGCAGGCGCAGTGAGCGGCGTCGAGGTCATTACGTTCGGCTGTCGGCTGAATACCTACGAATCCGAAGTCATGCGGGCGCAGGCGGAAAAGGCCGGCCTCAACAATGCCGTGCTGGTCAATACCTGTGCCGTCACCGGCGAGGCCGTGCGCCAGGCGCGCCAGGCGATCCGCCGCGCGCGGCGCGAAAATCCGCATGCCCGCATCATCGTCACCGGTTGTGCCGCGCAGGTGGAGAAGGACGCTTTCGCGGCGATGCCCGAGGTCGATGCGGTGCTCGGCAACGAGGAGAAGCTGGCGTCGGCCTCCTATCGCGCCCTGCCGGATTTCGGCGTTTCGGCCGAAGAGAAGCTGCGCGTCAACGATATCATGAGCGTGCGCCACACCGCACCACAGATGGTCAAGCACATCGACGGGCATGTGCGCGCTTTCATTCAGGTGCAGAACGGCTGCGACCACCGCTGCACCTTCTGCATCATTCCGTATGGCCGCGGCAATTCCCGCTCGGTGCCGATGGGCGCCGTCGTCGACCAGGCGCGAAAACTGGTCGAGGGCGGTTATAGCGAGATCGTGCTGACCGGCGTCGATGCCACCAGCTACGGCGCCGACCTGCCGGGCGAACCGAGCCTCGGCTTGCTGGCCAAGACCCTGTTGAAGCATGTGCCGGATATTCGCCGGTTAAGGTTATCCTCGATCGACAGCATCGAGGCCGACCGGTACCTCCTCGACCTGATTGCCGAGGAGCCGCGCTTCATGCCGCACCTGCACCTGTCCTTGCAGCATGGCGACGACATGATCCTGAAACGCATGAAACGGCGCCATGCCCGCGCCGATGCCCTGCGTTTCATCGAGGACGTGCGGCGGCTGCGGCCGGAGACGAGTTTCGGCGCCGACATGATCGCCGGTTTCCCGACCGAAACCGACGCCATGTTCGACAATGCCGCCGCGATGGCGCGCGAGGCGGGCATCGCCTTCCTGCACGTCTTCCCCTACAGCCCACGGCCGGGAACACCGGCGGCACGCATGCCGCAGCTGGACCGGGCGCTGGTCAAGGAGCGGGCGGCTAGGCTGCGGGCCGTGGGCATGGACCTTCACAATGCCCACCTCGATGCGATGGTCGGCAGCGAGCAGATGCTGCTGGTCGAAAACAACGGGCTTGCGCATACGGAAAATTTCACGCTTGTGGGCGCGGCGGGGTTGAAACCTCGCGATCTTGTGCCGGTCGTCATCACCGGCCACAATGGCAAGCACCTCGAAATGCAATTGAAGGCGGCGCAGGCGGCCTGACGTCACGGATCATTCATGGCCCTCGGTTTCATCAAAAAAGTCTTCACCTTCGGCAAGGAGAAGCCGGTCGAGGAGGCGCCTCCGTCTCCCTTCGCGCTGACGCCCGAAGAAAAGACAGCGATCGCGGCAGAGGCAGAACCCCGCTCGCGCCACGAAGATCTGCCGGTATCGCCAGCCGATCCGGTGGCGCCCGGGGTGATGGACACCGCCGGCGGTCCGGCCGCCGATACGGTTGAAGAAGAGCCACCGCTCCTGCCGACGGTCGACCGGATCGGCGATCTCGGCGTTACCCCATTGTCCTTGCTGCAGGCGGAAGCCATCGCCGAGGCGGCGCAGGAGGACGATGCGGCGCCGGCTGCCGAGCCGTCATTCGACCAAGCGCTTCGCGATGCGGGCGAAGAGGAGAGCCTGATACAGTCCGGTGACATTCCCGGATCGGCCGGCGACATTCCCGGACAGGCAGACATCGTCGTCGGCGGTGAAGTGCCGGTGGATACCACCGATGATGCGGGTAGCCTTGCCGCGTCGGAACCCGTCGATGTGCCGGCTTCGCTGCCGGTCGAGACAATCTCCGACGAAACGGTGCAGGCGCCGGAAACCGGCCGCACCGATCCGGTCCTGCCCAAGGGTTTTTCCACCGGTCCGGCCATCGTCGAGCCGCTGCCGGCAGCACCTCAGGCAAAATTGTCCTGGTTCCAGCGCCTGCGCCAGGGGCTTTCGCGCACCTCCTCGCAGTTGACCGGCCAGATCGCTGCGCTGTTCACCAAGCGAAAACTCGACGAGCAGACGCTGCAGGACCTCGAAGACCTGTTGATCCAGGCCGATCTCGGCGTCGAAACGGCGATGCGGGTTGCCGATACGCTGTCTTCCGAACGCTACGGCAAGGATGTCACCGGCGAGGATGTCAGCCGCATCATGGCTGCCGAGATCACCAAGGTGCTGACGCCGGTCGCCAAGCCGCTGCAGCTCGATCTCAACCACAAGCCGCATGTCATCCTCGTCGTCGGTGTGAACGGCACCGGTAAGACGACGACCATCGGCAAGCTGGCGGCAAAACTTTCCGGCGCCGGCCTGAAGGTGATGCTGGCCGCCGGCGATACGTTCCGCGCCGCCGCTATCGAGCAGCTGAAGATCTGGGCCGACCGCACCAAGTCGGAATTCATCGGCACCAAGCTTGGCGCCGATGCTGCCGGTCTTGCCTATGACGCCTTCGAGCAGGCCAAGGCGAAAAAATGCGATGTATTGATCATCGACACCGCCGGCCGGTTGCAGAACAAGGCAGAGCTGATGGCCGAGCTGGAAAAGATCGTCCGCGTGCTCGGCAAGCTCGATCCCGATGCGCCGCACACCGTGCTGCAGACGCTCGACGCCACCACCGGCCAGAATGCGTTGTCGCAGGTGGAGATCTTCCGCAACGTCGCCGGCGTCAACGGCCTGATCATGACCAAGCTCGACGGCACGGCGCGCGGCGGCATCCTTGTCGCCATCTCGGCGAAGCACAAATTGCCGGTCTATTTCATCGGCGTCGGCGAGGGCGTCGATGATCTGGAACCGTTCGAGGCCAATGATTTTGCCCGGGCGATTGCAGGCCTCGCGCAATGATGTCACAGATTGGCCACGGATAAGGGGCAAAGGCCGCGCCTTTAGAGCAAGCCCGCAAAGCGCCCAACGCGATTTGTGCCACGAGAGAAAAACGGGATTCCCGAACGATGACGACCACGCAGAGCGAAAACGCCCCGACCCGCGC
This sequence comes from Rhizobium sp. LjRoot30, assembly GCF_964253915.1. Taxonomy (NCBI): domain Bacteria; kingdom Pseudomonadati; phylum Pseudomonadota; class Alphaproteobacteria; order Hyphomicrobiales; family Rhizobiaceae; genus Rhizobium; species Rhizobium sp. LjRoot30. The sequence goes on along the minus strand of NZ_CAXUSG020000003.1, from coordinate 212,677 downwards.
CGAGCGGCAGCACCCGATGCTGAAACTCGCTCTCGAGCTCGGCCCGCTGCTGGTCTTCTTCTTCGGCAACCTGCGTGGCGAGTGGCTGGCGAAGACCTTTCCGGAGCTGTCGGCGATCGGCGGTCCGCTGCTGATTGCCACGGCGCTGTTCATGGTGGCGACGGTGATCTCGCTGGTGATCTCCAAGATCGTTTTTCGCCACTTGCCGATCATGCCCTTTGTCTCGGGTGTCGTGGTGCTGGTGTTCGGTTCGCTGTCGATCTGGCTGCAGGACGAGACCTTCATCAAGATGAAGCCGACCATCGTCAACACGCTGTTCGGCGTCGTGTTGCTCGGTGGCCTCTTGTTCGGAAAATCGCTGCTGGGCTACGTCTTCAACGCCGCCTTCCAGCTCGACGACGACGGCTGGCGAAAGCTGACGCTGCGCTGGGGCATCTTCTTCCTGTTTCTCGCGGTGTTGAACGAAGCGGTCTGGCGCGGTGCCAACTGGTACTACATGCCCGACAAGGAGATGGCCGATTATCTCTGGGTCAACTTCAAGGTCTGGGGCACGATGCCGATCACCATCCTGTTCACACTGGCGCAGATGCCGCTGATCATGCGTCACACGGTCGATGCCGTGGCGGAAGGTGAGAATTGACGGTCGCGGGGCAGACCGAGGCCACCAGGGGGCAATCGACGCGATACTGGCTGCTTGCCGGTTTCTGCGTGCTGCTGGTGCAGATCGTTTCTGAATACTGGATGGGCCGCCTGCCGATCTGCGAATGCGGTTACGTCAAGCTGTGGGAAGGTTCGGTCAATTCCAGCGGCAATTCGCAACATCTGTCGGACTGGTACACGCCGTCCCACATCATCCATGGCTTCCTGTTTTATGGATTGGGTTTCCTGGTGCTGCGTCGCAAGCCGCTGGCGGCAAAGCTGCTGCTGGCGCTGGTGATCGAATCCGCCTGGGAAATCCTCGAAAATTCGCCCATCATCATCGATCGTTACCGCACGGCGACGATCTCGCTCGATTATTACGGCGACAGCATCCTGAATTCGGTGATGGATACGGTATTCATGGCGCTCGGCTTCTTTTTTGCCGCCCGCGCGCCGGTGTGGGTGACGGTCGCCATCGCCATCTTTTTCGAGATTTTTACCGGCTGGATCATCCGCGACAACCTGACGCTCAATGTCATCATGCTGGTCTGGCCGCTGGAGGCGATCAAGACCTGGCAGGGCGGGTTGTAACCTACTTCGCTGCCAGCGCCTTTTCGATCGCCGGATACAGGCCTTCCTGCACACTCTTCTCGTCGAAGGGGCCGACGCGCTTGTAGAGGATGGTGCCGTCGGCGGCGACCAGATAGGTTTCCGGAATGCCGTAGACGCCCCAGTCGATCGCTGCCTTGCCGTTGGGATCGACGCCGATGGCGGCATAGGGGTTGCCGAGTTCGCCGAGGAAACGCAGGGCGTTTTCCTGGCGGTCCTTGTAATTGATGCCGACGACGGTGATGCGGCCGTCCTTCGCCAGTTCCTTGAGGATCGGGTGCTCCTGCCGGCAGGGCACGCACCACGAGGCGAAGACGTTGACCAGCGACAGCTTGCCCTTGACGGCGGCATCGGTCAGCGCCGGCACATTGGCGCCTTCCAGCGCCGTCAGGTTCAGCACCGGCGCCTTGGTGCCGATCAGCGCCGAGGGAATTTCGGAAATATCCTTGCCCGAGCCGAGCTGCATCAGGAATACGCCAGCAAGGCCGATGAAGACGATCAGCGGCAAGAGGGCGAGGAAGATGCGCAAGCCGCGCCGCGACGACGTGGCTTTTTCGCCGGTTTCGCTGCTTATCATGATTTTGCCTCTTCGGCTGGTTTGGCCGAGCGCCGGCGAATACCCGAGGCTTCCAGTGTCCGCAGTTCCTGCTGCCGGGCGCGGCCATCGAGCCACGTCCAGCCGACAAGGCAGCCGACAATGATCACCGTGACGAAATAGGAAGCATAGACATAAAAGGCGTGGCTCATCCGGTCATGCCTCCCGTGCTGCCATGCGCGCGGCAAGCCGCCGCTGCGCGCTCACCCGGCGGCGCAGGATCTCGTTGCGCATGGCCGCCAGGTGCAGCGTGAAGAACAGCACGGTGAAGGCAACCGCCATGACCAGCAGCGGCCGCAAAAATTCCGGATCGATGGTCGGGCCGTCCAGCCGTACGACGCTGGCGGGTTGATGCAACGTATTCCACCACTCGACGGAAAATTTGATGATCGGGATGTTGACGAAACCGACGAGGATCAGCACGGCGCTGACGCGCGCCGCCTTCGACGGGTCGTCCATGGCGCGGTTGAGGGCGATCAGGCCGAGATACATCAGGAACAGCACGAAAACCGAGGTCAGCCGCGCATCCCACACCCACCATGTGCCCCACATCGGCTTGCCCCACAAGGAGCCGGTGATCAGCGCGATCAGCGTGAAACCGGCACCGAGCGGTGCGGCGGTCTTGGCGGAGACATCGGCAAGCGGATGACGCCAGACCAGGGTGCCGATCGCCGAAGCGGCCATGACGGTGTAACACATCATCGACAGCCAGGCCGCCGGCACGTGCACATACATGATCCGCACCGTTTCGCCCTGCTGGTAATCACCCTCGGCGGTAAAGCCGAGATAGAGGCCGATGGCGAAGAGCAACGCCGTGATCCCGGCCATCCACGGCAGCACACGGGCGACCAGCGCCAGGAACCGGGTCGGATTGGCGAGATCGCTGAACTTGGTGATGGCTAGGCTGTTATCGCTCATGCCGGATGTTTATCCTGATATCGCAAGGGCCGCAATTGATCTTGGTCAATCGGAACTGTTGCGCAGAGCAAGCGCCGCTGCCGCCGGGCCAAGGGCTGCAAAGAACAGGGTAATGGCGACCAGAATAAGGAAGGGCGGCAGGAAGGGTGCCGGTTCCTGAACCGCGGCATAGGTGGCGCTGACGCCGAAGATCAGCACCGGCACCGTCAGCGGCAGGACGAGGATCGACACCAGCAATCCGCCGCGCGGCAAGGCCACCGCCACCGCCGCCCCGACCGCACCGATGAAGGTGATCGCCGGCGAACCGACGACCAGCGTCAGCATCACGGCGCCGATCGCCACCTCGTCCATGTTCATGAACAAGCCGAGCAGGGGGGAGGCGATCACCAGGGGAAGGCTGGTTCCCACCCAGTGGGCCAGGCATTTGACGGCGACGGTCGCCACCAGCGGCGTCTCGTGCATCAGCAGAAGATCGAGCGAGCCATCCTCGCGCTCTGCCTGGAACAGCCGGTCGAGGCCGAGAAGGGCCGAAAGCAGTGCGCCGATCCAGACGATCGCCGGGCCGATGCGGGCGAGCAGGTTGAGATCCGGCCCGACGCCGAAGGGAATGACGGCGACGATGGTCATGAAGAACAGCACGCCGATCAAGGCACCGCCGCCGGCACGAATCGACAGTTTTATGTCGCGGAGGAAGAGGGCGATCATTGTGTCACCCTTGCAACGGGCCGCGGGGAGGAAGAGGCGGCATGGCGCCTTGCCTGCAGATCCGTTGCCTCCTTCACGCCCAGACCTCCGCACCAACACCGGCAAAACCGGTCATCTGCAATTGTTGCGCGCCTTCCAGCCCGAGCGGCTGGTGCGTGGCGGCGAGCGCGATGCCGCCGGATGCGAGGTGGCGGGTGACGAGATCGGCAAACATCCGGTCGGCGCTGGCATCGAGCGCGGCGGTCGGCTCGTCAAGGATCCAGATCGGCCGATAGGCGACGAGCAGCTTGGCGATGGCGAATCGCCGTTGCTGGCCGGCGGACAGATATCCGAAGGGCAGATGGGTGATGCCGCCGAGGCCGACGGTTTCGGCGGCCTCCTCGATCGTGGTGCTGCTGCCTCCCGGTGCATCTCCGAGAAAGGCCTGCCAGAAACGCAGGTTTTCGCCCACGGTCAGCTCTTTTTTCATGGCATTGCGATGGCCGAGATAATGGCTGAATTCGCCGGGCCGGCTGCCGGTTTCGACCCCTTCGCCGGCAATCGAAACATGGCCGCGTTCCGCCGGCAGAAGCCCTGCAATGACGCGCAGCAGCGTCGATTTTCCCGAGCCGTTCGGGCCGGTCAGAACCAGCGCTTCACCTCTGCCTAAGCGAAAGGAAACATTAACGAATATCAGGTCTTCACCGCGCCGCGCGGCAAGGCTTTCGGCGGTCAGAAGCATGCCTCGTCGCTTTCGTTAGGATTTTAGTCATTGCGTTGCAAAAAATGTCCCAAACCGGCTCTCAGTGGTCTGGAACCTTTCTTAGAAATTATCTATAAGACTTGCAACCACGCCAGCGGTCGGCGTGATCTTCATCCTTCCGCCGAACTTCGGGGATTGCGGGCAGCAATTCCCACGTGCGGACAGCGGAAATGGCCGTACCCGCATCCTGATGTGCATGAAGTGCATGGGCGTTCGCACGACTGTGTTGGCAATCAGAAACGGGGTCTCTCGTGTCTCAATCTCTCGACAGTTTCAATTGTCGGTCCACGCTCACGGTGGGCGGCAAGGACTATGTCTATTTCAGCCTCCCGAAAGCGGAAGCCAACGGCCTTGCCGGCGTTTCCAAGCTTCCTTACTCGATGAAGGTGCTGCTGGAGAATTTGCTCCGCAACGAAGACGGCCGCTCGGTCACCAAGGCCGATATCGAAAACATTGCCGGTTGGCTGGTCGACAAGGGTACGGCTGAAAACGAAATCGCCTACCGTCCGGCCCGCGTGCTGATGCAGGACTTCACCGGCGTTCCCGCCGTCGTCGACCTCGCGGCCATGCGTGACGGCATCAAGGCGCTCGGCGGCGATCCGGAAAAGATCAATCCGCTGGTGCCCGTCGATCTCGTCATCGACCACTCGGTCATCGTCGACGAGTTCGGCACGCCGAACGCCTTTGCCCGCAACGTCGAGCTCGAATATGAGCGCAACGGCGAGCGTTACCGCTTCCTGAAGTGGGGCCAGCAGGCGTTCAAAAACTTCCGCGTCGTGCCGCCCGGCACCGGCATCTGTCACCAGGTGAACCTCGAATATCTCGGCCAGACCGTCTGGACCAAGGAAGAAGACGGCGAAACCATCGCTTATCCCGACACCTGTGTCGGCACCGATTCGCACACCACGATGATCAACGGCCTCGGCGTTCTGGGCTGGGGCGTCGGTGGTATCGAAGCCGAAGCGGCCATGCTTGGCCAGCCGGTCTCGATGCTTCTGCCCGAGGTCATCGGCTTCAAGCTCACCGGCAAGGTCAAGGAAGGCGTCACGGCGACCGACCTGGTTCTGACCGTCGTGCAGATGTTGCGCAAGAAGGGCGTCGTTTCGAAGTTCGTCGAATTCTTCGGCCCCGGCCTCGATTCGATGTCGCTTGCCGACCGCGCCACCATCGGCAACATGGGTCCGGAATACGGCGCCACCTGCGGCTTCTTCCCGGTCGACGGCGAAACCATCAACTACCTCACCATGTCCGGCCGCAAGACCGACCGGATCGCGCTGGTCGAAGCCTATTCGAAGGCCCAGGGCATGTGGCGCGACGGCGACGGTTCCGACCTCGTCTTCACCGACACGCTGGAACTCGACCTCGGCGACGTCGTGCCGTCGATGGCCGGCCCGAAGCGTCCGGAAGGCCGACTGCCGCTCGAAACCATTGCGCCGAACTTCGCGACTGCGCTCGAAAACGACTACAAGAAGCCCGGCCAGCTCACCAACCGTTATGCCGTCGAAGGCGAAAGCTTCGATCTCGGCCATGGCGACGTGGCGATTGCCGCCATCACCTCCTGCACCAACACCTCCAACCCGTCGGTGCTGATCGCTGCCGGCCTGCTCGCCCGCAATGCGGTCGCCAAGGGCCTGAAGTCGGCGCCGTGGGTAAAGACGTCTCTGGCGCCGGGATCTCAGGTTGTCGGTGAGTACCTCGCCAAGTCCGGCCTGCAGGCCGACCTCGACAAGCTCGGCTTCAACCTCGTCGGTTTCGGTTGCACCACCTGCATCGGCAACTCCGGTCCGCTGCCGGCGCCGATCTCCAAGACGATCAACGACAAGGGCCTGATCACCGCCGGCGTGCTGTCGGGCAACCGCAACTTCGAAGGCCGTATCTCGCCTGATGTCCAGGCGAACTACCTTGCTTCGCCGCCGCTGGTTGTCGCCTACGCGCTGGCCGGCACGGTGCAGAAGGACCTGACCAAGGAGCCGATCGGCAACGATCAGGACGGCAACCCGGTCTACCTCAAGGACATCTGGCCGACCTCGCACGAGATCCAGGAATTCATCCTGAAATACGTCACGCGCGAACTCTACGAAACCAAGTATGCCGACGTGTTCAAGGGCGACGAAAACTGGCAGGCCGTTCAGGTTCCCGCCGGTCAGACCTATGCCTGGGACGACAAGTCGACCTACGTGCAGAACCCGCCTTACTTCGTCGGCATGGGCAAGACCGGTTCCGGCCTGAAGAACATCAAGGGCGCCCGCGTCCTCGGTCTTTTCGGCGACAAGATCACCACCGACCACATCTCGCCGGCCGGTTCGATCAAGGCAGCTTCGCCTGCGGGTGCCTACCTCACCGGCAACGGTGTCGCGGTTGCCGACTTCAACCAGTACGGCACGCGCCGCGGCAACCATGAAGTGATGATGCGCGGCACGTTCGCCAACATCCGCATCCGCAACCACATGCTCGGCCCGAACGGCAAGGAAGGTGGCTTCACCATCCACTATCCGTCGAAGGAAGAGATGTCGATCTACGACGCGGCCATGAAGTACAAGGCCGAGGGCGTTCCGCTCGTCATCTTCGCCGGCGTCGAATACGGCAACGGTTCGTCGCGTGACTGGGCTGCCAAGGGCACCAACCTGCTCGGCGTCCGCGCCGTCATCGCCCAGTCCTTCGAGCGTATCCACCGCTCGAACCTGGTCGGCATGGGTGTCGTTCCCTTCGTCTTCGAGGAAGGCACGACCTGGGCCAGCCTCGACCTCAAGGGTGACGAGATCGTCGAGATCGACGGCCTCGAAGGCGACATCAAGCCGCGCGAGAAGAAGGTTGCCAAGATCACTTATGCCGATGGCACCGTGAAGGACGTTCCGATCCTTTGCCGCATCGATACCCTCGATGAAGTGACCTACATGAACAATGGCGGCATCCTGCAGACCGTTCTGCGCGACCTCGCGGCATAAGCCTTTCGAGAAGAAAATTTCGCCTTTTGCTGCCGGGGAGGAAACTTCCCGGCAGAATTGTTTCATATGTGCAGTATCACCCCATCGTGACTTCCCGGTGATGGAGCAACGTTGTAGTTCTACCGCCGAGATTGGGCTGCGGCCCGTCCGATCGCCAAAGCAGGGTGGCTTTGCGGATCGGAAACGATTTTGCGTTATGACCGACGTTTGAAGCATTGCCGCTCCAGCCGGGCGGCGATGTTAAAGGAAGAGGTGTGAACTGATGCCCGTTGTGCGTTTCGTTTCCTGTCTGGTGCTCGGCGTCACTGTGACGGCGCCGATCTGCGCCGAGGAAGCGGTCAAACCGAAGGGCGTTGTCGAACTGTTCACCTCGCAGGGCTGCTCGTCCTGTCCGCCGGCCGACGCGGCGCTGGAGAAGTTGATCCGGCAAGGCGATGTCGTGGCGATCGCCTATCACGTCGATTACTGGAACTATCTTGGCTGGAAAGACACGATGAGTTCCAAGGAAAATACCGACCGGCAATATGCCTATGCCCGGACACTTGGTCGGGCCAACGTCTACACGCCGCAGGCGATCGTCAATGGCCGTGCCCATATGAAGGGCACGGATCTACAGGCAATCAATGCCAAGCTCGATGGCCTGAAATCCAAAGGTGAAGGCCTCACCGTCGGTGTCGAGGCGGCCGTGCGCGGTGACGAACTGGAGATCAATATCGGCCCCGGCACGGGTAAGGCCAATGTGGTCATCGCCTATTTCGACAAGGAACAGGTCATCAAGGTCGAGAAGGGCGAAAACACCGGTCGGGAAATCACTTACTGGCATACGGTGACCGACGTGCAGACAGTCGGAATGTGGGAAGGCATGCCTCTGCGGATCGTTCTTCCCGCCAATGTCATCGGCACCGAGCGGCGCGACGGCTGCGCCATCCTGTTGCAATCGGCCAGCGCAAAGGGTGATCCCGCAGCCATTTATGGTGCGACCATGCTGTCTGCAGCATCACGCTGATCGGACGGTCTCCGCAAATCGCATCCGGCCCGGCATCGTCGGGGATGGGGCAGGGGTTGACGGTGCCGGGCCGGGTCTGAAAGCTGACGGATCTCGCCGCCACGGAAAACATCATTCCAGTGAAATTGGGCATGGGTTTGTCCGGAATGCGGCATATCGCCCTAGCCTGCGCGAAGGGTTGCGCCCTCCTCAGGCTTGCATTTTGATAAAGCTGAGGCACACTGTCATGGCGCTGTTACATTCACAGGGATCGAGGAGTGTCCATGACTGATCAGCCGGATTTGTCCTACGGCGAAAACAGATCTATCGACAGTTCAGGTTCCGTTGTTATCGATCTTCGCGAATATCGGCAAAATCTCGATCCCTTGCCGGTGACGTTTCATCGGCGCGAGCTGGATGCGATCCTCTGGATCTACGGCCGTATGGTCGGCGAAGGGGAGTGGCGCGACTATGCCATTGATCACTTGAAGGAAAAAGCGGTCTTTTCCGTGTTCAAGCGGTCCGGGGAAATGCCGCTCTACCGCATCGAAAAGAACCCGAAGCTGGCGGCCAAGCAGGGCGCCTTTTCCGTCGTCAACACCAACGGTATGGTGCTGAAGCGCGGACATGAACTCTCCCAGGTTCTCAAGGTTTTCGACAAGGCGCTGAAACTCGTCGACAAGTGAGCGGCCGATTCGCCGGTCACGACGGATAAAGCGTGCCCGGATAGAGGTCCAGTTCGGGCGTGCTTTCGGTTCCTTCGCCGAGGCTCCGCTGCATCAGGACCGTGTCGAGCCAGCGGCCATGCTTGAAGCCGGTCCCCTTCAGGACGCCTCCATCCTCGAAACCGCAGCTGCGATGTACGGCGATCGATGCCGGGCTGGCGCCGCCGATGACGGCGACCATGCGGCGGAAGCCGAGGGTCTGACACCGGCGGACAAGGTCTTCGAGCAATGCCTTGCCGACACCTTTGCCACGCGCTTCCGGAGCCAGATAGATGCAATCCTCTACCAGCCAGCGATAGGCCGGCCGCGTGCGAAACGCCGAGGCATAGGCGTAGCCGAGGATCGTGCCGTCATCCTCCTGCGCCACCGTATAAGGATAGCCGTTGCCGGTGATCGCTTCGAAGCGTTTCGTCATCTCCGCCAGCGACGGCGGATCGAGTTCATAGCTCGCAACGCCGTTGACGACGGCCTCCTCGTAGATGGTGGTGATGGCGGCGAGATCGGCGATCGTGGCGTTTCGGATGGAGAAGGGCATTGTTCCGGGTCCGGAGGGAAGATGCTTTTTCCTATCATCCGGTTTGTCACAGGTCATGAAAAAAGGCGGCCCGTGAGGACCGCCTTCTTCGTCTCGATTTCCATTCCGCTTAGTTGTTGCGGTTGCCGAACAGCTGCAGCAGGAACAGGAAGAGGTTGATGAAGTCGAGGTAGAGCTGCAGGGCGCCCATGATCGCCTTGCGGCCCATCACGGAAACGTCGTCCTGGTCGAAATACATGTCCTTGATCCGCTGCGTGTCGTAGGCGGTCAGGCCAGCGAAGACCAGAACACCGATCGCCGAGATGGCGAACTGCACGGCAGAGGACTGCAGGAAGATGTTGACGATCGAGGCGATGATCAAGCCGAACAGGCCCATGATCAGGAACGAACCCATGCCCGACAGGCTGCGCTTGGTCGTATAACCATAGAGCGACAGTCCGCCGAAGGCGGCAGCGGTGATGAAGAACGTCTGCACGATGCTCTGGCCGGTATAGACCAGGAAGATCGACGACAGCGACAGGCCCATCAGCGCGGCATAGATCCAGAACGTCGTCTGTGCGGCGGCAACGGACATCTTGTGGATGCGGTAGCTCAGGAAGAACACCAGGCCGACCGGAGCGAGCATGACCACCCACTTCAGCGGCGAGATGAAGATCAGCTGGGCAAAGGCGGGGTTCGAAACCGCCAGCGCGAAGGTGCCGTAGGCAGCCGCGCCCGTGATCGCCAGGCCAAGCGCCATCAGGTTGTAGACCTTGAGCATATAGGCGCGCAGGCCCTCATCAATCAGAGCACCGGATTGCGCGCCCGAATAGGTCGACCGGTTCTGGTAGTTACGAAGATCAGCCATTGTTTCCTCTTACGAAAGCTCCGGAGAATTTACGGTGTCGGGAGATCCCGGGCGCCGCTGCGAAGCCTCAGCATGCCTGAAAAGAATATGATGTGACTTTGTGTTGCTTACAAGACCCAGCCTGCCGGAAATGCCGGCAGGCTGGGTGAGGGGTGCGGATTTACGGTAGTTGGTTAACGCGCGGGTGTCCGCTCACAATTCACGCAGCACAGGTGCTGCCTTCTGCCCCAGCACGCGCCAGGTGCCGGCCAGGCCGATGCCGACGGTCATCACCAGCGCGATGACCAGAGTCGTCACGGCAACGTCGGCGAGGAAGGCGGAGGGCAGTTTCATGATCCGGCTCACCACGTACCAGGCGGAGACGCCGCCGGCAAACAGCGCGAACACCGCCGTCGCCAGGCCGAGAATCATGTATTCGTAGGAGAAGGCGCGGATCAGCATGGCGCGGGTGGCGCCGAGCGTTTTCAGGATCACCGCGTCGTGGGTGCGCGCCCGGTTGCCGGCGGCGAGCGCGCCGGCGAGCACCAGCACTGAGGCAACCAGCGCCACGGCGGCAGCGGCGCGGATGGCGGTTGCCAACTGCCCGACCAGCTTGTCGACGATCTCCAGCGCATCCTTGACGCGGACGCTGGTGATCGTCGGATAGGCGTTGGTCACGGCTTTCAGGATGGCGGCTTCCTGCGCCGGCGTTGCCGTCGCATCCGTCAGCGTCGCCAGCCAGGCATGCGGCGCGCCCTTGAAGGTGTTGGGCGAGAAGACCATGACGAAATTGATCGACAGCGATTCCCATTCCACCTGGCGCAGGTTGGCGATGCGGGCGGTGAGGCTGCGGCCGAGCACGTTGACGGTGACGGTGTCGCCGATCTTCAAGCCGAGTTCGCCCGCCTCCTCGGCGGAGAAGGAGACCAGCGGTTCGCCGGCATAGTCCGGTGCCCACCATTCGCCGGCGGTCAGCTTGGCGTTCTCGGGCAGGGCTTCGGAATAGGTGATGCCGCGGTCGCCGCGCAGCACCCAGCGGCCGTTCGGCGGCACGTCCATCTTGGTGACGTCCTGGCCGTTGAAGGCGAGGATGCGGCCGCGCAGCATCGGCACTTCGGTGACCTTGCCTTCCGGCGCTTGCTGGCTGACGATCTGGCGGAAACCCTCGACCTCGCTGCCCTGGATGTCGACGAAAAAGAAGTTCGGCGCCCGTTCCGGCAGGTTGCCGGTGAGTTCGCGTCGCAGGTTGCCGTCGATCAGCGTCAGCGTCACGAGCAGGGCAAGCCCCAGCCCGAGCGATAGCACGACCGAGGATGTCAGCGCGCCGGGGCGGTGGATGTTGCCGATCGCCAGCCTGAGCGCCGGCGAGTTGACGCGTGGGCTGCGTCGGGCAATCGCCGCCACCACCCCGGCGACGAGCCGCAACAGCACGAAACCGAAGGCGACGGCGGCGAGGAAGACGGCGGCGACGAAGCGATCGAAGGCGGTCAGGATCACCAGCGCCGCAAGGGCTGCGAGAATGACGCCCGTCGCCAGCAGGTAGGGCCAGGAGGGCAGGCGGGTCGGCTCGAAGCCCTGTTCGCGGAACAGCGCGGTTGCCGGCACTTCGCGTGCATGGCCGAGCGGCAGGATGGCGAAGGCGAGCGTCGTCAGCAGGCCAAACAGGGCTGCGAGCGCCAGCGGGCCGGGATAGATGGCGGGGGCTGCCGAAATCGGCAGGAAGTTGGCCAGGAACGGTGCCACAGCCATCGGCGCCAGTGCGCCGACGACGAGGCCGATGCCGATACCGGCCAGCGCGATCAGCAGAATCTGGAACAGGTAGATCGCCACCACCACGAAGGCCGGTGCGCCCAGGCACTTGAAGGTGGCGATGGTGGTGCGTTTGGAATCGAGGAAGGCGCGCACGGCATTGGCGACGCCGACGCCGCCGACGATCAGCGCGGTCAAGCCGACCAGCGTCAGGAACTGCGAGAACCGGGTGACGTTGTCGCTCAGCGCCGGCGCGGCGCGGTCGCTGGCGCGGATCGACCAGCCGGCATCGGGGAATTTTTGCGCGGCGTCCTGCTGGATGCCGGCAGCCGGCGGCGAGCCGGCCTTGAGACGGACCTTGTAGACGTGTTCGACCAGGCTGCCGGTCTGCATCAGGCCGGAGGCGACGAGCGCCTCATGGCTGACGATCAGGCGCGGCGCGAAGCCGAAACCTTCCGAGATGGCGTCGGGTTCGCTCTTGACGGTGGCGGCTATCGTCAGCCGCGCATTGCCGAGCAGGATCTCGTCGCCGGCCTTCAGGCCGAGCCGGTCGAGCAGCAGCGGAGCGGCGACGGCGCCATAGCGACCGTCCTGCTGTTGCGCCAGAAGCGGCCAAAGGGCGCTGCCCTCGTTGGTCTCGAAAGTGCCGTAGAGCGGATAGATGTCGTCGACGGCTTTCACCTCGACCAGTGCCTGGTCAGCACCGCCGGGCAGGCGGGCCATGGAGCGCAGGCCAGCCGAGATCGCCACGTCGCCGAAGCTCTGGACGTAAGCGAGTTCCTGCGGCGTTGCTTCACGGTTGTTGAGTTCGAAACGCACGTCGGCGGCCAGCAACGTGCGGCCTTCGGAGGCGATCGAATCGGTGATCGATCTCGAAACGGAATTCACCGCCGCAATCGCCGCCGTTCCGAGCGCGATGCAGGCGAGAAAGATGTAAAAGCCCGAAAGGCCGCCGCGCAATTCGCGCAGGGCCAGGCGGAAAGCGAGGGAGAGGCGGGAGCGCAGCGAACTCATGCGAAGGCCGCTTGTTCGGCCGGCTGGTTGCGGCTGTCGCCGGCGATCTCGCCGGAGCGGACGCGGATCTGCCGCGAGCAGCGGGCGGCCAGCGATACGTCGTGGGTGACGAGCACCAAGGTCATGCCGCGTTCCTGCTGCTTGGAAAACAGCAGGTCGGCGATCTGCCGGCCGGTTTCCGTGTCGAGGTTGCCGGTCGGCTCGTCGGCGATCAGCACCGCCGGCGATGGCGCCAGCGCCCGGGCGATGGCGACGCGCTGTTGCTCGCCGCCGGAGAGCTGGCCGGGATAGTGGCTCAAGCGTTCGCCGAGGCCGACCGATTGCAACTCTTGCCGGGCAATATCGAACGGATTGCGCACATTCGCCAGTTCTAGCGGCACGGCGACGTTTTCCAGCGCCGTCATGTTGGCGATCAGGTGGAAGGACTGGAAGACGATGCCGATGTTGCGGCCGCGGAAATCGGCCAGCGCATCCTCACCGAGCGTGTGCAGCGGCGTGTTGCGGATGTGGATTTCGCCCTTGTCCAGCCGTTCCAGGCCGGCAAGCACCATCAGCAGCGTCGATTTGCCGGAGCCTGAAGGGCCGACGATGCCGACAGCCTCGCCTTCATCGATGCTGAGATCTATGCTCTTGAGCACATGGACCGAAGCGGCGTCGCGGCCCAGGGTCAAATCGGCTTTCTTCAGCTCGATGATGGTTTTTGTCAAAAGAAACGTTTCCTATATGGGTGATGGGAAGAATGCAGAACGCACGCGCGGGCCGGCCATGGTCTCCGCCAATTTAGGAAAAGGGTCATGAGATTTAAAGCCGGGCGCATTCACTTCATCGTCATCATGCTGGCCATGGTTTTTGCCGTTGGCGTCACGCCGGCCGCGGCCCGCACGCTCCAGCTTGTCGGCTTCGGCGACAGCCTGATGGCCGGTTACCAGTTGCCGCCCAACGATGCCTATCCCGCCCGGCTTGAGGCCGCCCTGAAGGCGCAAGGCGTCGATATCGTCATCACCAATGCCGGCGTTTCCGGCGACACCACCTCCGCGGGCCTGGCGCGCGTCGACTGGTCGGTGCCGGATGGAACCGATGGCGTCATCCTCGAACTCGGCGCCAACGATGCGCTGCGCGGCATCCCGCCGGAAGAAACGGAAAAGAATCTCGATGCGATCATTAGCCGGCTCAAGGAGCGCGGCATCGCCGTGCTGCTCGCCGGCATGCTGGCACCGCCGAACATGGGCGGCGACTATGCGGCGAAGTTCGATCCGATCTACACACGGCTGGCGGAGAAACATGGCGTACCGCTCTACCCGCTGTTCATCGATGGTGTCGTGACCCAAGCCAAACTGCAGCTGGAAGACGGCATGCATCCCAATGCCGATGGCGTCGGCGTCATGGTCGAACGCTCGTTGCCGGTCGTTAAGGCTTTCGTGGATATGATTTCTTCCGGAACAAAATAGGGGTTGCGCCGATTTTCATTGCGTGATTCGCTGTGAGCATCTGCACAAGATTCGGGGAGCTCGCCATGCCGAGACTGTTTACCGCCCTCGAAATTCCGCGCAATGCGGCCATGAGCCTTTCCCTTTTGCGTGGAGGCCTGCCCGGAGCGCGCTGGATCGATGTGGAGAATTACCACATCACCTTGCGCTTCATCGGCGACGTGGATGGACGCACTGCAGACGAGGTTGTCGATCGGCTTGATCGCATCGACCGGCCGGAATTCCAGCTCGGTATCAATGGTATCGGCTCGTTCGGCGGTAAGAAACCGCATTCGGTGTGGGCCGGTGTTTCGCCGGCTCCCGAAATGTTTGCGCTGCAGGCGGAAATCGAGCGGATCTGCCAGCGCATCGGCCTGCCGCCGGATCCGCGCAAGTTTACCCCGCATGTGACGCTGGCGCGGCTGAAGTCGTCGCGTGTCGATGACGTCGTGCATTACCTCGCCGGCCGCGGCGATTTCCACACCGTTCCCTTCACCGTCTGCCGCTTCGTTCTCCTGTCGTCGCGCGACTCGGTGGGCGGCGGGCCTTACCTCACCGAAGAGGTTTTCCAGTTGCGTGAGGCGCCTGTCGCTTCCAGCCCGGTCGGCCAACGCGTCGTCGAGAAGAGTTTCATCTAGGCGGTTTCGAACGCGCTCCGTTTGCCGTAACCTGCCTGCCTGTCGAGGAGGATGCGATGAAGCAGGAGAAGCTGACGCCGGAGGCCATTGCCGAAAAGCTTGAAACCGTGACCGGCTGGACACTGCGCGAAGACGGCGGGGCGATCACCCGCAGCTTCAAGTTCCGCAATTTCGCCGAAGCTTTCGGTTTCATGAGCGAGATGGCGCTGGCCGCGGAAAAGCTCGATCACCATCCCGAATGGTTCAACGTCTATGCGCGTGTCGATGTCACGCTGAACACGCATTCCGTGAAGGGGCTGAGCGAACTCGATTTCAAGCTGGCTTTGCTCATGGACAAGGCGGCCGCCCGCCGCGCCGATTGAATTTTCGGGCACTGCCCCCCATATTGGGTGCGCAGACTCTGGAGGCGCGAGCGTGACGACGGACGACATCAAATTTGGTGAAATTCTCCTGCCCGGCGACGAGAAGACGCAGGAAAGGCGTGAAAAGACGGTCAGGGCAAAATTCTGGCCGAAATTTCGGCGCGCCGTGCGCCATGTGCCCTTCGGCCGCGACGTTGTGGCGAGTTTTTATTGTGCCATCGATCCGCAGACGCCGACGCGGGTGCGCGGCGTCCTGCTTGCGGCGCTGGGCTATTTCATCATGCCTGCGGACCTGGTGCCGGACATTCTGGCCGTTGTCGGGTTTTCCGACGATATCGCGGTGCTGAGCACGGCGCTGGCGATGATCCGCGGCCATATCCATGAGCGGCACTACCAGTCCGCCGACCGGGCGCTCGCCGACCAGTCGGAGTGACGAAACGCTCAACTCGTCGTGATAGGCAGGCGGAGGGTGTCCCATCCGACAAACTCTTGCCTGATTCTTTGTGTCATAAATCCCACGGGATGCGTGTCTTTCGGGTCAAACTCAGCCGATAAGTCTTAAAATCGACCAAAAACGGCCGGTCATCGACCCGGAGCGGCACATTTCCAACGGCTTTCTCTTCCTTGTTGACGGTTTGGTAACCTGAATTAAGTCAAAACGAATGAGATCATGAGCACGTTTAGCCTGGCCGCTTCGTCGGCCGGCGATTGATGGCAAGAAAACCGGCAGGAAAACATGTTCGTAAGAAGTTTCACAACCGCACTTATCCTGATTTTGGCCAGCGCTGGCATTGCCTCTGCTCAATCTCCGACCCGGATCCAGCAGTTCAAGGCGTGGGGCGCCTATTCCTACAAATCAGGCAACAGCAATGTCTGTTACGTTCTGTCCGTACCGACCACGAAGGAGCCGGCGAACGTCGATCACGGCGATATCTTCTTCATCGTGTCGCAGCGCCCGGGACAGAACATCTCCTATGAGCCGCAGGCCATGATGGGCTACGTCATGAAGGAGAATTCCAAGGTCAACGTCATCATCGACAACAAGACCTTCGTCATGTTCGTCAAGGAGCGTGCGGCCTGGGTCGAGAACGCTGCCGAAGAGCCGGCCCTCGTCATGGCGATGAAGACCGGCAAGACGATGACGGTCAAGGCGACCTCCCGCAAGGGCACAGGCACCAGCTACGCCTATTCCCTGCAGGGCATCTCGGCGGCGCTGAAGCAGATCGAAAGCTGCAAGTAAGCTTTTCGCCTGAAAGTCCTGAGGTAGAGGCTGGTCTTTGACCGGCCTTTACTGTTTTTGCAGCCGGTGGGTGACGCGGTCGCAAATTAATGCTAAAGCGCAGCCAACCTGGGCGAACGCCTCACGGCCGGCATACGGCCCGTCCGCCCCATTTTCTTTTCATTCAGCCTGTGCTTGCCGGATAAACGTCTCGGCGGGGTGCAGCTATTGAGACCCTGGGATTGTGTTTATCATGGATGCCACTGAAACGACGATCGTCCGCCCGCCGGTGAAAGCGCCGCTGCCGCTCCGGCCCGCCGATTTCGCCGTCAAACCGTCGCTGATCGGCTTGACGCGCGAGGACATGGCCGAGGCACTGAGGGAAAAGGGCATTCCGGAAAAGCAGGTGCGCATGCGCGTCAGCCAGATCTGGCACTGGCTGTATATCCGCGGCGTGTCCGATTTCGACGCGATGGCCAACATCGCCAAGGACATGCGCGAAATGCTGAAAACGCATTTCACCATCGCTCGCCCGGAGATCGTCGAAGAGCAGGTTTCCAACGACGGTACCCGCAAGTGGCTGTTGCGCTTCCCACCGCGCGGCGCTGGCCGGCCGGTGGAGGTCGAAACCGTCTATATTCCGGAAGAGGGCCGCGGCACGCTGTGCATCTCCAGCCAGGTCGGCTGTTCGCTGACCTGTTCCTTCTGCCACACCGGCACGCAGAAGCTGGTGCGCAACCTGACGGCGGAAGAAATCCTCTCGCAGCTGTTACTTGCCCGCGACCGGCTCGGCGATTTCCCGGACCGCGACACGCCGCAGGGTGCCATCATTCCGGCCGAAGGCCGCAAGATCACCAACATCGTCATGATGGGCATGGGCGAGCCGCTCTACAATTTCGAGCCGGTGAAGACGGCGCTGCTGATCGCCTCTGATGGCGACGGCCTGTCGCTCTCCAAGCGCCGCATCACGCTGTCGACCTCCGGCGTCGTGCCGGAAATCTACCGCACCGGCGAAGAGATCGGCGTTATGCTGGCGATCTCGCTGCATGCGGTGCGTGACGATCTGCGCGACATGCTGGTGCCGATCAACAAGAAATATCCGCTGAAGGACCTGATCGAGGCCTGCCGCGCCTATCCCGGCCTGTCGAACGCCCGCCGCATCACCTTCGAATATGTGATGCTGAAGGATGTCAACGACAGCCTGGAGGATGCCAAGGGCCTGATCCAGCTGCTCAAGGGCATTCCGGCGAAGATCAACCTTATCCCGTTCAACCCCTGGCCGGGCACCAACTACCAGTGTTCCGACTGGGCGACGATCGAGAAATTCGCCGATTTCATCAATGCCGCCGGTTACGCCTCGCCGATCCGCACGCCGCGTGGCCGCGACATCCTCGCCGCCTGTGGTCAGCTGAAGTCTGAATCCGAACGCATGCGCAAGACCGAGCGTCTGGCTTTCGAGGCGATGATGATTGCCAACCATGGCGAGGACGACTGATCAACAAGTTTGATCGGTCAAGAACCGCCGAGCGATTGATTTTTAGGCACGTCCTCCCTAAAACGCGCCTAAAATTTACTCTCGGAGGACATTATGCGTTCAACTCTGCTCGCTTTTGCTGCCAGCCTGGCACTCACCCTGCCGGCCAGCGCCGAAAACGTCACCGTTGCCGTGACGGCAATCGTTGAACATCCGGCGCTTGACGCCGCCCGCGACGGCGTCAAGGAAGCGCTGGAAGCGGCTGGCTACAAGGAAGGTGAAAACCTGACCTTCGTTTACCAGTCGGCCCAGGGCAACCCGGCCACCGCCGCCCAGATCGCTCGCCAGTTCGCCGGCGACGGCCCCGATGTCATCGTTCCGATCTCGACGCCGTCGGCGCAGGCCGTCGTTTCCTCCACCCGTGACATTCCTGTCGTCTTCACCGCCGTTTCCGATCCGCTCGGCGCGCAGCTGGTCAAGGACATGGACAAGCCGGGCGGCAATGTCACCGGCCTTTCGGACATGTCGCCGGTTGCCGAGCACGTGGCGCTGATCAAGGAAATCCTGCCGAACGCCAAGTCGATCGGCTACCTCTACAATTCCGGCGAAGCCAACTCGGTGTCGCTGCTCGCCGTCCTGAAGGTCGAGGCCGAAAAAGCCGGCCTGACGGTCGTTGAATCCGCCGCCACCAAGTCGGCTGAAGTCCAGGGTGCTGCCCGCGCGCTGGTCGGCCGTGCCGATGCCATCTACATCCCGACCGACAACACGATCATCTCTGCGCTCGAAGGTGCAGTTGCCGTTGCCGAGGAAGCCAAGCTGCCGCTGTTCACCGCCGATACGGATTCGGTTTCGCGCGGCTCGATCGCCGCTCTCGGCTTCAACTACCGCGATGTTGGCAAGCAGACCGGCGAAGTCGTCGTGCGCATCCTCAAGGGTGAAAACCCCGGCGATATCGCCGTGAAGGTTGCAGCCGGCAGCGATCTGGTCATCAACAAGACCGCCGCTTCCAAGATGGGCGTTACCCTGCCGGAAAGCGTCGTCAAGCGCGCCACGCGCACCATCGAATAAGGCGCCCCGCGCCATCCTGACTGTCACGACCGGCCGCCCTCATGACAATGAGGGCGGTTCGTCTATTATAACGAGGTGTCCCGCCGGAGGGCGGGCCAGAGAAAAGGGCCGAAAACCGTGAGTGTGATCGCTTTTTGGGGAGCCGTGGAGCTGGGGCTGGTTTACGCCTTCGTTGCCCTCGGCGTCTATCTTGCCTTCCGGGTGCTCGATTTTCCCGATCTGACGGTCGATGGGTCCTTCCCGCTCGGCGCTGCCGTGACGGCGGTGCTGATCATCGCCGGCGTCAATGCCTGGGTGGCCGCGGCGGTTGCCATGGTGGCAGGTGCGGCCGCGGGCATGGTCACGGCGCTGCTCAATGTCCGGTTCCGCATTCTCAACCTGCTCGCCTCGATCCTCACCATGATCGCGCTGTTTTCGGTCAACCTGCGTGTCATGGGCAAGCCGAACGTGGCGCTGATTAATGCCGATACGATGATCAGCCCGTTCTTCGGCCTGGGCTTGCGTGATTTTTACGTGCGGCCGCTGTTCGTCGGCATCCTCGTCGTTGTCGCGCTGATCGTCGTCTGGCGCTTTCTCGAAAGCGATGCCGGCCTGGCGATGCGTGCGACCGGCGCCAATGCGCGCATGGCGCGGGCACAGGGTGTGTCCACCAGCCGGCAGATCTATCTCGGCATGGCGATCTCCAATGCGCTGGTGGCGCTTGGCGGCGCATTGTTTGCCCAGACCAACGGGTTTGCGGACGTCACATCCGGTGTCGGCACCATCGTCGTCGGATTGGCGGCGGTCATCATCGGCGAGACGCTGCTCGGCGCCCGCGCCATCCTTCTGGCGTTGATCGGCTGCGTGCTCGGCTCGATCCTCTATCGCATCGCCATCCAGTTCGCTCTGTCGAGCGATGTGCTCGGGCTGCAGGCCTCCGACCTCAATTTCGTTACGGCGTTGCTGGTAACGATCGCCCTTATTCTCCCCCGCCTGCGCCGTGGAGGTGCCGCATGATCGCGCTCAAGGATATCAAGGTCGTCTTCGGCAAGGGTACGCCGCTGCAGAAGCAGGCGTTGAACGGCGTCAGCCTGACCATCGAGCAGGGTTCCTTTGTCACCGTCATCGGTTCGAACGGCGCCGGCAAGTCGACACTGCTCGGCGTGCTCGCTGGCGATGTGCTGGCGAGCGAAGGCCAGGTGCTGATCGGCTCGACGGATGTGACCAAAGTGGCAACCGCCAGCCGCGCCGGCCTCGTTGCCCGCGTTTTCCAGGATCCGCTGACCGGCAGCTGCGGTGCCCTGTCGATCGAGGAAAACCTGGCGCTGGCCGCCCGCCGCGGCGAGAAGCGCGGCCTGAGCGCTGCGCTTGGCACGAAGCGTCGCGAGCATTTTCGCGAACGGATTGCCGAACTCAATCTCGGTCTCGAAAACCGCATGCGCGACCGCATGGACCTGCTCTCCGGCGGCCAGCGGCAGGCCGTGTCGCTGGTGATGGCGACGCTGGCCGGTTCGGAGGTGCTGTTGCTCGACGAACATACGGCGGCGCTCGATCCGGGCATGGCCGAGTTCATCATGAAGCTGACGCAAAAAATCGTTTCCGAACGCAAGCTGACGACGCTGATGGTGACGCATTCGATGCGCCAGGCGCTCGATTTCGGCCACCGCACGGTGATGCTGCATGGCGGAGAGATCGTGCTTGATGTCGCCGGCGACAACCGCAAGAACCTGCAGGTCGAAGACCTGATCGACATGTTCCGCAAGATGCGCGGCGAGACGCTCGACGACGACGCCTTGCTGATCGGCTGATACGCCAACAAACCGCCCGAATCAGCCGGCAGCTTTCTGTTGCCGGATCTTTGGGGGGCCATGCTGTATCGCCGTTCGCTGCTTTTGGGTGGCCTGTCTTCGGGCCTTGCCGTTTGCCTGCCGCTGCTCGCTCGTGCCGCATCGGATGGCGAGGCGGCGCGCAAGCTCGTCACCGCCGCCCGCGCCCAGGTGGGCGTTACGCTGACCTACGATCCATCCTATTCCCGGCTTGCCTATCCCGGCGGCGATGTCCCGCGGGAGCGGGGCGTGTGCACCGACGTTATCGTCCGCGCTTACCGCGACGGTCTCGGCATCGATCTGCAGGTGCTGGTTCATGAGGATATGCGACAGGCCTTTTCAGCCTATCCGCCTTTGTGGGGCCTGAAAAAGACCGACCGCAACATCGATCACCGCCGGGTTCCCAACCTGCAAACCTTCTTCAAGCGGGCTGGCGCTTCCTTGGCCGTCAGCGATTCGGCATCGGACTATCTGCCGGGCGACATCGTCTCGCAGATGCTGCCCGGAAACCTGCCGCATATCGGCATCGTTGCGGACGAGCGGTCTGCCGATGCGTCCCGGCCGCTCGTCGTCCACAATATTGGGGCGGGCGCGCGGCTGGAGGACGTGTTGTTTGCCTATCCGATCACTGGGCACTATCGCTACGGTGTATAGCCGCGCTCACTTCGCCTGCGTGAAGAAGATTTTTGCGGCAAAGATCGAGAAGACGCCGGCAAAGGTGTAATCCAATCCGCGCAGCACCCGGCGGTTTTTCTGCAGCCAGCCGGCCAGCCAGTCGGCGGCGAGGATCACCGCCGTGTTCACCGGCATGCCGATCAGGATGAAGAAGAAGCCGAGGAACAGCAGCTTGTGCGTGACGGCCGGATCGCCGGCGGAGACGAACTGCGGCAAGAAGGTCATGAAGAAGATGATGACCTTGGGGTTCAAGAGGTTGACCCAGAAGCCGCTGGAAATGTTGGCGAGCGGCGTGCCGCGCACATCGTCCATTTTCTTCACCGTCAGCGTCGAGCCGTAGCGCAGCGCCTGGATCGCCAGCCAGAGAAGATAGGCTGCACCCCCGGTCTTGAGGATGAGGAAGGCGGTCGGCGAGGCGGTGATGAGCGCCGAAATGCCGAAGGCGACCAACATGGTATGGACGACAATGCCGAGGCTCGTGCCGACCACCACATACAGCGCGGCATTCTTGCCCTGCGCCAGCGCACGGCTGATCGACAGGGTCATGTCTGGCCCGGGCGTGGCGGCAAGCAGCAGGCTTGCGGCACTGAAGGCGAGAAGTGTAGGCAGGCTCGGAATGAAATCCACGGCAAACTCCCGGAAAAGCCGGATCTGGAGGATGTTTCCCTATCCGGCTTTCCGAAAAATGCCAATCAATCTTTGTTGCGGGTAAGGAACGCCTTGAAATTCTCCGAAAAATCGATGTGCCAGCGCGACAGCGGCGGGCGGTTCTCGACGATATCGCCGGCGGCCCAGAGGATGCGGCGCTCGTCGGTCGCGCGGTCGACATCGTTGTCGGGGCACAGGATGTAGAAGTCGCCGCGCTCGATGCTCTTCATCATGAAACCGATCGTTTCGTCCGACGTCCAGGCGCCAGAGGGTTTTTCGGTGCGGCCGTTGGCGGTCAGTCCGGTGAAGACGAAACCGGGGATCAGCAGATGCGCGGAGACATTGCAGTTCTCGGTGTTGCGCAACTCGTGCTGCAGGGCTTCGGTGAAGACTTTGACGCCGGCTTTCGAGACGTTGTAGGCCGGGTCGCCGGGCGGCGTGGTGATGCCCTGCTTCGAGCCGGTGTTGATGATGATGGCGGGGTCCTTGTGGGCGATCATGCCGGGACCGAAGGTGCGCGTGCCGTTGACCACGCCCATCAGGTTGACGGCCAGCACATTGTCCCAGGCGACCTGCGGGCCGAAGATCGACGAACCCGGCTGGATGCCGGCATTGTTCATCAGCACGTGGACGCGGCCGAAACGCTGGATGACGGCGCGCTCCAGGGCTTCGAGTGAATCGAGCTGGGATACGTCCGTTTCGATGGCTGCGACGTGTTCCACGCCGCCTTCGGCAAGCGCTACAGTCTCTTCGCAGGCCTGTGCCAGCTTGTCACCGCCGAGATCGGCGAGCACGACGCTCATGCCACGCCGGGCAAATTCCTTGGCGGCGGCAAGTCCGATGCCGGAGGCTGCGCCGGTGACGACGGCCACGTTCGATTTGGCAAAAGCAGAGTGGGTATCGGCCATGTCTTTGCTCCTTTCGCGGATCATTGTTGGCAGCGGCAGATATGGTATGCTCGCCGGATAAGTCAAACATACAGGGTGTGGTTGTGGGCAAAGTGACATCCGTTGCCATCGATGACGAGATGGGCGCCTTCATCGTCGAACAGATCGATCAGGGCCGGTTCCGCTCGGCAGAAGACGTGGTGGATGCGGCGCTGCAACTGCTGCGCCGGGAAGCGGAGATCGAGGCGATCCGGGCTGCGATCATCGAGGGAGAGGAATCGGGGGAGCCGGTTGAGTTCGATTTCGATGCCTTCGTAGAGAAGAAGCGAGCATCGCGCAGAAGCCAATGAGGAGATTGGTTTTCTCTCCAAAGTCATTGGCTGACATTGACCGCATATTTGACTATACGGAGGAAAAGTGGGGTTCCGAGCAGGCGGAAACTTACATTTTCGAGTTACGTGACTGTTGCAGCCATCTGGTGGAGCGTCGGCAGCGGGGAAGAGTGATCGGCGGTGTGCGCCCGGGATATTTGTCGCTGACCTGTGGATCCCATTTCATCATCTACCGCGAAACCAGCAACAGCGTCCGCATCATCCGTATCCTTCATCGCCGCATGAACATTGCGGCGCATCTCTGAAGAAGTGAAGCGGCCGGCCGTGCGCGGTTTTCCTTGCTTACGGCGACAATCTCGATAAAAGTGCCGGCCATTCGCAAGGCGGCGCATGTTGCCGCCGGTTATCAGACGGACCCTTCACCATGGCATCATACAAAGACGTAAAGAAAGTCGTCCTCGCCTATTCCGGCGGCCTCGACACCTCGATCATCCTGAAATGGCTGCAGACGGAACTTGGCGCTGAAGTTGTCACCTTCACCGCCGATCTCGGCCAGGGTGAAGAGCTGGAACCGGCACGCAAGAAGGCCGAGATGCTCGGCATCAAGGAAATCTACATCGAGGATGTGCGCGAAGAGTTCGTCCGCGATTTCGTTTTCCCGATGTTCCGCGCCAATGCCGTCTATGAAGGCGTCTACCTGCTCGGCACGTCGATCGCCCGTCCGCTGATCTCCAAGCACCTCATCGACATCGCCCGCAAGACCGGCGCCGACGCTATTGCCCATGGCGCGACTGGCAAGGGCAACGACCAGGTGCGTTTCGAGCTTTCGGCCTATGCGCTGAACCCGGATATCAAGATCATCGCGCCGTGGCGCGACTGGTCGTTCAAGAGCCGCACGGACCTGCTCGAATTCGCCGAAAAGCACCAGATCCCGGTCGCCAAGGACAAGAAGGGCGAAGCCCCCTTCTCCGTCGATGCCAACCTTCTGCACTCTTCTTCGGAAGGCAAGGTTCTCGAAGACCCGGCGGTGGAAGCCCCCGAATACGTGCATATGCGCACGATTTCGCCGGAAGCGGCACCCGACAAAGCCACCGTCATCAAGGTCGGTTTCGAGCGTGGTGACGCCGTCTCGATCAACGGCGTGCGCATGACGCCGGCGACGCTGCTGGCCGCCCTCAACAATTACGGCCGCGACAACGGCATCGGCCGTCTCGACCTCGTGGAAAACCGCTTCGTCGGTATGAAGTCGCGCGGCGTTTACGAAACGCCCGGCGGCACCATCCTGCTTGCGGCACACCGGGCCATCGAGTCGATCACGCTCGACCGCGGTGCGGCGCACCTCAAGGACGATCTGATGCCGCGTTACGCGGAACTGATCTACTACGGCTTCTGGTTCTCGCCGGAGCGCCAGATGCTGCAGGCCGCCATCGACCTGTCGCAGAAGGATGTTGAGGGTGAAGTGACCCTGAAGCTCTACAAGGGCAACGTCATGGTCACCGGCCGCGAAAGCGCCAAGTCGCTCTACTCCGACAAGCTGGTCACCTTCGAGGACGACCAGGGCGCCTACGACCAGAAGGATGCGGCCGGTTTCATCAAGCTGAACGCGTTGCGCCTGCGCACGCTCGCCAAGCGTAACCTGGGCGAATAAGCCGGGGCATCACCATCAGGACAACAAAAAATCCGCGGGGTTGCCCCCGCGGATTTTTATTTGGATGTTTGTCTTCGTGCCGTTTCGGCAATGTTGCCGTGACCAAGAGAATGCGAAAATGCCTTATCGCGCCATCTTTTGAAGGTTGATGCGAAACGTTCCGAGCGCTTCCTGCATGAGAAGCTTGGTTTCCTCGGTGATGCCTCGGGTTGCGTCGGCCAACAGCGATTGCAGCTCCATATTGATGGAATCGATCATGGAATCCGACCGTTCCGTCAGCACGATTTTCTTGGCGCGACGATCCGCGGGGTCCTGCTGCCGTTCGATGAGGCCGGATGCCTGCAACTTGTCGAGGAAGGTACAGACGGTCATCGGTTCGACGCCCATGCGTGCGGCCAGGTCGAGCTGGCGGCTGCCGTTTTCCATGGCGACATGCAGCAGAGTGCGCGCTTCACCCGGCGTCAGGTTGAGGCCGGCATCGGTAATGCGTCTTTCGAACATCATGCGCATCAATCGCGCACTGTCGGTAATGAGAAAACCCAGGGAGTCTGAACTAAGCTTTTTTGGCATCTATATCGTTTCGCCGCGACATGCGGCCGGTTGCGGATTTTGGTCGAATGGTTGTGCCGCAGTGTGGAGCACTTGACGAAAGTTTCAAGCCCCTTACTCTGCGCATAGCAAGGGAAATTTTCATGTCACAGACTTTATTAACGGGCGCCTTTTTGGCAGCCCTCTTTTATGTGCTGATCCCCGGTCCGGCATTTCTTGCCCTGCTCGGCATCGGCGCCGGCCAGGGGCGCCGCGCGGGGGCGTTGTTCATGATGGGGCATCTCATCGGCGACCTCTTGTGGTCGTCGCTGGCGCTTGTCGCCATCGTCGGCGCCCGCACCGTGGGCACCACGGTATTCGATATTCTCGGCGTCCTCTGCGGGCTTTACCTCGCCTGGATCGGCTGGTCGGCTTTGACCGCCAAGCCGCGCGCGCCGGGAGAGGCCCTGATGGCGGTGGAGCGCCCGCTGCGGCGCGGCCTCATTTTTGGGGTTACCAATCCGAAAGGTTATCCTGTCGCGTTGGCGACCTTTACCGCGTTGCTGGCCGGTTCTGCCGATGCGCTGGAACTGGAAACGCTGCCAATGCTGCTCGGCGTATCGCTCATCGGCTTTCTGGTTGCCGATGCCATCCTGATCGGCATCATCGGCGCACGCATCGTCCGCCAGTTCTACCGGGCGCATGAACGGGTGATCGTCCGCCTGTCGGGCCTGCTGTTCATGGGATTTGCCGTGCAGGCTCTCTGGCATGCGGCGCCCGGCCTGTTGGGATGGCGGAAACCCTGAGCGCTCCACCGGGAGCGGTTCCAGCAAAAATGCGCAGCGGTTGCGCAAAAAACAGGAGAGAGGGTGTTTTCGCGTTTCAGAGAAAGGCGGAAATGCTCTATCGACCGTCGCCGATAAAACTCATGATCGAGCGCAACACCTCGACGGAAGAGCCGCTGCCGACGGAAACGGCGATGTCCAGCTGACTTTCGTAATAATCGCGAAAATTGAACGGCGTGTTGTCGCCGACATCCGAGAGGTCGACGATCCGTCCGTTGACGTCGATGGTCTGCATCGGCAGGCCTTCGGAAATCGTAGCGAATGTCTCCTGGTCGATGAGGCCATCCTCCAGGCCAACGCGCGCGACCTCGCGCAGATCCCGCGGCGTCATCGACGAAAAATCGAGATTCGACGCGTTTTGCTCCGATGTTTGCGCTGCGTTGAAAACGGGATTTGCAGTTTCGATTTCAATGCCGGGCGTTTTGGTATTCTTACTGGTGCTGTTTCGGAATGTACTATTGTAGTAAGAACGTAAGGAATAAATCTCCATGGCAAAAAATCCTTCGCGCCGGATATGCCTGCAAATTTACCGTTTATTGCGCTGCAGCGTCAATCGTTAACAAATCGTTAATTTTTGTATATGATTTCTTGTCTACTATTTTTGGGATCCTGCGCGGCTCGGTGTTGTTTCGGGCGGTAGGAAATCGGTTTCGCATCGCCTATATAGGCGGCATCATCTTGCAGGCCGAAGGAATGACCGATGCCGTCTCATGCCGATCTCAATGCTTCCCTCAACCCCGCGCTTGTCGAATGGAACGGCCTGCATGGCTTGCCGCGATTCGATGCCGTCAGCGACACTGATTTCGCGCCGGCGTTCGATGCGGCGCTGGCCAGGCACGAGGCTGAGATCGATGCGATCGCCGGCAATCCGGAAGCGGCGAGTTTCGCCAATACCATCGTTGCGCTCGAAATCGCCGGCGACGATCTTTCCCGCGTCTCGTCGCTGTTCTGGAACCGCGCCGGCGCCCACACCAATGAGGTGATCCAGGCGCTGGAGCGTGAGATCGCGCCAAAAATGTCGCGGCATTATTCGAAGATCGGCATGAATGCCGCATTGTTTGCCCGCATCGATGCGTTGTGGGAAGGCCGATCCGACCTTGGCCTGACGCCGGAAGAGGAGCGGGTGCTGGAGCGTCACTGGAAGGGCTTCGTCAAGTCCGGTGCCAAGCTTCCCAAGGCCGAACAGGAGCGACTGGCGGCGATCAACGAAGAACTGGCCGGTCTTGGCGCCAGGTTCGGCCAGAACGTGCTGGGTGACGAAAAAGGCTGGTTCCTGATGCTGAACGGCGAAGCGGAACTGGCAGGCCTGCCGGAATTCGTGCGTGATGCCATGGCAGCGGCCGCCGCCGAACGCGGCGAACCGGGCAAATATGCCGTGACCTTGTCGCGCTCGATCATCGAGCCGTTCCTGACCTTTTCGGAGCGTCGCGACTTGCGCGAGCAGGCATTCAGGGCCTGGACGGCGCGTGGCGCCAACGGCGGCGATACGGACAATCGCGCGACTGTCGAAAGGACGCTGGCATTGCGGGCCGAAAAGGCAAAATTGCTGGGATACGAAAATTTTGCCGCGCTGAAGCTCGACAACACGATGGCCAAGACCCCGGATGCGGTCAACGGCCTGCTGCGCAAGGTCTGGGTCCGGGCGGTGGCGCGGGCGCGCGAGGAAGAAACGGAACTGGCGGCGGTGATCGCCGGCGAAGGCAAGAACCACGAGGTCAAGCCGTGGGACTGGCGCCATTATGCCGAAAAACTGCGGGCCGAACGGTTCAATTTCTCGGAAGCGGAACTGAAGCCCTATCTGCAGCTCGAAAAGATCATCGAGGCCTGCTTCGACGTGGCACAGCGGCTGTTCGGCATCCGCGCGGTCGAGAAGAAGGGTGTTCCCGCCTATCATCCCGATGCCCGTGTCTTCGAGATCCGCGATTCCGCGGACAGGCTGGTCGCCTTGTTCCTCGGCGATTATTTCGCACGGTCTTCGAAGCGGTCGGGCGCCTGGATGAGTTCCTTCCAGTCGCAGCACAAGCTGCCGCTCAAGAACGGCGCTGTCGGCGAACTGCCGATCATTTACAATGTCTGCAACTTCGCCAAGCCGGCGGAAGGCAAGCCGGCGCTGCTGTCGCTGGATGAAGCCCGCACGCTGTTCCACGAGTTCGGCCACGCATTGCATGGCATGCTATCCAACGTCACCTATCCCAGCATTTCCGGCACCGGCGTCTCGCGCGATTTCGTCGAGTTGCCGTCGCAGCTTTACGAACATTGGCTGACGGTGCCTGATATCCTCAAGACATATGCGGTGCATTTCGAAACCGGCGAACCGATGCCGCAATCCTTGCTGGACAAGGTGCTGGCGGCGCGGACATTCAATGCCGGCTTCAACACCGTCGAGTTTACCTCTTCGGCGCTGGTCGACATGGCGTTCCATACCCGTCCGGCCGGCGGCGATCCGATGGCGGTGCAGGCAGAGGTGCTGGCTGAGATCGGCATGCCCGATGCGATCGTCATGCGCCACGCGACGCCGCACTTCCAGCACGTGTTCGCCGGCGATGGGTATTCGGCCGGCTATTATTCCTACATGTGGTCGGAAGTTCTGGATGCAGATGCGTTTGCCGCCTTCGAAGAGACCGGCGACGCCTTCGATCCGGCCATGGCGCAGCGTCTGAAGGACAATATCTATTCGGTCGGCGGTTCGATCGATCCGGAAGAGACCTATAAAGCCTTCCGCGGCAAGCTGCCGAGCCCGGATGTGATGCTGAAGAAGAAAGGGCTTGCAACCTTCGAGGAGCTTTCCGGCGCCGATGCGTAACGGGGCGCGTAACAAAATTGTAGCGAAAGCTTATAAAAACCGTCACCCGACGGTTAAGTGGCTGACACAAGCGGCGGCCAAGGCTCTCCGCACGGACGGATGATTCGTCCGTGTGACATCGGAGAGCCAGAATCATGTCAGCCATCTCCCTGACCCGCCGCCGTTTTCTCTCCTCCATGAGCGCGGTCGGCGGTTTTGCGGTCGCCAGCCTGGCGATGCCTTATGTGGCGCGTGGCACCGCAAGCCGGCCCGTCTTTACCTCGGGCGTCCAATCAGGCGATGTCGATGCGACATCCGGCATGATCTGGACGCGGGTGGACCGCCCGTCGCGCATCACCATCGAATATTCGACGACCGAGCGGTTTTCCAATGCCACGCGGCTTTCGCCGATCGATGTCGGGCCGGAGACGGACTTCACCTTGAAGACGCTTTTGGCCGACCTGCCGCCGGACCAGGATATCTTCTACCGTTTCGTCGCCGCCGACCTGCAGGAAATCAACGCCGTTTCCAATGCGGTGCGCGGTCAGTTCCGCACCGCTCCGACCACGCGACGCGATGTGCGTTTTGTCTGGTCGGGCGATACGGCGGGGCAGGGCTGGGGCATCGACGACGAGGGCATGCGCACCTACAGCACGATTGCCGCTCATCGCCCCGATTTCATGATCCACTCCGGCGACACCATTTATGCCGATAATCCGATGCCGGATGAAATCCGGTTGCGCGATGGATCTGTTTGGAAGAACCGCATCGTCACCGATGAAAAACGCGAAGTGGCGCGTACGCTCGACGAATTCCGTGGCCAGTGGAAATACAATCTGCTCGACGAGCATGTGCGCGACCTGCATGCGCATTGCCCGGTCTTTCATCAGTGGGACGACCACGAGGTGCTGAACAACTGGTCGCCGTCTTCCGACCTTCGCGACGATGCGCGTTATGCGGGACTGACGATCGGCGCGGTGGCTGGCCGCTCGTCCCGCGCCTTTCACGAGATGACGCCGATCCGCTATGTTGCGGAAGAGCCGGGGCGCATCTTCCGCAAGGTTTCTTATGGCCCGCTGCTGGATGTGTTTTTTGTCGACCTGCGCTCCTATCGCGGCCCGAATACCCACGGCCTCGATCCGGTGCTGTCGGACACGTCGCGCATCCTCGGCGAAAAGCAGGTGGCGTGGCTGAAGCGGGAACTCGCCCGCTCGGATGCCACCTGGAAGGTGATTTCCTGCGACATGCCGCTCAGCTTGGTCATCTGGGACGACTACGGCAAGAAACAGGGATCGGAAGCCGTCGCCAACGGCGACAACGGCGCGCCGCTCGGCCGCGAACTGGAATTTGCTGATCTGCTGCGCTTCATCCGCGATGCCGGCATCGCCAACATCATCTGGCTGACGGCGGACGTGCACTACACCGCCGCCCATCACTACGATCCGGCGCGCGCCGCCTTCAAAGAATTCCTGCCGTTCTGGGAGTTCGTGTCCGGCCCCCTGCATTCGGGCACCTACGGGGCGCAGCAACTGGACATGACCTTTGGTCCGGAGGTGCGTTTCATCAAGGCGGCGCCCGGTGGCATCGAGCAAAACCTGCCGCCTTCGGCCGGTCTGCAATTTTTCGGCATCGTCGATATCGACGGCCAGACGGAGCAACTGACCGTGCGTCTGATGGACCGCAACGACACCGAACTCTGGAGAATAAACCTCGATCCGGCCGTGACGAGTTAACCCTTGCTTTGCTCCTCTGTGCCTTCCCCCCCTTTCGCAAACGCAAAAAACAGGCTATGAGCGCGCCAAATGTAATTGGCGCTTCATTCCCTTTTCGCGCCCAAGCCTCAGAGATTAACAATATGGCACTTCGCAACATCGCGATCATCGCGCACGTTGACCATGGGAAAACGACCCTCGTCGACGAACTCCTGAAGCAGTCCGGCTCTTTCCGTGAGAACCAGCGCGTCGCTGAACGCGTGATGGACTCGAACGATATCGAAAAGGAACGCGGCATCACCATCCTCGCCAAGGCGACCTCGGTCGAGTGGAAGGGGCATCGTATCAACATCGTCGATACGCCCGGTCACGCCGATTTCGGCGGCGAGGTTGAGCGCATCCTGTCGATGGTGGACGGCGCGATCGTTCTTGTCGACTCGTCGGAAGGCCCCATGCCGCAGACGAAATTTGTTGTCGGCAAGGCGCTGAAAGTCGGTTTGAAGCCGATTGTCGCGATCAACAAGATCGACCGTCCGGATGGCCGCCACGAGGAAGTTTTGAACGAGGTGTTCGACCTGTTCGCCAATCTCGACGCCACCGACGAACAGCTCGATTTCCCGGTCCTCTACGGTTCGGGCCGCAACGGTTGGATGAACGTCAATCCGGAAGGCCCGACCGATCAGGGCATGGCGCCGCTGCTCGACCTCGTGCTGAAGCACGTACCGGAGCCGACGGTTGCAGAAGGCCCGTTCCGCATGATCGGCACGATCCTGGAAGCCAGCCCCTTTCTCGGCCGAATCATCACCGGCCGCATCCATTCGGGCTCGATCAAGCCGAACCAGACCGTCAAGGTTATCGGCCAGGACGGCCATCTGATCGAAAACGGCCGCATCTCGAAGATCCTTGCCTTCCGCGGCATCGAGCGCACGGCGATCGAAGAAGCCCATGCCGGTGACATTGTCGCTATCGCGGGCCTCACCAAGGGCACCGTTGCAGACACGTTCTGCGACCCCTCGATTTCCGAAGCGCTGAAGGCACAGCCGATCGATCCGCCGACCGTTACCATGTCTTTCATCGTCAACGACAGCCCGCTTGCCGGCACCGAAGGCGACAAGGTGACGAGCCGCGTCATCCGCGACCGTCTGTTCAAGGAAGCCGAAGGCAACGTCGCGCTGAAGATCGAGGAGTCGGGCGAGAAGGATTCGTTCTTCGTCTCCGGCCGCGGCGAACTGCAGCTCGCAGTGCTGATCGAGACCATGCGTCGCGAAGGCTTCGAACTTGCCGTGTCGCGTCCCCGCGTCGTCATGCACAAGGATGAGGCGACCGGCGAGACGCTGGAGCCGATCGAAGAAGTCGTCATCGACGTTGACGAGGAGCATTCCGGCGTCGTCGTGCAGAAGATGTCCGAACGCAAGGCCGAGATGGTCGAACTGCGCCCGTCCGGCGGCAATCGCGTCCGCCTGCGCTTCTTTGCCCCGACCCGCGGCCTCATCGGTTACCAGTCGGAACTTTTGACCGACACGCGCGGCACCGCCGTGATGAACCGCCTGTTCCACGACTACCAGCCCTACAAGGGTGAGATCGGCGGCCGGGTCAACGGTGTGCTGCTCTCCAACGAATCGGGCGAAGCCGTTGCTTACGCGCTGTTCAACCTGGAAGACCGCGGCCCGATGGTCATCGATGCCGGCGAGAAGGTCTATGCCGGCATGATCGTCGGTATTCACACGCGCGACAACGACCTCGAAGTCAACGTGCTGAAGGGCAAGAAGCTCACCAACATCCGCGCCGCCGGCAAGGATGAAGCAGTGCGCCTGACGCCGCCGATCAAGATGACACTGGAGCGCGCGCTCTCCTGGATCCAGGACGACGAGCTGGTGGAAGTGACGCCGAAGTCGATCCGCCTGCGCAAGCTCTACCTCGATCCGAATGAGCGCAAGCGCTTCGAAAAGCAGCGCTACGCCTGAGATTGATTGCAGACGATTGATGGACCCCGGCTTCGGCCGGGGTTTTTATTGTGCGCTATGATCATTCTCCCCTTGTCGAATTCCTTAAAAGCGCGTTAAATTTTAGATATGTCCACGGGAAAAGCCTGTGGGAAGAGCTCCATCGGCAATGATTGCCGGTGGCGGTTTGGCTATGGCAGGACCAAAGTAGCGTTATGAAGACGTTGTCGATAGAGATTCGGACGGCTGAGCCGCAGGATGCCCGGGCGATTGCCGATGCGCATCGCCAGGCCTGGCAGCACACCTATAGCGGCATCATTCCGCATCGCCCGCTGAACGACATGCTTGAACGTCGCGGCGAAAGCTGGTGGCGCAAGGCGACACGTGGTCCGGCGACCTTGCTGGTCGTCGATGTCGCGGGAACAATAGCGGGCTATGCGACCCTCGGTCTCAACCGTGCCCGCTCCTTGCCGCAGGAAGGTGAGATCTACGAAATCTATATGCGCCCGGAATACCAGGGGATTGGCCTCGGTTACAGGCTGTTCGGCGAGGCACGCCGGCTGTTGAAGACGCTCGGCTGCAACGGCACGGTCGTCTGGTGCCTCGAAGAAAGCGAACATGCCGACCGGTTTTTCCGCTCCAACGGCGGCATGGATATTGCCGAGGGCATGGAAGCCTTTGGCGAAACCTCGCTGAAGAAGATCGGCTTCGCCTGGAACTGACCATTCGCGCTGGGCGCTTGTGACTTCATAGGCAGGATCGGCAGGCTGGCCGGCCCCATGGGGCCGGCTTTTCGCATCGGTCATCCCTCATTCCGGAAGATAACGCGACGGTTCGCTTGCGCGTTCGCCTCTTTCACCGTGGAAGCTCGGCTCGTCCTGGCCACATGTGAAGTTCGCGGCCATATCGTCGGCCACCTGGCGGGCAAGGCCATTGGCATCGCCGTTGGCGAGTGCATCGACATAGGCTGCGACACAGCCGGATTCGTCGTCAGATTGCGCGACACGGGAGATGACCAGGACCTGGCCTTCAAGCTCTTTCGTCGGCATGCCGGTTTCCGGGTCGAGATTGGAAATGAAATAGCGCAGAATGGCCGCAACCGGCGTGCCGCTGTCATCGACGCGCCACTCGACCTTCTTGCCGACATAGTTGAACATGCCGAAGCTCTCGAAGGCGCCGTCGATGTAGGACTGGCTGACCGGGCCGAAAAACACCGATTGGCGCGCGTCCCCTTCCTTGAAATAGACCGGGTAGCCATCGAGGCCACGGCATTTCAGCGAGACGCTGCCGCTCTCTTCCTCGTTGCGTGAAAGCGTCTTGCATTTATCGGTGTTCATGTCGGTGTAGCTGCTCTCGTTGGCGCCGGCCGCAGTCGCGGCGAGCGTCAGCATGGCGAAATACATACCGACCCGGATCATAGTCATCGCAAACCCCCGTTCCCTGCTGTTTCAACGCAACAACCGGCGCGCTTATTCGTTCGGCTCGACCGGTCAACCATCCCTCCTCACGCTACAGCCGTTCGCATGGCAGCGCGATGACTATTTCCGGTGGTCTGCTTCGTTCGAAAAGCCGTGTTGCGTTGCGGAATGAAAGCTATTATCTGCACAGCGATCTCTCCCTCACTCCCTGGAGGCCTGCATGCGCATCGACGCCATTTCCATCGGCAAGAACCCGCCGGAAGACATCAACGTGATCGTAGAAGTTCCGGTCGGCGGCCAGCCGATCAAGTACGAGATGGACAAGGAGGCGGGTACGCTGGTCGTCGACCGTTTCCTCTATACGCCGATGACCTATCCGGGCAATTACGGTTTCGTGCCGCACACGCTCTGTGAAGACGGTGACCCGCTCGACGTTCTCATCTGCAACACCCGTCCGCTGGTGCCGGGCTGCGTCATCAACGTCCGCCCGATCGGCGTGATGATGATGGAAGACGACGGCGGCAAGGACGAAAAGGTTCTGGCCGTGCCGGTTCCGAAGCTGACCCGCCGTTACGACAAGGTCAAGAACTACACCGACCTGCCGGAAATCACGCTCAAGCAGATCGAGCACTTCTTCACGCATTACAAGGATCTGGAGCCCGGCAAGTGGGTGAAGATCGGCGACTGGCTGGATGTCGACGCCGCCAAGCGCATCATTCTCGAATCGATCGAACGCGCCAAGGGTGCGAAGGGCTGATCAGCCTTCCGCTGCCATTCGGTCGATCCGCAAACACAAATCCTCCGTATCGCCATCGATGCGGAGGATTTTTTTACGCGCCGTTTCGCCTGAAATCAGGGAAATATTGGATTTCGCGATGCCCAGTCGCTTGGCGACCAGCGCGATCAGCGCCTTGTTGGCCTTGCCCTTCTCGGGAACCGCGGTGACGCGTGCCTTGAGCAAGGCCAAACCGTCCGCATCCGCCTCGATACCTTCGATCGCGTCGCGCCCGCTATTCGGCGTCAGGCGAAGGGAAAGGCGGATGTGATCGGCAAAGACCTGGTAAGGGGGGCGATTCAACCCCCGGCAACCATCGGGTAGATGGTGTTCCACATCAGCGAGCGGATGAAGAAGATGATCAGCAGCAGGATGATCGGCGAGATGTCGATGCCGCCGAGATTGGGCAGCACGCGGCGGATCGGCCGCAACACCGGATCGGTGACATTGTAGAGGAACAACGTCACCGAGTTGACGAACTGGTTGTGGGCATTGATGACGTTGAAAGCATAGAGCCAGGAAAACACGGCACTGGCGATCAGGATCCAGGTGTAGATATTCAAAGCCAGGTCAATGGTTTGAAAAAGCGCGAGCATCATCGTCTCCAATTCGTTGTTGACAGACATGTAGACATTGGCGAGTTAACGGGCAAGGGCCGCGGCCGATGGCACGATGAATCATGTTTAACGCGCCGCTTTCGGCCTGTTGCCGGCGCCTTTGGCAGTTGAAGAAAGTCCTTGCATGTCCATTCCTGCCAATGGTGACCGTTTCGCGGCCTTTCGCCATTCCTCTTATGCCCGCTTTTTCCTCGCGCGTTTCCTGGCCGTGTTCGCGATCCAGATCATCAGCGTTTCGGTTGGTTGGCAGATGTACGATGAAACGCGCAGCACCATCTATCTCGGCCTGATCGGCCTCTTCCAGTTCCTGCCATCGCTGCTGCTGATCCTGGTAACCGGTACGACCGCCGACCGCTACAATCGCCGGGCCATCGTTTCCATCTGCCTGGTGATCAGCGCATTCTGCGCCGCGGCGCTGCTTTTCCTTACCGTCACCGACAGTTTTTCGCCGCTGCCGGTCTTCGGCATCCTGCTGGTGTTCGGGGTGGAACGCGCCTTCATGGCGCCGGCGGTGCAATCGCTGGCGCCCAATCTGGTGCCGGAAAAAGACCTTGCCAATTCCATCGCCTGGAATTCCTCCTCGTGGCAGGCGGCATCGATCGTCGGCCCGGTGGCGGGCGGGCTGCTCTATGGCGTCAGTGCCACCGTTGCTTATTCCGTCGCGCTCGCCTTCATGGTACTTGCGGCACTGCTCGTCTTCACGATCCCGAAGCCGGCGCAGAAACGCCTGTCGGAAGCGACGGATTGGAGCACCATCCTTGCCGGCTTCCGTTTCATCTTCTCGGAAAAGGTGGTGCTGGGAGCGATCTCGCTCGACCTGTTTGCGGTGCTGCTCGGCGGCGCCGTCGCCCTGATGCCGGTGTTTGCCCGCGATGTGCTGACGCTTGGTCCCTGGGGGCTGGGGCTTTTGCGCGCCGCTCCCGGTGTCGGCGCCATCGTCGTGGCGATCTGGCTTGCCGCTTATCCGATCCGCCACCATGCCGGCATCACGATGTTCATCGGCGTTGCCCTGTTCGGTGCCGCAACGGTCGTTTTCGGCCTGTCGGACAGTGCCTGGCTGTCGATCCTGGCGCTCTGCCTCATGGGCGCCTCCGACATGATTTCCGTCTATGTGCGGGAAACCCTGATCGCGCTCTGGACGCCGGACGAGGTGCGCGGGCGGGTGAATGCGGTGAATATGGTCTTCGTGGGCGCTTCCAACGAACTCGGCGAATTCCGCGCCGGCACCATGGCAGCCGCCTTCGGTGCCATTCCGGCGGTGGTCATCGGTGGGGTCGGCACGCTTGCCGTCTCGATCATCTGGGCAATGGGTTTTCCGCAGCTGCGTCGCATCGATACGCTGGATACGCCTCGCAAGGCCGGCGATCAGCGCTGATCGTTTTCGGCAAAGACCAGGTCGAGGAAGGTCGAGAGCCAGGAGCGCAGCGGCGCGTCATGCAGGAAGCGGCCGTCGAGATGCGCCTTGCCGAGCTGGGCGTTGGGCATGGTGAAGCGGTGTGCGCCGTGGACCACCCAGCGATGCATCATGGCGCGGGTCAGTTCGGCGTGGAACTGCAAGCCCCAGGCCTTGTCGCCGTAGCGGAAGGCCTGGTGCGGATAGGCGTCGCCTTCCGCCAGAAGCTCGGCGCCGGCCGGCAGGTCAAACCCTTCGCGATGAAAATGATAGACCATCTGCGGCCAGGGCAGCAGCGCCTTGCCGCTTTCGGTGGCGCGTAGCGGATACCAGCCGATTTCCGTCAGCCCGTGCCGGTGGCTGGCGACGGTACCGCCGAGATGGCGCACCAGCATCTGCGCGCCGAGGCAGATGCCGAGGTAGGGGCGGCGTTCCTTCAAGGGCACGCCGAGCCAGTCGATTTCCCGCTTGACGAAGTCGTCCGGATCGTTGGCGCTCATCGGTCCGCCGAAGACGACGGCGCCCGAATGATTGTCCAGCGTCACCGGCAGGGGATCGCCGAGCACCGGGCGGCGGATGTCGAGGCCGTATCCCTTTTCCACCAGCATCTGGCCGACGCGGCCCGGGCTTGACCGCTCCTGATGCAGGACGATCAGGATCGGCGCCTTGCGATCCGGCGACGCAGGGTCAATCAGCATCGCCGCCTCCGGCGCTTTCCGGCGCACGGGCTGCGGCCTGGCGGCGCTGGGTGATACGGTCGTTGCCGGAGACGCCGAGCAGGTCGGCAATCCGCCAGATGACGTGATCTTCCATCTCGCTGCGCACGCCATCGGCATAAACGATGTCCCAGAGGATGCCGACCAGCTCGATCCGCTGGTTCTCGTCGAGGTGCCGTTTCAGGTCGGTGGTGAAGCGATAATAATCGACCGCCTCGTTGCCGGCTTCGCGCCCGGCCTCGATCAGCGCGTCGAGCTTGCTGCCGTCGAGATCGTAATGTTCGCGCAGCAGCACGCGCAGTTTTTTCGTTTCGGTTTCCGAAACCGTGCCGTCCGCCTCCATCACCTGGGTGCAAAGCGCTGCCACGGCGATCAAGGGGTCGCCGGGGGCAAATTCGCTGGTGGTGCGGCTGGTGGTCAGGCTTTGGAAAAACGTCTGCAGGCGCTCCAGCATCGGGCGTCGGTCCTCTAGAGCATTTCCAGCCGAAGCGGGGTCGTTTCGGCGTCGGACAATGCGGCAAGAAACAAAAACATAGAGCATGTCCGGTGAAGCTTTTTCACCGGACATGCTCCAGGGTTCAGAACAGACGCAGGCGCGTCTTGGAATCGGTGTCGCCATCGCGGTTCTTGACGCCGGGATCATCCGGCGGACGGCCGAAGAACGGATCCGGCGTGGGTTTTTCCCTGGCAGGAACAGTCTCGGTTTTTTCCGTCTTCACCAGCTTGACCGGCGGTTGTTCGCGCACCGGTTCGGCAACTATGGTTTCGGTTCGTGGTGGAACCACCACAGCCTCGATGACCTTTTCCTTTTCCGGAAGCGGCTCCGGCTCCGGTTCGACGGCGCTGAGCGGCGGCAGCGAGCGCAAGGCCTGTTCGCCGTTCGACAGCGAACCTTCCTCGACCGGGCCGTCGAGCTGGCCGAAGGGCGCCTTCCATTCGAAGGCATCCAGGCGTCCGGTGACCGGCGAAACCGGCAGCCATTTGTCGGAGACGAAACCGTCGGCAACCCAGGCCGGGTCGCGCGGCGCGCGCAGCGCCTGGGCGAGCCAATGGCGGATACGGCCCTGGTCGCCGGTCTCGGCCTCCTCGATATCGGCAAGCAGCAGGAAGACGCCTTCGCGCGCATCCATGCGAGCGGCGGCCTCGGCCTTGGCGCGGGCGCGTTCGAACTGCTTGGCATCGAGTGCTGCGCGAGCGACGACGAGCAGCGATTCGACATTGTTGGGTTTCAAGGCTTCCAGCCGGTCGGCGCGCTTCAGCCGGTCGAGCACGCTGTCGCCGCTGCGGGCGCGGACATAGGTGCGGCCGATCTCTGCATCGGGCGCCATCTTCCACACCTGCTCCAGCACGGCGGACGCCTTGCGGGTATTGTCCTCGCGGAAATAGCTCCTGGCGGCGATCAGGGCGGCCGGAACCAGCCCGGGGGCGAGCTTCAGTGCCGCCAGCGCATCGTTGCGGGCGGTTTTCGGGTCTGCTTCCAGCAGATCGCCGGCACGCGCGGTCAAAAGCACGGCCTTGGTGCGCTCGGCGGCTTTCTTGTCGAGCACATGGGCGACGCGCTGCTGCTCCAGCAACCGAATTGCATCGTCCCAATGGCCTGCTTGACAGCGATATTCCAGCGTTGCCTGTGCTGCCCAGGGCAGGTAGGGCGCCTTTTCGGCGGCCTGCTCGGCATATTGTCGCGCCGCCTCGTTGGCGCCGAGCCGACGGGCTTCGAGATAGAGACCGCGCAAGCCGAGCTCGCGGGTTTCCGGATCGTCGGCCATCAACTCGAATTTTTTCCGTGCTGTGTCGTGCTTGCCTTCGATCAGCGCGGTCTGGGCTTCGAGCAGATGGATGAGCGGCTCCTGGTCGGCGCTGATCAGGCCGCGGCTGCGGGCTGCCATCTTGGCGGCGAGAGCGGAATTGCCGGCACCGGCGGCAATCAGCCCGGTCGACAGCGCCTGGTAGCCACGGTCACGCTTGCGGGCGCGAAAATAGCGGGTGACGGAATGCGGCGAGGTCCAGATGGTACGCACCAGCCACCAGACGATCATGACGGCGGCGACAAGCGCCACCACCAGGCTGGCGGCCACCATCAGGCTCATCTCGACGAGTTTGCCCTGCCAGAGAATGGAGAGTTCGCCGGGCCTGTCGGCAAGCCAGGAAAAACCGAAACCGAGAGCGAGAACAAGGACGGCAAATACGAGAATTCTGATCATGTCGTCCCGGGCCTCAGATCTGTTTGTTGCCGGCGGTCACCGCCGCATTGACGAGGTCTTCAATCTGCATGCGTTCGTCGAGCGCTTTCTTGAAACCGGCGGCGGCGGCCTTGCCCGCTTCGGGCAGGCCGTCCCATTCGGTTACCGCTGCCTTGAGGTCGCCGCGCTTCACCTTGTCTTCGATGCGGGCGATCACCGCTTCCGGCGTCGCACCTTCGACGTTGCCGACATCGCGCACGGTCACCAGCGACATCGCGCTGGTGAGCAGGCGGTCGCCAAGTCCGGCATTCGGATCGGGCTGGTTGACGGCCTCGAGGATCGCCGGAGCCGCGGCCTCGAATTGCTTGACGAGGTCGGCGCGGGAAGCCACGCCTGCGGTTGCGAACGGTTGCAGGCTGGTCACCGCCGGGTCGTCGGGACTGACGCTGGACAGCGTCTCCAATTCGGTGACGAACGGGCCGCCGCGATCGATCGCCGCCTTGATGGCGGTCAGCGCGATGGTGCGGGCGACGGTGCCGTCGTTCTGCGGCTCGGACAGCTTCTTTTCGATGGCGTCGAGACGCTGCGTCAGCTGGCCTGTACCGCTCTGGGCCTCGCCGGCAGCACTGGAGAGGCGGTCGACGGTTTCCGTCAGGCCGGCCAGCTTGTCCTGCAGGGCGGAAACGACACCGTCGTCGCCGGCAACGGCCGGATTGGCGGCGGCTTGCTCTAGGGTCGTCAGGCGCTGCTCGATGGCACCGGTATCGGCTTGCGGGGCGGGGGCCGAAACCAGCGTCGCGACCTGGGCCTTCAGCGCTTCGATCTCGCTGGTCAGCGCCGAATTGTCGATGGCAGGCGAAGCGCCGGGAAGATAGCCGGCATATTGCATGCTGCCGGCGCCGGCGAGAGCGACGATGCCGCCGAATATGCCGGCGGCGATCAGGGCCGCCGTTGCCGGTTGCTGTCGCGGCTTTTCCACCGTCTGTTGC
The DNA here is from genome assembly GCF_964253915.1 of Rhizobium sp. LjRoot30. Taxonomy (NCBI): domain Bacteria; kingdom Pseudomonadati; phylum Pseudomonadota; class Alphaproteobacteria; order Hyphomicrobiales; family Rhizobiaceae; genus Rhizobium; species Rhizobium sp. LjRoot30. The sequence goes on along the minus strand of NZ_CAXUSG020000003.1, from coordinate 171,570 downwards.
GGTTCGAAGACAGGCCGTGCCGTCTCGGCTTCCGGCTGCGGCCGGTCGGCGGTCTCGGGGGCGCTGTCGATGGTTTCCGCCTGTTCGACGGTTTCGATCTCAGCTTCCGCCGTCTGCGACGGCTCGTCGGCGAGCCGGGATTTTTCCGCCTCGGTCACGTCTTCCGCGGACAGGTCGATGATGACCGGTTCGTCGGGTTTTTTCGAGTGGCGTGACGGATCTTCCGGAATCATGGCTACCTCTTTTTCCATGCAGTGCAACAAAACTAGTCAGCAAAACCTGCCAAGGAAAGGCCTTGGCGAAATTTTGCGGCCTTTGCATGGTTCAGAGAAGGTAAAGAAGATCTTCTTCCTCCGGAGATGCGGCAACGTCGATCTGCGTATCGAATTGCGGCGGCACGGCGTTTGCGATGTTGCGGCTGAGGCATAAAAAACGCGTCCTGTGCAGCGGCGAGAGGTCGCGGGTGAACACCGGCAGGCTGAAAAACCGCTCGACATTTTCCCGCGAGTAAAAAAGCACCACGTCGACAGGGCGCTCCACCAGGGTCTGGCGAAGTTCGTCTGGATCATGGTCGATCGGCAGCATGTGGTAACATTCGACGGTGCGGAAGGCGATTGCCGCCTCCGCCAGCGCCCGCTCGAAACCGGAGGCACGCGGCCGGCCGGCGAGATAGAGCAAGGGGTCGGTCGGGGTGCCGTTTCTTGCGAAATGATCGGCGATCAGGGCGGCAAGCTCCAGGCCGCTGCCATCGGCGGAATGGGCCGTGGTGAAGCCGGCCTCGCGGGCGACGGCTGCGGTCACCTTGCCGACGGTGAAAAGCGGCACGGTGCGGTGGGTGTCGAGCTTGCCCTCGAGTTTTGACAGGGCGCGGACCGCCTCGGCACTGGTGATCGCCAAGGCGCCGTAAGGCTTTTCCAGCGCCCGTTCGGTCGCAAGCACGTCATGGGTCGGCGCGGTCAAGGGCAGCACGACTGGCATGTGGCCACGCTGGCGCAGCTTTTCCGCCGTGCGGCGGCCGGAAAGATGCGGCCGGGTAACGATCACGCGCATAAAACCCTCCTTTCCGGTTTGCGGCCTGCCTCAGTCTTCGGAATTACGTCAGCCCCAGCCTTCGAAGAAGGCCGCGCCGGCATCACGGCGCACCTTTTCGCCGGCATCGTAACCGAGTTTTTCGGCGGCGTTGCGTTTGCCGCTGACTTCCACCCGGTGCGACTGGCTGCCGTCGGGTGTCAGCACCATGCCGGAAAAATGCAGGTCCTCGCCGTCGCAGGTGGCATAACCGGCAATCGGGGTCCGACAGGAGCCGTCGAGCGCCGCGAGGAAGGCCCGTTCGCAGGTCACGGCGTCGAAGGTTGCGGCGTGGTTGATCGCCGACAGCAGGGTCTGGATGCGGTCGTCGCCAATGCGGCTTTCGATGCAGATCGCGCCCTGCGCTGGGGCCGGGGGGAACTCCACGGGATCGAGCAATTCGGTGACGATATCCGGCTTGCCGAGCCGTTTCAGGCCGGCAAAGGCGAGCAGCGTCGCATCCACCTGGCCTTCGGCCAGCTTGCGCAGGCGCGTATCGACGAGGCCGCGGAAGGTGATGACGTTGATATCCGGCCGCAGCCGGCGGATCAGCGCCTGCCGGCGCAGCGACGACGAGCCGACGGTGGCGCCTTCGGGCAGTTCTGACAGTTTCGGCGCGGTGCGGCCGACCACGGCATCGCGCGGATCTTCGCGTGGCAGAAAGGCGGAGAGATGCAGGCCTTCCGGCAATTTGGTCGGCATGTCCTTGGAGGAATGCACGGCGATATCCAGGTCGCCGGATGTCAGCTGTTCTTCCAGTTCCTGGGTGAACAGGCCCTTGCCGCCGATTTCCGCAAGGGAGCGATCGGTGATCCGGTCGCCGGTGGTCGACAGCACGACGATCTCGAACATTTCGGCGGCCAAGCCGTGTGCCGCCATCAGCCGGTCACGGGCTTCATGGGCCTGGGCGAGCGCCAGCGGGCTGCCGCGCGTGCCGATCCGGAAAGGTTTTGTTTGCATCCGCTCTGATCCGTTGTTACCGACAGTCTCCATAGAACAGGTTCACATGCGACTGCAATCCGACGACGACCCGATGGTAAGACCGCTCCGTATTCTCGGTATCGAAACAAGCTGCGACGAAACCGCCGCCGCCGTGGTGCTGCGCCACCCGGATGGCCGTGGCGAAATCGTTTCCGACGTGGTGTTGAGCCAGCTCGAAGAACACAGCGCCTATGGCGGCGTCGTGCCGGAGATTGCCGCACGTGCCCATGTCGAGGCGCTCGATACGCTGATCGAGGAAGCCTTGCTGCGCGCCGACGTGTCGCTGGCCGATGTCGATGCGATTGCCGCGACCTCCGGGCCGGGGCTGATCGGCGGTTTGCTGGTCGGGCTGATGACCGGCAAGGCGATTGCCCGGGCGGCGGGCAAGCCGCTGTATGCGGTCAACCATCTCGAAGGCCATGCTCTGACGGCACGGCTGACGGATGGGCTGAGTTTTCCTTACCTGATGCTGCTCGTCTCCGGCGGCCATACGCAGCTGATCCTGGTCCGTGGTGTCGGTGACTATGAGCGCTGGGGCACTACCATCGACGATGCACTGGGCGAGGCCTTCGACAAGACGGCGAAATTGCTGGGGCTGCCCTATCCGGGCGGTCCGGCGGTGGAAAAAGCGGCGCTGACCGGCAATCCGGAGCGTTTTTCCTTTCCGCGGCCTCTGGTGGGCGAAACCCGGCTCGATTTCTCCTTTTCCGGCCTGAAAACCGCCGTGCGCCAAGCGGCGACCTCGATTGCGCCGCTGACGCAGCAGGATATCGCCGACATCTGCGCTTCGTTCCAGAACGCCGTGTCGCGCACATTGAAGGACCGCATCGGCCGCGGCCTCGCGCGTTTTCGCGAGGAATTCGGCTCGGTGGCCAAACCGGCGCTGGTCGTGGCCGGCGGGGTTGCCGCCAACCAGGTGCTGCGCGGCACGCTGCAGGCGCTGTGTGACAAGCACAAATTCGATTTCATCGCGCCGCCGCTGAGGCTGTGCACCGACAATGCGGCGATGATCGCCTGGGCCGGGCTGGAACGGCTGGCGGAAGACCTGCCCTCCGACGATCTGGCGACAGCGCCGCGTTCTCGCTGGCCGCTGGATGCCAAGGCAGAAACGCTTGTCGGCTTCGGCAAGCGGGGAGCAAAGGCATGACGGACGGGCAACGCGAAAAGATCGTCGTCATCGGCGCCGGTGCCTTCGGCACGGCGCTGGCTGCCGTCATCGCCCAGGCCGGGCGGGCCGGTGTGACATTGCTCGGCCGCGACGTCTCGCTGATGGCGGACCTCAGGGCCGATGGCGTTCACGACGCGGCCTTGCCGGGCATCGAATTGCCGGATTCCCTTTTGTATTCCGCCGAACCGGATGTGCTGGCCGATGCCACCATCGTGCTTTTTGTCATGCCGTCGCAGGCGCAGGCCGATGCCGCGCAGCAATATGGTCCCTATCTCGCCCACGATGCGGTTGTCGTCACCTGTGCCAAGGGCATCGACCGGGCATCCGGCCGGCTTTTGACCACGGTGCTGGAAGAAGAATTGCCGCACCATCCGGTCGCGGTTCTCTCCGGCCCCGGTTTTGCTGCCGATATCGCCCGCGGCCTGCCGACCGCCATGTCGGTCGCTGCCGCTGATATTGCCGTGGCGGAACGGCTGGCGCAGGCGATTTCGGGACCGACCTTCCGGCTGTACGCATCGGCGGACCGCATCGGCGTGCAGCTGGGCGGTGCACTCAAGAACGTGCTGGCGATTGCCTGCGGCATCGTCGAAGGCGCCGGACTGGGTGATTCGGCGCGGGCAGCGCTGATCGCCCGTGGCCTGGCGGAAATGTCGCGGCTGATTGTTGCCGAAGGTGGCGAGGCGGATACGGTGCGCGGTCTTTCGGGTCTGGGCGATCTGGTGCTGACGGCAACCAGCCATCAGTCGCGCAACCTGCGTTTCGGCATTTCGCTCGGCCGCGGCGAGCCGCTCGACGTGACACGTGGCGGACTGGTGGAAGGTGCCTTTGCCGCCTCCGTCGCCGCCCGGCTTGCGGAGCGCCTGTCGATCGACATGCCGGTGACGGAAGCGGTTGCGGCGATCATCGACGGCCGTCTCGACGTCAAGGCTGCCACCGAGCAGCTGATGACGCGGCCGATCACCACGGAATAAAACCCACTTCAATCAGGAGAAACCCATGCTTTTTGCCTTTATCTGCACCGACAAGCCCGGCCACCTGAACGTGCGGATGGAAACCCGTCCGGCGCATCTCGAGCACCTCAACAAGCTCAATGCCGAGGGCACGCTGAAGATCGCCGGTCCTTTCCTCGATGCCGACGGCAAGCCGTGCGGCAGCCTGGTGATCGTCAAGGCGGACAGCATCGAAGCGGCACAGGCGATTGCCGATGCCGATCCTTATACCAAGGCCGGCCTGTTCGAAAAGGTCGAGGTAAAACCCTACAACTGGGTCTTCAACAATCCGGAGGCGTAAGGCGTCATGGCGCACTGGCTTTATAAATCCGAACCGTCGAGCTGGTCCTGGGAGCAGCAGAAGGCGGCCGGCGAAAAAGGCACGGAATGGACCGGCGTCCGCAACTATCTCGCCCGCAACAACATGCGGGCGATGAAGATCGGCGAGAAGGGGTTCTTCTATCATTCGAACGATGGGCTGGAGATCGTCGGTATCGTCGAGGTCTGTGCGCTCAGCCATCCGGATTCAACCGCCAAGGAAGATGCGCGCTGGGACTGCGTCGATATTCGCGCCGTCTGCGATCTGCCGAAACCGGTGTCGCTCAAGGATATCAAGGCCAATCCGGCATTTGAAAAGATGTCGCTCGTCACCTCGATGCGGCTCTCCGTCCAGCCGGTGACCGATGAGGAATATCTGGAGATCTGCCGCCTCGGCGGTCTCGACAATCCGCCGCTCTGAAGGTCGGCCGTGAAGACCGATCCCGAAACCTTCATCCTCGGCAATACCAGCCTGATTGCGCCGCCGCACGTGCCGGAAATCCGCCTGCACCTGGCAAGCGAAGTGCATGATCTCTGGCTGAAGACCGAAGAGGAGCTTCAGGATATCGGCCTGCCGCCGCCCTTCTGGGCGTTTGCATGGGCGGGCGGGCAGGGGCTTGCCCGCTATATCCTCGATCATCCCGAGATCGTGCGAGGCAAAAGCGTCCTGGATTTCGCCAGCGGTTCAGGGCTGGTGGCGATCGCGGCAAAGATGGCGGGTGCGACCAACGTGCTTGCCGCCGACATCGATCCCTGGACCCGCACGGCAATTGCCTTGAATGCCGCCGCCAACGGCGTCGAGATCGGTTTTTCCGGTGAGGATCTGGTCGGGCGTCCGGTCGATGCCGATGTGGTGCTGGCTGGTGACGTCTTTTATGACAGTGATTTCGCCAAGGCGCTCGTGCCGTGGTTCGAGGGTCTGTGTCGGCACGGCAAGGTGGTGCTGGTCGGTGACCCCGGTCGCGCCTACCTGCCGAAACAGCGGTTGACGGCCTGCGCTACCTATGAGGTGCCGGTGACGCGGGTGCTGGAAGACAGCGATGTCAAGAAGACCACCGTCTGGCGGTTTTCCGCCGGTTGATCAGGGCCGGACGACGCAGACGCCGGCCTCATAGGAGCAGGCGGTCCTTTTTGTCGAGACATCGATGACCTTCGCCGCCGGCCGGCGGTATCCGTCCCCGCCGTTTCGGCTGAGATAACCGTCATAGGAAAAATAGATGCCGTTGCCGCGGACCTTCAGGCCGGAGATCGCGCCGGCATAGGTGCCGAGCCCGGGGATGATCGACGGAAGGCCGGAGTGCGCGATGCCCGAGGATCGCTCGTGGTGATGCCCGTGATGACGGTCGCCGGCGGAAACCGGTAGGGTGAGCAGGCCAACAAAAACGGCGGAAAGCAGCGGCGTAACCAGCGAGCGACGCAAAACCATGCCCGGACCTCCGATGACATGTTAACAAAAGGTTAAAGCCAATTTGCCGCATTTTTTGGCATATGTCACGGTCGCGCCGGATTTTTTCATCCGAAGGCGGGGGTAGGGGCGCTTTTAGACCTTGGTATTAAGGGAGTTTCAAACCCAATCGATTAAATTTTAAACCTGCATCAATTCCGCTTGTCGTACCGCCAATCGGTGATTAAACGTCGCTTTTGATGCAACGCACATGAAAATTCCGCACCGTGCGTTGTCCCAGGCAATGAAGCCCGAAAAATCGGAGCGCACCCGTAACGCCGCGAGGTTTAGATGGCGAACGTGACAAATAACCGGCCCCTGTCGCCGCATCTGCAAGTTTACAAGCTTATCCCCACCATGCTCATGTCGATTGTGCACCGCATCACCGGCGGCGCGCTTTATTTCGGCACGCTTCTGGTCGTCTGGTGGCTGGTGGCGGCGGCTTCCGGCGAGGCCTATTTCGAATGGGCCAACTGGTTCATGGGCACCATGATCGGCCGGCTGATCCTGTTCGGCTACACCTGGGCGCTCATCCACCACATGCTCGGCGGCCTGCGCCACTTCATGTGGGATCTGGGTTATGGTTTCGAGAAGCATTTCACCACCAAGCTGGTGAAAGTATCGACCGTCATTTCGATCTGTCTTACCGTGCTGGTCTGGGTGATCGGCCTTCTCATTCGCTAAGAGGACATTCTCATGGATATGCGCACCCCTCTCGGCAAGGTTCGCGGCCTCGGTTCGGCCAAGGACGGCACGGAACATTTCTGGCGCCAGCGCCTGACGGCCGTTGCCAACGTGCCGCTGCTGACCTTCTTCGTCATCTTCCTCCTGATCTATGCCGGCGCGCCCTATGCGGAAGTCGTCGCCGCGCTCTCCAATCCCTTCGTCGCCGTCGTCATGGCGCTTGTGGTGTTGTCCGCCACGATCCACATGAAGCTCGGCATGCAGGTGATCATCGAGGACTACATCCATTCGGAAGGCACCAAGATCATCCTGGTGATGCTCAACACCTTCTTTGCTTTCGCGGTGGCGGGCCTCTGTCTTTTCGCCATTCTGAAAATCGCATTCGCAGGATAATTCCATCATGGCATCCAATCCTTCTCCCGCTCAGAATGGCAAGGCCTACAAATATGTCGATCACGCCTATGACGTGATCGTCGTCGGTGCCGGCGGCGCCGGCCTGCGCGCCACGCTCGGCATGGCCGAGCAGGGCTTCAAGACCGCCTGCATCACCAAGGTCTTCCCGACCCGCTCGCACACCGTTGCCGCCCAGGGCGGCATCGCCGCCTCGCTGCAGAACATGACGCCCGACAGCTGGCAGTGGCACCTCTACGACACCGTCAAGGGCTCCGACTGGCTCGGCGACGTCGACGCCATGCAGTATCTCGCCATGGAAGCGCCGAAGGCGGTCTATGAGCTCGAGCATTACGGCGTGCCCTTCTCGCGCAACGAGGAAGGCAAGATCTACCAGCGCCCCTTCGGCGGCCACATGCAGAATTACGGCGAAGGCCCGCCGGTGCAGCGCACCTGCGCCGCCGCCGACCGTACCGGCCACGCCATCCTGCACACGCTCTACGGCCAGTCGTTGCGCAACAACGCCGAATTCTTCATCGAATATTTCGCCCTCGACCTGATCATGTCGGATGACGGCCGCTGCACCGGTGTCGTCGCCTGGTGCCTGGACGACGGCACGATCCACCGTTTCTCCGCCAAGATGGTGGTGTTGGCGACCGGCGGTTACGGCCGCGCCTATTTCTCCGCCACCTCGGCACACACCTGCACCGGCGACGGCGGCGGCATGATCGCCCGTGCCGGCCTGCCGCTGCAGGACATGGAATTCGTGCAGTTCCATCCGACCGGCATCTACGGCGCCGGCTGTCTGATCACCGAAGGCGCACGCGGCGAAGGCGGCTACCTCGTCAATTCCGAGGGCGAGCGCTTCATGGAGCGCTACGCGCCGTCCGCCAAGGACCTTGCCTCGCGCGACGTCGTTTCGCGTTGCATGACGATGGAAATCCGTGAAGGCCGCGGCGTCGGCAAGAACAAGGACCACATCTTCCTACATCTCGATCACCTCGATCCGGCCGTCCTTCATGAACGACTGCCCGGCATTTCGGAATCGGCGAAGATCTTTGCCGGCGTTGACGTGACCCGCGAGCCGATCCCGGTTCTGCCGACCGTGCATTACAATATGGGCGGTGTGCCGACCAATTATTGGGGCGAAGTCCTCAATGCCGACAGCAACAATCCCGAACGCATCGCGCCCGGCCTGATGGCCGTCGGCGAAGCCGGCTGTGCCTCGGTGCACGGCGCCAACCGTCTCGGCTCCAACTCGCTGATCGACTTGGTCGTCTTCGGCCGTGCCGCGGCGATCCGCGCCGGCCAGGTCATCGACAAGGCCGAACCGGTGCCGGCGCTGAACACGGCTGCCTGCGACAAGATCATGGAGCGTTTCGACCGACTGCGGTTTGCCAAGGGCGGCACGCCGACGGCGGTGCTGCGCGACAAGATGCAGCGCGTCATGCAGGAAGACGCCGCCGTGTTCCGCACCCAGGAATCGCTGGAATCCGGCTGCAAGCGCATCTCGGCGATCTGGAAGGAACTGCCCGACGTCAAGGTTACCGACCGTTCGCTGGTCTGGAACTCCGACCTGGTCGAGACGCTGGAGCTGGAAAACCTGATGGCCAACGCCATCACCACGGTCTACGGCGCCGAGGCCCGCAAGGAGAGCCGCGGCTCGCATGCCCGCGAGGACTACACCAGCGGCCCGTTTGCCGGACGCGACGACGAGAACTGGCGCAAGCACACGCTCGCCTGGGTCAGTGAAGCCGGCGACGTCAAGCTCGACTACCGCCCGGTTCACACCGAACTCATCGCCGAAGGCATCGACCCCAAGAAGATCGCCCCGAAGGCGCGCGTCTATTGATCCGAGGATTTTGACATGGTTGAACTCGCTCTCCCCAAAAATTCGAAGATCAACGAAGGCAAGGTGTGGCCGAAGCCCGAGGGCGCTCGGCACACCCGGGAATTCCGCATCTACCGCTGGAACCCGGACGACGGCCAGAACCCGAGCATCGATACCTATTACATCGATGTCGACGATTGCGGCCCGATGGTGCTCGACGGCCTGCTCTACATCAAGAACAAGATCGACCCGACGCTGACGTTGCGCCGCTCCTGTCGCGAGGGCATCTGCGGCTCCTGCGCCATGAACATCGACGGCACGAATACGCTTGCCTGCACCAAGGGTCTCGAAGAGATCAAGGGCACGGTGAAGGTCTATCCGCTGCCGCACATGCCCGTCGTCAAGGATCTGGTTCCCGACCTCACCAACTTCTATGCCCAGCATCGCTCGATCGAGCCGTGGCTGAAGACGGTATCGCCGGCGCCGGCGAAGGAATGGAAGCAGAGCCATGAGGACCGCCTCAAGCTCGACGGTCTCTATGAGTGCATCCTCTGCGCCTGCTGCTCGACCTCCTGTCCGAGCTACTGGTGGAACGGCGACCGTTATCTCGGCCCGGCCGTACTGCTGCAGGCCTATCGCTGGCTGATCGACAGCCGCGACGAAGCCAAGGGCGAACGTCTCGACAATCTCGAAGATCCGTTCCGGCTTTATCGTTGCCACACGATCATGAACTGCGCCCAGGCCTGCCCGAAGGGGCTGAACCCGGCCAAGGCAATCGCCGAAATCAAGAAGATGATGGTCGAGCGCCGGGTCTGACAGCATGTTCGAGGGGTTGACGGAAGAAGCGGCAAGCGAAATCCGGCAACGCCTCGACAGTGTTCGCGCCGAAGGATGCCGGATCGGTTTCGCGGTGGAGAGTGGCAGCCGGGCGTGGGGTTTTCCTTCGCCCGACAGCGATTTCGATTGCCGCTTCGTTTATGTTCGTCCGGTGCGCCAGCATCTCGAATTCCGCCAGCGACGCGATGTCATCGAGTTTCCTATCGTCGGTGACATCGATACGGGTGGCTGGGACCTGCGAAAAGCCTTGCTGCTGGCGTTGAAGGGCAATGCGGTCATCGTCGAATGGCTGAAATCGCCGCTCGTCTACGAGGAGGAGCCGGATTTCCGGCGACGGCTTACCGTGTTGCTCGACGAGATCATGCAGCCGCAGCGGGTTGCCCGCCATTATGCCGGGCTGCTGCGGGAACATGCGCCGGACAGGGAACTGAAGGCGGTCAAGCTGAAGAGATTCCTGTATGCGGTTCGTCCGGCGGTGGCGCTGCAATGGATGAGCGACCGGGATTTTTCCGCGCTCCCGCCGATGAACATGATTGAATGCCTGGACGGCGCTTCCGTTCCGCAGGACGTGCGCGAGGAGATCTTGCGGCTCATCGCCCTCAAGAAGACGTCGCGGGAAATGGGCGAGGCAGCATTGCCTTCGTGCCTGCGGCACTTCGTGGCGCAAACCGATGCGGATTACGCCAACCTCGGCAGCCGGTTCAAGGCGGATGGCGACGACGAAGCGCGCCGCTTTGAGGTCGCCGAACATTTTTACCGGCTGGAGGTCGAGCGGACATAAGCACCACGAGGGTCGCAGACCACCCTAAATCGAGGGGTTTGCGGCAAACATCCGTTGCAAGACTTGATTAAGCAGGGTGTTTCACGATAATTCCGCCTTGATTGCGCCCCATCCTCCCGGGCGAGCGGACGATCAGGAGTGTCATGATGCAGTTGAAACATGCGGCGGTGGGCTTGGCGGTGGTTCTTTCGCTGGCCGGGTGCCAGCGCACCACCTATAGCGATTTGAGCCCCACCCGTCAGGTAACGCCGCTGGAGGCGCAGCCGGTACAGGGCGTGCAGTCCAGCCAGTTGCCCGATCCGACCGCGGATGCGTCACAGTTTCCGGAAAAGCCGACGACCCTGCCGACGGATGCCAGCGCCCAGACGACCGATGCGATGGCGGCAACCGCGCTCGACGTCAAGAAGGAAGGCATGGTCGGCAACTGGAAGGTCAACACCTCGGGTGTGACCTGCGACATGTTCCTGACGCTCACCAACCTTGGTAGCGGCTCGCGCGGCGGTACCCGCGGTTGCTCCGGCGAGCTGACGACCATGGGCTCGTGGGAAGTGGACGGCAAGCAGGTCATGCTGAAGGACCGCAGCGGCAATCCGCTCGGCCGCCTCTACAAGACGGCGGATACGCGCTTTGACGGCACGACGAATTCCGGTCAGCCGATCAGCCTCAGCCGTTAATTGTCTCAAGGCCGGCCCTCGCCGGCCTTTTTCTTGAGTGGATTCCCTTTATGAAGCCTATGCCAGACTATTCGCTGAGCGTCAGCGAACGGCTGAAATCCTTGACGTCTGCCGGAACGCTGCAGGCCGACAAGGCGCAGATGGACGTTGCCGCCCGGCTCGACAAGGTTCTCGCAGCACTCAAGGGCCGGCGGCCGGCGGCAAAGTCCAGTGCGCTCGGCTGGCTCTTCGCCAAGAAGAAGCCCGCGGAGCCGGTGCATGGCCTCTACATTCACGGCAGCGTCGGCCGTGGCAAGACCATGCTGATGGACATGTTCTTCGAGATGGCGCCGGTCTCCCGCAAGCGCCGGGCGCATTTCCACGAATTCATGGCCGACGTCCATAACCGCATCCATGCGCATCGCCAGAAGCTGAAGAACGGCCAGACCAAGCAGGCCGATCCCGTGCCGCCGGTTGCCGAGGCGCTGTTCGAGGAGGCGGAACTGCTCTGCTTCGACGAGTTCACGGTGACGGATATCGCCGACGCCATGATCCTGGCACGGCTGTTCGGCGAGCTTTTTTCTCGCGGCTGCGTATTGGTCGCCACGTCGAACGTCGAGCCGGACAATCTTTATCGCGACGGACTCAATCGCGGTCTCTTCCTGCCCTTTGTCGGACTGCTGAAGAAGCATGTCGACGTCGTCACGCTCGATTCGCCGACCGACTACCGGATGGAGAAGCTCGATGGCCTGCCTGTCTACATGGCGCCGGTCGACACGAAGGCCACCGAGGCAATGGACAAGGCCTGGAGTGCGGCGATCAACGGCCACAAGGTCGCGGCCCTCGACATCGACATGAAGGGCCGGGCGGTCAAGGTGCCGCAGGCGGCGGGCCGCGTTGCCCGGTTTTCGTTTGCCGATCTCTGTGAGAAGCCGCTGGGCGCTTCCGACTATCTGGCGATCGCCGATCGTTTCGATGTCATCTTCCTTGATCACATTCCGCATCTCGGTCCGGAAAAACGCAACGAAACCAAACGCTTCATCATCCTTATCGACATGCTTTACGATCATGCCGTGCGCCTGTTCGCCTCTGCGGATGCGATGCCGGAGACGCTTTTGACGGAAAAGCGCGGCACCGAAGGCTTCGAATTCGACCGGACGATTTCGCGACTGTTCGAGATGCGCAGCGCCGATTATCTCGCGCTGCACCGTGAAAAGCGGGAAGCAATTTGACAGTTTTGTGTCAAAAATTCTTACGTTTACGTAAGAATTTTACAATATAACCGATTGAAACTTATGGATTAAAAATAACGCATTGCCATTTTTTTGCTTTGGGCGTATTGCGATTGGCCACAATGGCCGGTGTGACGGCATGCCTGCCTTGGGATTTGGATCGCAAAGGAAGCACTTCAATGGCGCGCAAAAAGATCGCACTTATTGGTTCTGGCATGATCGGCGGTACGCTGGCTCATCTCGCAGGGCTGAAGGAACTGGGCGACATCGTCCTGTTCGACATCGCCGACGGCATTCCGCAGGGCAAGGGTCTCGACATCGCTCAGTCGTCGCCGGTTGAAGGCTTCAACGCCAATCTCACCGGTGCCAGCGACTACGCCGCCATCGAAGGCGCCGATGTCTGCATCGTCACCGCCGGCGTCGCCCGCAAGCCGGGCATGAGCCGCGACGACCTGCTCGGCATCAACCTCAAGGTCATGGAACAGGTCGGCGCCGGCATCAAGAAGTATGCCCCGAACGCCTTCGTGATCTGCATCACCAACCCGCTCGACGCCATGGTCTGGGCGCTGCAGAAGTTCTCCGGCCTGCCGAAGAACATGGTCGTCGGCATGGCCGGCGTGCTCGACTCGGCCCGCTTCCGCCTGTTCCTGTCCCAGGAATTCAACGTTTCCGTCCAGGACGTCACCGCTTTCGTTCTCGGCGGCCACGGCGACACCATGGTGCCGCTCGCCCGTTATTCGACCATCGGCGGCATTCCGCTCACCGACCTCGTCAAGATGGGCTGGGTCACCAAGGAGCGCCTCGAAGAGATCATCCAGCGCACCCGTGACGGCGGCGCCGAGATCGTCGGCCTACTGAAGACCGGTTCGGCCTACTACGCCCCGGCTGCCTCGGCCATCGAAATGGCCGAATCCTACCTCAAGGACAAGAAGCGCGTCCTGCCCTGCGCTGCCTATCTTTCCGGCCAGTACGGCGTGAAGGACATGTATGTCGGCGTGCCCACCATCATCGGTGAAGGCGGTGTCGAGCGCATCATCGAGGTCGAATTCAACAAGGCCGAAGAAGAAGCGTTCCAGAAGTCGGTTTCCGCTGTTGCCGGTCTTTGCGAAGCCTGCATCACCATCGCTCCGGCGCTGAAGTAAGCGCTTCGGCCGTCAATCAGGGATTATCCGCATGAATATTCATGAATATCAGGCCAAGGCTCTCTTGAAGAGCTATGGCGCGCCGGTCGCCGCAGGCGTGCCGATCTTTTCCGCCGAAGAAGCGGAAGCTGCCGCCAAGTCGCTGCCGGGTCCGCTCTACGTCGTCAAGAGCCAGATCCACGCCGGCGGCCGCGGCAAGGGCAAGTTCAAGGAACTCGGCCCCGATGCCAAGGGCGGTGTCCGTCTCGCCTTTTCGATCGACGAAGCCAAGGCGCATGCCAAGGAAATGTTCGGCAACACGCTGGTGACCGCCCAGACCGGCGAGGCCGGCAAGCAGGTCAATCGCCTCTACATCGAGGACGGCGCCGACATCGCCCGCGAACTCTATTGCTCGCTGCTCGTCGACCGCTCCGTCGGCCGCGTCGCCTTCGTCGTTTCGACCGAAGGCGGCATGGACATCGAGACCGTCGCGCATGACACGCCGGAGAAGATCCACACCATCGCCATCGATCCGCAAACCGGCGTTACCGATGCCGACGTCGCCGCGATCTCCAAGGCGCTGGCGCTGACCGGTGCTGCGGCCGAAGATGCCAAGTCGCTGTTCCCGACGCTCTACAAGGCCTTCAACGAGAAGGACATGGCGCTGCTCGAGATCAACCCGCTGATCGTCATGAAGAACGATCACCTGCGCGTGCTCGACGCCAAGATGTCCTTCGACGGCAATGCGATCTTCCGCCATGACGACGTCAAGGCGCTGCGCGACGAAACCGAAGAAGACGCCAAGGAAATCGAAGCCTCCAAGTGGGACCTCGCTTACGTTGCCCTCGACGGCAACATCGGCTGCATGGTCAACGGCGCCGGCCTTGCCATGGCGACCATGGACATCATCAAGCTGTACGGCAAGGAGCCGGCCAACTTCTGCGACGTCGGCGGCGGCGCCGGCAAGGAGAAGGTGGCGGCAGCCTTCAAGATCATCACGGCGGACCCGAAGGTCGAGGGCATCCTCGTCAACATCTTCGGCGGCATCATGAAGTGCGACGTCATCGCCGAAGGCGTTGTCGCTGCTGTTCAGGAAGTCGGCCTGAAGGTTCCGCTCGTCGTGCGCCTCGAAGGCACCAATGTCGAACTCGGCAAGAAGATCCTCAACGAGTCCGGTCTCGCGATCACCGCAGCTGACGACTTGGACGACGCTGCCAAGAAGATCGTCGCGGCGATCAACGGCTAATCTGAAGGACCTTTACCCATGTCGATTCTCGTCAACAAGAATACCAAGGTCCTGGTTCAGGGCCTGACCGGCAAGACCGGTACGTTCCACACCGAACAGGCGCTTGCCTATTACGGCACGCAGATGGTCGGCGGCATCCATCCGAAGAAGGGTGGCGAAAGCTGGACCGGCTCGAAGGGCGAAACCCTGCCGATCTTCGCAACCGTTGCCGAAGCCAAGGAAAAGACCGGCGCCGATGCGTCCGTGATCTACGTTCCGCCGGCCGGTGCAGCCGATGCGATCATCGAGGCGATCGACGCCGAGATCCCGTTCATCACCTGCATCACCGAAGGCATCCCGGTCATGGACATGGTGCGGGTCAAGGCTAAACTCGACAAGTCGAAGTCGCGCCTGCTCGGCCCCAACTGCCCGGGCATCCTGACGCCGGAAGAATGCAAGATCGGCATCATGCCGGGCTCGATCTTCCGCAAGGGTTCGGTCGGCATCGTCTCGCGCTCCGGCACGCTGACCTATGAAGCCGTGTTCCAGACCTCGAACGAAGGCCTCGGCCAGACGACGGCTGTCGGCATCGGCGGCGACCCGGTCAAGGGCACGGAATTCATCGACGTCTTGGAAATGTTCCTCGCCGACGACGCCACGACCTCGATCATCATGATCGGCGAAATCGGCGGTGCTGCCGAAGAAGATGCGGCGCAGTTCCTGATCGACGAAGCCAAGAAGGGCCGCAAGAAGCCGATGGCCGGCTTTATCGCCGGTCGCACGGCGCCGAAGGGTCGCACCATGGGCCACGCTGGCGCTGTCGTTTCCGGCGGCAAGGGCGATGCGGAATCGAAGATCGCTGCCATGGAAGCGGCCGGCATCAAGGTTTCGCCGTCGCCGGCACGTCTCGGCAAGACGCTGGTTGAAGTCCTGAAGGGCTGAACCGACATAAGGACCGGGCGGATCTTCGCATCCGCACCCGCCCGGTTCTCAAGCATGGCGGATGTGCCGCGGACAGGCGGCAGGTGGAAATGCGGCAGCCGGTTTTATGACCGGCACATTCATTTAAGTCGGGAGGCGGGCGGAAGCGTCCGCAAAACACCATGGCAAGACAAGAAGCCAACGAGCAGTTCCAGATCACGTCGTTTCTGGACGGCGCCAATGCTGCTTATATCGAGCAGCTTTATGCGCGCTACGAGGAAGATCCCTCGTCGGTCGACGAGCAGTGGCGTTCTTTCTTCAAGGCGCTGGACGACAATCCGTCCGACGTGACGAAGGCGGCCAAGGGTGCCTCCTGGCAGCGCAAGAACTGGCCGATCGCCGCCTCCGGCGACCTGGTCTCGGCGCTCGACGGCAACTGGGGCATCATCGAAAAGGCAATCGAGACCAAGGTGAAAGCCAAGGCCGAAGCCGCCGGCAAGCCGGCCAGCGATGCCGACGTGCACCAGGCGACGCGCGACAGCGTCCGCGCCATCATGATGATCCGCGCCTTCCGCATGCGCGGCCACCTGCATGCGCAGCTCGATCCGCTCGGCCTTTCCGCGCCGGTCGAAGACTACAACGAACTGTCTCCGTCCGCATACGGCTTCACCGAGGCCGACTACGACCGCAAGATCTTCATCGACAACGTGCTTGGCCTCGAATACGCGACCATCCGCGAGATGCTCGACATTCTGGAGCGCACCTACTGCTCGACGCTCGGCGTCGAATTCATGCACATCTCCAATCCGGAAGAAAAGGCCTGGATCCAGGAACGCATCGAAGGTCCGGACAAGGGTGTCGCCTTCACGCCCGAGGGCAAGAAGGCCATCCTCTCGAAGCTGATCGAGGCCGAAGGCTTCGAACAGTTCATCGACGTCAAGTACAAGGGCACCAAGCGTTTCGGCCTCGACGGCGGCGAAGCGCTGATTCCGGCGCTGGAGCAGATCCTCAAGCGCGGCGGCCAGGACGGTCTTGAAGAAGTTGTGCTCGGCATGGCCCATCGCGGCCGCCTCAACGTGCTGACCAACGTCATGGGCAAGCCGCACCGCGCCGTGTTCCACGAATTCAAGGGCGGCTCCTTCAAGCCCGACGACGTCGAAGGCTCTGGTGACGTCAAGTATCACCTTGGCGCCTCCTCCGACCGCGAGTTCGATGGCAACAAGGTGCACCTGTCGCTGACGGCCAACCCCTCGCACCTCGAGATCGTCAATCCGGTGGTGATGGGCAAGGCCCGCGCCAAGCAGGATCAGCGCGCCAAGGTGTTCGAAGGCGACATCATTCCGCTCAAGGAACGCGCGAAGGTGCTGCCGCTCCTGCTGCACGGCGATGCGGCTTTTGCCGGCCAGGGCGTCGTTGCCGAAATCCTCGGCCTGTCCGGCCTGCGCGGCCACCGCGTTGCCGGCACGATGCACGTCATCATCAACAATCAGATCGGCTTTACCACCAATCCGGCCTTCTCGCGGTCGTCGCCCTATCCGTCCGACGTCGCCAAGATGATCGAGGCGCCGATCTTCCACGTCAACGGTGACGATCCGGAAGCGGTGGTTTATGCCGCCAAGGTTGCCACCGAATTCCGCATGAAGTTCCACAAGCCTGTCGTCGTCGACATGTTCTGCTATCGCCGCTTCGGCCATAACGAAGGCGACGAGCCGTCCTTCACGCAGCCGAAGATGTACAAGGTGATCCGCGCCCACAAGACGGTCGTGCAGCTCTACGGCGAGCGGCTGATCGCCGAAGGCCTGATCAGCGACGGCGAATTCGAAAAGATGAAGGCCGACTGGCGCGCCCATCTGGAGCAGGAATTCGAAGCCGGCCAGTCCTACAAGCCGAACAAGGCCGACTGGCTCGACGGCGTCTGGTCGGGCCTGCGCACGGCCGACAATGCCGACGAGCAGCGCCGCGGCAAAACCGCCGTGCCGATGAAGACGCTGAAGGACATCGGCCGCAAGATCTCCGAGATCCCGGCCGGTTTCCAGGCGCACCGCACCATCCAGCGCTTCATGGAAAACCGCGCCAACATGATCCAGACGGGCGAAGGCATCGACTGGGCGATGGCCGAAGCGCTGGCGCTCGGTTCGCTCTGCGTCGAAGGCACGAAGATCCGCCTGTCCGGCCAGGATGTCGAACGCGGCACCTTCTCGCAGCGCCATTCGGTGCTCTACGACCAGGAAACCGAAGAACGCTACATCCCGCTCGCCAACCTCTCCCCGACGCAGGGGCGTTACGAGGCGATCAACTCGATGCTGTCGGAAGAGGCCGTGCTCGGCTTCGAATACGGCTATTCGCTGGCCCGCCCGAACGCGCTGACGCTCTGGGAAGCCCAGTTCGGCGACTTCGCCAACGGGGCGCAGGTGGTCTTCGACCAGTTCATTTCCTCGGGCGAGCGCAAGTGGCTGCGCATGTCCGGCCTCGTCTGCCTGCTGCCGCACGGTTACGAAGGCCAGGGTCCGGAACACTCCTCCGCCCGCCTCGAGCGCTGGCTGCAGATGTGCGCCGAAGACAACATGCAGGTCGCCAACGTCACGACGCCGGCGAACTACTTCCATATCCTGCGCCGGCAGATGAAGCGCGACTTCCGCAAGCCGCTGATCATCATGACGCCGAAGTCGCTGCTGCGCCACAAGCGGGCCGTGTCGAGCCTTGCCGAGATGGCCGGCGAATCCTCGTTCCACCGCCTGTTGTGGGACGACGCAGAAGTGATCAAGGACGGCCCGATCAAGCTGCAGAAGGATGCCAAGATCCGTCGCGTCGTCATGTGCTCGGGCAAGGTCTATTACGACCTGCTGGAAGAGCGCGAAAAGCGCGGCATCGACGACGTCTACCTGCTGCGCATCGAACAGCTCTATCCGTTCCCGGCCAAGGCGCTCATCAACGAGCTGTCCCGCTTCCGCAACGCCGAAATGGTCTGGTGCCAGGAAGAGCCGAAGAACATGGGTGGCTGGTCGTTCATCGATCCGTACCTGGAATGGGTGCTCGCCCATATCGACGCCAAGTACCAGCGCGTTCGCTACACCGGCCGTCCGGCCGCCGCTTCGCCGGCAACCGGCCTGATGTCGAAGCACCTGTCGCAGCTTGCTGCTTTCCTCGAAGACGCGCTCGGCGGCTGAGGACGTAATGGGGCGGCTGCCCGCCCCGTTCTCCCGCTCGCCTTCGCCGCCCAACAAGAACAAGTCACCCATCAGGATTTGAACAATGGCTACTGAAATCCGCGTCCCAACCCTCGGCGAATCCGTCAGCGAGGCAACTGTCGGCACCTGGTTCAAGAAAGTCGGAGATGTCGTCAAGGCCGACGAGCCGCTGCTCGAGCTGGAAACCGACAAGGTCACCATCGAAGTCCCGTCGCCGGCTGCCGGCACGCTGGCCGAAATCGTCGCCCAGGCGGGTGAAACCGTCGGCCTCGGCGCGCTGCTCGGCCAGATTGCCGCAGGCGCTGCCGGTGCTGCCGTTGCCGCTCCGGCCAAGGCTGAACCGGCTGTTGCCGCTGCAGCAACCCCGGTTGCCGCTCCGGCCGCTGCCCCGGCAGCTGCAATGCCGCCGGCTCCGGCTGCAGCCAAGCTTCTGGCGGAAAACAACATCGCTGCCGCCGATGTCGACGGTTCCGGCAAGCGTGGCCAGGTGCTGAAGGGCGATGTCATCGCCGCCATCGCCAAGGGTCCAGCCACCACGGCCCAGGCGGCCGAGCCGGTCAAGGTTGCCGCCCGCGCACCGTCGGCCGTCGAGGACGCGCCGCGTGAAGAGCGCGTCAAGATGACCCGCCTGCGTCAGACGATCGCCAAGCGCCTCAAGGATGCCCAGAACACCGCCGCCATGCTGACCACCTATAACGAGGTGGACATGAGCGCCGTCATGGACCTGCGCAACCGCTACAAGGACATCTTCGAGAAGAAGCACGGCGTCAAGCTCGGCTTCATGGGCTTCTTCACCAAGGCGGTGACGCATGCCCTGAAGGAACTGCCGGCGGTCAACGCCGAAATCGACGGCACCGACATCATCTACAAGAACTACTGCCACATCGGCGTTGCCGTCGGCACCGACAAGGGTCTCGTCGTGCCGATCGTGCGTGATGCCGACCAGCTGTCGATTGCCGGCATCGAGAAGGATATCGGCCGCCTCGGCAAGGCTGCCCGTGATGGCCAGCTGTCGATGGCCGACATGCAGGGCGGCACCTTCACCATCTCCAACGGTGGTGTCTATGGTTCGTTGATGTCTTCGCCGATCCTCAATGCACCGCAGTCAGGCATCCTCGGCATGCATAAGATCCAGGACCGTCCTGTTGTCGTCGGCGGTCAGATCGTCATCCGTCCGATGATGTATCTGGCGCTGTCCTACGACCACCGGATCGTCGACGGCAAGGAAGCTGTGACCTTCCTCGTCCGCGTCAAGGAAAGCCTGGAAGATCCGGAACGCCTGGTTCTCGATCTCTAAGGAGACCGGTCATGGGAAGCCGGCTTGGAAAAGCGGTCGGGGCATTGTTGTGCGCCGCTGCCTTGCAGGGGCCGGTTTCCGTCATGGCGGCCGATTGGGATGTGCATCGCATCGGCCGCAATTTCGACCTCGTCAATCTTGACGAGGCCGAGCTTACCCGGCGAAACATCAAGCTCATTCGTCTCGGCAAGCTGGAACTGCAGTCCGGGCGCGTGGTCGCGACAGATCCGCTGGTGCAGCAGGAGAGAGCGCCATTCGAGCGCACGGTGCCGCCGGGAGATTTTCCGGTGACCGTTTATGAGGCGCAGGGCCGCATAGCGGCCGCCGTCATTCGCTTCGGCGACGGAAAGCCGGAGCGTTGGGAGCTTGCGACTGTCGCGGGCCAGAAGCTTGCCGAATTGAAGGACGACCTGTTTTTCGGATATGGCGTCGATGCCGGCACCGGTTCTTTCCTGGATGCCGATACGGTTGCCCTGATGCAGCAGCGCCTCGAAATCGAAATGAAGGCCAGGCAGAACAACGACGTCAACTATTACGACGACGTTCTGGCCGCCGATATCGACAGCGGGACCGATTCCGTCATGCACCGGCCGATCGAAGGCAAGCGGGGCAACGTTGCCGTCTTTACCAGCGGCTGGGGCGATGGCTACTACCCGACGTTCTGGGGACTGGCGGAAAGCGGCCGGCCTTTGGTGTTGATGACCGACTTTTTCGTGATCGAGAATGCGGATGGAAACAAGGAGCCGACTAACCCATGAGCGTGTTCGTGTCTCGCCTGTCCGCTTCCATTCTTTGCCCGGCGGTTGCCGCGGGTTTGTCGCTATTGCTGGCGCAGCCGGCCTTGTCGGCCGCCTGCAAGCAGTCCAACGCCGTCTATCAGGATCGTGACAGGGCCCTCGAATTGCGCTTCCGGCCGCTTGACTCTCAATCGGCCGCCGCCAGCAATCGGTTCTCCGTGAAGGTCAAATCCTCCTCCGTCGAGATGGAAGGCTTCGTGTTGCTGTCGGAAGATCCGGAACGTTCCAATGCGGTCCTGATGTTCAATTGCCCGGAAGGCGACACCACCGGCGAAGAGCTTGAAGCCTGCATGGTGTGGCAGGGGCCGGTCTATGGCATCGATGCCAAGGGCGACATTGCCAATCTGAAGACGGAAAGCGGCGAAGCGGCGGAAAAGCTCCTGCTGCCCGGCCTCGGCCCGGCCATGCGCGAATCATCCTTGTGGGAGGCGGGCAAGGTGAACGTCGCCCCATGGGACGTGCTGACATATGGAGGATGTATCCAGTGACTGACAAACCGGTTCTTCTCGTCACCGGCGGCAGCCGTGGCATCGGGGCTGCGGTGTGCGTGCTTGCAGCGCAAAAAGGCTGGGCGGTCGCCGTCAACTACGTCTCGAACCAATCGGCTGCCGATGCGGTGGTCGCGGAAATCCGCGCGGCAGGCGGCGAGGCAATCGCAGTCAAAGGCGATGTCGGCGTTGCCGCCGATATCGATGCAATGTTTGTCGCCGTGGACAAACATTTCGGCCGTATCGATGGCCTCGTCAACAATGCCGGCGTCATCGACCTGTCGCAGCGTGTCGACGAGATGAGCGTCGAGCGTCTGGAGCGGATGATGCGCATCAACGTCATCGGCTCGATGCTGACGGCCCGCGAGGCGATCCGGCGCATGTCGACAAAACATGGCGGCAAGGGTGGCGCGATCGTCAACATTTCGTCGATGGCCGCCGTTATCGGTTCGCCGTCGCTCTACGTCGATTATGCGGCTTCCAAGGCGGCGATCGATACCTTCACCATCGGGCTGGCCCGCGAAGTGGCGACCGAAGGCGTGCGCGTCAATGCGGTGCGGCCGGGCATCATCGATACGGATATCCACGCCTCCGGCGGCGAGCCGGACCGGGCTCATCGCTCGGCCTCGATGATCCCGATGCAGCGCCCCGGCACGGCGCAGGAGGTTGCGGATGCAATCGTCTATCTTCTTTCTTCGCCGGCTTCCTATATAACGGGCGCCATTCTCAACGTCAGCGGCGGGCGCTAGGCGCAAGGCGGAGCATCATGCAGTACATTCTGGAATTCCTCGGCCTGATGGCCGTCTTTTCGATCTTCATCGTCGTGCCGGGCGCGGATTTTGCCGTCATCCTGCGCCAGAGCATCGTCCACGGCCGCCGCGCCGCGATCATGACCGGCCTCGGCATGGGTTTTTCGCTGCTCTTCCACATCAGCTACACCATTCTCGGCCTCGGGCTGATCGTCTCGCAGTCGCTGATGCTGTTCAGCCTGATCAAATGGGCAGGTGTCGCCTATCTCGTCTATCTCGGTATCAAGTCCTTCCGCGAGCCAGGTTTCAAGGTCGGCGACATCGATGTGACGGCGGAAGACCGCAAGCCGGTTTCGGCGATCAAATGCCTGGCGACGGGTTTCATCACCAATGCGCTCAACCCGAAGCCGGTGCTGTTCTTCCTGTCGCTGTTCTCGACGCTGGTGCATCACGATACGCCTGCGCTCATCCAGTTCAGCTATGGCATCGGCATGGCGACGGCGCTGGTCGCCTGGTTTGCCGGCGTCTCCGTCTTCTTCACCGTCAAGGCGATCCGCGACCGCTTCATCGCCAGCGGCAAATGGTTCAACCGCATTACCGGAGCCGCATTGGTCGGCTTCGGCTTCCGTCTCGCGCTGGCCCGTGCCGCCGACTAACCGACAAGAGAAATAAAGGAAAACAAACATGTCTTACGATGTGATCGTTATCGGCTCCGGCCCGGGTGGTTATGTCTGCGCCGTCAAGGCCGCACAGCTCGGCCTCAAGGTCGCGGTGGTCGAGAAGCGCGCCACCTATGGCGGCACCTGCCTCAATGTCGGCTGCATTCCCTCCAAGGCGCTGCTGCATGCCTCGGAAATGTTCCATCATGCCCAGCACGGCATGGACGCGCTCGGCGTCGAAGTGTCCGGCGCCACGCTGAACCTCGGCAAGATGCTCGCCCACAAGGATGCGACCGTGAAGTCGAACGTCGACGGCGTCGCCTTCCTGTTCAAGAAGAACAAGATCGATGCCTTCCAGGGCACCGGCAAGATCGTTTCGGCCGGCAAGGTGTCCGTCACCGGCGACGACGGCAAGGTGCAGGAGATCGAAGGCAAGAACATCGTCATCGCAACCGGCTCCGACGTTGCCGGCATTCCGGGCGTTTCGGTCGAGATCGACGAGAAGGTCATCATCTCCTCGACCGGCGGCATCGCGCTGGAAAAGGTTCCGCAGACCATGGTCGTCGTCGGCGGCGGCGTCATCGGCCTCGAGCTTGGCTCCGTCTGGTCGCGCCTCGGCGCCAAGGTGACGGTGGTCGAATATCTCGACACCATTCTCGGCGGCATGGACGGCGAGGTTTCCAAGCAGTTCCAGCGCATGCTGGCCAAGCAGGGCATCACATTCAACCTCGGCGCCAAGGTGACCGGCGTCGAAAAGGCCGGCAACGGCGCCAAGGTGACCTTCGAGCCGGTCAAGGGCGGCGACAAGGTGGTGCTCGATGCCGACGTCGTGCTGATCGCCACCGGCCGCAAGCCGTATACGGCGGGCCTCGGCCTTGAGGAAGCCGGTGTCGTTCTCGACAATCGCGGCCGCGTCGAGATCGACGGCCACTACCGCACCAATGTCGCCGGCATCTATGCCATCGGCGACGTCGTCAAGGGTCCGATGCTGGCGCACAAGGCCGAGGACGAAGGCGTGGCGCTGGCAGAGATCCTCGCCGGCCAGGCCGGCCATGTGAACTACGAGGTCATTCCGAGCGTCGTCTACACCCAGCCCGAGGTCGCCTCCGTCGGCAAGACGGAAGAGGAGCTGAAGGCTGCCGGCATCGCTTACAAGGTCGGGAAATTCCCCTTCACCGCCAATGGCCGCGCCCGCGCCATGCTAGCGACGGACGGTTTCGTCAAGATCCTCGCCGACAAGGACACCGACCGCGTGCTCGGCGGCCACATCGTCGGTTTCGGCGCCGGCGAGATGATCCACGAGATCGCCGTGCTGATGGAATTCGGCGGTTCCTCCGAAGACCTCGGCCGCACCTGCCACGCGCATCCGACCATGTCGGAAGCCGTGAAGGAAGCGGCGCTGGCGACGTTCTTCAAACCGATCCATATGTGATCGGTTTTCCATGTTCAATCATGACGGCCGGCCGCGGAATACGCGGCCGGCCGCTGTTTTTTGGAAGCGTGCTGGCCAGGAATTGTTGGTGGAGGTGGAGCGGTATGGTATGTAGAAACCAAGGAGGCTGCTAATGCGCCCGAGATCGTCCCGCGTCGTTTCCCTGACGACCGATATGGAAGAGCTTGTCCGGCAAAAGGTCCTGTCTGGCGAATATGCGGATGAGGACGAGGTCATCAATGATGGCCTCATGGCCCTCGCTGCCCGCGATGCCGCGTTGGAGACGTGGCTTGACGAGGAGGTCATTCCGACGCTGGATGCGCTGGAAGCAAATCCCTCCCGCGTTATGCCGCTCGACGAAGCCCGCCGACGCCTTCATGGCAGGATCGACAGGCTCGTGGAATCCAGTTCGAAGAAAAAATGAGCTTTCGCGTTGTTTTCAGCGAAGCAGCGTAAGACGACGTAGCCCGGCTGCTCGACTATCTTGTGCTTCGGGCCGGTGAGCATGTTGCAAGGGCCTATGTCGATAATCTGATCGACTATTGTGCCGGTTTTGCCATATTTCCGCAACGCGGCAAGGCTCATCCCAGACGACGAGGTTTACGGACGGTCGGTTATCGCCGAAAGGCGACGATCGCCTTTCGTATCCAGGAAGACGTGGTGACCATCGTGCGGATTTTTCACCATGGCCTGGACATCAAGCTTTAGGTAGTTGCACTCACTTCTCCATCGTCACCGTATATCCCGCCTTGCGCAGCAGCGCCACAAGCCCGTCCTCGCCGGGCAGGTGCAGGGCGCCGACGGCCATGAAGGCTCGGCCTTTGGCGAAATAGGGAGCGGAACGCTCGAGCATCAACTTGTTGCGGTCGATGATGATGCGCTGTTCGAAGGCGGCATATCCTTGGTCGGCTTCTTCGCCCGCAGGCGTCAGCGTCTTCAGCATCGGCATGGTGAGGCCGATGTCGCCGGCGAGGTAGAGCTGGATCATGGTCTCGACGACGTCGTTCATGCGGTCGCCGAGTTCCAGCGTGTCGATCAGCGCTTTCAGGTGAAATTCCATCGGCAGGGCGGCCATGGCGGTCAGCTGCTCGGCCATGGTTTCCAGGCCAACGAGTTTTTTTCCCTGGGTCACGGCATCCTCGGCGATCTTCTTGTCGAGGAAGGCGGCGCCTTTTGTCTTGCGGGTGATCTCGCAGGGCGGCAGCGAAACGAAGCTGGAAATCATCCAGGGCTGCATGCGCGACACCAGCGTCAGCGAGATGCCGCGGCTCTTCAACCCGGCTTCCAGCCGTTCGGCATCCTGCGGCGACAACAGCTTGGTGATCGTCGAGCCGTCGAGCAGCATGGTCAGTTCGGGTTTGGCTATCAGGGCGACCGCTGCCTTTTTCTCGTCGAGGATCTCGTCCGATTCGACGATGACCGTGTCCGAGGCGGCCCAGGCGCGACGGGCGGCATCCGGCATGCTCAGCACGCGCGGATCGGTGAGGTGCATGGTACCCATCAGCCAGGAGGGTTCAAGCCCGGCCTTTTCGACCTTCCAGAAAATGCCCTTGCCGTTGGCGATACCGGCGCCTTCGTCGAGCACCGCTTCGTAGCGCGCCGGGTCGCTGGTCTGCAGGCTGGCGAGAATATTGCTGCCATCGCATGTTTGCGTGTCGGCCGCATGGGCTGGCGAAAGGAAGGCCAGGGTCAGAAAGAGCACAAGCGCAAGCAGCAGCGGAAATGCCGCCGCCAGATACAGCGCGACATCGCCGAATTTCCGGCTGCGGGCGGGAGCACCGCGCATTTCGAAGAGATCCATGGGCAAGGGTTCCGTCCTGACGCTAGAGAATTTCCGCTTTTCTCCGAAAGGCAAAAACACTCTACCTCTTTGTTTCCAAGCAATTCCGGACGCAAAACCGCTTTGCACATTTGCTGGAATGGCTCGAAAAACCCTAAGGCCGGAAGCGCTCACAAATGTTTAATAAATGTGGTTAAGCCGCCCGGGGTTTGGCCAGGGAGCCGTTCAGGCGCGGGGATGCGCCCGGTCGTAGACGTCGAGCAGTCGTGCCGTATCGATGCCGGTATAGACCTGGGTGGTCGACAGGCTGGCATGGCCGAGCAGTTCCTGGATGGTGCGCAGGTCACCGCCACCGGCCAGCAGATGCGTGGCGAAGGAATGCCGCAGGGCGTGTGGCGTTGCGCTTTCCGGCAGGCCAAGGGCGCCGCGCATCGTCTGCATCTCCCGCTGGACGATGGCCGGCTGCAGCTTGCCGCCCCGAACGCCGCGAAACAGCGGCGCGTTCATCGGCAGGTGATGCGGGCAGAGGCCACGATATCTTTCCACCGCTTCGCGCACAATGGCCAGCAGCGGCACGATGCGGGTCTTGCCGCCCTTGCCGGTGACGCGCAGGGTTTCGGCGCCGCCGGCAAAATCATCCGGCGTCAGGTCAAGGGCTTCGGCGATGCGCAGTCCGCAGCCGTAAAGCAGCGATAGCACGGCGGCATTGCGGGCGGCGACCCACGGCTCGTCGTGCATCTGCATCTCGTCGCTGACGACATCCAGCGCCTGCGTGTCCGTCAAAGGTTTCGGCAGGGAGCGCGGCTGTTTTGGCGAGCGGATCGCCGCGGCGCCGGCGGCATTGGCCAGCCCCTTCTTTTCGAGATGGCGCAGAAACGAACGGATACCGGCAAGGTTGCGGCCAAGCGAGCGGGCGCCAGTGCCGTCGCGGCGCCGGGCGGCAAGGAAGGCGCGCAGGTCGGCGGGACGCAGGGTGGCGACATCGTCGAGGCCGGCCGGGCAACCGACATGACCGGTGAGGAAGGTCAGGAACTGCCGTGTATCCCGCTCGTAGGCATCCAGCGTCTTGGCCGCCAGGCGCCGCTCCTGCCCGAGCGCATCCAGCCAATGCTGCCGCTCGGCCATCAGGGAGGGATCGGCGATGATCAACAGTTCGGTCACGCGGCGACCCCAATCTTTGTCTTCAGGCGCTTGTCTTTGTCCGTGGGAGCGCCATCTTCGGAGAACGGGGTTAGGGAATCGATAACGTCGCCCTGGCTGTCATGCTGCAATCATATTCCATTGTCATAGAGAGATATCGAGAGACGCGGAGTTTTTATGTCGCGGCGTGATTCGCTGACAGCCCTCGGACAGTTTGCCGATACCATCGCCCTGGTGTCCCACGGGCAGCCCGGCCATATCGTCGATATCCTGATTGCCGAGCGTGGTCAAAAAATCGTCCGCCATCCGCTCTGGCCCGTCATGCGGCCGTTTCTCTACAGTCTTCTCGGTTATGCCAAGGCGATCCAGTTCGCCGATGCCGTCGCCAACTTGGGCGGTTTCCAGGCCTTTGATTATCTCAGTGACACGCTGAAACTCGATATCGGCGTGCGCCATGCCGACCGCATCCCGGCATCGGGGGGCTTCATCCTGGTCAGCAATCATCCGACCGGCATTGCCGATGGTGTCGCCGTCTTCGATTTGCTCAAGGCGCGGCGGCCGGACATGATGTTTTTCGCCAACCGCGATGCAGTGCGCGTCAATCCGCGGTTTTCCGAGATGATCATTCCGGTGGAGTGGCGCGAGGAACACAAGACCAAGCTGAAGACGCGCGAGACCCTGAAACTGACCAATGCTGCCGTCAGCGAAGGCAAGGCGACCATCCTGTTTCCTTCGGGCCGTATCGCTTATTGGGCAGACGGCAAGCTCAACGAGCGTCCGTGGAAAACCTCTGCCGTTGGTCTGGCACGAAAATACGATCTTCCGATCCTGCCGGTGCATATGACGGCGCGCAATTCCGGCCTGTTCTACTGGTTTGCCAAATGGTCGACGGAATTGCGCGACATGACGGTGTTCCACGAACTGCTCAACAAGAAGGGCAATCGTTTCGATTTCACCGTCGGCCAGCCGATCGAAACGGCGAAGCTGGAGGGTGACCCGGCCGAGGTGACCAGGGCGCTGGAGCGGCACACGGTTTTCGATCTTGCAGCGAATGGCGATGCGGTTTTCGTGCCGCCTGCCTGACGCCTCGGACATTCTTTTTCCTCGATCGTTCGTGTAGATGTCGGGCATGCTGCTTCGCTCGATGTTTGCCGCCAACTACCGTTCGCTGCGATCGATCCGCATGGATCTTGCGGGGGTGAACCTGTTCATCGGCGAGAATGGTGTCGGAAAATCCAATCTTTACCGTGCCTTGCAGCTCGTCCAGGCGGCGGTGCGCGGCAATCTTGCCTATGAGATCGCCGCCGAGGGCGGCATGGCGTCGGCGCTCTGGTCCGGCAAGCGGCGGCAGGGCGAGGCCGTCCGCATCAAGCTGGCCGTCGAGCTTCTCGACGAGGAGCGGGCGGTGACCTTTCGTTACCAGGTGGAGGCGGGGTTGCGCCCGCCCAAGGCTGCCGCCGGTTTTGCCTTCGAACCGCAGATCAAGGCGGAGGATTTTTCCATCGAGACGGGGTCGCGCCCGGTGACGATGATGCGGCGGGCCGGGCCGGGGATCACGGTGCGCGGCGAGAGCGGTCGTCTGCAGGAGTATCCGGAACAGGCGCTGACATCGGAGACCGGCATCGCCTTGCTCGGCGATGCCGGCCATTATCCGGAAGTCGGCGCCTTTCGCCGCGCCGTCGAAGGCTGGCGGTTCTTCCATGGTTTTCGCACCGACCGGGCTTCGGCATTACGGGTGCCGTGCCTGGCCGTCACCGCGCCGCTGCTGGATGAGGACGGCGGCAATCTGGCGGCTGTCTTTGCAACACTCGTCCATACCCGCCAAGATACGGTGGAGCTCGACCGGGCCATAGCCTCGGCTTTCGGCGGGGCGAGGCTGCATGTGCCGGAACCGGGCGAACATGCGGAATTTGCGCTTTCCTTTCCGGATTTCCCGCAACGGCTGTTCCAGCCGCGTGAGTTGTCCGACGGGCAGATCCGTTTCCTCGGGCTGGCGGGCGCATTGATGTCGTATCGGCAGCCGGCGGTGATCGCGCTCAACGAACCGGAGGCCAGCCTGCATCCGGATATGCTGGAGCCGTTGGCCGACATGATCGCCCAGGCTTCGCAGCGCAGCCAGATCTGGATCGTTACCCATTCGGAAGCGCTGGCATCCGCCGTGGCAGGGCGCTGCGGTACCCGTCCCCGCCGGGTTGTGCGCCGGGAGGGCGCCACCTGGATCGATGGCATGCGGCTTACCGGATTGATGGACGAGGATGACGAATAGAGTGGGCCGGTTTTTGGTTTTCTTTTGCGCCGCGGCGCGGCAAGGTCCGGCACGATGACAGACGATTCGTCCGATCTGTTCGGCCCGCTTTCGAAGGCGCCGGCCGCAACGCGTGCCGTTCCTGTGCTGGTGCCCTTGCCGGCGCCCGGCCCCTATTCTTATGCCGTGCCGGAAGGCATGGCGATCGAACCCGGTTCCGTGGTGCAGGTGCCGCTCGGACCGCGGCAGGTGATCGGTGTCGTCTGGGAAGGGCCGGAAGATGGCAAGGTCGATCCGAAGAAGATCCGGCCGATCGAGAAGGTTTTCGATTGCCCGCCGCTCGACGCGCATATGCGCAGTTTCGTCAACTGGATTGCTGGCTACACGCTGACGCCGCCTGGTCTGGTGGCGCGCATGGCGTTGCGCGCGCCGGCTGCTTTCGATCCCGAGCCGATGGTCGAGGGCTTGCGTTTTCTCGGCGGTGCGCCGGAGCGTCTGACACCGGCGCGGGCGCGGGTGATGGAGATGGCGCAGGACGGGTTTTCCTGGACCCGCAGCGGCCTGGCGCATGCGGCCGGTGTCTCCTTGAGCGTCGTCGATGGGTTGATCAAGCAAGGCCTGTTCGAAACCGTGTTCCTGCCGCCGCCGCCGGTGGTCGCCAGGCCCGATCCCGAATTCGTCGAACCGCGCATCGAAGGACCGCAGAAGGAAGCGGCTGCCGAAATCCTTGAAAATGTTGCGGCGGGCGGCTTTTCGGTCGCCTTGATCGACGGCGTCACTGGTTCCGGCAAGACGGAAGTTTATTTCGAGGCGGTGGCCGAGACGCTGCGTCGTGGCAAGCAGGTGCTGATTCTCCTGCCGGAAATCGCCCTGACGGCTGCTTTTCTCGAGCGTTTCCAGGATCGGTTCGGCGCCAAACCCGCCGAATGGCATTCCGACCTCAGCCCGCGCATCCGCGAAAAGGTCTGGCGCCAGGCGGTGACCGGCGAGGTGCGGGTCGTTGCCGGGGCGCGATCGGCGCTGTTTCTGCCCTTCGAGGATCTCGGCCTGATCATCGTCGACGAAGAACACGATCCCGCCTACAAGCAGGAAGACCGGGTCTACTACAACGCCCGTGACATGGCCGTGGTGCGTGGTCGCATCACCGGTTTTCCCGTCATCCTCGTTTCGGCGACGCCCTCGGTGGAAAGCCAGGTCAACGGCCAGCAGGGGCGCTACAACACCATTCACCTGCCGACGCGTTTCGGCGATGCGGCCCTGCCGGATCTGCACCTGATCGACATGCGCCGCCACCCGCCGCAGCGCGGCGGCTTCCTGTCGCCGGTGATGCTGCGCGCCATCGACAAGACTGTGAAATCGGGGCACCAGTCGCTGCTCTTCCTCAATCGCCGCGGTTACGCGCCGCTGACGCTGTGTCGCGTCTGCGGCCATCGCTTCCAATGCCCGCAATGTTCGAGCTGGCTGGTGGAACATCGCTTCCGCGGCCAGATCCAGTGCCATCAATGCGGTTATGCCGAAAAGACGCCGGACGCCTGCCCGGAATGCGGCACGCTCGACCATCTCGTCGCCTGCGGTCCCGGCGTCGAGCGGATTGCCGAAGAGGTGGAACAGCATTTTCCCGAGGCGCGCACCATCGTGCTTTCTTCCGATATCGCTGGTGGCGTCAAGCGGCTGCGGCTGGAGCTGGATGCGATCGCCAAGGGGGAAGCGGATATCGTCATCGGCACCCAGCTTGTCGCCAAGGGCCACAATTTTCCGCTGATGACGCTGGTGGGCATCATCGATGCCGATCTCGGACTGGCCAACGGCGATCCGCGCGCCGCCGAGCGCACCTTCCAGCTGCTGTCGCAGGTTACCGGCCGTGCCGGCCGCACCGGCTTGAAGAGCCACGGCCTGCTGCAGACCTACCAGCCGCAACATCCGGTGATGCAGGCGATCGTTTCGGGCGATTCCGGCGCCTTCTACGACCGCGAAATCTTCGAGCGGGAAAAGGCGGTGCTGCCGCCTTTCGGACGGCTAGCCTCGATCATCGTTTCCGCCGATACGCGCCAGGATGCCGAGACCCATGCGCGTGGTCTGAGACAGGCGGCCCCGCAGGTGAGTGGCATTTCGGTGCTCGGTCCGGCCGAGGCGCCGCTGGCGCTCATTCGCGGCCGCCATCGGTTCCGCCTGCTCGTCCACGGCCGCCGCAACAGCGATATTCAATCCTTCCTGCGCGACATGCTGGCCAACGGGCCGAAAGAGCGCGGCAGCGTGCACACCCAGCTCGACGTCGATCCGCAGAGTTTCCTCTGACGGCGCACGTGCCTCGAGGCATATGCCGCTTTCCGACGGAAATGCTGTATTTCGAAGCGCTTATGTATGAAGAAATCGTTGTGGCCAGCCGGTTGGCCGCATTTCCCCTGTCAAAGCTTCGTGTCATAAATCGGCACATCCAGAGGGGACGACACAGGGGCATTCGCATGGAGTTCTATTTTCCGGCCCAGCTTGGGGAACAGCTGGCCTTCGGCGCTGCGGCATTCACCGCTTTTGCCGGTTTTGTCATGATGTTCGCGCCGGGACTGACCTTCCGCTTCTTTCGCCTGCAGACCCGCGAGGGACGCCCTAGCGCCTATGGCGAGGCGCGCTCGACGATCGGTGGTTTTTATCTCGGTTTCGGCCTTGCCGCGATCCTGCTTGCCCAGCCGATGGTCTACTTTGCTTTCGGCGCCTCCTTTGCGCTCGCCGCTTTCGCCCGTGTGCTGTCGATCATGTCCGACAGGGGCAGTGTCGCTTTCAACTTTCTACTGCTGATTGTGCAGGTAGCACTTGCGGTGCTGCCGCTGCTTTACGTCTTCGGCTGGGTCTGAATTCGTCGGACGGCGGCAAAAAACTAAGGCAATCCATCTTTACGGTAATTTTGCCGCATTTCCTTTCCATGAATCCGACAGGAAAGGCGCAATCGTTGAATACGCGTGTTGCGAGTCCAAACGTCCTATGCTAGACGGACCCCGAATTTCGGAAAAGGTCTGACGCCCTGTTGGATCGTTTTCGGGGGAAACCGAAGCAATTTCAAGAGCATGACGCCGCTTTCGCAGGGGTGTGCGACTCTTGAAGGAAAATCAGGGAAATTTGTGCCCGTGGCAGACACATCCCAGCTCATCTCAGGTGTAGCAGAAAGGTATGCGTCGTCGCTTTTCGAGCTTGCGCTGGAAGAGGGCGTCGTTGAAGGCGTGAGCGCCGATCTTGACCGTTTCCAGGCCTTGCTCGACGAGAGCGCCGATCTGAAGCGCCTGGTCGCCAGCCCCGTCTTTACGGCTGAAGATCAGTCGAAGGCTCTGGTCGCGATCTGCGAAAAGGCCGGTATCAGCGGTCTGGTTGCCAATTTCCTCAAGGTGGTTGCCGGCAACCGCCGTCTTTTCGCGCTGCCGGGCATGATCAAGGGTTTCAAGATCATCGCTGCCCGTCATCGTGGTGAAATTACCGCCGAAGTAACCTCGGCACATGCGCTCGATCAGGCGCAGGAAAATGAACTGAAGGCGGCGCTGAAGGGCGTGACCGGAAAGAACGTGGCGATTGCCGTCACGGTCGATCCGTCGATCCTCGGCGGTCTGATCGTCAAGGTCGGATCGCGGCAGATCGATACGTCGCTTCGCACCAAACTCTCTACTCTTAAGCTCGCATTGAAAGAGGTTGGCTGATGGATATCCGCGCCGCGGAAATTTCCGCAATCCTGAAAGATCAGATCAAGAATTTCGGCAAAGAGGCGGAAGTCTCGGAAGTCGGCCAGGTGCTCTCCGTCGGTGACGGTATCGCCCGCGTTTACGGCCTCGACAATGTCCAGGCCGGCGAAATGGTCGAGTTCCCCGGCGGCATCCGTGGTATGGCGCTGAACCTCGAAGCCGACAACGTCGGTGTGGTTATCTTCGGTTCGGACCGTGAGATCAAGGAAGGCGACACCGTCAAGCGGACCGGCGCCATCGTTGACGTTCCGGTCGGTCCGGAACTGCTCGGCCGCGTCGTCGACGCGCTTGGCAACCCGATCGACGGCAAGGGCCCGATCAACGCTTCGCGCCGTTCGCGCGTCGACGTCAAGGCTCCCGGCATCATTCCGCGCAAGTCGGTGCATGAGCCGATGTCGACCGGCCTCAAGGCCATCGACGCCCTCATCCCGGTCGGCCGCGGCCAGCGCGAGCTCGTCATCGGCGACCGCCAGACCGGCAAGACCGCCATCATTCTCGACACGATCCTGAACCAGAAGGCCATCCACGATAACGGTCCGGACAGCGAAAAGCTGTTCTGCGTCTACGTCGCTATCGGCCAGAAGCGTTCGACCGTTGCCCAGTTCGTCAAGGTTCTCGAAGAACGCGGCGCCCTGAAGTACTCGATCGTTGTTGCCGCTACGGCTTCCGACCCGGCGCCGATGCAGTACCTCGCACCGTTTGCCGGTTGCGCCATGGGCGAATACTTCCGTGACAACGGCCAGCACGCCCTGATCGGTTACGACGACCTGTCGAAGCAGGCTGTTGCCTATCGCCAGATGTCGCTGCTGCTGCGTCGTCCTCCGGGCCGCGAAGCCTATCCGGGCGACGTTTTCTACCTGCACTCCCGCCTGCTCGAGCGCGCTGCAAAGCTCAACGACGAGAAGGGCGCCGGTTCGCTCACCGCTCTGCCGGTCATCGAAACCCAGGGTAACGACGTTTCGGCCTTCATTCCGACCAACGTGATCTCGATCACCGACGGCCAGATCTTCCTCGAAACCGACCTGTTCTACCAGGGTATCCGCCCGGCCGTTAACGTCGGTCTGTCGGTTTCCCGCGTTGGTTCTTCGGCACAGATCAAGGCGATGAAGCAGGTTGCCGGCTCGATCAAGGGCGAGCTCGCCCAGTATCGCGAAATGGCCGCCTTCGCCCAGTTCGGTTCGGACCTTGACGCTGCAACGCAGCGCCTGCTGAACCGTGGTGCACGCCTGACGGAACTCCTGAAGCAGCCGCAGTTCTCGCCGCTGAAGACGGAAGAGCAGGTTGCCGTGATCTTCGCTGGCGTCAACGGTTACCTCGACAAGATCGCGGTTGCTCAGGTCGGCAAGTTCGAACAGGGCTTCCTCAGCTACCTCCGTTCGGAAGGCAAGGCGATCCTCGATGCAATCCGCGCTGACAAGCAGCTGAGCGACGACACCCGCGCCAAGCTGAAGGCCGCACTCGACAGCTACGCCAAGTCTTTCGCCTGATAAGGCCAAGTTAGGACGGATCAGGGATGCCTTCACTTAAGGATCTGAAAAACCGGATCGCCTCCGTCAAGGCGACGCAGAAGATCACCAAGGCGATGAAAATGGTCGCCGCGGCGAAGCTTCGGCGTGCGCAGGAGGCAGCCGAGGCCGCAAGGCCTTACTCGCAGCGCATGAGCGCCGTCCTCGCCAACATCGCCCAGGCGGTTGGCGGCGACGACAGCGTGCCGCGGCTGATGACCGGCACCGGCAAGGACGACGTGCATCTGCTCGTCGTCTGCACGGCCGAACGCGGTCTCTGCGGCGGTTTCAACTCGCAGATCGCCCGTTTTGCACGCGACCATGCCCGCAAGCTTCTCGCCCAGGGCAAGACGGTCAAGATCTACTGCGTCGGCAAGAAGGGTTACGACAGCCTGCGCCGTGAATTCGCTTCCCTGATCGTCGGTCGTACGGACCTGCGTGAAGTCAAGCGGATCGGCTTCGAGAATGCCGACCAGATCGCCCGTACGATCATGTCGATGTTCGACAAGGGCGAATTCGACGTCTGCACGCTATTCTACTCGGAGTTCAAGTCGGTGATCAGCCAGATCCCGACGGCGCTCCAGCTGATCCCGGCTGCCGCCGACGTTACCGTCGCCAACACCGCGACGGGGGCAGGTGCGACCGCCGTATACGAATATGAGCCTGATGCCGGTGCGATCCTCGACGATCTCATTCCGCGCAACATCTCGGTCCAGGTTTTCCGCGCTCTGCTGGAAAACGTCGCCGGCGAGATGGGTGCGAAGATGAGCGCCATGGACAGCGCGACGCGCAACGCTGGTGAGATGATCAACAAGCTGACGCTGAACTACAACCGTCAGCGCCAGGCTCAGATCACCAAGGAACTGATTGAAATCATTTCGGGCGCGGAAGCGCTCTGAGGTTAAGGAAAGAGGTAAGGAACATGGCTGACGCAGCTGCTTCCATTGGCAAGGTGACACAGGTCATCGGCGCCGTCGTCGACGTGGCGTTCGAAGGTGAGCTGCCGCCCATTCTGAACGCATTGGAAACCGACAACGGCGGTAACCGCCTGGTGCTCGAAGTCGCCCAGCACCTGGGTGAAAACGTCGTCCGCACCATCGCGATGGACTCGACCGAAGGTCTGGTTCGCGGCCAGCAGGTGACCAACACCGGCAGCCCGATCATGGTTCCGGTCGGCGACGAAACGCTTGGCCGCATCATGAACGTCATCGGCGAGCCGGTTGACGAAGCAGGCCCGCTGAACACGCCTTACAAGCGCGGCATCCACCAGGACGCTCCGGCCTATGTCGAGCAGTCGACGGAAGCCCAGATCCTTGTCACCGGCATCAAGGTCGTCGACCTGCTCGCACCTTACGCAAAGGGCGGCAAGATCGGCCTGTTCGGCGGCGCCGGCGTCGGCAAGACCGTTCTGATCATGGAACTGATCAACAACGTCGCCAAGGCGCACGGTGGTTACTCGGTATTCGCCGGCGTGGGTGAACGTACCCGCGAAGGCAACGACCTTTACCACGAAATGATCGAATCGGGCGTCAACAAGCACGGCGGTGGCGAAGGCTCCAAGGCAGCTCTCGTTTACGGCCAGATGAACGAACCGCCGGGCGCCCGCGCTCGCGTCGCTCTGACCGGTCTGACCATCGCTGAAGACTTCCGCGACAAGGGTCAGGACGTTCTGTTCTTCGTCGACAACATCTTCCGCTTCACCCAGGCTGGTTCGGAAGTGTCGGCTCTGCTCGGCCGTATTCCTTCGGCCGTGGGTTATCAGCCGACGCTCGCGACCGACATGGGCCAGATGCAGGAACGCATCACCACCACGACCAAGGGTTCGATCACCTCGGTTCAGGCCATTTACGTTCCCGCCGACGACTTGACCGACCCGGCACCGGCAACCTCGTTCGCCCACTTGGACGCAACGACGGTTCTGTCGCGTTCGATCGCGGAAAAGGGCATCTACCCGGCCGTTGACCCGCTCGACTCCACGTCGCGCATGCTCGACCCGATGGTTGTCGGCGAAGAGCACTATGAAGTCGCTCGTAAGGTCCAGTCGACCCTGCAGCGCTACAAGGCTCTCCAGGACATCATCGCCATCCTCGGCATGGACGAATTGTCCGAAGAGGACAAGGTCGCCGTTGCCCGCGCCCGCAAGATCGAGCGCTTCCTGTCGCAGCCGTTCTTCGTTGCCGAAATCTTCACCGGTTCGCCGGGCAAGCTGGTTGCCATCGAAGACACGATCAAGGGCTTCAAGGGCCTGGTCAACGGCGAATACGACCACCTGCCGGAAGCAGCCTTCTACATGGTCGGCTCGATGGAAGAAGCCATCGAAAAGGCCAAGCGCCTGGCCGCTGAAGCTGCCTAATCATCGATAAGCGTCCGGCGCGTCGGGTTTCCCGGCGCGCCGGCGTTCGAATACGATCCAACGGAAGAGTGAATTCGTCATGGCCGACAATTTCAATTTTGAACTCGTTTCTCCCGAGCGCCTGCTCCTGTCGGAGAAGGTCAGCGAAGTTGTCATTCCGGCAACCGAAGGCGAAATGACCGTCATGGCCAACCATGCGCCGACGATGACGACCATCAAGCCAGGTGTCGTGACCGTCAAGGCTGCTTCGGGCAAGGTTTCGCGCTACGTGGTTTTCGGCGGTTTCGCCGATATCCTGCCGACCGGCTGCACGCTGCTGGCCGAATCCGCCGTGCCGATGGAAGAGCTGAACCGCGAGACGCTGCAAAAGCGCATCGATGCCGCCCGCGGTGAAATCGCTGCAGCGACCAGCGACGACCACAAGTTCCATCTGGAGCGTCATCTCGCCGAGTTGACGCATCTGAACGGTATCGTCGTTCCGGTCTGATCGGTTTCGACGGAAGAGATTTTGGGGCAGCCTTTGGCTGCCCTTTTTCGTTTCACACCTCTTTTCTAGGCGTAACCCGCTGCGCATTTCCGCGAAAATTGCGCCGGGGCTCAGAAACTCGATTTGCTGGTTTTCAGCAGAATGTTGGTCTCGGTCGAGTTGATGCCTTCGATCAGGCGGATGCGCCGCAGGGTCTCGTCGAATGTCGCGAGATCGCGGTCCTCCAACTCGGCGATGAAATCCCAACGGCCGTTGGTGCTGTGCAATGCCCGTACCTGCGGCATGCCACGCAGCTGTTGCGCCACCTTGTCCGCCAGCTTCCCCAGGACTTCGATCATGACGATGGCCCGAACGCCGCTGGAACGGATCTCCAGGCCGGTGCGGATGGTGAAGGCGGCAATGGTGCCGTTGGCGACCATGCGTTCGATTCGTGCCGTGACAGTTGCCCGCGAGGCGCCGGTCGCTGCGGCCAACGAAGACAGTGGGGTCCGGGCGTTATGACGCAAGGCGCCAAGAAGATCGCGATCGAGGTCGTCCATCGGTTCTCAATGTGTAAAATCAGGTTGCGCAGTTTGCGCATAATGGCAGCAATTTTTGCAATTTTCCATCTATTTGCTGTCATGCAAGCTTTTCATAATGGCGCGATATTCTCTTCTATCGCTCTGCAGGAACAGCCATGAACACACGCCCCACTTCCATCACCCTGATCGGCGTTCCGCTGGAAGAAGGCGCCGGCCGCGGTGGCGCGGCCATGGGGCCGGCAGCGTTGCGTATAGCCGGCATTCGTCAGGCGCTGACCGAACTCGGTCATTCTGTATCCGACCAGGGCGACCTGCGCCCGCAACCGGCGTCGGATCTTGCCGATCATCCCGGCGCCAACCAGCTGCAGGTGGTTGCGGCGTTTGCCCGTGCGCTCGAGGCTGCCACCTATGAGGTTGCCAGCGCCGGCAACTTGCCGATTGCGCTCGGCGGCGATCACGCGCTTGCCATGGGCAGCGTCTCCGGCATGGCGCGCCATGCGGCGGAAGCCGGCCGGCCGCTCTTCGTGCTTTGGCTGGATGCGCATGCCGACTTCAACACGCCCGAGACCTCGCCTTCCGGCAACATCCACGGCATGCCGGTCGCCTTCTTCTGCGGTCAGGCGGAATTTTCGCCGATCCTGCCGGCAGGTCGCCCACTGGTCGATCCACGCAAGGTCTATCAGGTCGGCATCCGGTCCGTCGATCCGACCGAACGTGAGCTGGTCGCCGAGCACGGCGTCAACGTCTTCGACATGCGGGCGATTGATGAACTTGGCGTTGCCGCCATCATGCGCCGTATCATTGCCGAGGTCGAGGCGGCCAACGGCCTGCTGCATGTCAGCCTCGATGTCGATTTCCTCGATCCGGACCTGGCGCCGGGCGTCGGTACGACCGTGCCGGGTGGTGCGACTTTCCGGGAGGCGCATCTGGTGATGGAGATGCTGTCCGATAGCGGTCTGGTCTCGTCGCTGGATATCGTCGAGCTCAATCCGTTCCTCGACGATCGCGGCAAGAGCGCCCGGGTGATGGTGGAACTGACGGCCAGCCTGTTCGGCCGGCGGATTTTTGATCGTCCGACACGCGCTGCCTAAGTTTGCCGCGAGGCGGGGAGGGGCGCCTATGCGCACCTCCGGTAGCGTTAAAACCTTTCCTTTCACGGATTTAGAATTGTGAAAGGAACTTCCGTTAATGTTTCCCCATGGCGCTGGAAGGTCAAATTTTCCCGCGCGTGAAAGGCAAAGGTCGCCCGTGCCATCCTGGCGCTGTCGATTCTGCCCTGGCTCAGGAACGTTGGGAAGAAATTCGATGGCTACGATCAATTCCGCCAGCTACGGCGGGGAAACCCTGGAAATCATTGCATTTCGCCTGCACGATCAGGAGTTCTGCGTCAAGACCACGACGATCCGCGAAATCCGTGGCTGGGCGCCCTCGACGCCGATCCCGCATTCCCCGGCGGACGTCATCGGCGTGATGAATCTTCGCGGTTCTGTCATTCCGATCATCGACC
Source organism: Rhizobium sp. LjRoot30 (assembly GCF_964253915.1). Lineage (NCBI taxonomy): Bacteria > Pseudomonadati > Pseudomonadota > Alphaproteobacteria > Hyphomicrobiales > Rhizobiaceae > Rhizobium > Rhizobium sp. LjRoot30. Next base: position 132,057 of record NZ_CAXUSG020000003.1, on the reverse strand, counting down.
TTGCCTATAAGCTGGGCATGAAGAGCACCGTCGCCAACGAGCGCAGCGCCATCGTCGTCGCGGAAGTCCACAATATGGTCATCGGCATGCTGGTCGACCGCGTTTCGGACATTCTGACGATCCAGAGCGGCCAGGTGCAGCCGGTTCCGGAAGTGACCGCTTCCTTCGACAAATCCTATTCCGAAGGCATCATCGCCAATGAAAACGGCATGATCTGCTTCCTCAACCTCGCCAAGATGTTCAAGGAAAGCGAAGCCGACGAACTGGCTGCCTGATCCCTATCTCTCGTTTTTCAAGCAACGCCCGGGCGCCATCGGTTCCCGGGCGTTGCTGTTTGCCGGTGAAAATCGGGAGTCAGATTTCGGTGCGGGACTTAATTGTATTTTAACAATAGCTGATATATTTTAAATTGTAGATCGATTCTTGAATTAATCGATAGGTTGCATATCCGGCGCGTATCCGAAACCGGTCGCGTTGCATCGATTGGCCCGGCGGCTGGAGACTGCCGCGCGGCGTCAGAAACAAGATTGGGTTGGAGGCGGAGATGTTTGCATACAACTTCACCACGGATGCGCAGCGAATCATGGCAGCGATTTCGAATTCGATGGCGGTCATCGAATTCGATCTGCAGGGAACCATTCTCGGTGCCAACGAGAATTTCTGCCGGGCGATCGGTTATTCTCTCGAAGAGATCGTCGGCAAGCACCACCGCATGTTCTGCGATCCGGCCTATGCCGCCTCGCAGGATTATCGCGAATTCTGGGCCGGGCTCGGAGCCGGCAGGTTTGACGCCCGCACTTACAAACGTATTGCCAAGGGCGGCCGCGAGATCTGGATCCAGGCGAGCTACAACCCGGTCGTGAAAAACGGCAAGCCGTACAAGGTCGTCAAATTCGCCACCGATATCACCGCGGCAAAGCAGAAGGCAGCGGAGGACGAGAGCAAGCTGTCGGCGATTTCCAGGGCACAGGCTGTGATCGAATTCACGCCGACTGGCGAGATCCTCACCGCAAACGAGAATTTTTGCCGGACCACGGGTTACCAACTCGCCGAAATCGTCGGCAAGCATCACAGTCTCTTCTGCGATCCGGCCTATGTACGTTCGCCCGAATATGCGGACTTCTGGAAACGGCTGGCGGCCGGCGAGTTTATCGCCAACGAATTCGTGCGTTACGGCAAGAACGGCAATGAGGTCTGGATCCAGGCGGCCTACAATCCGATCGTCGATATCAGCGGCAAGGTGGTGAAAGTGGTGAAATTCGCCACCGACGTCACGCCGCGCATGAGCGCCATCGTTGCGCTCGGAGACGGCCTGCGCGCCATGGCGGAAGGTGACCTGACGCGGCATCTCAAGGATACCTTCGTTCCGAGCATGGAAAAGGTGCGCCGCGACTTCAACGAGGCGAGCGAAAAGCTGCAGCAGGCGATGCTGACCGTCGGCGATACGGCGCGTTCCATTGCCAGCGGTTCCGGCGAAATTCGCTCCGCGGCGGGCGATCTTGCCCGGCGGACGGAGCAGCAGGCAGCCTCCGTGGAAGAAACCGCCGCAGCCATCGAGCAGATCTCCACCACCGTTACCGATACCAGCCGCCGTGCGGAAGCGGCCGGTCGTCTGGTTGCCAAGACAAAGGACGGCGCAGAACAGTCGGGGCTGGTGGTGCGCAATGCCATCGAGGCCATGGGCGAAATCGAGAAATCGTCCAAGGAGATCAACAATATCATCGGCGTGATCGACGATATTGCTTTCCAGACCAACCTGCTTGCCCTGAATGCCGGGGTCGAGGCAGCGCGTGCCGGCGAGGCGGGCAAGGGTTTTGCCGTGGTGGCGCAGGAGGTGCGCGAACTGGCGCAGCGTTCCGCCAAGGCGGCGAAAGAAATCAAGGAGCTCATCCATGGCTCCAGCGAACTGGTGAAAAACGGTGTGACCCTGGTCGACAAGACGGGCGAGGCGCTGACCGTGATCGTCTCCGAGGTCGGCCATATCCACGGCGATATCGACGCCATTGTCCAGGGGGCTCGCGAGCAGGCGACGGCGCTGCGGGAAATCAACCAGTCGGTCAATGTCATCGACCAGAACACCCAGAAGAACGCCGCGATGGTTGAGGAAACCACGGCTGCCAGCAATGTTCTGGCGGAACAGACCGAACAATTGTCCCAGCTTCTGTCCCAGTTCAGGCTCGGCCGGAGTGCGGACATCGGCCGCGACGGTGGGGCTTCGAAACTGCGGCTTGTTGCCGGCCGATAGGACTGCCCGCTGTTTGAGCAGATCGCTCGTCGGCGGTTATGGCCTCAACGGCTCTTGTCCCCCGGTCGCCAGCAGGCGCTGGTGCAGCTTTGACGCTTCCGTCGACAGGGTTCGATATCGCGGCATGCCAAGATAATATCCGAAGCCGGTTTCCACCCGGTCCCGCCCGACGGCAACGAGCTTTCCCTGCTGCAGGTGCTGGGCGATCAGGCCCATGCTGCCAAGTGCAATACCGTCCCCCCGCAAGGCGGCCTCGATTGCCATGAAATAGGTGGTGAAGGAAAAGCGCGGATTGACGATCCTGCGTTTCGGCGGCTGCGGAATACGGTTGAACCACTGCCGGAACGAGATCCAGTGCGCATTGAAGCGCTCGTAGTCGAAGAGATCGAGGCCGGCAATCTCGTCCGCCGTCAGCGAGGCAGCCGCAAGCCCCCTCGCTTCCAGATAGGTGGGCGATGCCACCGGAACGAGGATTTCCTTCATCAGCAATCCCAGATCCCAGCGCGGGTGTTCGCCGGTGGAATAGAGGATGACGAGATCGTTGGTTTCCGACGCCAGTTCGGAGGGTGAATCCGTCGTCAGCAGGCGAACGGAAACCGAGGGGTTTTCGATGCTGAACGCCCGCAGATGCTCTCCGAGCCAGAGATGCGACACGGAACCGCTGGCGGCAATCGAAATGATCTCCGGCGCGCCGCCGCGAAACGGCTCCAGGCTTTCCTCCAGATATTCCAGCGTGGCCCGCACGCGCTGGAACAGCCGTTCTCCCGGCGCAGTCAAGGCAAGGTTGCGACCGCGGCGGGTGAACAGCGGCGCGCCCAACTGGTCTTCAAGTCCCTTGATGCGGTGACTGACGGCCGCTTGGGTAATGTTCAGTTCGCGCCCCGCGCGGGAAAAGTTCATGAACCGGCAGGCGGCATCGAAAACGCGGAAGGCTTCCAGGGGGATTCGCTCCAGCATGGCTTCTCCATAAATCAAAGTTATCAAATTACCCTAAAAATGCCCGGATTTGAATAGTTGAGCTTGTAGTGCAGAGTGCGGGTCGAACCGAACTCTTGTGGGACGATGCCCGTGCAATTCTCCACTTCCTTCATTCCCGAAATCCGATTTTCCGCCGGTGCTGCCAGCCAGATCGCTCCGGCAACCAAATCTTTCGGCGTCACGCGCGCCCTCGTCGTCATGGATGGTTTTCTGGCGCAATCCGGCTTCGGCGAAAAGCTGCGGCAGGAACTCGACGCCGAGGGCGTTTCCGCCGCTATCTTCTCCGATTTTTCCGGCGAGCCGAAGCTGGCGCACCTGCATGCGGCCATCCAGGCTGCCGAGGACGCCGGATTGGTGATTGGTGTCGGTGGCGGTTCCGCCCTCGATATCGCCAAGATCGTCGCCTGCTGTGCTGCGTCGGGCGAAGACCCGATGTTTTACGCACTGGCCGCCAACCCGCTGCCGAAAAAACCGCTGAAGAAGATCATGGTGCCGACGACGGCCGGCACCGGATCGGAAACCTCGGCCACCAACATCTTCGCCGGCCCGGAAGGCAAGAAGCTCTGGATCTGGGGTGCGGAGACCAAGGCCGACCTGGTGATCCTCGACCCGGCGCTGACGGCATCGCTGCCGGAAAACCTGACGGCCTGGTGCGGTCTCGATGCCTTCATCCACGCCTTCGAGGCCTCGACCAACCGCAATGCCCATGTCGGCGGCAAGTTTTACGGCCATGAAGCCCTGCGGCTGCTGACCGGCGCACTGGAGACGGCGGTCAACGAGCCGCAGAACCTCGCTGCGCGTGGAAATGTGCTGCTTGGCTCCTGTTATGCCGGCATCGCCATCGACAATTGCGGTACGGCGATTGCGCATAACATCAGCCACGCGCTGGCCGGGCTGGCGCCTGTGCATCACGGCCTTGCCACCGCGCTTGGTTTCGAGGGGACGCTTGCCTGGCTGGTGGAGGCGGATACGGACGATCTGAATGCTGCCGCCCGCGCCTGTGGCCTTGCCAATGCCGCGGCGTTGCCGGCTTTCGTTTCGGACTGGATGAACCGCTGCGGCATCGTGCGCGCCTTGCCGAAAGGTTTCGAGCGGTTTTCAGCCGCCGACCTCGCCGCGGAAATGCGCGCACCGGAAAACCAGCCGATGCGTCGCTCCACCATCCGCGACGTCACAGATGGCGATATCGACACTTTCGCCGCTTCCATGATCGCGCTTGCGAAAGGGCAGTGAGATGACGACGTCCTATAGCCGCGCCTATTGGGAAAGCGCCCTGTCGACACTGACGCTCGAAGGTCGCCACTTCATTGATGGCGCGTTCCGCGCTTCCGCCTCCGGCCGAACCTTTACCCGCATCCGTCCGATGGACGGCAAGCCCGGCGCCCAACTGGCGCGTGGCGACGCCGCCGACATCGATGCTGCGGTTGCCGCGGCACGCGCGGCTTTTGCAAGCGGCGTCTGGCGGCGCAAGGAGCCGCTGGAAAAGAAGAAGGTCATGCTGAAATGGGCCGAACTGATCCGCGCCCATGGCGAAGAATTGGCGATGCTGGAAACGCTCGACGTCGGCAAGCCGGTGCTCGCCTCGCTGAATGTCGACGTGCGTCTCTGCGCCGACGGCATCCAGTATTACGGCGAGATGATCGACAAGCTGTATGACGAGGTGGCGCCCACCGGCCCCAACGCCCGTGCGCTGGTCCGCAAGGTGCCGCTCGGCGTCATCGGTGCGATCACGCCGTGGAACTATCCGATGATCATCGATGCCTGGAAGCTCGGCCCGGCGATTGCCGCCGGCAATTCCGTGGTTTTGAAACCGGCCGAACAGTCGTCGCTGACGGCCATCCGCCTGGCGGAACTCGGTTTCGAAGCCGGCTTGCCGGCGGGTGTGTTCAACGTCGTCACCGGTTATGGCGAGGAAACCGGCAAGCCACTGGCCCTGCACATGGATGTCGACATGATCGCCTTTACCGGCTCGACCGAAGTCGGCAAGCTGATCATGGGGTATGCGGCGCAATCGAACGTCAAGCGCGTGGCGCTGGAGCTTGGCGGCAAGTCGCCGCTGGTCGTCTTCGAGGATGCCGATCTCGATGCCGCCGCATCGGCGGCCGCCTGGGGTTGTTTTTACAATTCCGGCGAAACCTGCCATGCCTCGACACGGCTCGTCGTGCATCGCTCGGTGCAGGATGCGCTGATCGCCAGGATCGAGGCGGTGACGAAGAGTGACATCGCGCTCGCCCATCCCTTCGAGCCTTCGGCGCAGATCGGCGCGTTGATCGAGGAGGAGCATATGACCAAGGTGCTCGGCATGATCGCCGCCGGCGAAAAGGATGGTGCCCGCCGCGCCTTTGGCGCCGAACGGGTCCTGTCGGAAACCGGCGGTTATTATGTCTCGCCGGGCGTCTTCGTCGATCTCACCAACGATATGAGCCTGGCGCGCCAGGAGATTTTTGGTCCCGTGCTGGCTGCCATTCCTTTTGACACGGAGGAGGAGGCGCTGAACATCGCCAACGATACGATCTACGGCCTGGCGGGTGCGGTGTTCACCAAGGATATGGACCGGGCGCATCGTTTCTCCGAGGCGATCCATGCAGGCACCGTCTGGATCAACACCTACGACATGTCGAACTTCGCGACACCCTTCGGCGGTTTCAAGCAATCGGGTTTCGGCCGCGACCGCTCGGTGCATGCGATCGACAAATATTGCGACTACAAGACCATCTGGCAGCAGTTCGGCTAAGGTGCGGGCAGGGAGGAACCCATGAGCAAGATCGTATCCATCGAGATCACCCACCATCGTCTCGCCCTCGACCCGGCATTCAAGGCCAGCTGGGATGGCCGGCCACGCAAACATTTTGATGCCACCGTCGTCCGCGTGCGCGACGACGAGGGCCGGGAGGGTATCGGTTCCGGCGACCTGATGAAGGGGTTCGAAGGCCACGAGGACTTGTTCATCGGCCATGACCCGCGCCATCTCGAGCGGCACTACGAGGTGCTGTCGCATATCAATTTCCATTATGGCCGCTGCTGGCCGATGGACCTGGCGCTCTGGGATCTCTCTGGCAAAATCACCGGCGAACCCGTCTGGCGCATGCTGGGCGGCCGCGCCGACAGGGTGCGCCTCTACGCATCCTCGGGCGTGTTGCGCGAGCCGGCTGCCATGGCTGAGCAGGCCGAGCGGTATATCGAGGAAGGTTTCCCGGCGATGAAGGTGCGCTTCTCCTCCTCGGCCGGCGGTCGCGATGGCTGGAAAGCGGATGTCAAGGCGCTGGAGGCGATCCGTGCCCGTGTCGGCGACCGGCTGGAACTGATGGTGGATTGCAACCAGGGTTGGCGCATGCCATGGGATACGACGCTGCCCTGGACCTTCAAGGATGCGCTGGCCGTGGCCAAGGAACTGGAGCGTCTTGGCATCTACTGGATGGAAGAACCGTTGTTTCGTTCCGACCGCAAGGGCATGCGCCGCCTTGCCGATGCCATCGGCGTGCGCATTGCCGGCGGCGAGATGACCCGTGAACTCTACGAGTTCCGCGACATCATCGAAGAGCGCGCCTTCGACGTCATCCAGCCGGATGTGGCACTGGTTGGCGGCATCACCGGCTGCCGCCGGCTTGCCTGGCAGGCGCGCGAGGCGGGTGTGATCTTCACGCCGCATTCCTGGACCAATGGCATCGGCGTGCTCGCCAACGCCCACCTGACCGCCGGCTGCGGCGACGCTCCCTTCCTCGAATATCCCTACGACAATCCGGAATGGAGCGAGGCGCGCCGCGATTATCCGATGGTCTCGCCGCTCAAGCACAAGGACGGCTGGCTGGAACTGGGCGAGGCTCCCGGTCTCGGCATCGTTCTCGACGAGCAAAGGCTGAAGGCGACACGCATCGCCTGATCGCACCGGCTCCGCGACAGTGCAAACACACCTCGGCCCGGATGCAGGGGACATCCGGGCCGGGCGTGGGAGGTCTATGAGATCAGCTGCCGTGGATCAGTGGCAGACGCGGATCTTCTTGATGTAGAGATTGCCGTAATAATCGTACTTGCGGATCTTCTTGATGAAGCAGCTCGGGCGGTAGTCGTAGCTGTCGTAGGACTGGTGATACCCACCATAGTAGCCGCCGGCGAAGGACGGTGCGGCAAACGAAACGACGAGGGTGGCAGCAGCAGCGGCGGAGAGAAGGAAGTTGCGCATGTTCGGCTCCTATTGTTCGGGTTGTTGATTTCGGTGGATCGGTTTGTCTGTCTCTGTGGATGTGTTCGTCTCATCCAGTGACCCGACTATGCCACCGCTTCCCGAACCGCGCTGTTCCGGCCGGAACAGGGTGTTTCCAGCCGATTTTCCCCGTTTCGCAAAAGCGTTTGCGGATCAGCGCCATTTCTGATTAAAGGGGTCCGGCAGAGAACGTCGTTCTTCATGTCCACGTAGCTCAGCAGGATAGAGCACAGGATTCCTAAAATTGGGCGTTATGGCGGGAAACTCCATAACGGATCTGCTCAAAGTCGGGGAACGCTTGCCACAATGGCATGCCAATCCCGAGCCAAGCGCCGGAGACGATCCGGCGAAGGTGTAGAGACTGGACGGGCAGCACCTAAAGGCCTGAGGCCAATGGTGAAGGGACAGTCCAGACCACGAACGCGCAAGCGGCGGCGAAAGCCGAAGTGGTATGAATCCTGGGGTCGGAGGTTCGAATCCTCTCGTGGACGCCATTCTGCTTTTTGACTTTGATTTCGTTAGATTTTTTTTATTTTTGCCGAAACGAGGCTTTATCCTCGATTGTACTGCCCTTGTCGCTTGCCCGCCTGTCGTTACTTCGCCTATCCGATTGCATGATCGATCCGAAACGCAACCGTGCGTGGGAAAAATTTGCCGACAACGGGCCTTTTCCGCCGCAATCGCCATAAGATTTAAGATTTTGTTAAAATGCATTTTCTTTTATCGGTTGCACCGCATTTCCCATACTCTTTATGGGTGACAAGTGAATTGAATTGAGTATGAATTATAACGCTTGAGTTGTTCAAGGTTGCAAGCAAGTGTTGGAGTTCACCATGCGATCGGCGGGCCACGCTTATCCTGTTTTTCGGCATGCCTATGCTGAAAAGCAGGAGAAATACGCAGGATTCGGCAGACACCGTTTGCCACAAAATTCCTTCTTCCGCACCGAAAACGATGTTTATGCGGTCATCAAGCGTATGATCGACTTTTGTACTGCGTTTCTTTTGCTTTTTCTTCTCTTCCCGTTTCTGCTTTTCATCGCTTTGCTGGTCCGCCTCGAAAGCCCTGGCCCCGCGCTGTTTTTCCAGCGCCGCTGGGGTCGAAGGGGGACGGTTTTTCGGGTCGTCAAGTTTCGCTCGATGCGTGTAGAAGCTTGCGACGACGGGGCGATGGTCCAGGCCGTGGACGGCGATCCGCGAATGACGCGGATCGGTGCGTTTCTGCGCCGGACGAACATCGACGAACTGCCGCAACTCCTGAATATTCTCAAAGGTGAGATGTCCTTCGTCGGGCCGAGATGCCATCCTGTCGGCATGCTGGCGGCAAAGCGGCCCTATGAAGAAATCGTGCCCGATTACCATGCTCGCCATGCCGTGCGGCCGGGCCTGACAGGACTGGCGCAGATACGTGGCTTGCGCGGACCGACTGGCAGGCGCGACAAGGCGCGGGCACGCATTGCCTGTGATCTGCACTACATCAGAAACATGTCCTTCTGGCTGGATGCCAGGATCGTGCTGGCTACGATCCGCAACGAGTTGCGCGGCGGCCGGGGTTTTTAGGAACACAAACAGCATCTGGTGACAACATGGCGAGAATCTTGGTAACCGGAGGCGCGGGCTTTCTGGGCGCTGCTCTTTGCGAAAAATTGCTGCAGCGTGGCGACAGTGTCATCTGCCTCGACAATTTCTGGACCGGAAGGCCGGAGAATATCCGTAGCCTCGCCCTCCATCCGCGCTTTGCCTTCTATGAGCGCGACGTCTGCCGTCCCTTGGACGTTGATGTCGACGAAATCTTCAATCTTGCCTGCCCGGCGTCGCCGCGGCACTATCAGGCAGATCCGATCAACACGTTGAAAACCAGTGTGCTCGGGGTTCTCAATATGCTCGAACTTGCCCGCCGCAGCGGTGCAAAATTCCTGCAGGCCTCGACTTCGGAGGTCTATGGCAATCCGCACATCCATCCGCAGACAGAGAACTATTGCGGCAATGTCAGCCCCGTCGGCATCCGGGCCTGCTACGACGAGGGCAAACGCGCCGCGGAAACCGCAATCTATGATTACCAGCGCCAATACGGCCTTGATGTCCGGGTGGCGAGAATCTTCAACACCTACGGGCCGGGCATGGATATCGACGATGGCCGCGTCGTCGCCAACTTCATCGTGCAGGCGCTCAGCGGCAACGACATCACCATCTATGGCGACGGTCAACAGACGCGTTCTTTCTGCTACCGCGACGACCTGCTGGAAGGCCTGGTGCGCCTGATGGACGCCCCGGATGAGGTGAGTTTTCCGGTCAATATCGGCAACCCGCAGGAATTCACCGTCCGGCAGCTGGCGGAACTGGTGCTGGAGGCAACCGGCTCGCGCTCGAAAATGATCCATATGCCGCTGCCGAGCGATGACCCGCTGCAGCGCTGCCCGGATATTGCGCTCGCCCGCACCTGGCTGAACTGGATGCCTCGCATCGCCTTGCGCGATGGCTTGCGCCGAACCATCGGCTATTTCGAGGAACAAGTGAAGCCGGCGGTGGCAGCTTAAACCCGTGAGTTTTGAGGGCGAATGCCATGAGTGTTGCGCTTGTCACCGGCGCCGGCGGGCTGGTCGGTTCGGAAATGGTCGAATTCCTGGTCGCGCAGGGCATGGATGTGATCGGCATCGACAATGATATGCGCGCCCGATTTTTCGGTGACGAAGCCTCCACACGCTGGCGCATCGCCGAGCTTGACCGGCGCCATCGGCGCTTCCGCCATGAAGCGATCGATGTTCGGGATGCCGATGGGCTCCAGCGGCTTTGCTTGTCGCTGGGCAATGCTCTCAGCCTCGTCATCCATGCCGCCGCCCAGCCTTCACACGATTGGGCCGCCCGCGAACCGTTCACCGATTTCGGCATCAATGCGGTCGGCACCTTGAACATGCTGGAAGCGGTGCGCCGACACGCGCCGGAAGCGGCTTTCGTTTTTCTCTCCACCAACAAGGTCTATGGTGACCGGCCCAACCGGTTGCCGCTGGAGGAGAAGGAAACGCGCTGGGAAATCCGCAGCGATCATGCGTTTTTTTCCTACGGCATCGACGAGACCATGGGCATCGACCAGTGCACTCACAGCCTGTTCGGAGCCTCGAAACTCTCCGCCGATATCCTCGTGCAGGAGTATGGCCGTTATTTCGGCATGAACACGGCGTGTTTTCGCGGCGGCTGCCTGACGGGCGGCGGGCATTCCGGAGCGGAGCAGCACGGTTTCCTCGCCTATCTGATGAAATGCGCCGCCACCGGCAGCCTTTACCGGATCTACGGTTACGGGGGAAAGCAGGTACGCGACAACCTGCATGCGCGCGACCTGGTCAAGGCACTCTGGTGTTTTGCGTCCGATCCCAAGCCCGGCCGTGTCTACAATATCGGCGGCGGCCGGCGCTCCAGTTGTTCGGTTCTGGAAGCGATCGCGCTGTGCGAGCAGATCACCGCCCGCCCGTTCAAGGCCGGTTATGAGGCGGAAAACCGCATCGGCGATCATATCTGGTGGATCAGCGACATAACGGCCTTCCGCCGTGACTATCCGGATTTTCAGGCCGACTACGACCTTGCCGCGATATTGCAGGAAATCTACGAAACCGGCCTGCCACGCTGGACGAGGCGGGCATGATCGATCGCGGCAGGAGAAACATTCTCGGCATCGAGATCAGCGTCGTCGATTATGACGGCGTGGTAACCGCCGTGATCGATGCCGCACGGCATCGCAGGGCACTCGGTGTCTCGGCGCTTGCCGTACACGGCGTCATGACCGGTGCTCTCGATCCGGAACAGAAATACCGGCTGAACGCCCTCGACATCCTCACTCCGGACGGCCAGCCTGTGCGGTGGGCCTTGCGCCTTCTGCATGGGCAACGACTGCCGGACCGCGTTTATGGCCCCGAACTGGTGGAGCGCCTGTGCGCTGCAGCCGAACGGCAAGGATTGTCGATTTTCCTCTACGGCAGCCGACAGCTGGTGCTGGATGCCTGGACCGCCAACCTGCACCGGGCGCATCCGGCGCTGCGCATTGCCGGCACGGCGCCGTCACAATTTCGCGCGCTGACGAGGGAGGAGAACATCCGCATGGTAGAGCGGATCAAGGTATCGGGCGCGGACATGGTTTTTGTCGGCCTCGGCTGCCCGCGGCAGGAAGCCTATGTCTTCGAAAACCGGAATGCGCTTTCCATGCCCTTGATCGCTGTCGGCGCCGCCTTCGATTTTCACGCCGGCCTGCTGCCGCAGGCGCCAAAATGGATGCAGGATCGTGGACTGGAATGGGTCTTCCGGCTGTGGCAGGAGCCACGCCGTCTCTGGCGTCGTTATCTTTATCTCAACCTACTCTATCTGTGGTTTGTGGCGCGACAACGACTTGGCCTCGACAAGGCGTGGCATGAAAACACCAGGCATCCGACTGTCGCGAAACGTTTAGGCTAGGCGGTGGGGCGATGCGAGAGCAGGCGAGCGAATATCGACAGATGAACACCTGCGATTTTTCCATCGTCATTCCCTGGCACCGCGGCTTGGACCAGCTGCGCCGCTCGGTGCTCAGCGTCAGACGGCAAACCCATGCGGCATCCGAGATCATTATCGTCTGCAACGGCCCCGCACTGGGCCAGATGGACGTGGTTCGAAGGGAATTCCAAGGCGGCAAAATAAAGGTCATCGGCCTGCCCGAGGCCAATGCCAATGCTGCCCGCAACGCCGGCATCCGCGCGGCAACCGCACGATACTGCGCCTTCCTTGATTGTGACGACGAATACCTGCCGGCAATGCTGGCGCAGGCAGCCGTCCATCTTGCGCAGTTTCCGCACGGCATCGTTTCGACGGCCGGTCTTCGCAAGCGGGCCTCCGGCGCCTGTTGGCGGTTTCCACGGCGGTCCATGAGGGCGCAGGAAGATGTTGCTTCCTTCTTCATGGCCGGAGGCAATTTCCTGCTAACCTCATCGCTGGCTATGCAAGCCGCGACGGCTCTCGATCTGCTGTTCGATCCGGATATCGACAAGTTCCAGGATCTCGATTTCCTCATGCGGGCGGAGAAACGAGGGTATCGGATCGACATCCTGCTGCAACCGGGGTTCATCTATCACGACGAGGAGAATGAGGGGCGTCTATCGCATGATATCGATTTTTCCCGCCATGCGGCCTGGGTCAGTCGCAACCGGCTTCTGACGCCGCAGGCACGCGCAGCCTTTCTCGCCCGCGCCGTCGCCCAACATGAATTGCCGGGCAATCTTTGCCTCAATCTCCTGCGGATGTGGCAAGGATACCGGATCGGAGGCATCCCGCTGCCGCAGAGCCTTGCCATGACGGCAAGGCACTTGCTGCCGCATCGGCTCAAGGGACCGCTCCTTGAGTTTTTCCTCACCCACCTGCGGAGATGAGATGCGGAAGGATTGCTCCCCCATGGGTCCAAGATTTTGCCGCCGCAACGCCTGCTTGTTTGGCGTAAGCGAGCAGGCCCCGCCAAAAGCGGCAACCCTGCTTTTCCGTCGGGCACAAGATGCAATTTTCTGGTCTGCCGATCCGGATAGGCCGGCGGGACAGCCATATAGACAAGATGCATCGCCATGAATGCATCGCGGCTTTTCGAAACCACCGTCGTCTTGGCCCTGATCGTTTCCACCGGCACCTTTGCCCCAAGCCTGCAGACGCCGACCGGAATGGCGGCCGAAAGCGGTTTTCTCAACCAGTCGCTGCTGTTGTGTACCTTCGCCGCCGTCATCGGCCTTGGTTTGCTCGGGCGGGGCATCCGCTTTCGCGGAGCGGTGTCGGAATGGCTGCTCGGCGTGGTTCTCTTCTGGTCGGCTCTTTCGGTGTTCTGGTCGGCCCGGCCGGAGGCGACGGCGGTGCGGAGTTTTGCACTGATGTTGACAATGCTTGTCGCTGTCTTTGCCGTCCAGACCCTCGGTCGTCGCGATTTCATCGCGCTTGCCGGCCGCGCCATCCTGATCGTGCTGGCCATCAATGTTCTCGTGGTTTTTTTCCTGCCGCAGACCGGCATCGCCGGCTTCCCAACGGACGGTGCCTGGCGTGGCCTCTTCACCCAGAAGAACGTGCTCGGCCGCATCGCGCTGATCGGCGTCCTCATCGGTCTTTTCCGCGTATTTTCGCCAGGGCGTCGCAAGCGCACGGAAAACCTGGTGCTCCTCTGCTCGTCGGTCGTGGTCATCATTGGAACCCGTTCGGCAACAGCCGTCGCCGTGTTGATCATCGCGCTGGGGCTTCTGACCCTTGTTCTGATCCTGAGGCACGCCCGCGTCGGCATTGGCGTTGCAACGTTTGGCGTCGGCCTTGGCGGCCTGCTTGCCGCCTCCGTTGCACTGCTGACCTTCGACGAGATGGCCGCGGCCATCGGCAGAAACGCGACACTGTCCGGGCGGCTGCCGCTCTGGGACGAGTTGTTGCGGATCGGAGGAAAGGCGCCGCTGCTCGGCAAGGGATACGGAGCCTTCTGGTCGCCGGAGAACGAGGACGTCATCCTGCTCTGGAGCCGGCTGGGATGGATGCCGGTCCAGGCGCATAACGGCTACATCGAGATTTTCCTGCAACTCGGCGCTGTCGGGCTTGTGCTGGTCGTGCTGATGCTCGTCAGTCTGGGCTGCTCGTCGTTTATCCGCTTCATGCGTGGCGGCGATGGCACCTGGCTGCTTGCCTTCATCCTTGCCGTGGCGATTGTTGTGCTGTCGCTGACCGAGGCGGTGCTGCTGGTGCAGAACAACATTTTCACCATCCTCTTCGTTGCCCTTCTACCCGGCAGCGACGCCGTTGCCGACACACGCCTGCCCCGACAGGAGGGAACTCTTGAAGATCCTGTTCCTGTATAGAAATCTGGCGCTCGGCGGCGTACAGAGCCGCATCACGCTTTTGTCTCGGGCTCTGGCGGCGCGGGGGCACGACGTTTTCGTCGTCACTTATGGCAGGCCGCAACGCATAGATTTCCCGCTCGATGCCGATGTCACGCATCTGGAGATGGGGCAGGGAGCCATCCTGCAACGCGGATGGCAGCTTCACAGGAATCTCCGGCGCATCCGTCCGGATGTCGTCGTCTCGGCGACGCCGCACGGCAATCTTCTATCGCTTGGCTTGAAATTGCTCGGCAGGCACCGGTTTTTTATCATTGTTTCGGAGGAAAGCGACCCGGCCGAGGAGGCCCGGCATGCGCGCGGCGTTCACAAGCTGCCTTTCCTTCTCGCACCTCTGCTTTATCCTCTTGCAGATCGCGTGATAGCGGTTTCGCAAGGCGTTCGTGACGGGCTTTGCAGACAATCCGGAATGGCGACGGAGCAGATTTCCGTCGTCTACAACCCGATTGACCGGGCCGATATCGAGACGCTTGCGGATGAAGCGGTCGAGCACCGCTGGCTTGGCGGGGAATTCATGGTGTTCCTTGCCGCCGGGCGCTTCGTCGAACAAAAGAATTTTGCGCTTCTGCTCGACGGTTTTGCCCGCGTCTTCCGACAGATGCCGGAGGCGCGTCTGATCCTGATCGGCGATGGACCGCTTCGTGCTCGGCTGGAGCAGCAGGCATCGGCACTCGGCATCGACGGCGCCATCGACATGCCGGGTTTTCAGAAAAACCCTTTTGCCTGGTTCGCCAAGGCGGATGCCTTCGTGCTCAGTTCGCTGTGGGAAGGCTTCGGCAACGTGCTGGTCGAGGCAATGGCCTGCGGTTGCCCCGCCGTCTCCACGGATTGCCCGCATGGACCGGCAGAGATCCTGATGAACGGACAATTCGGCCGCCTTGCCACAAATGGCGACGCGCAAAGCCTGTCGGCAGCGATGTTGGAGACCCTGCGCCATCCCGCCGAGCGCACAATGTTGCGGCACCGTGCCGAGGCGTTCAACCTCGAGACCACGGTCGAGGCCTATGTTGCTTTGTTGCCGCAAGTGCAAGCGAGGCCGATCGCCGGTGGCCCTATTGGGCGTAATAGGCCAGATCTCCCCGGCTGCCCATCCGCTCCCGCTGATTGAGCACGGAGACCACGCCCGTCCCTGCCGGGGCATTTTTGCGCAGCATGGCCAGCCCACGCTTGGCGATGGTTTGCGGTGTGCTCGCCCACTTGATCACGAACACCACGACATCGGCATGGCGCGAAAGGCAGAGCGCATCGACGACCGGTTCGACCGGCGGCGTGTCGAGGATAATACAATCGAAATGTCGCCGCGCCAGTTCCAAAAGCCGCACCATCTTGTCGCTCGTCACCAGGCTGTCGGTGGGAATGTCGCTGCGCCGGCCGCCGAGCAACACGTGCAGGCCTGACAAGGGGTCGCTGACCGCAAATTCCGAAGGGGTGATGGCCTTGCGGTCGAGACGCAGGTAATCGAGAAAATCCTGGCGCGGCTCCCCGACATGCAGATGCTTGCAGATGCTGGGTTTTCTGAGATCGCAATCGATCAGCAAGGTCTTTTGCCCGGCAAGCGCACAGGCCCGGCCAAGAGAAAGCGCCACCGTCGACTTCCCCTCGCCGGCAAGCGCCGAAGTGACGAGCACGACCGTTCCATTTCGGCCTGCGGGCTTCATGATCGCGGCACGGCGCTCCGGCTCGATATTCAATCGCAGGCGCCGGATGGCCTCGCTGAAACGCGACAGGGGTGCTGTCACCATCAGGTCGGCGACACTCGGTTCCTCCCCAGTTTTTGCTGCCTTCCTCTCCGAAAGTCCCTGCTGTGGCAGGACCGTGGTCAGCGGCACTTTCAAGACCGCCTCGACCTGGTTTTCACTGGTAAAACCGCCGACGAAATATTCGCGCAATACAGCAGCGCCGATGGCGACCAGCAACGAACAGACGAGCGTCAGCCCGAGGCCGAGCGGTTTGTCGGGAAAGGCAGGGATGGTCGGCACCAGCGCGGCAGAGACAATGCGGCTATCCGGCATCTGCAAGTCGGATTGCACGTCGAGTTCGCGCAGCTTTGCCAGGAGATTTTGGTATTGCGCCTGAACGATTTCGGCGGATTGCTGCATGCCGTAGAGTTCGGCAAGGCTTTCGGGCGGCAGATCTCTTTGCAGCGCGTCGCGGCGAAGCTGCTGTCGCAGTGACCGGGCATGGTCGTCGAGATCGGCGACACGTTTTGTCAGGCTGCCGATTTCTGCCGCCGCCTTGTCGCGCAGCATGGTGTCGAGACCGGCCAGATCCTTGACCAGCTTTGCCCGCGCCGGGGCATTTTCGGCAAGGCCAGCTACCTTCCGGGCCATGCTTTCGTGCTGCTTTTGCAATTGCAGCAAGGCCGGGGTGCCGAGTTCTGCGACAAAGGCGGCCATATCTTCGGAAGCGGCCAATGTTTTCAGGGCGGCAAGGCGCTGCGTCTGTCGCAGATGCTCGGTCCTGGCCTGTTCGAGGTCTTCCCGCAAACGGGACAGTTCCGGCTTGTCGGCTGCCTCCATACGGTTGAAGTAGACGTCGAACTGGCGTTCGTTTTCGATCATGACGGCATTGAGGGCGGCGACGCGGCCATCGATCGTATCCCGCGCCGCAACCGTGGTCGACACTTTTGCGGCAATCTGCTGGCGGATGTAGGCTTGCGCCATGGCATTGGCGAGCGCTGCCGCCTTTTGCGGGTCCCGCGAGGTGACGCCGATCGAAATCAGGTAAGTCAGGCCGTTGCGGCTGATGCTGACGGCCGAGCGCAAGCTATCGACAGCCGAACTCAGCGTTTCGTCGGCCGTCGACAGCGGCCGCGCCAGATGCAGCAGGGCAAAGATGCGGTCTTTCCAACCCGTGCCGCGCCCGAATTCTTCATCGGCGATCAGGTTGTGGTCGCGGATCACGTCGATCAGCACCTGATCCGAGCGAAGGATGCCGACCTCGCTTTCGACCCGCGCATTGTCCGCGCCGGAATTACTATACCCCCGCTCGCGCGCCAGCAGATCCTTGCTCGTCGTATCGACCATCAGCAGGGCCGTAGCACTGTAGCGTGGTGTCAAAGTGTATATGATACAAAGACTTATGACCAGAATGGCCGCCGCGGTGGTCAGGATTAGCTTCACCTGGCGCTGCAACAGACCGGTTATGCTCTTGAGATCGATTTCCGCGTCCATGGGATGAGGCTTCCAATAATGAGCACAATTTTGAAAAACCCATAGTTGTATTGAAGCGCATATTTAACGGAAAAACAACCATATTCCGGTGGGGCCGAAAAATAACGTCACCGGCTTGGACCCGCTTGTCCGCAGAGGGGACAAAGCAACGCCTCGACCGCCGGGAAACCTCGGCGGTTCGTCAGGGAAGAAGATGGTAAGGGGTATGGCGGCGCGGTGGGATCAGCGCGGCTTCGGGTTTTCCAGCGCCTGCAGGGCGGCGGCGCCCAGCATCTGCGCCTGTTCCTTCGTCGCGAACTGTCCCTGGACCGGATAGGTGATCCCACGGAATTTCAGCATGAAGCCCCAGCGGCCGTTGCGCAATTGCGCCACCGTTACGGTGGAGGCTGGTTTGTCGCCGGTGGTCATGCCTTGTTCTCCTGCAGATGGTTCCTTTTGCTCTAGCAGAGTGCCCCGGCCTGTCAAAGGCCCCCGGGGACGATCATGGTGCGGGAACGCACGCGATCCCGTCGGCATCGGTGCCGCGATAGAGATCGTAGAGTGTCGCCTCGTTGCCTTTGGCCCACCAGATATAGCGGCCACCGGCATATTTTGCGCCCGAACCGGACAGCACATTGGCGGCGACGACAAAATCGTCGCCGATGGTCAGCCGGGCGATGGAGACGGGGCCGGCATTGATGTATTCCGCATCGACGGTCTTGTCGCCGCAGGCGTAACGGACCGTCTGCCGGTCAACGCTTTCGGCGCCGGGAACGCGGATGGTCACGTCAGCCTCCTGGGTCGGCGGCGTCAGGCGCAGCACGGTTTGCGTTCCGTTCGAAAGCAGGATGCTGCGACCATCCGTCTTCCAGGTCAGCGCGCCGTTGAGCAGGCTCAGGAACTTGCCTTCCTGCTCCATGGCGGCAGGCGCGCACATCATCTTCGTGGCTGCCGGCGCGGCAAAGGTGATCTTGTCCTGTTCAAGCTGGAAAGCACCGGAATAGCGGTTACAACCGGAAAAACCGGAAAACGTCCTGTCGGGCTTGATCTCGATGATCGCCGGTGGCGCCGGTGTCTTCGTTGCGAAATCAAGGATTTCCACCCGCCATTGGCCGGTCAGCTCGAACGGAACCGGATCGGCAGCGATGGCGACGCTGGCAAGCAGGGGAAGGGCCGCGATGGAGGCGAGCAGTTTCAGCATGAAAGATTCCTTGAGCCTTGACGCATCGGCTTCAGGCAAAAAACATCGGTCGCTGATAACGACCGATTGTGATCTGTTGAAGACGGCAGACGCTGGCAAGGCGATATACCATATCTGCTTGTTGTAGATGGCGATTCTGTATAGAGCCATGGACAAGGAAAAAAAACGGGAAAACGCCATGACAAGCGGTGCCGACCGAAAACGCCGTCTCTCCATTCTCGGCTCCACGGGTTCCATCGGTACCAACACCCTCGACGTCATCCGCCAGCTTGGCGGACGTGAACGCTTCGAGGTGCTGGCGTTGACCGGCAGCAGCAATATTGCGCTTCTGGCCGAACAGGCCATCGCTTTCGGGGCAAAACTCGCGGTCACCGCCGACGAGAGCCAGTATGCCGCGCTGAAGGATGCGCTGGCGGGCAGCGGCATTACCGTTGCGGCTGGTCCCTCCGGACTTCTGGAAGCCGCGGCGATGGATGCCGGATGGGTGATGGCCGCCATCGTCGGCACTGCCGGCCTTGCGCCGACGCTGACTGCGGCACGGCGCGGGGCCGACATTGCGCTTGCCAACAAGGAATGCCTGGTTTCGGCCGGTTCGCTGTTCGTCGATACCATCGGCAAGGCCGGCGGCCGGCTGATCCCGGTCGACAGCGAACACAGTGCCATCTTCCAGGTGCTGGAGGAAGACCAGCGCCATGCGATCGAGCGGATCGTGCTCACCGCATCCGGCGGCCCTTTCCGGACCTTTACACGCGAGCAGATGGCCGATGTCACCGCCGAAAAGGCGCGTGCCCACCCCAACTGGTCGATGGGACTGAAGATCTCCATCGGCAGCGCCTCGATGTTCAACAAGGCGCTGGAGATGATCGAGGCGAAACACCTCTTCAACGTCCGGCCGGACCAGATCGAGGTGATTGTCCATCCGCAGTCGATCATCCATTCCATGGTGGGTTATACGGACGGATCGGTGCTCGCCCAGTTGGGCTGCCCGGACATGCGCACCGCCATCGGTTATGCGCTCACCTATCCGTCGCGGTCGCCCCTGGATGTCGAACGGCTCGACTTCGCCAAGCTGGCGCGGCTCGATTTCGAGGCGCCGGACGAGGTCCGCTTCCCGGCGCTGCGGCTGGCACGACTGGCGCTCGAGCGGGACGGCCTGCAGGGCGCCATCATGAATGCCGCCGAAGAGACGGCGTTCCATGCTTACGTCGGCAGCCGCATCGGTTTCCTCGACATGGCAGAGGTGGTCGAGACGGTGATGGACCGGATGGTGGACGTTGCACCGGCCAAGGTCATCGACGATGTGTTCGCCGCCGATGCCGAAGCGCGTGCCCGCGCCGCCGAAGTTATTGCTGCCCGCTGACCGGGATTTCGCTGCAGCCCGCCAAATAAAAGATGCGGGCCGTGACCTCACGACCCGCACACACATGTTGCGAAAACTTCAGTTTGATCAGGCGACGGCGCGGGCCAGCGCGCAACGCGCCCAGAGCTGATGCAAAGAGCCGACGAGATGTTCGAGATCGGCATCGGAATGCAGCGGCGTCGGGGTGATGCGCAGGCGTTCGGTCTTGCGCGGCACCGTCGGATAGTTGATCGGCTGGACGTAGACATCAAAACTGTCGAGCAGGATATCCGAGATCCACTTGCACTTGGCGGCATCGCCGACCATGACCGGCACGATATGGCTCGGATTGTCCATGTGCGGAATGCCGTTCTTGTCGAGCAGTGCCCGCAGGCGCCGGACGCGGTCCTGATGGCGGGCGCGTTCGAAAGGGCTTACCTTGAGGTGGCGGATCGAAGCGATGGCACCGGCGGCGAGCGTCGGCGGCAACGCCGTGGTGAAGATGAAACCCGAAGCGAAGGACCGAACGAAATCGCAAAGCGCTGCGGAAGCGGCGATGTAACCGCCCATGACGCCGAATGCCTTGCCGAGCGTGCCTTCGATCACCGTCAGCCGGTCCATCAGGCCTTCGCGCTCGGCAATGCCACCACCGCGCGGGCCGTACATGCCGACGGCATGGACTTCGTCGAGGTAGGTCATCGCACCGTATTTGTCGGCGAGATCGCAGATTTCCTTGATTGGGGCGATGTCGCCATCCATCGAATAGACCGATTCGAAGGCAATCATTTTTGGCGCGTTCGGATCGGCCGCGGCCAGCTTGGCTTCGAGGTCGTTGAGATCGTTGTGTTTCCAGATGACGCGTTCGCATTTTGCGTAACGAATGCCCTCGATCATCGAGGCATGGTTCAGCGCATCGGAAAAGATGATCAGGCCGGGGATCTTCTGGCCGAGCGTGCCCAGCGCCGCCCAGTTGGAGACATAACCGGAGGTGAAGATCAAAGCTGCTTCCTTGCCGTGCAGATCGGCAAGCTCGCGCTCAAGCAGAACATGGTAGTGGCTGGTACCCGAGATATTCCGGGTGCCTCCCGCACCCGCGCCACAGTGATCGATGGCATCTTTCATCGCCTGGATCACCTTGGGGTGCTGTCCCATGCCGAGGTAGTCGTTGGAACACCAGACCGTCACGTCTTTCTGCTCGCCGCCGGCATGACGGGTCGCGCGCGGAAAATTGCCGCGGTGCCGCTCGAGATCGGCGAACACGCGGTAACGACCTTCCTTGTGAAGTTCGTCCAACTCGCCCTTGAAAAACGCCTCGAAATCCATGTGTCTGCTCCAGAACTTTAGAACCGTTTTATTTCTGCCGGCTCTAGCGTCAACCCCTTTGGCCGGCAATAGGCATTGTCTGCGGCAAAAGGCCCACTTTTTTGAATTATTCCAGAGAACCCCTAACCGATTGTCGCTTCCGGCAGTTTGATGCACGTCAAGTTTCCATGAAAAAGGACGGCCGCAGCCGTCCTTCTATTCATTCGGATGATCAAAGTGCCCGATCAGCCTCAACCGGCGGCCTGGACCGCCCGTTTGGCCATGACCTTGACCAGGTTGGCGCGGTATTCCGAATCACCATGGATATCGGACAGCAGGCCGGACGAGGACACCGCGACACCGGAAAGCGCATCGGCCGACCAGTTCCCGGAAAGGGCCGCTTCCATGTCTGCCTGGCGGAACACGCCGTCGGCACCGGCCCCCGTCACCGCGACCCGGACGCTGCCGCCGCGCTTGGCGACGAAGACGCCGGTCATGGCGTAACGCGAGGCCGGATTGCGGAACTTGGCGTAGCCCGCCTTCTCAGGCAGCTCGAAGGAGATGGCCGTCACCAGTTCGCCCGCTTGCAGCGCCGTTTCGAACAGGCCGGTGAAGAAATCGTCGGCCGCAATCTCCCGCCGGTCCGTAACGATCGTCGCGCCAAGGGCCAGTGCCAGCGCCGGATAATCCGCCGCCGGGTCGTTGTTGGCGATTGAACCGCCGATCGTGCCCATATGGCGCACATGCGGGTCGCCGATCAGGCCGGCGAGCACGGTGACGGCCGGGCAGGCCGACTTTAGCGCACTGGACGCCGCCACTTCGGCATGCGGTGTCGCCGCGCCAATCCGCACGCGGTTGCCGTCGATGTGGATGCCCTTCATGTCGGCGATGCGCCGAACATCGACCAGGGCGGTCGGCGCGGCAAGCCGTTGTTTCATGGTGGGGATGAGCGTCATCCCACCGGAGACGTATTTCGCTTCGTCGGTGGCGGCAAGCAGCGAAGCCGCTTCACTGACCGAGGAGGCACGATGGTAACTGGTCGCGTACATGGTCTTCCTCCCTCAATGAGCCGCCTGCAATGCCTTCCACACCTTTTGCGGCGTGGCGGGCATCGTCAGTGTGTTGGTGCCGATGGCATCGGTGATCGCGTTCATCAACGCCGGCGGCGAACCGATGGCGCCGGCCTCGCCGCAACCCTTGATGCCGAGCGGATTGCCCGGGCATGGAGTGTTCTGGTGCGACAGCGTGAACGACGGCAGGTCGTCGGCGCGCGGCATGGCGTAGTCCATGAAGCTCGCGGTCAGAAGCTGGCCGTTTTCGTCGTAGTGCACGCCTTCCAGAAGTGCCTGGCCGATGCCCTGGGCGATACCGCCATGCACCTGCCCTTCGACGATCATCGGGTTGATGATGTTGCCGAAGTCATCGGCGGCGACGAATTGCACGATGTCCGTCGTGCCCGTATCCGGATCGATTTCCACTTCGGCAATGTAGCAGCCGGCGGGGAAGGTAAAGTTCGACGGATCGTAGAAGGCGCCCTCCTTCAGGCCCGGTTCCATGCCGGCCGGCAGGTTGTGGGCGGTGTAGGCGGCAAGCGCCACCTGGAACCACGGCAGCGTCTTGTCGGTGCCGGCGACCTTCAACTCGCCGTTTTCGATGACGATGTCGCTTTCGTCGGCCTCCATCAGATGCGCGGCGATCTTTTTCGCCTTGGCCTCGACCTTGTCGAGTGCCTTGACGATCGCCGACATGCCGACGGCGCCGGAGCGTGAGCCGTAGGTGCCCATGCCCATCTGCACTTTATCGGTATCGCCATGGACGATGTTGACGTTGTCGATCGGCACGCCGAGCCGGTCGGCGACCAGCTGCGCGAAGGTGGTTTCGTGGCCCTGGCCGTGGCTGTGCGAGCCGGTGAGCACTTCGACCGTGCCAACCGCGTTGACACGCACCTCTGCCGATTCCCACAGGCCGACACCGGCGCCGAGCGAACCGACCGCCGCCGACGGCGCGATGCCGCAGGCTTCGATATAGCAGCTCATGCCGATGCCGCGCCTCTTGCCGCGGCCAGCGGCTTCCGCCTTGCGGGCGGCAAAACCGTTCCAGTCGGCAGCGGACATGGCAGCGTTCAGGGACGCCTCGTAGTCGCCGGCGTCATAATTCATGATGACCGGCGTCTGGTAGGGGAAGGAGCGGATGAAGTTGGTGCGTCGCAATTCCGCCGGGGAAACACCGAGTTCGCGGGCCGCGGTCTCGATGGTCCGTTCCAGCAGGTAGGTCGCTTCCGGCCGCCCGGCGCCGCGATAGGCATCGACCGGCACCGTGTTGGTATAGACGGTGCGCACATTGGCGTGGATCGCCGGGATGGCGTATTGCCCGGAAAGCAGCGTCGCATAGAGGTAGGTCGGTACTGCCGAAGAGAACAGCGACATGTAGGCGCCGAGATTGGCGATGGTATCGACCTTCAGCGCCGTGATGCGGTTGTTGGCATCGAAGGCCATCTTCACCTGCGAGACATGGTCGCGGCCATGCGCATCGGTCAGGAAGGCTTCGGTGCGGTCCGAAGTCCATTTCACCGGCACGCCGGTTTTCTTCGAAGCCCAGAGACAGACGATCTCTTCCGGGTAGATGTAGATCTTCGAGCCGAAGCCGCCGCCGACATCGGGGGCGATGACGCGCAGCTTGTTTTCCGGCGCGACATTGTAGAAGGCGCTCATGACCAGGCGGGCGACGTGCGGGTTCTGGCTCGTCGTGTAGCAGGTGTAATGGTCTTCCGCCCCGTCATAGATGCCGAGCGTCGCGCGCGGCTCCATCGGATTGGGGGAGAGGCGGTTGTTGTGGATCTCGATCGAGGTGACGTGTGCGGCTTCGGCAATCGCCTTGTCGGCCGCCGAGGCATCACCGATCTGCCAGTCGAAGATAAGGTTGTTTGCGGCTTCCGGGTGAAGCTGCGGCGCGCCGTCCTTCAACGCGTCGACGGCTTCGACCACGGCGTCCAGCGGCGCGTATTCGACGACCACGGCTTCCGCCGCATCACGCGCTTCACCGAGCGTATCGGCAACGACGATGGCGACGGCATCGCCGACGTAACGTACGGTTTCGGCGGCGAGCGGACGCCAGGCGCCCATCTTCATCGGCGATCCATCCTTGGAGTGGATCATCCAGCCGCAGATCAGATTACCGATGCCATCGGCCAGAAGCTGCTTGCCGTCGAGAATGCCGATGACACCGGACATGCCCTGGGCAGCCGTCGTGTCGATGGACTGGATCTTGGCATGCGCATGCGGACTGCGGATGAAGTAGGCGTATTTCATGCCGGGGACGACCATGTCGTCCGTATACCGGCCCTTGCCGGTCAGGAAGCGTTTGTCTTCCTTGCGCGTAACGCGCGCACCAATTCCCTCAATACCCATTGAATATCCTCCAGGGTGGTCAGGCTTGGCATGCCACGGATGTGCAAAATCGGACCGAGGCTATGCGTCAGCCAGTCGTCTCGCGAATTATTCGGCAGCCTGACGGCCGGCGGACATCTCCGCGTCGGCAGCCAATACGGCCTTGACGATGTTGTGGTAGCCGGTGCAACGACAGATATTGCCTTCCAGCTCGGCGCGAACGGTGGCTTCATCGAGATTGCCGCCGTGGCGGTTGATCATGTCGACCGCCGTCATCACCATTCCGGGGGTACAGAAGCCGCATTGCAGGCCGTGATGTTCCTTGAAGGCAGCCTGCACCGGATGCAGCTCGCCCTGGCCGGCCAGCCCCTCGATGGTCGTGACGGTGGAGCCGGAAGCCTGCACCGCCAGGATGGAACAGCTCTTCACCGAATGACCGTCCATATGCACCACGCAGGCGCCACACTGCGAGGTGTCGCATCCCACATGTGTTCCCGTCAGCCCCAGCTTTTCGCGGATGAAATGCACGAGAAGCGTGCGCTCCTCACACTCTCCGCTCACTGTCCGGCCATTCACCGTCAATGTCACTTTCGCCATCTTGTTCCTCCTCGTGCCTCTCCCGGACACGGAAAGCATCATTTGTCTTTTTTCCAGTGCGATCAATCGCTAGTTTTCGCACAGGGCACTTTTTTCCGGCTGCAACTGTCGCAATACTGAGCAGCCGGCGTGATACGACGCACAAGCTGGAAAGGAACAGCAAAAAAATCCCTTGTGCCTAGTAGACTTCCCTATTTTCAAGTCTATCTTCGCCGGTAAGCGTTGCCGTATATCGGCAGATCTGCGTGTACCGGGAACCCGGACGACGCGGATTGGGGACGCCGGTCATTAACTGTGGAGAGAGTTTCATGAAGAAGGCCATCGTGCTTCTGTTGGTTGGTCTGTCGGCTGCAAGCTGCACCCAGACTGAAAAGGGCGCCGGCATCGGTGCTGTTTCGGGTGCGATCATCGGCGGTGCCATCACCGGCGACGTTCGTGGCGCAGCTGTTGGCGCAGCCATCGGCGGTGTTTCCGGTGCGGTCATCGGCAGCGTCGCCGACCAGCCCGGCCAGTGCTACTATCGTGACCGTTACGGCCGTCGCTACATCGACGATTGCCCGCGCGGTGGCTACTGATACCTGCCGACTTTCGGTTGCAGATCGACTTTCGAAGTCCCGGGTCTTTCCCGGGACTTTTCTTTTGCAATGACGTTTTGGGTCGGGTGCGGCTAAAAGAGGTACACGTTGCGGATTTTTAAGGTTAATGTCCGCGTTAACGACGGATCAAGGCTTTGGCTGTCATAATGGGCTTGAAACAAAAAACCGCGTATGCCGAAAACCCTGTGTAAGCCGAAAGAGAGTATTGCGTATCGGAGAGCGGGCACCGTCGTCACGGTTGCAGCAAGCGCCCTCTTGTGCCCGGTTTTTGCAACGGAAGCCCATGCTTTCAAGCTGTTCGGTATCACGCTCTGGGGTGAGGAAGAGCAGACGGTCGACGTTATCGATCCGGTCAATTATTCCGTCACACTGAATGCCGAAGCTGCCGACGACGACCTGAAAGCCGCGTTGGAAAACGCCTCCCATCTCATCCAGGACAAGGACAAGCCGGTATCTGGCGATCTCGGCCTGGTGATCAAGGCGCGCGACGATCGCGACCGGCTGATCGCCACGCTCTACGAAAAATCCCGTTATGGCGGCGTTGTCACCGTTCTCGTCGATGGTACCGACATCGACCAGCTACCGCCGACGCCGGTCTTCGACCCGTCGCGGCCGGTGCCGGTGACGGTGGAGATCAAGCCCGGCCCCGCCTTCACGCTCGGCGACATCCGTTTCGAGGGCGACGCGCTCGGCCGCAACCCCGCCGACTACGGCCTGGTGCAGGGTGGCGACGCCAGTTCGCTGATCATCCTGAAGGCGGGTGACCGCATCGTCGAGGATCTGAAGAACGAGGGTCGACCGCTCGCAAAGCTCGACAATCGCAGCGTCGTCGCCGACCACGAGACGGCCCAGGTCGATGTCGTGCTGACGGCAAGCGGTGGTCCCGTCGCACCGGTCGGCAATGTCGGCGTCAACGGCCAGAAGAGCGTCGATCCGGAGTTCATCCGCACCTATTCGCGCATCAACGAAGGCCGGCCCTACAATCCGGAAAACCTGAAGAAGGCCGGCGAGCGGCTGCGCCAGCTCGGCGTCTTCTCCAGCGTCACCGTGCGAGAGGGCGATACGCTGTCGCCGGATGGCACGATCCCGGTCAACATCACCGTTGCCGAAGGCAAGCATCGTTATTTCGGGGTCGGCGCACAATATTCGACCATCGACGGTTTCGGCCTGCAGGGATATTGGGGCCATCGCAACCTGTTCGGCCGGGCGGAATCGCTGCGCCTGGAGGCCGCCGTGTCGCGCCTCGGCGAAGCCACCGGCTACCAGGACCTGGACTATTCCGCCGGCATCATCTTCTCCAAGCCGGGTTTCATCCTGCCTTCGGCGACGCTGAACGCCAGCATCAAGGCGAAGACGGAACATCCCGATTCCTATCTCGCCAACACGGTGACGGCGGCAACCGGCATCGCATACGAGCTTTCCGACCAGGACACGGCGTCCGCCGGCGTCGAACTCAGCTATTCCGATACCGAGGATGCCTTCGGCAACAATGAATACCTGACCTTCTCGCTGCCGCTCGAATATGCGCGCGACGCCCGCGACAACAAGCTCGATCCGACCGAAGGCTATCGCGCAACGCTGGCGGCAAAACCCAGCTACGAAATCTTCGGCAGCACGTTCTTCTCGTCTTTCGAAGGTTCGGTATCCGGCTATCAATCGCTCGGCGCCGAAGATCGTGTCGTCTTCGCCGGCAAGGCGTCGCTCGGCACGCTGGTGGGGGCAGGCAACCTCGAAGACATCCCGGCGACGCGGCGTTTTTATGCCGGCGGCGGCGGCTCGGTGCGCGGTTACGCCTATCAGGAGATCAGCCCCTACGACGCCAAGGGCGATGCGACGGGCGGCCGGTCTTACGCCGTGGTCTCTGCCGAGGCGCGGGTGAAAATCACCGATTCGATCGGCCTGGTTCCTTTCGTCGATGCCGGCACCGTTTCGGAAAAGATGTTTCCGGATTTTTCGGACGTACGCATCGGCGCCGGCCTCGGTATCCGTTACGCCACACCGTTCGGGCCGATACGGCTCGATGTCGCCGTGCCTCTCAATCGATACGAGGGGGGCAGCAGTTACGGGATCTATGCCGGCATCGGCCAGGCTTTCTGATCCGCCCGACCTCAAAGCAAGCGCAAACTTCGGATAAGATCGCGTCCAATGGCTATTCTGATTCGCATCGTGAAACGGCTCCTGCGCCTTACCGCCTACGCGGTTCTGGCTGCCGTCGTTCTTCTGGTGATCGGCGTGCTCGTGGTCGGCCTGACGCCGTTCGGCGCCCGTTTTGCCGCCGATCAGGTGTCGCAGCTTGCCTCGACGCCGGATCGGGTGATCACGCTTGGCACGCCCTCCGGCCTGTTGACCGGCCGCCTGCGGCTCGATCAGGTCACCGTAGCCGATAGCCAGGGCACCTTTGCCGAGGTCCGTGATATCGCCGTAGACTGGTCGCCGCTCTCCCTGCTTGGCGGCACCTTCAAGGTCGACCTCGTTTCGGCCGGTTCGGTCAGCATCGTCCGCGCACCCATCGTCACGCAGACGCCGCCGCCGGCTGAAGACGGCGGCGGATCGTCCTTGCCGGTCGCCATCGACATCACCCGTCTCTCGCTGCCCGATATCACCCTGGGTTCCGCACTTGCCGGCCGCGATTTTGCGCTTGCCGCCGACGGTTCGCTGCACGCCGACGGCGCGGGGATCACCACGCAGTTTTCTGCCAACCGCAAGGACCTGCCGGAAGCCAAGGCGCGTGCCGAAATAGCCTTCGTTCCGTCCGAAAACCGCCTGGCGCTGGATGCGGACATTGCCGAACCGCAGGGTGGGCTGATTGCCGGCCTGCTGCGCCTGCCGAACAGTCCGGCTATCGCCTTGAAGGTCAACGGCACGGGACCGCTGTCCGATTGGGCCGGCAAGCTGGCGGCTTCTCTCGATGGGCAGCCGGTATTGAATGTCGATGCTCGACACCAGCAATCGACCGGGGGAGCGCATCGCATCGCGGTCAAGGGCGGCGGAACCTTCGATTCGCTGCTGCCGCCAAGCTTCCGGCCGCTGTTTGCCGGCAGCACGGAAATCGACGTCGCCGCAAGCTTCGACGATACCGGCCGCCTCAGCATCGAAAGCGGCAACATCGCCACCGGCAATCTCCTGCTGGCAGCCTCCGGCGAACTCAACCCCAACGGCGACAACAGCCTGAAGGCCAATCTGATCGGCGCCGCCGGCCCGATCGATTTCCGCTGGCCGCTTGCCGATGGCGAGGCGCGGTTACTGATCAGCGGTATCGACCTGTCGCTGACGGGGCAGGCTGCAGCCGCAAAACTCGACCTGTCGGCAGCGGTGGAGCAGGTGGACCTGCCGCAAGGCCGGTTGGGCCAACTCCGGCTCGACGCCAAAAGTAATGCGCTGAACCTGACGGAACGTTCCGGCACCATCCAGACACGCTTTTCCGTCGCAGAGACGGCGTTTGTCAGCCCCGATATCGATCGCGCCGTAGAAGGGCCGCTGACGATCACCGCACCGCTCACCGTTTCGCCGGATGCCATCGCCTTCGACGCGATTGCCCTGGAAAGCCCGAGCATCGGCGGAACGCTGACCGGCCGCTATACGCTTGCAGACAAGACGTTGGCGACGGCCTTCCGCCTGTTTGCCGTTCCATCCGTCCTGCCGGATGCCCTGGCCGCCAAGTTCGAAACGACGATTGCCGCCGAGGGCAATGTGAGCGCCACGATCGGCGGCCGCACTGAGGTGAGCGGCCTGACGCTGAAATCCGGCACCATCGAAGCCTCCGGCAATGTTGCGCTGGACGGCGAAACGCTGACTGCCGATCTCACCGGCCGGTTGCCGGATCTCGGCAAGCTCGTCGCCGATGCCCGCGGCATCGTCGATTTTTCCGTTTCGGCCGACGGCCCGCTCTCCGCCATGGCCTTCAAGGCCAACCTGAGCGCCAGCGAGGCGGCGCTCGGCGAACGTGCGCTGACGGATCTTTCGGTTTCCGCGGAAGGCAAGGCCGACCCGGCTTCGCCGCAGGTAACCGTCAAGGCATCCGGCGCACTCGGCGGCCAGACGATCAATGTCGATGCCGATCTTTTGTCCGAAAACGGCGCGACCCGCATACCGAAGCTTCTGGCGCAGGTCGGCGCCAACAGGATCGAAGGCGCGCTCGTCCTGTCGCCGACGTTCGAGCCGGACGGCCGGCTGACGCTCGATCTTCCCGATATCGGCCTGCTGGCAGCGCTGGCCGGACAGGAAGCGCAGGGCGACCTCAAGGGATCGGCGATGATCACGACGCAGGACGGTCGTATCCAGGCCGTGGTCAACGCGTCGGGCAGCGGTATTTCCCGCGACGACCTGCGGATCGCCAATCCCGTCATCGATCTCACCATCGACGACGTGAAGGCGCTGTCGGCCCGCGGCACTGTCCGCGCCGATGAGATCGCCTCCGGCGGCCACACGGTGGCCCAGCCGCAGCTTGCCTTCACACAGCAAGCCGGCAAGACCGGTTTCGACCTCAAGGCAAATTACGACGAAGCGCCGCTTCTGGCCGCCGGCAGCCTGCAAAGCGTCGACGGCGCCATCACCATCGCCATCGACGCCCTGTCCGCCGCGCCGAGGAAGGTACCGCTCGAACTCGACCGTACGGCGGCCATCACCATCGCCAACGGCACCGTTACCCTGCCAGGCCTCGCTATTCGCGTCGGCGACGGTCTCGTGACCCTGTCGGGCACAGTCGGCGAGCGGCTGGCGCTGACGGCGGATATCGCCAACATCCCCGCCACCCTGGCCAACACCTTCGTACCGGCCATCGTCGCCAAGGGCGCGCTGTCGGGAACGGCAAACATTTCAGGCCTTGCGGCAACGCCCGTGGTGTCGGCAGACCTCAGAGCGGCGCTGCAGAGCGTCGAGATGAGCGAGGGCCGGTTCTCCGACCTGCAATTCACCGCCAAAACCACGGAGTTCGACATCGCTACCCTTTCCGGTACGGTGGAGACGAGGCTCGATGTCGCGGGCCTGGAATTTGTCAGCACCGATCTCAACCGTGCCGTCCAGGGACCGCTGGCGATCGCCGCACCGATCGTCGTTTCGGCCGGCTCGATCGGCTTCGACGGATCAACCATCGAAAGCCCGGTCATCTCTGGCAGGCTGGATGGCGGTTATGCGCTTGCCACCCAAACTGTTCTCTCGCACCTGGCATTCACCATCCAACCGGCAGCCCTGCCCGAGGCTGCCGCGACGAAATTCGACGCGCCGATCACCCTTGAGAGCGACCTTTCGTCGATCATCGGCGGCAAGACCGAGCTCAGCAACCTCAAGATCGCCTCCAGCGGCACGCTGCAGGCCGATGGCGCGGTGACATTCGAAAAAGGCCTGCTGGCGGTCGACCTGAAGGGCGCGCTGCCCGAGATCGGCAAGCTGCTTGCCGATGCCAAAGGTGCGGCTCAATTCCGCGCCACCATCCAGGGCGAGCCTTCGGCGCTGGCGATCGACGCGACGATGGAGGCCGCCAAGGCCGAACTCGCCGGCCGCACGCTGACCGATCTGTCGCTGAATGCGAAAGGCGTCGCCGACAGAAGCGCGCCGCAGGCAGTACTCAAGGCGACCGGCACGCTCGACGGGCAAAAACTCGCCGTCGACGCCGACCTGATCTCCGAAAACGGCATCACACGCCTGCCAAAACTGCTGGCGACGGTGGGTCGCAACCGGCTGGAAGGCGCGCTCGCCTTCTCGCCGTCCTTTGCGCCCAGCGGGCAACTGACCTTCGATATTCCGGACCTCAGCCTGTTTGCGGCGCTCGCCGGCCAGCGCGCCGAGGGCGATCTCAAGGGCGCCATCACGCTTTCCACCAATGCCGGTATCATGCAGGCAAAGATTTCCGCCTCCGGCAGCGGCATCCGCCGCGACGATCTCAGCATCGTCAAGCCGGTGGTCGATCTCACCGTCGACGATCTCGCCGCGCTGTCGGCGAATGGCACGGTGCGGGCGGAAGAAATCCGCTCCGGAGCCAACCGCATCCAGGCGCTGGCATTGGCGATCACCCAGAGCGGTGGCAAAACCGGCTTCGACCTGAAGGCGCAATATGACGGCGCGCCGCTTCTGACATCCGGTTCCATTCAAAGCGCCGGCGGTGCCATGACGGTTGCGCTCAACCGTTTCGAGGCCGCACCGAAACGGCTGCCCCTCAAGCTCGAAAGCCCGACGACCATCCGCATTGCCGGCGGCAACGTCACCCTGTCGAAACTCGGCATCCGGGCCGGCAACGGCACGATCACCGTCAATGGCGGTGCCGGCGAACAATTACAGATCGACGCAAAGATCAGCAATCTGCCGGCAAGCCTTGCCAATACCTTCGTGCCCAGCATCGCAGCGGAAGGCACGATATCGGGCACGGTTGCCGTGCGAGGTTCGACGGCGGCACCTGCCGTTGATTACCAGCTTGCCTGGGCGAATGCCGCAGTAGCACAGACGAAATCGGCCGGTGTCGGCGCCTTCGATATCAAAGCCAATGGCCGCTTCGCCGACAACACGCTGCGCATCGATACCAGCCTCAGCGGCGGTGGCCTGTCGCTCAGCGGCGGCGGCACGGTGGGCGTGACCGGCAACCAGCCGCTGGCGCTGGCTTTCGAGGGAACCTTGCCCTTCTCCGTGGCCGCCGCCCAGCTTGCCAGCCAGGGGCTCAGCCTCGAAGGCCAGGCCAAGGTGAACCTACGCATCGCCGGCACGGCGGCATCACCCGATATTGCCGGCACGATTACGGCCGCTGGCGCAACGTTGGTCGACGTTCGCCGCAACATCGCCCTCAACAACCTTGCCCTGAACGTTTCGCTCGACCGTGACCGGGCCACCATCAACCGGCTGTCCGGCCAGCTGGCGCAGGGCGGCACGGTGTCGGCAACCGGCACGATCGGTTTTGCCGGCGGCAGCGGTTTTCCCGCCGACCTCGCCATCAAACTCGACAAGGCGGCCTATGTCGATGGCACGCTGCTGGCGACCGTCATCGACGGCAACCTGACGCTGAAGGGGCCGGTCCTGACTGCGCCTGTGCTCGGCGGCGAACTGAGGCTCGGCAAAACCTCGATCACCGTGCCGGAAAAGCTGCCGGCCTCGCTGTCGGAAATCAACGTCAAGCACAAGAACGCGCCGCGCGACGTGCAAAAACAGGCCCAGACCATCAAGAAGGACGAAGGCGGCAGCGGTACGCAATCGACCATCGGCCTCGACCTGACGATCAGCGCCCCCTCGCGCATTTTCGTGCGCGGACGCGGCATCGATGCCGAGCTTGGCGGTTCGCTGACCGTGCGCGGCACGGCGACGGATCCCGTGGTTTCCGGCGGCTTCGAGATGCGCCGTGGCCGGCTGAACATCCTCAACAAGCGGCTGGACTTCACGTCGGGCGAGATCAGCTTCGGCGGCTCGCTGACCCCGACGCTGAACCTCGAGGCGACCAACACCACCGGTTCGACGGCGATCACCATCACCGTCGCCGGTGTCGCCAACGATCCGTCGATCACCTTCTCGTCGTCGCCGGCGCTGCCGCAGGACGAAATCCTGGCGCAGCTGATCTTCGGCCAGTCGATGTCAAAGCTTTCGGCGCTGCAGATCGCCCAGCTGGCCGATGCCGCAAGCCAGCTGGCCGGCGGCCGCTCGACCTCGCTGTTCCAGGCGCTGCGCTCCAATCTCGGCGTCGACGACCTCGACATCTCGACCGATGAAAAAGGTGAAGCGCGTGTTTCTGCCGGCAAATACCTGAACAGCCGCACCTATATCGAGCTGCAGGGCGGCGGCGAAAGCGGCGGCAAGGCGATCATCAACCTCGATGTCGGCCGCGGCGTGAAACTGCGCGGAGAAGCGGGCGGCAACGGCGAAGGTGCGGCCGGTATCTTCTATGAAAAGGAATATTGAGTCGTTGCGGCAAGGACGCGCGGCTGAATTGCGTCAGGAAGGGCAGGAATGCTCCACGCACCGGCCGTATGTCGGCCGGGCTGACATCGATACCAACCTGCGAACACCGTTCGTCAGATCAGGCGCTGGCCTGCGGCGGGGCAGGCGGCGCCGGCTTGCGGATGTGCGCGGCGGCTTCCAGCACCAGCGGATCGAAACCCTCGCCGCCTTCCTCGATCATCTCGAAAAACTGCCGGCGCATGCGTGATTCCCAAAATTTGTTGATGTGGGTGGCAACGCCCTGTACCCGCTCCGCTTCCGGCTGCGAATGGAAGAAAGTGGCGATCTGATTGGCCATACGCACCAGCTTCTGCTGCGTTCCATCATGCGACATCGGCGGAAACTCCGGAAAAAATGCGGGTCGAATGGGTAAAGATCTCGAAATCCTCGCCGCGCACCAGCGCGATGAGGGTCATGCCGGCCTCCTCGGCCGTGCGCAGCGCCAGGGCCGTCGGGGCGGAAATGGCAATCAGGACGGCGCTGCCGAGGATCGCCGCCTTCTGCACCATCTCGACCGACAGCCGGCTGGTGACGACCACCGCCCCTTGCGCGCCGGCATGCCCGGCGGCGATGACGGCGCCGCACAGCTTGTCAAGCGCGTTGTGACGCCCGACATCTTCGCGCACGGCGATCAGTCCGCGACCGGGAATATAAAACCCGGCACCATGCACGGCATGGGTTTCGCGATGCAACGGCTGGGCGCCG
Source organism: Rhizobium sp. LjRoot30 (assembly GCF_964253915.1). Taxonomy (NCBI): domain Bacteria; kingdom Pseudomonadati; phylum Pseudomonadota; class Alphaproteobacteria; order Hyphomicrobiales; family Rhizobiaceae; genus Rhizobium; species Rhizobium sp. LjRoot30. The sequence goes on along the minus strand of NZ_CAXUSG020000003.1, from coordinate 97,576 downwards.
TTGAGCAGGGCAATCGCCTCGACGATCTGCCGTTCATCGAAGTTGAGCGCGACATTGCCGACATCCGGCACCGGTCGCATGGCCTGCTCGATCGATTCGATGCCGCACAGGCCGCAGCCAACCGGCCCGGCCATATGCCGGCGGCGGGTACGCAAGGCGTCGGCGGCATCGTCGGCAAGCGTGATCTGCACATCGATGCCCGGCCCTTCCGCCACGACTTCGATGCCGGCAACTTCCGAGGCGGAGGCAATGATGCCCTCGGTCAGGCTGAAGCCAAGGGCAAAATCCTCCAGATCCGCCGGCGTTCCCATCATCACCGCATGCGTCGAGCCGCCGTAGGAGAAGGCGATCGGCACTTCTTCCGGAACGATGCGCGCGCCGCTTCGCACGACGCCGTTGCGGCGGACGGTTTCAGCGGCGGAGGCGGTGGTCCTGAACGTGCTCATGCGGCGGCCTGCCGGTTTTCGGGACGGCCGGGGTTGCGGTTGGCGGCGCCCCCCTCATCCCCCTGCCGGGACCTTCTCCCCGCGGGGGAGAAGGGGATACCTGCGGCACCGTTTCCACCCCCTTCTCCCCCGCGGGGAGAAGGTGCCCGAAGGGCGGATGAGGGGGTGAGCGGCGCAAGCCGCGAAAGAGCCGAGCAACCATAGTCACGCGGCGTCCCGCGAGACAACCGCACCCCGCCTCCGGAGCCCATCCTCACTCCGCTGCCTCCAGCTTGCCGGCGATGCGGCGGGACTGGCGGGCCTGCTCGTCATACTCCACCTGCCATCCGGACGGGCCGTTGGAGGGCGAAATCTGTACCGCCGTCACCTTGTATTCCGGGCAATTGGTCGCCCAGTCGGAGAAGTCGGTGGTGATGACGTTCGCCTGCGTCGTCGGGTGGTGGAAGGTGGTGTAGACGACGCCCGGCGCGACGCGATCGGTGATCAGCGCCCGAAGCGTCGTATCGCCGGAACGGCTGGCGAGCCGGACCCAGTCACCGTCACGGATGCCGCGCAGTTCTGCATCGTGCGGATGCACCTCCAGCCGGTCCTCGGCGTGCCAGACGACGTTGTCGGTGCGCCGCGTCTGGGCGCCGACATTGTACTGGCTGAGGATGCGGCCGGTGGTCAGCAGGAGCGGGAAGCGCGGACCGGCGCGTTCGTCGGTGGCGACATATTCGGTGCGGATGAACTTGCCCTTGCCACGCACGAAGCCGTCGATATGCATGATCGGCGAACCCAGTGGCGCCTTTTCGTTGCACGGCCACTGCACCGAACCCATCTTGTCCAGATAGTCATAGGAAACGAGGGCAAAACTCGGCGTCGTCGCGGCGATTTCGTCCATGATTTCGGATGGATGGCTGTAGTTCCAGGCCAGGCCCATCGTCTGGGCCAGTTTCTGTGTTATCTCCCAGTCGGCATAACCGTTCTTCGGCGTCATGACGCGACGGACGCGGTTGATGCGGCGCTCGGCATTGGTGAAGGTGCCGTCCTTTTCCAGGAAGGTCGAGCCCGGCAGGAAGACGTGGGCATAGTTTGCCGTTTCGTTGAGGAACAGATCCTGGACGACGACGCATTCCATGGCGGCAAGGCCGGCTGCGACATGCTTGGTGTCCGGGTCGGATTGGAGAATATCCTCGCCCTGGATGTAGATGCCCTTGAACGAACCGTCGACGGCGGCATCCAGCATGTTGGGGATGCGCAGCCCCGGCTCGTTGGAGAGAGCGACGCCCCACAGCTTTTCGAAGATTTCGCGGGTGGCATCGTCGGAGACATGGCGATAACCCGGCAGCTCGTGCGGGAAGGAGCCCATGTCGCACGAACCCTGCACGTTGTTCTGGCCACGCAGCGGGTTCACGCCGACGCCCGGCCGGCCGATATTGCCGGTGACCATGGCAAGGTTGGCGATCGCCATGACCGTCGTCGAACCCTGGCTGTGCTCGGTGACGCCGAGACCGTAATAGATCGCGCCGTTGCCACCGGTGGCAAACAGCCGCGCTGCGCCGCGCACCAGATGCGCCGGTACGCCGGTAAATTCTTCGATTGCTTCCGGGCTATGCTGCTCTTCGGCAACGAATGCAGCCCAATCCTCGAATTCCGACCAGTCGCAACGCTCGCGGATGAAGGCTTCATTGGCGAGGCCTTCGGTGACGATGACATGCGCCAGCGCCGTCATGACGGCGACGTTGGTGCCAGGCTTCAGCGGCAGATGGAAGGCCGCCTCGATATGCGGCGACTTGACGAGGTCGGTGCGGCGCGGATCGATGACGATCAGCTTGGCGCCCTGTCGCAGCCGCTTCTTCAGGCGCGAGCCGAAGACGGGGTGACCGTCGGTCGGGTTAGCGCCGATGACGATGACGACATCGGTATGTTCGACCGAATCGAAATCCTGCGTGCCGGCTGAGGTGCCGAAGGCCTGGCCGAGACCGTAGCCGGTCGGCGAATGGCAGACGCGGGCGCAGGTATCGACGTTGTTGTTGCCGAAGCCGGCGCGGATCAGCTTCTGTACCAGGAAGGTTTCTTCATTGGTGCAGCGCGAGGAGGTGATGCCGCCGACCGATTCCCGGCCGTACTGATACTGGATGCGGCGGAACTCGGAGGCGGCATGCGCATAAGCCTCTTCCCAGGTGACTTCGCGCCAGGGATCGGAGACCTTTTCACGGATCATCGGGTTGAGGATACGGTCCTTGTGGGTCGAATAGCCGTAGGCGAAGCGTCCCTTGACGCAGGAATGGCCGCGATTGGCCTGGCCGTCCTTCCACGGCACCATGCGCACCAGTTCTTCGCCGCGCATTTCGGCCTTGAAGGAGCAGCCGACACCGCAATAGGCGCAGGTGGTGACGGCGGAGTGCTCCGGCTGGCCGATCTCGATGACGGATTTTTCCGTCAGCGTCGCCGTCGGGCAGGCCTGCACGCAGGCGCCGCAGGAAACGCATTCGGAAGAGACGAAATCCTCATGCATGCCGGGCGAGACGCGGCTGCCGAAACCGCGACCTTCGATGGTCAGCGCAAAGGTGCCCTGCACTTCCTCACAGGCGCGCACGCAACGCGAGCAGACGATGCACTTCGAGGGGTCATAGGTGAAATAAGGATTGGACTCGTCCTTCGGCATCCACTTGGCGTTGATATCGCCATTGTTGCGGGCGCGGACATGGTTGTCGCCTTCATAACCGTAACGAACGTCGCGCAGGCCGACGGCGCCGGCCATGTCCTGCAACTCACAATCGCCGTTGGCGGCGCAGGTCAGACAGTCGAGCGGGTGGTCGGAGATATAAAGCTCCATCACGCCCTTGCGGATGTCCTTCAGCCGGCTCGTCTGGGTGTGCACCTTGATGCCGGGCGCCACCGGCGTGGTGCAGGAGGCCGGCGTGCCGTTGCGGCCCTCGATCTCGATCAGACAGAGACGGCAGGAGCCGAAGGCATCGACCATATCCGTGGCGCAGAGTTTCGGCACCTGGATGCCGGCCTCCATCGAGGCGCGCATGATCGAGGTGCCTTCCGGAACCGTGATCTCGCGACCGTCGATGGTCAGTGTCACCATCTTTTCCGAGCGGGATGCCGGCGTGCCGTAGTCGATTTCAGGAACGAGGGACATGGGAACCTCCAGTTCAATGCGTTGCGCCGCAGCGAGCGGCGACTTGGGTTGTTTTACGATTTCGTTTCGGCAAGCGTCGCCGCGACAAGCGCATTGGCATGACCGTGGCCAAGACCATGTGTTTCTTTCAGAAACGCCACGATCTGCATGTGCGGCTTGCCGTCCTGTGTGCGGACAATCTGCTTCCAGTGCTCGATCGGCTGGCCGTACTTCTTCTCGATCGACGGGAAGTAGGATGCCGGGCCTTTGACTTTTTCGCTCTCGCTCATTCCGCCGCCTCCACCACAGGAGCCGGCGAAAAGTCCTCCGGGAAATGCGTCATGGCGCTGAGCACCGGATAGGGCGTGAACCCGCCGAGCGCGCAGAGCGAACCGAATTTCATCGTGTTGCAGAGGTCGGCGAGCAACACACGGTTCTTCTCCGGCTCAATGCCCCGGGCGATCTTGTCAGCGGTCTCGACGCCGCGCGTCGAGCCGATACGACAGGGTGTGCACTTGCCGCAGCTTTCGATGGCGCAGAATTCCATGGCGAAACGCGCCTGCTTCAGCATGTCGACGGTATCGTCAAACACGACAATGCCGGCATGACCGATCAGCCCGTCCTTGGCCGCGAAGGATTCGTAGTCGAACGGCGTATCGAACAAGGCGCGCGGGAAATAGGCGCCAAGCGGGCCGCCCACCTGCACCGCCTTGACCGGCCGGCCGCTCGCAGTGCCGCCGCCGATGCGATCGATGATTTCACCCAGCGACAGGCCGAAGGCGGTTTCGAACAGGCCACCATGCTTGACGTTGCCGGCGATCTGGATCGGGATCGTGCCGCGCGACCGACCCATGCCGAAATCGCGGTAGAAGGTCGCACCCCGGTCGAAAATGACCGGCACCGAGGCCAGCGACATGACGTTGTTGACGACTGTCGGCCGGCCCATGAAACCTTGGAGCGCCGGCAGCGGCGGCTTGGCGCGGACGATGCCGCGCTTGCCTTCCAGGCTGTTCAGCAGCGAGGTTTCTTCGCCGCAGACATAAGCGCCGGCGCCGCTCCTGACTTCGAGGTCGAAAGCATGCTGGGAACCCAGAACCGAAGGGCCAAGGATGCCGGCCTTGCGGGCGATCTCAATCGCTTCCTGCATGGCGGCGATGGCATGCGGATATTCCGAACGCGTATAGATGTAGCCCTTGGTGGCGCCGGTGGCGATGCCGGCGATCGCCATGCCCTCGATCAGCACGAAGGGATCGCCTTCCATGATCATCCGGTCGGCAAAGGTGCCGCTGTCGCCTTCATCGGCATTGCAGACGATGTATTTCTTGTCGCCCGGCGCATCCGCCACGGTTTTCCATTTGATGCCGGTCGGAAAGCCCGCTCCGCCGCGACCGCGCAGGCCGCTGTCGGTGACTTGCTTGACGATATCGGCCGGCGCCATGGCAATCGCCTTTTCCAGGCCGGCGAGGCCGGCATGCTGGCGGTAGTCGTCCAATGACAGGGGATCGGTGATGCCGCAGCGGGCAAAGGTCAACCGCGTCTGCTGGCGCAGGAAGGGGATATCCGCGGTCGGGCCAAGGTGCAGCGGATGGGCGCCACCCGTCAGGAAACCGGCATCGAAGAGGCTTTCGACATCCTTCACCGTCACCGGACCGTAGGCGATGCGGCCATGCTCGGTGCGCACCTCGACCAGCGGCTCCAGCCAGAACATGCCATGCGATCCGTTGCGGACGACCTTGGCATCGAGGCCACGCTTGGCGATTCCCGCGGTGATCGCCTTGGCGACCTTCTCGGCGCCGAGCGCCAGGGAAGCGGCATCGCGGGGAACGAAGATCGTCACGGTCATCGGCGCGCCTCCGCCACCAGTTCGCGAACGGAGCTCTCGTCGAGGCGGCCGTGCAGCTCACCATCCAGCATCGCAGCAGGCGCGCAGGCACAGAGCCCGAGACAGAAGATCGGCTCCAGCGTCACGGCACCATCGAGCGTCGTCTGGTGGAAATCGATGCCGAGCAGTGCCTTGACGCGCTCGGCCAGACGGTCTCCGCCCATCGACTGACAGGCCTCGGCGCGACAAAGTTTTAGAACGTGCCGGCCGGTCGGATGATCGCGGTAATCGTGATAGAAAGTGACGACGCCATGCACCTCGGCGCGGGAAAGATTGAGTTCGCGCGCCAACACCGGCAGACAGTCCTGCGGCACATAGCCGAACTCGGCCTGGATTTCATGCAGGATCGGCAGGAGCGGACCTTCCAGCCCCTTCAACTCCCCGACAATCGCCAGCGTCCGTTTTTCCACGTCGCCACCGGCCACATGAACGTTCATGCCTGACCTCCTCCCAAAGGCGCAAGGCCTCCCGCCGACATGCGGCAGAAACGCACGAGCCTCTAAATGCTTGAAATTATGGCGAGGACCGGAACCCTGTCAGCCCCCGCACCATCATCTTCAAAGTGTCTCAGGGAATAAAAAAACCGTCAATAAGCCAGTTCCGTCGATTGATAGAAAATTCCTATCAATCGACGCCTGTTTCTGCGAGGTTTCTGGCCTCGTGAAGCAGCGCGGAGACGAGTGGCGTGAAGGGTTCGCGATGTGTGGCGACCAGGCCGATGCTGTGATGCGGCTCCGGTTCGATGAGGGAAACTATACTAATTTCCTCAGGAAAACCGAAGGATTTGGCGACATTTCGTGGCATGATGCTGCACCAGCGTCCTGTTCGCACGTGCGAAATGATCACGATCATCGAGTTGGATTCGAGTGTCGGCTTCACATCCACACCCGCTTCGGCGAAATGGCGGTTGATGATGCGGCGGTTTTGCATGTCCGCAGTCAATAGGCAAAGCCGAAGATCGCCGGCCTGCGTCCAAGTCACCTCGGTCTGGTCGGCAAACGGCCCGCCCTTGGAGGTGATCAGGCAATAGCGTTCGGCATAAAGCGGCACGCTGGTGACGCGGCCGAGCGGTTCGTTTTCGAGATAGGTGAGGCCGGCATCGATCTCCAGGTTTTCCAGCAGGCTGAGGATCTGCAGCGAATTGGTGGAGAAGACGGAGAAGGTGACATCAGGGTGTTTTTCCTGAAACGGCGCCGTCAGGCGCGGCACCATGGACAGCGTCGTCGGAATGGCGGCGAGCCGGATGTGGCCGGACAGACCTTTTCGCGCCGTGCGCATTTCCTCGCGCATGGTGCGGGCATCGCCGACGATGCGGCGCGCCCATTCCAGCACGCGCTGGCCTTCCGGCGTCAAGCCCTGGAACCGCGAACCGCGGATGACCAGCATGACGCCCAGCTGCCCCTCCAGCTGGCGGATTGCCGCCGACAGCGTCGGCTGCGAAATGCCGAGCTCTTCCGCCGCCCTGGCAAAATGCCGTTCCCGGGCGAGCGCGATGAAATATTCCAGCTTGTCGATCATCGCTTTCCTCGCCTTCCCCGTGGCGCCTCATACAAAAGTTCGCAGGCCGGACCAACCGGGCGGGGACATAAACGCTGGAGACTTCAGCAGATCAGCTGGCCGCCGTTGATTTCGATCACTTGCCCGGTGATGTAACCGGAAAGGCTGCCGGCGGCGAGGAACAGATAGGCCGGAGCACAATCTTCCGGGGTGCCGAGGCGCTGCAGGGGTATCGTCTTGCGGGTCGCCTCCAGCTTTTCTGCCGAGGAGTAGCGGTCGTGGAAGTCCGTGGCGATGGTGCCGGGAGAGACGCAGTTGACGCGGATGCCCGAAGGCGCCAGCTCCCGCGCCAAAGCCTTCGAATAGGTGGACACGAAGGCTTTCGACGCCGAATAGATCGCCGAGCCGGGACTGCCGCCGGTGAGCGCAGAGATCGACACGGTGTTGACGATCGCGGCGTCGCCGTTCTTTTTCATCATCGGCAGGAGATCCCTCGTCAGTTCGACGACGGAGTTCTGGTTGAGCTGCACCACCGTCTGGTACTGGTCGTCGGTCAGTTCGTCGGCCGGAAAACGGCCCACCATCGTCCCGGCATTGTTGACCAGCACATGGACCGCGTCGAAACGATCCTGCACCGCGGAGGCAAACTGCGCCACACCGTCTTCCGCCAGAAAATCCGACGCCACCAGAAAGGCGCGGCGATCGGCCTGGGCTTCCAGAAGGAAATCGGGTAGCGCCTCGCCGGGGGTGCGGCCGACATGGACGAGCACATGGGCACCGCAATCGAGAAACAGGCGCGCCACTTCAAGCCCGATGCCACGACCGGCGCCGGTGACCACGACGTTGCGGCCTTCGAACAGTTTTGGGTGAAACATGGTCTCCTCCTTGTCTTGCCCTAGATTGCCCGGCATCGTGCCGCCCGGCAATATGAAAGTCGTGGATTGCGCTATTTTCGCTTTGTCCTATTATGAAGAAAAACGAAAATGAAAAGGGGGAGAAGCGATGTTTCTGACGGGACGCCAGTCGGAGATTCTGGAGATCGCCAAGGTCGAGGGCCGAGTGCTGGTGGAAGAACTGGCAGTGCGCTTTTCGGTGACGCCGCAAACCATCCGCAAGGACCTGAACGATCTCTGCGAAGGACGCGCGTTGACGCGCGTGCACGGCGGGGCGATTTTCCCGAGCGGCACCGAAAACGTCAAATACGAAGCGCGCCGCTCCATCGCCGCTCCCGAAAAGCAGGCGATCGGCCGCGCGGCGGCGGCGCTGATTCCGAACAATACCTCGCTCTTCATCAATATAGGCACCACCACCGAAGCTGTGGGCGAGGCCCTTCTCGATCATCATGAACTGATGGTCATCACCAATAATATAAATGTTGCCAACCGCTTACGGATCTTTCCCTCCATCGAGGTGGTCATCGCCGGCGGCGTGGTGCGCGGTTCCGATGGCGGTATCGTCGGCGAGGCGGCGGTGGATTTCATCAAGCAGTTCAAGGTGGACTATGCCGTGATCGGCGCTTCCGCCATCGATCATGACGGCGCGTTGCTTGACTATGATTTTCGCGAGGTGAAAGTCGCCCAGGCGATCATGGCCAATGCCCGAAACGTCATTCTTGTTTCCGATTCGACGAAGTTCGATCGCAATGCGCCGGTGCGGATCGGCCACCTTTCGCAGGTCGATACATTCATTACCGACCGTTGTCCGTTGACGTCCATTCACGCCATCTGCGCCGAACACGACGTCCGGTTGATCGAAACGGCGCGAGATATCGCGGAAGAATAATTTTCGATTCTCTTTCATTCGTTTGACATTCGAGTTGTTTTCGTTTTAACTGATTTCACTTTCGCAAATGCGCAAAATTGTGCAGTGCGAAATAGGAGTGGGGGGAGACGGAATTGTCCGAAGAAGCGGTGTACGATATTTTCGTCATCGGTGGCGGGATCAACGGCTGCGGCATTGCCCGCGATGCCGTCGGCCGTGGTTATTCGGTCGCGCTGGCCGAAATGAAGGATTTTGCGTCGGGCACCTCTTCTGCCGCCACCAAGCTGATCCATGGCGGATTGCGTTATCTCGAACATTACGAATTCCGGCTGGTGCGCGAGGCGCTGATGGAGCGCGAGATCTTGTGGGCCATGGCGCCGCACATCATCTGGCCGATGCGTTTCGTGCTGCCGTTCCACAAGGGCGGCATCCGTCCGGCCTGGCTCATCCGGCTCGGCCTTTTCCTCTATGATCATCTCGGCGGCCGCAAGCTTTTGCCGGCGACGCGCTCGCTCGACATGCGCCGCGACCCGGCCGGCAAGCCGCTGAAGCCGCTGTTCACCCGCGCCTTCGAATATTCCGACGGCTGGGTCGACGATGCGCGCATGGTGGTGCTGAATGCCCGCGACGCGGCCGATCGCGGCGCGACGATCCTCAACCGCAGCAAGGTCACCTCGGCCCGCCGCGAACAGGGTGCGTGGACCATCGAGGTCAATGACATCGAGAGCGGCGCCACGCGCCGGGTTCGCGCCCGCATGCTGGTCAATGCCGCCGGTCCCTGGGTGGACCAGGTTCTCGCCGGCGCTGTCGGCAAGAACAACGTTCACAATGTCCGGCTGGTGCAGGGCAGCCACATCGTCGTGCGCCGCAAGTTTGACGATCCGCGCGCCTACTTCTTCCAGAACCCCGACAACCGCATCATCTTCGCCATTCCCTACGAGAACGATTTCACCCTGATCGGCACGACGGATCGCGATTACACCGACGATCCGCGCAACGTGAAGATCTCGGAAGAAGAAACGGCCTATCTCTGCCGCGCCGCCAGCGAGTATTTTGCCGAGCCGGTGCGGCCCGAAGACATCGTCTGGAGCTATTCCGGTGTTCGTCCGCTGTTCGACGACGGTGCGTCGAAGGCGCAGGAAGCGACGCGCGATTACGTGCTCAAGGTCGAGGGTGGTTCGGGCGAAGCGCCGCTGCTCAACGTCTTCGGCGGCAAGCTTACCACCTATCGCCGGCTGGCCGAACATGCGCTGGAAAAGATCGGCGAGGCGATCGGCGGAAAAGGTCCGGCCTGGACGGCGAAATCGTCGCTGCCGGGCGGCGATTTTGCAGCGACGGGATACGAGGCGGAAGTGCGCAAGCTGTCGTCCGCCTATCCTTTCCTGGCGGAAAAACATGCACGCCGGCTGGTCCGGCTCTACGGCACGAAAGCTCCCGCGCTGCTTGGCAATGCCAAGGCGACCGGCGATCTTGGCCGGCATTTCGGCAGCGACCTCTATGAGGTGGAGGTCCGCTGGCTGATGGAGAAGGAATGGGCACGGCACGCCGAGGACGTGTTGTGGCGCCGCACCAAGCGCGGACTGTATCTGTCCCGTGAGGAAGCGGCGGCTTTGGAGGATTACATGACGGGAGCGGCCGCATCGTCTGCGGCCTGACCGATAGAGGTCGGTACGTCATTTTTGGGTTTGGAGGAGGCCTGAGGAGCTCATGCTCGAATTGCGCAATGTGTCGAAGACGGTCGGCGGTGAATATCACATTCGCCCGAGCGATCTCGTTCTCGAACGGGGGACGTTGAACGTCCTGCTCGGCCCGACCCTGTCCGGCAAAACTTCGCTGATGCGGCTGATGGCCGGGCTGGACAAGCCGACCGGCGGCTCGATCCATTTCGATGGCAAGGACGTCACCGGTGTGCGTGTGCAGGATCGCAACGTCGCCATGGTCTACCAGCAGTTCATTAATTATCCGGCCCTGACGGTCTATGAAAACATCGCCTCGCCGATGCGGATTTCCGGCAAGGACGCGGCGACCATCGACCGCGAGGTGCGCAAGGCGGCCGAATTGCTGCGGCTGACGCCCTATCTCGATCGTACCCCGCTCAATCTTTCCGGTGGCCAGCAGCAGCGCACCGCACTGGCACGCGCCATCGTCAAGAATGCCAGCCTCGTGCTGCTCGACGAGCCGCTCGCCAATCTCGACTATAAGCTGCGCGAGGAACTGCGCGAAGAATTGCCGCGCATCTTCGCCGCCTCAGGCGCCATCTTCGTTTATGCCACGACCGAACCATCCGAGGCGCTGCTGCTTGGCGGCCACACTGCGACGCTCAGCGAGGGCCGGATCACCCAGTTCGACAAGACCATCGACGTCTATCGCCGGCCGACCGACCTGATCACCGCCAAGACTTTTGCCGACCCGCCGCTGAACATTCTCGAGGTCGTCAAATCGAACGGTCATTTCCTCAAGCATGATGCCGAGGCTTTTGCCGTTCCTGCCCATCTCGCCGGCATGGCGGACGGGCCGGTGACGGTCGCGTTTCACCCGCACCACCTCGCGCTTGCGCCGACCGACAGCGGCAATGCGCGGCTCAGCGTCCGCACGCTGGTTTCGGAAATCACCGGCTCGGAAAGTTTCGTGCACGTGGATTTCGCCGGCGCCCGCTGGGTGATGCTGGAACATGGCATCCACGACATCGAGCCGGACAAGGCAATCGACGTTTATCTCGACACCCGTCACCTGATGGCCTTTTCGACCGATGGCAGGGCGATTGCCGCTGCGCCGGCCAAGGCGGCGTGAGGAGAAAACCATGGCACGCATCACACTCGACCATATCCGCCACGCCTACGGCCCAAAGCCCACCTCGCCGAACGATTATGCGCTGAAGGAAGTGCATCACGAATGGAACGACGGCGGCGCTTATGCGCTGCTGGGTCCCTCCGGCTGCGGCAAGACCACGCTTCTCAACATCATCTCCGGACTGGTGACGCCATCGGAAGGTCGCATCCTGTTCGACGGCACGGACGTCACGCAACTGCCGACGGAACGGCGCAACATCGCCCAGGTCTTCCAGTTCCCGGTCATCTACGACACCATGACCGTTTACGACAACCTGGCCTTCCCGCTGCGCAACCGCCATGTGCCGGAAGCCGAGGTCGACCGACGTGTTCGCGACACGCTCGACATGATCGACCTCACGAGCTGGGCGAACCGCAAGGCGCGTGGCCTGACGGCCGACCAGAAGCAGAAGATTTCGCTCGGCCGCGGCCTGGTGCGCAACGACGTCAGCGCCATCCTGTTCGACGAGCCGCTGACGGTCATCGACCCGCATATGAAATGGGTGCTGCGCTCGCAGTTGAAGCGGCTGCATCGCCAGTTCGGTTTCACCATGGTCTATGTCACGCACGACCAGACGGAAGCCCTGACCTTCGCCGACAAGGTCGTCGTCATGTATGACGGCCAAATCGTGCAGATCGGCACGCCGGCGGAATTGTTCGAAAAGCCGAGCCACACCTTCGTCGGCTATTTCATCGGCTCGCCCGGCATGAACGTGCTGCCGGCCGCCGTCAACGGCAGCGCTGTTACCATCGGTGCCGAAACCCTTCACCTGGATTATGCGCCGAAAATCGGCACGGCCAAGAAGACCGAACTCGGCATTCGCCCGGAATTCATCCGCCTCGGCCGCGACGGCATGCCGATCGAAGTGACCAAGGTCGAGGATATCGGCCGGCAGAAAATCGTCCGCGCCCGTTTCTCCGGACATCCGGTTGCCATCGTCGTGCCGGAGGACGGCGAAATTCCGGCCGACGCCCGCGTCAGCTTCGATCCATCCGCCATCAGCATCTACGCCGACAGCTGGCGTGTCGGTCGGGAGGCCTGAGATCATGGAAAAGACCTGGAACAACAAGGCCTGGTTTCTCGTCCTGCCGGTGCTGGTGCTCGTCGCCTTCTCCGCCGTCATCCCGCTGATGACGGTCGTCAACTATTCGGTGCAGGATACCTTTGGCAACAATGAGTTCTTCTGGGCCGGCACCGACTGGTTCTCCGAAATACTCTCTTCCGACCGGTTCTGGGATGCGCTGCTGCGCAACCTGATCTTCTCGCTGGTCATCCTGGCGATCGAAATCCCGCTCGGCATCCTGATTGCGCTCAACATGCCGAAGAAGGGTCTGGGCGTGCCGGTGTGCCTCGTGCTGATGGCGCTCCCGCTCTTGATCCCGTGGAACGTCGTCGGCACCATCTGGCAGATTTTCGGCCGCGTCGACATCGGCCTTTTGGGTCACACGCTCGAAGCGATCGGCATCGACTACAATTACGTCCAGAGCCCTGTTGCCGCCTGGATCACCATCATCGTCATGGACGTCTGGCACTGGACCAGCCTCGTCGTGCTGCTCTGCTATGCCGGCCTCGTGTCGATCCCGGATGCCTATTACCAGGCCGCCAAGATCGATGGTGCCTCGCGCTGGTCCGTCTTCCGCTACATTCAATTGCCGAAGATGAATCGCGTGCTGTTGATCGCCGTGCTGCTGCGCTTCATGGACAGCTTCATGATCTACACCGAACCCTTCGTCGTCACCGGCGGCGGTCCGGGCAACTCCACCACCTTCCTGTCGATCGACCTCGTCAAGATGGCGGTCGGGCAGTTCGACCTCGGTCCTGCGGCCGCCATGTCGATCATCTACTTCCTCATCATCCTGCTGCTGTCATGGGTGTTCTACACCGTCATGACCTCCAGCGACGCGGCCAAGTAAGAAAGGAGACCAAATATGAGCCACAAGACAACCGGCGAAAAGCTCTCCTTCCTGGTGCCGACCATCTACATCCTGTTCCTGCTCCTGCCGATCTACTGGCTGGTCAACATGAGCTTTAAGGAAAACGCCGAAATCACCGGCGCCTTCTCGCTGTGGCCGATGAACCCGACGCTGCGGAACTACGCGGTGATCTTCACCGACCCTTCCTGGTACAGCGGCTACATCAACTCGATCATCTATGTCTGCTTGAACACGGTGATCTCCGTGGCAGCAGCGCTGCCGGCAGCCTACGCCTTCTCGCGGTATCGCTTCCTCGGCGACAAGCACCTGTTCTTCTGGCTCTTGACCAACCGCATGGCGCCGCCGGCCGTTTTCGCCCTGCCGTTCTTCCAGCTCTATTCGGCCTTTGGCCTGATCGACACGCATATTGCCGTCGCCATCGCCCACTGCCTCTTCAACGTGCCGCTGGCGGTCTGGATCCTCGAAGGTTTCATGTCCGGCGTGCCGAAGGAGATCGACGAAACGGCTTACATCGACGGCTATTCGTTCCCGCGTTTCTTCGTCAAGATCTTCATGCCGCTGATCGCCTCGGGCATCGGTGTCGCCGCCTTCTTCTGCTTCATGTTCTCGTGGGTGGAACTGCTGCTCGCCCGGACGCTGACGACGACGGCCGCCAAGCCGATCTCGGCGATCATGACGCGCACGGTGTCGGCCTCGGGCATGGATTGGGGCGTGCTGGCGGCGGCCGGTGTCCTGACCATCATTCCCGGCGCCTTGGTCATCTATTTCGTTCGAAACTACATCGCCAAGGGCTTCGCGCTCGGTCGCGTCTAAGAGGAGGTTGATCCCATGAATTTTTCCTGGATGGCCTGGACGCTGCCGACGGCGCTGTTTTTCATCACCATTCTTGCCCTGCTGATCGGCATGGCGGTGTGGGAATATTTTTCACCGGGCGGGCATCCGCGCATCGGCATCCTGCGCTTCGAGACGACGCGCGGCGACCGGCTGTTCATTTCGCTGCTCGGATCGGCATTCATTCATCTCGCATGGCTGGGTCTTGTCGGACCCAACCTGTGGTGGGCTCTTGCCCTCAGCGTCCTCTACGCCGTCGGCGTATTCAAGACCGTCTGAGGCAAGCGAATAAGGGGTGGCCGGTATCCTCCGGCTGCCTTTGGAGGACGGAAACTGCAATCGCAACAACCTTAGGGAGGAAGATCATGCGACGGCATCTTTTGACAACGACGGCAGCGATGCTGCTGGCTCTGACCGGTTCGGCATACGCCGGCATGGACGAGGCAAAGACATTCCTGGATAAGGAAATCGGCGAGACATCCAGCCTGTCGCGTGCCGACCAGGAAAAGGAAATGCAATGGTTCGTCGATGCGGCAAAACCTTTTGCCGGCATGGAAATCAAGGTGGTTTCGGAAACGATCGCCACCCATGAATATGAATCGAAGGTCCTGGCGCCTGCCTTTACCGCGATCACCGGCATCAAGATCACCCACGACCTGATCGGCGAAGGCGACGTCGTCGAAAAGCTGCAGACCCAGATGCAGTCGGGCGAAAACGTCTACGACGCCTATGTCAACGACTCGGACCTGATCGGCACCCATTGGCGTTACCAGCAGGCCCGCTCGCTGACCAAGTGGATGGCCAACGAAGGCAAGGACGTGACAAATCCCGGCCTCGACCTCAACGACTTCATCGGCCTGAAATTCACCACCGCGCCGGACGGCGATCTCTACCAGCTGCCCGACCAGCAGTTCGCCAACCTCTACTGGTTCCGTTACGACTGGTTCAACGACGAAAAGAACAAGGCCGACTTCAAGGCGAAGTATGGTTACGACCTCGGCGTTCCGGTCAACTGGTCGGCTTACGAAGATATCGCCGAGTTCTTCACCGGCCGCGAGATCGACGGCAAGAAGGTCTATGGTCACATGGACTACGGCAAGAAGGACCCGTCGCTCGGCTGGCGCTTCACCGACGCCTGGCTGTCGATGGCCGGCAACGGCGACAAAGGCATTCCGAACGGTCTGCCGGTCGATGAATGGGGCATCAAGGTCGATGAGAAGTCGCGTCCCGTCGGTTCGTGCGTCGCTCGCGGCGGCGATACCAACGGTCCGGCTTCCGTCTACGCCATCCAGAAATATCTCGACTGGTTGAAGGCCTATGCTCCGGCTGCCGCTCAGGGCATGACCTTCGGTGAATCCGGTCCGGTACCGGGACAGGGCGAAGTCGCCCAGCAGATGTTCACGTACACGGCGTTTACCGCCGCGTTCGTGAAGGAAGGCTTGCCGGTGGTCAATGCCGATGGCACGCCGAAGTGGCGTTTCGCTCCGTCGCCGCATGGCGTCTATTGGAAAGACGGCATGAAGCTCGGTTACCAGGACGTCGGGTCCTGGACGCTCTTGAAGTCGACGCCGGATGACCGCGCCAAGGCTGCATGGCTTTACGCCCAGTTCGTCGTTTCCAAGACGATTGACGTCAAGAAGAGCCACGTCGGTCTGACGCTGATCCGCGAATCGTCGATCCGCCATCAGTCCTTCACCGATCGTGCGCCGAAACTCGGCGGTCTGATCGAGTTCTACCGTTCGCCGGCCCGCGTTCAGTGGTCGCCGACCGGTACGAACATCCCGGACTATCCGAAGCTGGCACAGCTGTGGTGGCAGGCGATCGGCGATGCGTCGTCGGGTGCCAAGACCGCGCAGGAAGCGATGGACTCGCTGTGCGCCGAGCAGGAAAAGGTGCTGCAGCGCCTCGAACGTGCCGGCGTCCAGGGCGATATTGGTCCGAAGCTCGCCGAAGAGCATGACCTCGAATACTGGAACAAGGATGCCGTCGCCAAGGGCAACCTTGCACCGCAGCTGAAGATCGAGAACGAAAAAGAAAAGCCGCTCACCGTCAACTACGACGAGCTGGTGAAGAGCTGGCAGTAAGCCTCAGCCACATCGAAATGAACTCGCCCGGGAGCCTTGGCTTCCGGGCGTTTTTGTTTGCAGCGGCAGCCTGTTCCGGCCGGAACAGCGCGGTTCGGGAAGCGGTGGCATAGTCGGGTCACTGGATGAGACGAACACATCCACAGAGACAGACAAACCGATCCACCGAAATCAACAACCCGAACCAATAGGAGCCGAACATGCGCAACTTCCTTCTCTCCGCCGCTGCTGCCGCCACCCTCGTCGTTTCGTTTGCCGCACCGTCCTTTGCCGGCGGCTACTATGGTGGGTATCACCAGTCCTACGACAGCTACGACTACCGTCCGAGCTGCTTCATCAAGAAGATCCGCAAGTACGATTATTACGGCAATCTCTACATCAAGAAGATCCGCGTCTGCCACTGATCCACGGCAGCTGATCCCATAGACCTCCACCCTCGGCCCGGATGTTCCCTGCATCCGGGTCGAGGTGTTTTTGCGTGCCGGTCGGGCTAACAGTGGATCAGGTGACCGAGCCAGCAGGCGCAACTCGGCGAATGCACCCGAAGAGGGCGCAGCAGCTTGAAGTGTGCAATCGTGTCAAAACGGGAGAGAATTTTCCCTTTCGAGGGAAAGCAGAAGACACCAAATTTCAGGCCGGGTTTTGAAGGCCGGCGACATCGCATTGTCGATGAGAACGGGACGCATGGTGCATTTCAACCTGCACGGGACGTCATTGCCGTCTCACCGGATCCTCATCGCAAACACCCTGTTCCGGCCGGAACAGCGCGGTTCGGGAAGCGGTGGCATAGTCGGGTCACTGGATGAGACGAACACATCCACAGAGACAAACAAACCGATCCACCGAAGCCAACAACCGAACAATAGGAGCCGAACATGCGCAACTTCCTTCTCTCCGCCGCTGCTGCCGCCACCCTCGTCGTTTCGTTTGCCGCACCGTCCTTCGCCGGCGGCTACTATGGTGGCTATGAGCAGTCCTACGACAGCTACGACTACCGTCCGAGCTGCTTCATCAAGAAGATCCGCAAGTACGATTATTACGGCAATCTCTACATCAAGAAGATCCGCGTCTGCCACTGATCCACGGCAGCTGATCCCATAGACCTCCCACGCCCGGCCCGGATGTCCCCTGCATCCGGGTCGAGGTGTGTTTGCACTGTCGCGGAGCCGGTGCGGTCAGGCCGTCAGGCGCTGTTCGGCGAGCTTGACCCAGTAGGAGATGCCGTGGGCGATTGCCTCGTCGTTGAAGTCGTAGGCCGGATTGTGCAGGCCGGCGCTGTCGCCGTTGCCGATGAAGATGAATGCGCCGGGCCGGGCGTTCAGCATGTAGGAAAAATCCTCGCCGCCCATCATCGGGTCCACCTCGACATTGACATTGTCATCGCCGCCGATGGCGCGAGCACTGTCGGCTGCATAGTCGGTCTCGCGCGCATGATTGAACGTGACCGGATAGTTGCGGTGATAGGCGACAGATCCTTCGGCGCCATGCGCGGCGGAAACACCGGCGACGATCTCACCGATGCGACGTTCGGCAAGTTCGCGGTCCTCGGGTGTCAGGGTCCGCACGGTGCCGCCGATCGTCGCATCGTTGGGAATGACGTTGTAGGCGAAACCGGCGTTGAACTTCGTCACCGAGACGACCATCGACCGCAACGGATTGGCGGTGCGCGAGACGATCTGCTGCAGGTTGGTGACGATCTGCGCGCCGATGGCGATCGGATCGATGGTGCCGTGCGGCTGCGCCGCGTGGCCGCCGCGGCCTTTCACGGTGATGGTGAACTCGTCCGTCGATGCCATGATCGGGCCTTTGCGGATCGCGAAGGCGCCGACCGGCAGGCCGGGCATGTTGTGCATGCCATAGACTTCCTCGATGCCGAAGCGCTCCATCATGCCGTCTTCGACCATCAGCCGGCCGCCGCCGCCGCCTTCTTCGGCGGGCTGGAAGATGACGGCGACATTGCCGGTGAAATTGCGCGATTCGGCGAGATATTTTGCCGCGCCCAGAAGCATGGCGGTGTGACCGTCATGGCCGCAGGCATGCATCTTGCCGGGTGTCGTCGAGGCCCAGGGTTTGCCGGAAATCTCCGTCAGCGGCAGCGCGTCCATGTCGGCGCGCAGGCCGATGGCGCGCTTGCTGTCGCCGCGGCCGCGGATGAGGCCGACGACGCCGGTACGGCCGATGCCGGTCACGATCTCGTCAACACCGAATTCCTTGAGTTTTTCCGCGACAAAAGCTGCGGTATTCTCGACGTCGAACATCAGTTCCGGCCGGGTGTGGATGTGGCGCCGCCATTCCGTCACTTCGTCCTGGAGGTCTGCGGCACGGTTCAAAATGGGCATGAGGCTGTTCCTGTGACTGCGAATGCGTAAGGTGCGGGCGAGGGCCGGTGTGGAATGTGGCCGCGATAATTGACGTAATCAATGACCTTTGCCATTGCTTAGCCATATAAGGTAAATAACCGGCAGTGACGAGATCATTCCGGACAATTCGAGGATTTGCCGTGACCACGACCACCGTTCGTTTGCCTGCCGCCATTCTTGCGGTATCCGCCGCACTGCTGATGGCAGCGCAACCCGTCGTTGCCAATCCGCGCATCGTCGTCGATGTCGAGACCGGCCGGGTGCTGGATCATGAAGATGCCTTCCGCCGCTGGTATCCCGCCTCGCTGACCAAGCTGATGACCGCCTACACGGCCTTCGAGGCCGTGCGTTCCGGGCAGATGACGATGGAAAGCCTGGTGACGATGAGCAAGCGTGCCGCCGCCCAGCCGGCGAGCAAGATGTATTACAAGCCCGGCCAGCAGATGACGCTCGACAGCGCGCTAAAGATCCTGCTGATCAAGTCGGCCAACGACGTCGCCGTGGCGATTGCCGAAAGCGTCGGCGGCTCGCAGGAGGCTTTTGTCGATCGAATGAACCAGAATGCCCGCGAGCTCGGCATGTCGTCGACCCGCTTCATCAATCCCAACGGCCTGCCGGGCAAGGGGCAATATACCACGGCCCGCGACCTTGCCGTGCTGACGGTGGCGATCAAGCGCGAGTTTCCGGAATATGCCGGCTTCTTCTCGATCGAAGGTTTTACCACGGGCAAGAAGAACTATCCGAACTATAACCTGCTGATCGGCCGTTTCGATGGCGCCGACGGCATGAAGACCGGCTTCATCTGCGCCTCCGGCTTCAACCAGGTATCCTCGGCGACACGCAACGGCCGCTCGGTGGTTTCGGTCGTGCTCGGTACGGAGAGCCTCGGCGCCCGCGCCGACGTTTCCGCCGACCTGCTGCAGCGGGCGCTGACGACGCCTTCGAAGGGCAACCTCACGCTGCGGACGCTGCAGCCCTACGGCGCCGACCGCGACGTGGTGGCCGATATCAGCGAGGAGATCTGCAACGCCAAGGCCGGTAAGGTTCGCAGCGAAGGGCGCGACGAGGCGGGGCGGATGAAGATGAATTCGCCCTATATCCATGAGATGACGCGCCAGCCCAATTTCGTCTTTGCCGGCCTCATCCCCGGCAGCGATGCGAAGCCGACAAAAGCGGGCAAGGGTGAGATTGCCAACGTGCCGATCCCGATCCCGCGGCCGACCTTCTGAGCCAACAGGAACAACCATGAGCCAGCCACGCGAAAAAATCGCGGTGTCGATCCTGACCGGTTTTCTCGGTGCGGGTAAATCGACGCTTTTAAACCGGATCCTCAAGGACCCGGGCCTCACGGATACGGCCGTCATCATCAACGAATTCGGTGAAGTCGGTATCGACCACCTGCTGGTGGAATCCTCCGACGATTCGATCATCGAACTGTCGGATGGCTGCCTGTGCTGCACCGTGCGCGGCGAACTGGTCGATACGCTGGCGATGCTGATGGACGGCATGCAGACCGGCCGCCTCAAGCCGCTGAAGCGGGTGGTGATCGAAACCACCGGGCTGGCCGATCCGGCGCCAGTGATGCAGTCGGTGATGGGCAATCCGGTGATCGCCCAGGATTTCGAATTGGATGGCGTGGTGACCGTCGTCGATGCGGCCAACGGCCTGTCGACGCTCGACAACCATATCGAGGCGCGCAAGCAGGCGGCGGTGGCCGACCGGCTGATCCTCGCCAAGGCATCGCTGGCCG
Source organism: Rhizobium sp. LjRoot30 (assembly GCF_964253915.1). Lineage (NCBI taxonomy): Bacteria > Pseudomonadati > Pseudomonadota > Alphaproteobacteria > Hyphomicrobiales > Rhizobiaceae > Rhizobium > Rhizobium sp. LjRoot30. The sequence continues at coordinate 77,090 of NZ_CAXUSG020000003.1, read as the reverse complement.
ATGCGGCCACCGTCTCTTCGCTGGCGGAACAGCTGCGGCTGCTCAACCCGCGGGCACCGATCATGGACGGCGACAGCGAGGACGCCGGCAAGGCGGCAATCCTGATCAACGGCCTCTATGACGTCTCCGGCAAGATCGCTGATGTCGATCGCTGGCTGCGCGACGAGTCGATCAGCGAAGATCATCATCATCATCATCATCACGATCATGGACATGGACACGACCACCATCATGATCATGAACATCACCATGATCACGGCCATCATCACCATGACATCACGCGGCATGGCGACAACATCCGATCCTTCTCGATCGTCCACGACCGGCCGATCGATCCCATGGCGCTGGAGATGTTCATCGACCTCTTGCGTTCGGCGCATGGCGAGCGGCTGTTGCGGATGAAGGCGATCGTGGCGACGAGCGACCGGCCGGAGAAGCCGCTAGTGCTGCATGGCGTCCAGAGCGTCTTCCATCCGCCGGTGCGCCTGGCCGCCTGGCCGGACCCGGAGGATCGCCGCACGCGCATGGTACTGATCACCAAGGATCTGGCCGAGGACTTTATCCGGGATCTCTTCGACGCCTTCACCGGCAAGGTGCGCATCGACCGGCCCGACCGGGCAGCGCTCGAAGACAATCCGCTGGCGGTGCCGGGGATGCGATTTTAAAATATAGCTGTGCCTCTCCGGCTCAGCCCTTGCGGATATGGAAACGGTGGCCGGTTTCGGTTTTCACCGTTTCCAGCAGCGCATGGCCGTCCTGGTTGCAGAAATGCGTGATGTCGATGACGGCCAGCGGATCGGTGGTTTCGACCACGAGTTCGTCGCCCTGTTTCAGCCGGCCGATACGGCGTTTCGTCTTTAGCACGGGCAAGGGGCATTTCAGCCCCTTGAGATCGTAGGTCTCGACCGTGGCCTGGCTCACCAGAACTTCCAGAACGGCTTGCCGACCGCCTGATCCTGCGTCTGCACGGTTTCCTGGGCCACGGTATTGGGATTCTGCACCGGAATGGGTACGGTTGCCGTCTCGGTGGTTTTGGTTTCGTCCGCCTTGACCGTCTGCGCGGTGGCATTGCCGCCGGTCTGCGTCGTGGCCGTGGTCTGGGTGCGGCTGCCGGTCTGGTTGCTGATCGCCGCCGTCGCCGTCTTTGCGTCCTGCTGGGTCAGCTTTTCCTGGTATTCGTTGAGCTTCATCAGCTTTCCGGCTTCGAGAGCCGAGCCGGTCGGCGCATAGGCGAGTTCGCGGCCCTTGCGCAGGTTGGCGACCAGCGCCTTGCGTTCGGCTTCGGTCGGATCGTACCAGACCATGCCGTCATATTTGCGCAGCGCCTTGGCGTAGGCGGCGTCGTAGGTCTTGTTGTAGCTGGAAAGCGCGGCCTGCAGGGCAGCCGGCGTCGTCATCTGCGGGCAGGCGCCGGCAGGGTTGAACGATCCGTCGGCCTGCTGGTTGAAGACGTATTTCTTCTCGCAGACATTGACCTCGGGCGGCCGCTTGGTGACCTCGAAGTTGTCGTAGCCGACCTTCAGCATCTTCCAGAAATCGGAATGTTCGCTGTAGCGATGGCGCGCCATGTTTTCGGCGGTCATCCGGAAGGGGAAAGCCTGCAGCTGCACGCTCGTCTGGCCGCCCTTGAAGGCGTCGCGGGCAAAGGCGTAGATTTCCAGAACCTGCTCGTCGGTCATCGAATAACAACCCGACGACGAACAGGCGCCGTGGATCATCAGGTTCGTGCCGTTGCGGCGGTTGGCCTGGTCGAACCGGTTGGGAAAGCCGGTGTTGATCGCCAGGTAATATTTCGAGTTCGGATTGAGGTGCGCCGGCGTGAGGTTGTAGAAACCTTCCGGCGCCTGCCGGTCGCCTTCCTTGACCTTCGGCCCGAGTTTGCCGGACCAGGCGCAGATCTTGTATTCCTTGATCTTGTCGAAGCGGTTGTCGGTCTTCGCCTTCCAGATCTCCAGGACGCCTTCTTCCTTGAAGATGCGCATCATGATCGGCGAGTTCTGGTTCATGCCCTTGGCGCGCATGTCCGCAACGATCTTCTGGGAAAGCGGATGCTGCACCTTGTCCTTGACGCTGGACAGGTCGGTCGTGGCGCTGTCGAGCGTATCGTTGCAGCCGGCAAGCGCCGCCGCCATCATGGAGAAAAGCACGAAATTTCTGATGCGCATTACAAAGCTCACGACCCGTCAGATCCATCTCCGGATCTGTTTAATGGAAAGTAAACAGAATCATAGGTGCTTATACTTGACAAAAGCTTACCTGCCTATGCCACCGCCCCTTGAAAGGCACCACAGCTAACAGGCATGATTATGGCCAAGATTTGGCTGATTTTCGCGCCGCAGCAAAGAATCTCAGAGGTTGCGGCCGATATTGAGGAATTTCTGCCGGCGCTCGTTGCGCAGCTGCTCTCCGGACCGCGACGAAAGCTCGCCAAGCGCGATGTCGATCATCTCGCCGGTGGCGGCGATCACGGTTTCGGGATCGCGATGCGCGCCGCCGATCGGCTCGGGAATGATGCCGTCGATGATGCCGAGCTGCTTCAGGTCTTCCGCGGTGATCTTCATCGCCGTCGCCGCCTCGCGGGCGCGGGTGGAATCGCGCCAGAGGATCGAGGCAGCACCTTCCGGCGAGATCACGCTGTAGATCGAATGTTCGAGCATATAGACGCGGTTGCCGGTGGCAACGGCGATGGCGCCGCCCGAGCCGCCTTCGCCGACGACGACGGAGATGATCGGCACCTTGACGTTCAGGCACATTTCCGTCGAGCGGGCGATGGCTTCCGCCTGGCCGCGTTCTTCGGCGCCGACGCCCGGATAGGCACCGGCCGTGTCGATCAGCGTGATGATCGGCAGGCCGAAGCGGTCGGCCATTTCCATGACGCGGATCGCCTTGCGGTAACCTTCCGGCCGGGCGCTGCCGAAATTGTGCTTGATGCGCGACTTGGTGTCGTTGCCTTTTTCCTGGCCGATGACCGCGACGGGCTGGCCGTTGAAGCGGGCGAGGCCCGCCTGGATCGCCGCGTCCTCGGAAAACTTGCGGTCGCCAGCAAGCGGCGTGAACTCGTCGAACAGCGCATTGGCGTAGTCGATGAAATGCGGGCGCTGCGGATGGCGGGCAACCTGCGTCTTCTGCCACGGGTTCAGCTTCGAGTAGATCTCCACCGTCGCTTCACGGACGCGCACTTCCAGCCGCCCGATCTCGTCGGAGGTGTCGATGCTCTCGTCTTCCGTCGCCAGTTTCTTCAGCTCGTGGATTTTGCCCTCAAGATCGGAAATAGGTTTTTCGAAGTCGAGATAATTGTGCATGTGTTCCGTTTCCGATTGATCGTCCGGGCGGCGTTTCGGGGATTTTTCCCCATTGCCCGGGTCTAATCCCGTTTTTTGGCCTGTTTGGCAAGAGGGTGGTGCGTTTGAACCAGCTGCCGCAGCCTTTCATCCAGTACATGCGTATAGATTTGTGTCGTGGAAATGTCGGAATGTCCGAGAAGTTCCTGCACAACGCGCAGATCTGCCCCATTCTGCAACAGGTGGCTGGCGAAGGCGTGGCGCATCACATGCGGTGATATTTTCGACGGCGTCAAGCCGGCACGGATGGCAAGATCCTTGAGATCGCGGGCGAAGACCTGGCGCGGCAGGTAGCCGAGTTTGCCGGCGGAAGGAAAGAGGAAGGCGCTGTCGTTGGGTTGGCCCGCCGCCGCGGCGTCGGCAGCCTTCTCCGTTCCATAGACCTTCAGCGCTGCGATGGCGGCTTTCGACAGCGGCACCAGCCGTTCCTTGTTGCCCTTGCCGCGTACGCTGAGGAACCGGCCCTCCTGGTCGAGCACGCGGGCGGGAAGCGACACCAGTTCGCTGACGCGCATGCCGGTGGCGTAGAGCAGTTCGAGGAGGGCGAGCATCCGGAGTCGCCCCAGCCGGTCGCCGCCCGGCAGTTGCGCCTCGGCTTCCGCCAGTGACAGCAGGCGGGTGACCTCCTCGACGCTCATGATCTTCGGCAGGCTGCGGGCTTTCTTCGGCGTGTCGAGCACGCCGGTCGGATCGTCGCCGCGCAGTCCTTCGGCATAAAGGAACTTGTAGAACTGCCGCATCGCCGACAGGCGCCGCGCCTGCGAGGTTGCTTTGAAACCCTGGCCGGCGAGATGGGCGATATAGGCGCGCAGATCGACGGGCGTGGCGGCATCGAGCCGCACCTGTTGGCCGGCCAGGAAGCCATGGAGGTCGTCGAGGTCGCGTTCGTAGGATGACAGCGTATTGGCGGCTGCGCCGCGCTCGGCGCTCATCATTTCCAGGAAGGCTTCGATCCGCGCCCGGCTGAGATCGCGGGCCATTATTGCTCGGCCTGTTTCTGGGTCTGCTGTGCCGGGTTCAGCCGTTCGGAAGGAATACGCACCGTGACATCACGCTCGCGTGGCTCCACGAACAGCACGAGCGCGAACATGACGCCGTAGATGACGCCGGCGATCATGCCGCAAACGAAAAGAAACCGGAACAATGTGGGCATCGCGATCTCCGCCAGAATCGCCTCATCTTATGACGAAGGCGCCCTAAAGGTGCAAGAAGGCGCGGGAAAAGCGACTTTTGCCGGCGCATGCCTTGACGCTCCCGGCGCATTTGTCGATACGGTGTGGAAACAGAGTTTGACCGGACGATGACTGAAATTAGCCTACCGATCGCCGACACGCTGAGAGACAGGGCGCGCGCCGCGCTGGGCAGCCGCAATCTCATTCTCGTGGGTCTCATGGGGGCCGGCAAATCCTCCGTCGGCCGCATTGTCGCCCTGCAGCTCGGCATTCCCTTCGTCGATACCGATCTTGAGATCGAACGCGTTTCACGCATGACCATTCCCGAGCTTTTCGCCGCTTACGGCGAGGAAGAATTCCGGGCGCTGGAAACCCGCGTCATCCGCAGGCTTCTGCGGCATGGACCAAGGGTGGTTTCGACCGGCGGCGGCGCCTTCATCAACGAGCGGACGCGGCATCATCTGAAGCAGGGCGGCCTTTCCGTCTGGCTGAAGGCGGATCTCGATGTCTTGTGGGACCGGGTCAACAAGCGCGACAACCGGCCGCTGCTCAAGACCGAAAACCCGCGCCAAACCCTCGAAAACCTGATGATCTCCCGCTATCCGATCTATGCGGAAGCGGATCTGACCGTGCAGTCTCGTGACGTGCGCAAGGAACAGATGGCCAAGGAAATCCTGGCCGCGATCGTCGATCCCGCAGACGAAAGCCGTGAGAATGACCAATAATCCGTCCTCTTCCGCCGAACGTGTCGTGCATGTGCCGCTCGGCGACCGGTCGTACGACATCCTGATCGGTTCCGGCCTCGTCGCCCGCGCCGGCGCCGAGATCGCCGCACGGTTGAAGGGCCGCAAGGCCGCGGTCATCACCGATGTCAATGTCGGTGCGCTTTATCTCGAAGCCTTGATGCGCAGCCTTGCCGATGCCGGTTTCCAGGCGGTGTCGCTGACGCTTCCCGCCGGCGAAAAGACCAAGAGTTTTGAGCACCTGATGACGGCCTGCGACGCGCTGCTCGATGCGCGCATCGAACGCAACGATGCCGTCATTGCGCTCGGCGGCGGTGTGATCGGCGATCTCACCGGTTTTGCCGCCGGCATCGTCCGCCGCGGCCTGCGTTTCGTGCAGCTGCCGACCTCGCTGCTGGCGCAGGTCGATTCCTCCGTCGGCGGCAAGACCGGCATCAACACCCGTCACGGCAAGAACCTCGTCGGCGTCTTCTACCAGCCGGATCTGGTGCTGGCCGATACCGACGTGCTCAACACGCTGAGCGAGCGGGAATTCCGCGCCGGTTATGCCGAGGTGGCGAAATACGGCCTGATCGACAAGCCGGATTTCTTCTCCTGGCTGGAAAACAACTGGCGTGACGTATTTTCCGGCGGTATGGCGCGGACGGAAGCGATTGCCGTCAGCTGCCAGGCGAAATCCGACGTGGTGGCCGCCGACGAACGCGAAAACGGCCAGCGGGCGCTGCTCAACCTCGGCCATACCTTCGGTCATGCGCTGGAAGCCGCGACGAACTACGACAGCGCCCGACTGGTACATGGCGAGGCGGTGTCGATCGGCATGGTGCTGGCGCACCAGTTTTCGGCCCGGCTGAACCTCGCCAGCCCCGATGACAGTCTGCGCGTTGCGGCGCATCTGAAGACGGTCGGTCTGCCGATTTCGATGAATGAGATCCCTGGCGACCTGCCGCCGGCGGAAGTGCTGATGGATGCGATCGCCCAGGACAAGAAGGTCAAGAGCGGCAAGCTCACTTTCATCCTGACGCGCGGTATTGGCCAGTCCTTCGTTGCCGATGACGTACCGGCGTCCGAAGTCCTGAGTTTCCTGAAGGAAAAACATCCAAGATGACAGTTGAGGGCGCGCTGGCATTTTTCGGGGCATATTGGCCGGAAATCGTCGTGATTGCGGTCCTCGTTCTTCTGTCGTCGTTCTTTTCCGGCTCCGAGACTGCGTTGACCGCGGTGTCGCGCAGCCGCATGCATACGCTCGAAGGCAATGGCAGCAGGCGCGCCGGTCTGGTGCGCGGCCTGATCGATCGGCGCGACCGGCTGATCGGTGCGCTGCTGATCGGCAACAACCTTGCCAATATCCTCGCTTCGGCGATTGCCACCAGCCTGTTCATCCGTTTGTGCGGCGGTTTTGGCGTTGCGGTGGCGGTGCTGGTGATGACGGTCATCCTCGTTATCTTTGCCGAGGTGCTGCCGCGCAGCTTTGCGATATCGACGCCGGATCGTTTTGCCCTTGCCGTCGCGTGGCCGGTTCGGCTGTTCGTCGCGATTGTTGGCCCGGTATCGTCCTTCTTCAACATGGTGGTGCGCCGATTGCTGGTTGCCTGCGGCGTCAGCCTCTCGGGCGAGGCGCCGATGCTGTCGGCGCAGGACGAGCTTCGCGGCGCCGTCGACCTGCTGCATCGTGAAGGCTCGGTGGTGAAGGCCGACCGTGACCGGCTGGGCGGTGTGCTCGACCTGGAGGAGCTGGAGCTTTCCGACATCATGGTCCACCGCATGGCGATGCGCGGCATCAATGCCGAGGATCCGCCGGAGGCGGCGGTCCGCGCCATTCTCGAAAGCCCCTATACGCGCATGCCGGTCTGGCGCGAATCGACCGACAACATCATCGGCGTCGTGCATGCCAAGGACGTGTTGCGCGAGCTTGCCGAGCCGGATGTGGCGCCGGCCAATATCGATATCGTCAGGATCGCCCAGAAACCCTGGTTCGTGCCCGACAGCACCAGCCTCAAGGACCAGCTCAACGCCTTCTTGCGCCGCAAGGTGCATTTCGCCGTCGTCGTCGATGAATATGGCGAGGTGCAGGGCATCGTCACGCTGGAGGATATTCTCGAAGAAATCGTCGGTGATATCGCCGATGAGCACGATGTCGAGATTTCCGGCGTACGGCCGGAAGCGGACGGATCGATCGTGGTCGACGGCGCCGTGCCGATCCGCGATCTCAATCGGGCGCTCGACTGGAACCTGCCGGATGCTGAGGCGACGACGATTGCTGGCCTGGTCATCCACGAGTCGATGACGATCCCGGAGGAACGGCAGGCCTTCACCTTCCACGGCAAGCGTTTCATCGTCATGAAGCGGGAGAAGAACCGCATTACCCAGCTGCGCATCCGGCCCGTCGAGGACGAGATCAAGCCGGTGTGATCGGCAAACGGCGCCTTGCCGAATGACCGGTCATAAATTGCATATTGGCTTCCGGTCGTCAGGCGCCTATATGGGGTCCAGTTCCCTTTTACCAGCGGGTGGGTTCACCGGGTGCGGATGGCTCGACGGCCAGCGCATGCAGACCCGCATCGAGTTCCGGCTTCAACAGTTCCGTGATGGCACGATGGCGCGCAAGCCGCGTCATGTCGGCGAATTTCGACGAGACGATGCGCACGCGCATATGTGTCTCACCTTCGCCCGTCATATCGGCATGGTGGCCGGCATGCAGATGGCTTTCGTTGATCACCGCCAGCCGCTCCGGCTGGAAGGTATCCGTGAGCTTCTGTTCGATGCGGGCTTGAAGCGACATCGGGCCTCCTTCCGGCGTGTCCGCCTGTTGGCAAAGGGTTCCCAAGAAGCCAGCAACATTCCGCTTTGTCAATTCTTGTTGTGCCTTCGGCACCGTACCATAATCAGGCCCCATGAAACTTGATTCAAAAATCTTCGATCGCATCCGCACGCGCCGGAAACGGGAGCAGGAGGCCGAGGCATCCGGTCCCAACTGCCAGTGGGACGGCTGCGACAAAAAGGGCGTTCATCGCGCCCCGGTCGGACGCAATGCCGAGGGGCAGTTCTTCCTGTTCTGTTTCGATCACGTCCGGGAATACAACAAGGGATACAATTATTTCTCAGGCCTGTCGGATACCGAGATCGCCCGCTACCAGAAGGAAGCGATCACCGGTCACCGCCCGACCTGGACCGTCGGCGTCAACAAGGCGGCGCGTTCCGCACCGCTGCACGCCGATACGCGCTCCGGGGCGGCCGGCATGCATGCGCGGATGAAGGATCCGTTCGGTTTTGTGCAGCAGTCGCGTGGCAAAGGGTCGCGTTTCGCCCCGCAACAGCGCAAGCTGAAGACGCTGGAATCGAAAGCCTTCGATACGTTGGGCCTTGGCCCGGCGGCGACGGCGGCCGATATCAAGCAGGCCTACAAGGATCTGGTCAAAAAACACCACCCGGATGCCAATGGCGGAGACAGAGGTTCGGAAGAGCGTTTTCGCGCCGTCATCCAAGCATATCAATTGTTAAAGCAGGCTGGTTTCTGCTAAGGGACAACGTCTGATCCGTCACCGACCTATACCCGCCGAGTGACACTGTTACGAAATGTATGAGATTTATGCGGCCGGGCGGCAGCGCCTGCTTTGGAGACATGATGAGCAAGACTGAACTCGATTACTCGAACCTGCCGGATACCACCGTTTCGGTGCGGGAGGTCTTCGGCATTGATACCGATATCCGCGTGCCGGCCTACAGCAAGGGCGATGCCTATGTGCCCGATCTCGATCCGGACTATCTTTTCGACCGTGAGACGACGCTCGCCATCCTGGCCGGCTTTGCCCATAACCGCCGCGTCATGGTCTCCGGCTTCCACGGAACCGGCAAGTCCACCCATATCGAACAGGTCGCAGCCCGCCTCAACTGGCCTTGCGTGCGCGTCAACCTCGATAGCCATGTCAGCCGTATCGACCTCGTCGGCAAGGATGCCATCGTCGTCAAGGACGGCCTGCAGATCACCGAATTCAAGGACGGCATCCTGCCCTGGGCCTACCAGCACAATGTCGCGCTCGTCTTCGACGAATACGATGCCGGCCGCCCGGACGTGATGTTCGTCATCCAGCGCGTGCTGGAATCCTCCGGCCGCCTGACGCTGCTCGACCAGAGCCGCGTCATCCGCCCGCACCCCGCCTTCCGCATCTTCTCGACGGCCAACACCGTCGGCCTCGGCGACACGACCGGCCTTTACCACGGCACGCAGCAGATCAACCAGGCGCAGATGGACCGCTGGTCGATCGTCACGACGCTGAACTACCTGCCGCACGACAAGGAAGTCGACATCGTGCTCGCCAAGGTGAAAAGCTTCGAGGGCGCCGGCCGCGACACCGTTTCCAAGATGGTGCGTGTTGCCGACCTGACCCGCGCAGCTTTCGTCAACGGCGACCTTTCCACGGTCATGAGCCCGCGTACGGTGATCACCTGGGCGGAAAACGCCGAGATCTTCGGCGACGTCGCCTTCGCCTTCCGCGTCACCTTCCTCAACAAGTGCGACGAGCTGGAGCGAGCGCTGGTGGCTGAGCATTATCAGCGCGCCTTCGGCGTCGAACTCAAGGAAAGCGCTGCGAACATCGTTCTGAGCGCCTGAGGGTATGTGAAGACAGGTCATGGCAGGTCGAGGCGATAATACCAGAACGAAACCCGGCGGACCGGTGGACATGGAGCCATTGCGCCGGGCCATCACCGGCTGCGTGCGCTCGATTGCTGGTGACGGCAATGTCGAGGTCGCTTTCGCCAACGAGCGTCCCGGCATGGCCGGCGACCGCATCCGCCTGCCGGAGCTGTCGAAGCGTCCGACGGCGCACGAGCTTGCGGTTACTCGCGGGCTCGGCGATTCCATGGCGCTGCGCATTGCCTGCCACGATGCCAAGGTGCACGCCACCATGGCGCCGCAGGGCAGCGATGCCCGCATCATCTTCGATGCGGTCGAGCAGGCACGGGTGGAATCGATCGGCGCGCTGCGCATGAGCGGCACGGCGAGCAACCTCGCCTCCATGCACCATGAAAAATACGCCAAGGCCAATTTCGGCAATGTCGAGCGGCAGCAGGATGCGCCGATCGAAGAGGCCCTGGCGATGATGGTGCGCGAGCGGCTGACCGGCGAAAAGCCGCCGGCGAGCGCCGGCAAGGTGCTCGACCTCTGGCGCAATTTCATCGAGGACAAAGCGGCCGGCGATCTCGAAAAGCTGGCGGCCTCGATCGAGGATCAGCCGGCTTTTGCCCGCCTGGTGCGCAGCATGCTGACCTCGATGGAGATGGCGGAGGAATACGCCAACGAGGACAGCGAGCCGGACAACGAAGACACCAGCACCGACGAAGACCAGCCGCGCAGCGACGAGCAGAACGAAGAAAACGTCGATGAGGAGGCCGGCTCCGACGCCGCGCCTGCCGAGGAAAGCGAAGCCTCGCAGGAGCAGATGGAAGACGGCGAGATGGACGGCGCCGAGATTTCCGAAGAGGAACTCTCCGACGACGGCGACGACGATTCCGAGACGCCCGGCGAAACCCGCCGCCCGAACAGCCCCTTCGACGATTTCAACGAGAAGGTCGATTACCACGTCTTTACCGAGGAATTCGACGAGGAGATCACCGCCGAGGAGCTGTGCGACGAGGCGGAGCTGGACCGCCTGCGCGCCTTCCTCGACAAGCAGCTTGCCCACCTGCAGGGTGCCGTCGGCCGGCTGGCCAACCGCCTGCAGCGCCGCCTGATGGCGAAGCAGAACCGCTCCTGGGATTTCGACCTGGAAGAAGGTTATCTCGATACGGCGCGCCTGCCGCGCATGATCATCGACCCGATGCAGCCGCTCTCCTTCAAGATGGAGCGCGACACCAAGTTCCGAGATACGGTCGTCACCCTGCTGATCGACAATTCCGGCTCGATGCGCGGCCGGCCGATCACCGTCGCCGCCACCTGCGCCGACATTCTGGCACGCACGCTGGAGCGGTGCGGGGTCAAGGTCGAGCTTTTGGGGTTCACCACCAAGGCGTGGAAGGGCGGGCAGTCGCGTGAAAAATGGCTGGCTGGCGGCAAGCCCGCCACGCCCGGTCGCCTCAACGACCTGCGTCACATCATCTACAAGTCCGCCGATGCGCCGTGGCGCCGCGCCCGCCGCAACCTCGGCCTGATGATGCGCGAGGGCCTGCTCAAGGAAAACATCGACGGCGAGGCGCTGATGTGGGCGCATAACCGCCTGATCGGCCGTCCGGAGCAGCGCAAGATCCTGATGATGATCTCGGATGGCGCGCCGGTCGACGACTCGACGCTGTCGGTCAATCCGGGCAACTATCTGGAGCGGCATCTGCGTGCCGTCATCGAGCAGATTGAGACGCGTTCCCCGGTGGAACTGCTGGCGATCGGCATCGGCCACGACGTGACCCGGTATTACCGCCGCGCCGTAACCATCGTCGATGCCGACGAACTGGCGGGTGCGATGACCGAGCAGCTGGCTTCGCTGTTCGAGGACCAGAGCGCCGGTTCGCGTGGCGGTCGCCGGCGTCGCGCCGGCTGATCGGTGCCGATGCGTTTCACCCGCTGTCTTGGCGCGCTCGCCCTGCTTTTTGCGGCCTCGACATCGATGCCCGCTTTCGCCGGCGAAACGGCTGTGATGACCAGCCGGGTGATCTCCGCCTTCAAGGTCGGCTCGCCGGAAACCCGTTTTGGCGCGTTGGAATTTGTCGGGGGGCTTGAGCTGAGCTCGACGACATCGCTATTCGGCGCCGTGTCCTCGATCCGGTTTCGTCCCGATGGCCGGAATTTCATCGCCGTGCTCGATACCGGCCACTGGATGACCGGCACTGTGGACCGTGATGGCGAAGGCCGGCTCTCCGACATTTCCGACCTCACCATCACTTCGATGATCGACAAGGACGGTCACGACGAGACGGTGAAATGGAACATGGATGCCGAAGGGCTGACGATCCGCGGTGACGAGATCCTCGTCAGTTTCGAGCGGCGTCATCGCATCGACATCTATCCGCTCTCCGGCTTCGAAACGTCGCGGCCGAAAAAATCCATTCCCTTTCTGATTCCCAGGAACGAATTGCGGGCGAATGGCGGTTTCGAGATGATTGCCGCTTCACCGCCGGAAAGCCCGCTCGGGGGCAGCACGGTGATCATCGCCGAGAAAAGCGTCGATAAGAAAGGCAATCTTTTTGCTGCTGTCGTCGATGGCCCCTCCAAGGGGCTGTTTTCGGTGAAACGCCACGATTCCTTCGATGTGACTGATGGCGCCTTCCTGCCGAACGGCGATCTCCTGATCCTGGAGCGGCGCTTCAACTGGGCTACAGGTATCGCCATGCGCATCCGCCGCCTCAAGGGCACGGATATCGCGCCCGGCGCCGTCGTCGACGGCGAGACGCTGATCACTGCCGATTTCAACTATCAGATCGACAACATGGAAGGTCTCGACGTCATCGCCGGCGAGGATGGTGCAACACACATCATCCTCACCTCCGACGACAACCATTCCATTCTCCAGCGCAATGTGATGCTGGAGTTCAAGCTGGTCGAATAAAGCTCTGCTATCAGGCGGATTTGGCCGCCGGCATCGGTTTCAGAACGCTCATCAGTGCGCCGTAGGGCAAGAGCATCATCAGGCCGACGATGATCTTCACCGAGAAATCGCCGATCGCCCAGGAGACCCAGCGCGGTGCCTCTGCGGCGAAGACGCCGAGGATCGGTGCGGCTTCCAGTGCGAAAGGATCGTTCGGCCCGAAGACCACGAACATTGCGGCGAAGGCGAAAGAGAAGAAGATCACCGTATCGAGTGCCGAGCCGATCAGCGAGCCGACCAGCGGCGCACGCCACCAACTCTGACGCCGCAGCCGGTTGAAGACGGCGATATCGAGCAGCTGGCCAAGCAGGTAAGCCGAGCCGGAGGCGATGGCGATACGTGGCATGGAGGTGACGAAGGAGAGTGCTACGCCGACGACGAAGCCGGCCAGGACCACCCTGCGCGCCATGGAGGGGCCGAACTGGCGGTTGGTCAGGTCGGTGACCAGGAAGGCGACGGGATAGGTGAAGGCACCCCAAGTCAGCAGATCGCCAAGGGCGATGCCGAACAGCGTTCCCGAGACGGGGAACTGAACCAGGAAGTTCGAGGCGACGACGACGAGCGTCATCAGCAGGGTGTAGGTTATGAAATAGCGTGTCTTCAGCATTTTTTTATCCTGGGTGATGCCACCAGTTGGAGGGACGAACCGGACAAAACAAAAGGCTTGACCGGATTATCCGTGCAAGCCTTCTGCCGTCCGTATGTTTTTTAAGAAGCAGGCCGGATTAGGCGGCAGCTGCGACTTCTGCAGACTTCTTGGCGATCTGACGACGCAGCAGGCGGGCGCGCATGCTCAGTTCGTTTTCGCTGGCCTTGAGAAGGAAAGCATCCAGACCGCCGCGATGTTCAACCGAACGCAGAGCTGCAGCGGAAACGCGCAGACGGAAACGCTGGCCGAGGGCGTCGGAAATGAGCGTTACCTGGCACAGGTTGGGCAGGAAACGACGCTTGGTCTTGTTGTTGGCGTGGCTGACGTTGTTGCCTACCTGGACGCCCTTGCCGGTCAATTCGCATACACGCGACATGGTACCACCTATTGTTTTTCTTCGCCAATGAACACCAAGCCGGACAAAACCGGTGAGGCAATCCAACTGGCCATGATTGGAAAGTTGCGGTTCTATAGTCAGCGAAGCCGCCCGCGTCAAGCCAAACCTTGGCTCTTGTAGCATTTCTGACAAAAAGCTGCTGTTTTCTTGGCTTAGCAAAAACCCTATAGAGTGGGTTCGGCCGCCTTACAACAGGTGGGCTGCGGGAGTAATAGCATGGCAATGATCGCCGTTCGATGCTGCATGATGGCAGTTATGCTGATGTCCTGCCTGCCGGCAAAGGCAGACGAGATACATCACGAGATGGAGTATAGCGTCGCGCTCTCGGGATTGCCGATCGCACGGGCAAGTTTCTCCACGTCGCTGGACAAGAAGCGCTACAAGATCGACGGAACGATCTATTCCGCCGGTATTGCCAATCTGATCACCCGGATCTCGGCGCAGACCACCGTCAGCGGCACGGTATCGGCTGACCGCTTCCAGGCCCGCAATTACCTGCTGAACTATACCAGCGGCAAGAAGACGCGTGTCTACGAGGTGAATTTCCGCAACGGCAACGTCACCTCCAATTCGATCACGCCCGAGCCGCGCCGCAACCCGGACAATTGGGTTCCGGTGACCGGCAAGGACCTGCGTGCCGTGCTCGACCCGATTTCCGGCATCATCCTGCCGGCCAGCAAGAAGGCCTGCCCGGCAAGGCTGCCGATCTTCGACGGCGAGACACGCATGGACCTCGTGCTGACACCGAAGGCGAGCAAGCCCTTCTCGACCAAGGGTTTCAAAGGCGATGCCATCGTCTGCAGCGTCCGGTTCGTGCCGAAGGCGGGTTTCAAGAAAAACCGCAAGGACATCGACTACCTGAAGAAGCTGAAGACGATGGAGATCTGGTTTGCCAAGGCCGATCCGGTCAACGTCTACGCCCCGGTCTACGTCAAGATCCCGACGGAATACGGCATGCTGACGGTGTCCGCCGTCAGGTTCGGCGGCAACACCTGATCGGGCAGGGATTTTCCGTTTACGGTAGGCCCGGCATCCAGCCGGGCGGCGCCATCTCGAACTTGGAAAATTCGAAACCCGGCGCCACAGTGCAGCCGACCAGCGTGTAGTCGCCACGTGATTGCGCCGCCTGCCACCAGCCGGCCGGCACGATGGCCTGCGGTCGCTCGCCGGCCAGAATATCGGGACCGAGCACCAGCGCATCGACCAGCAGGCCGTCCGAGGAGCGCTCCAGCGTCAGCGGCGCGCCGGCGTAATAATGCCAGACCTCCACGGCATCGTGGACCTTGTGCCAGTGCGAGCGTTCGCCGGCTTCGAGCAGATAATAGATCGCCGTCGAATGGCCGCGTTCACCGCCAGTGACGTCGCGAAAGGTCTGCACGTACCAGCCGCCTTCGGGATGGCGTTCCATGTTCAGCGCCGTGATGATCTCCGCTGCCGTCATCAGAAATTGTCCTTGCGCTTGCGGATTTCGGCGAAGACCTCTTCGTTGGTGCGGCTTTCCATCAGAAGGTTGCGGCGGATGGAGGGATCGGCGACGCGCAGGAAGGGGTTGGTTTCCTTTTCCAGCCCCAGCATCGTCGGGATGGTGAAGTTTCCGGCCGCCCGGGCCTCCTCGATTTCCGCAGCGCGGGTTTTCAGCCGCTCATTGTCCGGGTCGATGGTCAGCGCGAAACGGGCGTTGGACAGCGTGTATTCGTGACCGAAATACACCGCCGTCTCGTCCGGCAGGGCGGCAAGCTTCTGCAGCGAGTGCCACATGTCGGCGGCCGGGCGTTCGAACAGGCGGCCGCAGCCGAGTGCAAACAGAGTATCGGCGGCAAACAGCAGCTTGGCGTCGGGCACGTGGTAACAGACGTGGCCGGCCGTATGCCCTGGCGTCTCGATGACATTCACCGGATAGCTGCCGAATTCGAAGGTATCGCCGTCGCCGACCGCACGGTCGAGACCGGGAATGGCGACGGCCTCTTCGCGCGGGCCGATGATTTCGAGGCCGTAACGCTGCTTCAGCGCCAGGTTTGCTTCCACGTGGTCGGTATGATGGTGGGTGGTGAAGATATGGGTGATCTTCCAGCCGTTGCGTTCGGCGGCAGCAACGATCGGCGCCTCCTCCGGGGCATCGATGCTGGCGGTCAGGTGGGATTCCGGATCGTGCAGCAGGACGCCGAAATTGTCGCTGCGGCAGGGAAAAACTTCGATCTGCAAAGGTCTCATGATGAAAACACCGGTTTTTCAGCGCCGTTCCGGCACATGCGCCGTGGTTGCGCCCGGAATTGCGACAGAACATATGAAATGGGGCATGGCCGCCACCTGATGTGACGGACATGCTCCGGGATCGCATGAAAATGTAGTCGCTCGCGCCTTGAAGTCCATCCGCCCGCTGATAACATTTGCCGAATGTATGCCGATATCGTCGATCTCCGCCAATTCTATCATTCCGAACTTGGGCGCCGCGCCGAGCAGTCGATCACCATGGCGCTCTCGTCTCTGTGGGCGCGCCTGCCGCAGGAGCGGCTGGTGGGGCTGGGTTATACCGTGCCGTTTCTCGACCGGTTCCGCAGCGATACGGAACGCACGTTCGCCTTCATGCCGGCGGGGCAGGGGGCGGTGAACTGGCCGATGGGGGAGCTGTCCTCGACGGCGCTGGTCTTCGACGAAGAGCTGCCGCTTCCCGACTCGTCCATCGACCGCATCCTCATGGTGCATTCGCTGGAATTCGCCGAAAGCCCGCGCGAAACGCTGAAGGAGCTTTGGCGCGTGCTGGCGCCGGGCGGGCGGCTGGTGATTGTCGTGCCCAATCGTCGCGGTGTCTGGGCGCGCATGGAACATACGCCTTTCGGCTCCGGCCGGCCCTATTCGCGGGGACAGCTGACCGGATTGTTGCGCGAAACCAATTTTACCCCCGGTACCACCGCAGAGGCGCTGTTTTTCCCGCCGTCGCGGGTGCGGGCGGTGTTGAAGTTGCGTCATGCTTTCGAACGGCTGGGGCGCACACTCTGGCCGGCCTTTTCCGGCGTCATCATCGTCGAGGCGCAGAAGCGGCTTTACCAGGGGCTTCCCGTCACGGCGCGGGCATCGCGGCGGGTTTTCGTGCCGGTGCTTGCCCCGCGCGGCGTGCCGACGACACGCGACCATGTGCCGCCGGAGCGTTGAGCGTCGAGAACGGCGGTCGATACTCGACAAAAGCCGATTTCGGGGCTAATCCCGATAAGTCTTTTTCCGGGCTGTGCCCCGCTTTCCGTAAGGTCGATCCGATGAGCGTTGAGATGATTGAGCCCGTTCCGCGTCCGGGCATTCTGGATATTGCCGCCTACGTTCCCGGCAAGGAACATGCGCCGGGTGTTGCCCGCGTCTACAAGCTCTCCTCCAACGAGACGCCGCTCGGCGCCAGCCCGAAGGCGCTCGAGGCCTTCCGCCGTGGCGCCGAACAGCTGGAGCGGTATCCGGATGGCCAGGCCGTGGAGCTTCGCGAGGCGATTGCCGCTACCTACGGGCTCAATTTTGCGAATATTCTCTGCGGCAACGGTTCCGACGAATTGCTCGGCCTGCTCTGCCACGTCTATCTCGGCACGGGTGACGAAGCGATCATCACCGAGCACGGTTTCCTCGTCTACAAGATCCAGATCATGGCCGCCGGTGCGACACCGGTGACGGTCAAGGAAAAGGATTGCACCGTCGATGTCGATGCGATCCTGGCGGCGGTGACGCCGAAGACGAAGATGGTGTTCATCGCCAACCCAGGCAATCCGACCGGCACCTATGTTCCGGTCGCCGAGATTCGCCGTCTGCATGCGGCCTTGCCGAAGAACGTGCTGCTGGTGCTCGATGCGGCCTACGCCGAATACGTCAAGCGCAACGACTACGAGGCGGGCATCGAGCTGGTCTCCGCCAATCGCAACGTGGTGATGACCCGCACCTTCTCGAAGGTGCACGGCCTTGCCGCCCTGCGTATCGGCTGGATCTATGCGCCGGCGGCGATCATCGACGCGCTGAACCGGGTGCGCGGACCCTTCAATATGAATGCCCCGGCGATTGCGGCCGGTGCCGCCGCCATCCGCGACCAGGCTTTCGTCGAAACGGCTGTCGCCTATAATTCGTTGTGGCTCGACAAGCTGACGCATGCGCTGGAGGCAATCGGCCTGAAGGTCACGCCGTCCGTCACCAATTTCGTGCTCATCCATTTCCCCGATGTCGATGGCAAGCGGGCGGCTGAGGCCGACGACTTCCTGACGAGCCGTGGCTATATCCTGCGCGCCGTCCGCGGTTACGGTTTTGCCAATGCCCTGCGCATGAGCATCGGTCCGGAAGAGGCCAATCGCGGCGTCATCGAGGCACTCGGCGAATTCATGGGCCGTACGGCATGAATAGCGTGCAGTTCGAGCGCGTTGCGCTGATCGGCATCGGCCTGATCGGCGGTTCCATAGCCCGCGATCTGGCGGCGCTTGGCCTGGCGCGCGAGATCGTCGTGTCGAGCCGCAGTGCCGAAACGTTGAAGCGGGCGGAAGAGCTCGGCCTCGGGACCTCCTATGTCGCCTCCGCCGCCGAGGCGGTAAAGGACGCCGATCTGGTGATCGTTTCCGTGCCCGTCGGTGCTTCGGGCGCGGTTGCGGAACAGATAGCCGGCTATCTGAAGCCGGGCGCGATCGTCACCGATGTCGGTTCCACCAAGGCTTCGGTGATCGCGCAGATGTTGCCGCATATGCCGGCGCATGTGCATTTCATTCCCGGCCATCCGATTGCGGGCACGGAAAAATCCGGTCCCGATGCCGGCTTCGTCGGCCTGTTCCGGGGGCGCTGGTGCATCCTGACGCCGCCGCCCGGAACGGATGCCGAAGCGCTGGCGCGGCTGAAGCATTTCTGGGAAAGCCTCGGTTCGCGCGTTGATGAGATGGATGCCCAGCACCACGACAAGGTGCTCGCCATCGTTTCCCACCTGCCTCATATCATAGCTTACAATATTGTCGGCACGGCCGATGATCTGGAGACGGTGACGGAATCGGAAGTCATCAAATATTCCGCCTCGGGTTTCCGCGATTTTACCCGCCTGGCGGCATCCGACCCGACCATGTGGCGCGATGTCTGCCTGCACAACAAGGATGCGATCCTTGAAATGCTGGCGCGGTTTTCGGAAGACTTGGCCTATCTGCAGCGGGCGATCCGCTGGGGCGAGGGCGACAAGCTGTTCGACCTTTTCACCCGGACCCGCGCTATCCGCCGGTCGATCGTCGAGGCCGGCCAGGATGTCGATGCGCCGGACTTCGGCCGGCACGCGCTGGACAAGAAGGATTGACGGCAGGCCTCAGATCGGCGGAATTTCGCCGACCTTGATGAAACCGCTGATCATCACGTCGCCATCGTTGAGCGTCACGTCGACCGAGACCCGGTTGCCGCCGGAAACGAGTGCCGTCAGCATGTTGCCGGCGGTATCGATGTTCTTGTCGGCCTCCGGAAAGGCGGCCTTCAGCGTATCCCGCCAGCCGTCTATTCCAGTGATTTCGAGCTTCAGCTTGCCGGAGACGTAGCCTTCGTCATTGAAGGAGAAGGGGCCGCTGATCCGCAGCGTCCGTCCTTCGCCGAGATCGGCCGACAGCGCCCGCAACTCTCCCTTAGCGCCGCGAAGATTGGCGGCATCGCGGTTTGCTCCACGGAGAAGCGCCGCCTTGTCGGCCATGGTCACGTCGATATCGACAGTCACCGGCGGCAATGGCCGGCTCTTGCCTTCGACAGTGCCGGAGACCGCTAGCAGGCTTGCGGCGGCATCGAGATCGGGGCCGTTGCGGCGCAGATGCAGTTCGCCGTGGCTGGCGGAGAGGTTCAGCAATTCGCCGGCCAGTGCCGAAACCAGATTGGCTTTCAGGCCGTCGACGGCCAGCGAACTGCGCTCGACGCCATCCATGGCCAGCTGGGCGCTGGATTGCAGCGTGGCCCATTCGGCCGAAAAGGTCAGGCCGGGGGCTGCGCGCACCACGACCGGCTCGTCCACCTCGAAGACCACGTGGAAGGGATCGTAGACCTGGGCTGCGGAACGCAACGCGCCGAAGGAGGCAGAAATGCCGCGCCGGTTGTCATCGATGCTCACGCCGGAGCAAAACAGGCCGAAACGGAACGGAAAGCCGCGTATTTCCGCATCCGGGCATGCGGCCGAAATCGCCGCACCCTGGCTGCGGTCGAGAGCTGCCATCAGCCGCGAACGGGCCTGGTCGGCGGCAAAATACCAGCCGGCGGTATAGATGCCGATCACCAGGAGGACGCAGATGCCGAGGATCCTGACCTTTTTGCTGGTGTTGGTCTGTCCTGAGCGTCTTGACGCTGCCATGATGTTCTCCAAGGGTGATTCACGATCTCTAGAGTATTTCCGGCGATTCTTCGAATCGCGAGACTTCTCTATCCTTTTGTTTTGGCGCAATTCCGGACGCAAAAACCGCTAGGCCGTTTTGCCGGAATTGCTCTGGCAGTGATGTGGCGTGCGATATGGACGAATTTTGGGTGTTTGGCTACGGTTCGCTGATGTGGAACCCCGGCTTCGATTATGCGGAACGATCCCAGGGGCAGCTTTTCGGCTATCGCCGCTCGCTTTGCGTCCGGTCCTGGGTGCATCGCGGCACGCAGGAAAAGCCGGGCCTGGTTCTCGGCCTCGATCGCGGCGGCTCATGCCGCGGTATGGCGTTCAAGGTGACGGCGGGGCAGGAGGCAGCGACGCTCGCCTATCTGCGCGAACGCGAGCTGGTGACGAATGTCTACCTGGAGCGGACGCTGCCGGTTCTGCTTACCGGCGGTCGCAAGGTCAGGGCGCTGGCCTATGTGATCGACCGAGGCCACACCCAATATGCTGGCAGCCTCGATGCGCTGGATGCCGCAGAGGTCGTTTCAACGGCCGAGGGGCGCTCCGGCCCGAACGACGCCTATGTCTTTAACACGCTTACCCATATGCACGACATGGGCATCCGCGACCAGTGGCTGGAAGCCGTGGCGACAGAAGTCAGGCGGCGGGCTCAGCCCTTGGCCTGAAGTTCGGCCAGCCGGGTTGCCGCGGTTGGCGGCAGCGGGATATGCGGATTGTTGCGGGCAGTTTCGACCAGAAGCTCGTCGCTTGCCTTTTCCGTCACCTCCATCAGCTTGGCGAAGAAGGCATCCGTCTCCATGCCCGGCATGATCGGCGGCAGGATGCGCACCTTGAAATGGCCGGGATACCGCATGGATTTGCGCCGTGGCCAGAACAGGCCGGGATGCATGGCGACCGGCACCACCGGTACGCCGAGATCGCGGTACATGCGGGCGATGCCGAACTTGTATTCCGGTGGCGCACCGGGCGGGCGGCGGGTGCCTTCGGGATAGATGATCAGCTGGCGGCCGTTTTCCATCTCTTCGCGGGCACGTTTCAGCACTTCCAGCATCACCTTGCCCTTGGCGCCGCGATTGACCGGGATCATCCGCTGCTTCAGCACGTACCAGCCGAACAGCGGAATCCACATCAGTTCGCGCTTGAGGATGTACACCGGATCGTCCAGCCACGGCAGCAGGCCGAAGGTATCCCAGAAGGACTGGTGCTTCGGCGCAAAAATGTAGCCGCCGCTTTTCGGGATGTTTTCCAGCCCCTCGATTTCGAAGCTGGTGCCGGCAACCTTTTCGAACAGCCAGTTGCTCGAGCGTGCCCAGGCTTTCGGGATCGCATAGGCCTTCTTGCGCGGCAGCAGGAAATAGGCCGGCGTCAGGATGATCATGCGGAGGATGAGATTGGCGTAGAACAGCGTATTGAAGAGGATCGAACGCAATGTGAGCATCAAGCGGCTTCCTTGGCACGGTTGCCGTGTGCCTACACGATATCGCGGCGAATCAAAAGCGCATCCGTCTCAAGATTTGAGCCCGGCCGAGGCGGGTGGGTCGTCGGCGCGCAATCCTGTCCTGTCGCCATAACCGGTGAAATCGCGTGCCGAGGCGGCGATGATCTTCACATATTCGACGATCAGGGCCCGAAGCACGTCGGGATCGGCAAACCAGTTCTTCGCTTTCAGGTCCGAGCGGACGACGGGATAAGGAACGAATTCCGTCTGCGGGTCGAGCCGGCGCAGTTCGAAGAGGCTGCGCGGCATGTGGTAGTTGTTGGTCACCACCAGCACCCGCTTGTAGCCGCGGTCATGGATCCAGCGCACGGTCTCGGTGGCATTGCCGATGGTGTCGAGTGCTTCGTAGCCGATATCGACGCAGCAGGAAAACAGGTCGTCGGAGCTCTTGGTCAGCCGGCGGATCTGGGCGCGCGAGGTGGCGGGATGTACGCCCGAGATGAGCAGCCGCTCGCCGGCACCCGAACGCAGAAGCTCCACCGCCTGGTCGATGCGCTGCGAACCGCCGGTGAGGACGACGATGGCGTCGGCCTTGGCCTCTGAGGGCGGCGCAAGCGCGGTGACGCGATCGGCAAACCACAGGAACCCGGCAAAGGTCGCCGCCGCCAGCAGGATGGTGAAGATGCCGAGAATGCGCGCCACACGCCGGATCGGTCCGCGCCGCGCCGGTTTCTGTCCGGGCGGGGCGCTACGCGAAATCAAAAAGTCGGTCTTGCGCGTGATGCGGCTCATCATGGTGATTCGTGAATATCGGGAGATTGCGGCGAGGAACAGGCCCTTTCATGTCGCAGCAGGATCTAATCCGGAAGATTATCGCTCCGGGCCGGGTCGGAGCGGATGAGGTCGATTTCATCGATGGTACGCATCACCGTGATGCGGGCCGTCAGCGTCGTCAGAAGGGCGATGACCAGCATGGTGGCGAAGATGCCGAGATAGCCCATCCAGCCGATGGAAAAAGTGCCGAACAGCGCCGTCGCCTGATCGGTCTGTGGCGTTGCCAGCGTCCGCCCTTGCCAGAAACTGGCCGCCGCGAAGACGAGCGCTGCAAGGATGCCGCCGGCCGCGGACCCCTTCAGGCTGATCTTCAGGAAATGCATCTGGAATTCCTTGGCGACGAAGGAGGCCTCGGCGCCGACGAAATGCAGCACTTCGACGATATGCCGGTTGCCCGACAGCGTGCCGCGGGTGGCGAAGACCACTGTCAGCACCATGGCGACGAAGACCAAAGACAGGATTGCCGTGCCGATCAGCACCGTGGTCCGCGCCATGGAAACCAGCCGGTCGACCCAGGTGCGGTGATCGTCGAGAAAGGCTTGAGGAATTTCGCGCGCCAGCTGCGCCCGCATCGCCGCAAAATCCGGCGGGCTGGTTTCGTCGATGGTGACGATCACCAAGCGCGGCACCGGCAGTTCGGCAAGGTCGAGGCCGGTGCCGAGCCAGGGCTCGAGCAGGCGGGCCGTCGCCTGGTCGTCCATGATCTTGCCGTCCCTGGTGCCGACGAATGACAAGGCGAGGTCGCGTGCCTTGATCAGTGCCGCATCCATGTCGAAATTTTCTTCCGGCTTGATCTGGATGGTGATCTCGCGGGAAATCTGGCTCTGCCAGCTTGCGGCGGTGGCGCGCACCATGCTGACGCCTCCAAGCGTCAGGCAGGCAAGGAAAGACATGATGGCGATCACCACCATCAGCGCATTGCCCTGGATGTTGGAGGGCGGCACGATCGGGCCTGTCGGACGCACGCGCATCGGCGGCCGCCGGGCAGGCTGGGCCTCCGGTGGCGGTGTCACGGCGTTCGGCTTGCGCCGCGTGGGGGTCGGCTTATTCATAAATATCGAGCCGTCCCTCGGTGAGGATCATGCGCCGGGCATCGACCTGGTCCATCAGGCCGAGGTCGTGGGTGGCGATCACCACGGCGGTGCCTAGCCGGTTGAGCTCCATGAACAGGTTGAGCAGCCGCTTGGCCATGGGCGGATCGACGTTGCCGGTGGGTTCGTCGGCCAAGAGCACTTCCGGCCGGTCGATCAGTGCCCTCGCGATGGCGACGCGCTGCTTTTCTCCGCCCGAAAGCACCGGCGGTAGCACGTTGATGCGTTCGCCGAGGCCGACCCATTTCAACAGTTCCAGCACATCCGTCTTGTAGGACGATTCGTCCTTGCCGCGCACACGCAGCGGCAGAGCGACGTTTTCATAGGTGGTCAGATGGTCGAGTAGGCGAAAATCCTGAAAGACGATGCCGACGCGCCGGCGCAGCATCGGCAATTCGTTGCGCGGAATGCGCGAGACGTCGCGCTCGAACATGCGAATCAGTCCGCGCGTCGGCTTCAGCGACATCAGCAGCAGGCGCAGCAGCGTCGTCTTGCCAGCGCCGGAAGGGCCGGTGAGAAACTGGAAGGAACGCTTCGGAATGTCGAAGGTCAGGTCCCGGAGGATTTCCGGTCCCATGCCATAACGCAAGCCGACATTCTCGAAGTGGATCAAGGGGCAGTCCAGTCCTCAAAGGGTGAAACAGGGGAATATGTTAACGAAGAGGGTTAACAGCCGGTAAAGATCCCTCCCAGAACGCCCAAACCCGGCATGCGTTTCCGAAGCATTAACCATTTGAATTTACGACTAGGCAGGATTCGTTTCAATGCCTGGTTCGCCGGCGCGTCGGAACGGCAAGGCTCACATGGGTAGAAGGCACGCAAACCATGGCGACATTCCGGCCCCGGCAGCATTCAAACGCGGCGCGATACGATTTTATCCCGCCGGAAAAAGGGACCTCCGCCCGCAAGGCCTCAACGAACCGCAAGACGGATATCGTCGATGCGGAATTCGTCGTCATTCGCGATCCGCGGCCGAGGAACACCTCATCCTTCCGCTACAACGACAACAAACCGTCCCGCGCGCTGCAGCCGCATAACCCGCCAGCATCGCGGCTTGCGATGCTGGCGCGATTGCTCGTCGGTTGCGAGCGTTTGCTGCGGCGGGTGCCGGAACGCGCCTTCACCGGCCTCGTCGCGCTGTTGTTCGTCATCGTTTTCGGTGTCAGCGGCGGCTTTTATGGCATTGCCGGCGCCAGCACGCCCGGTCCGGCCTCGGTCAAGCCGCTCGACATCACCCATGTCAGCCTGACGCCACAGGATGCCAACGGCATGCGGGTGCTGCTGGTCAACGGCATCGTCGAGAACCGCACCGAGGGCACGATGGCGGTGCCCGGCATTCGCGCCGACCTGGTTTCCGGCGACAGGCTGATCGCCAGCACCATCATCGAGCCGCCGGTGGGCGAGATCGATGGCGGCCATAGTCGCGGTTTTTCGGCCCGGCTGCCGCATCTCGGTGGAAAAATTCCCGACATCCGGCTTTCCTTCACCGAACCGGGTGTGTCGCGCCCCTGAACGTGCTATCGCGGTCTTCCCCTTTTTATCAGGAGCGAAAGACCATATGCCTGTTGTCCGCGGAAAGATCATCGAACCGCTCTTCACAGCCGAGCAGATCGCCGAACGCAACCTGTCGATGGCGGCACAGATCGCTGCCGGTCCGACGAGCGACCTGCTGGTCATCGCCATCCTCAAGGGGTCGTTCATTTTCGCCGCCGACCTGATCCGGGCGCTGCACGATACGGGTCTGGCGCCCGAGGTCGAATTCATCACGCTGTCCAGTTATGGCACAGGTACCGTGTCCAAGGGCGTGCGCATCGTCAAGGACATCGACAGCGATGTGCACGGCCGTGACGTGCTCCTGATCGACGACATTCTCGAATCCGGCCGGACGCTGCGTTTCGCCAAGGAACTGCTGTTCGAGCGTGGCGCCCGCAACGTCACCATCGCCGTGCTGCTCGACAAGCGCGTCAAGCGCCAGGAGCAGCTGGAGGCGGACTATGTCGGCTTCGAATGCCCGGATTATTTCGTCGTCGGCTACGGTATGGATGTCGCTTATGCCTTCCGCGAATTGCCGTTTGTCGGCGTCGTCACCGGAGACGCGTGAACGAAAGCCGGACATCGGTTGTTAACCATGGGGCTCCGCTTGCCGGGGCTGTTTACCGATCGCAAAGAAAACTCTGGTGATGTCCCTCGTGGGGCATGACAAGAAAACAGACGGAGCGATGCAACCCATGGCGAAAATCCTGATCACCGAGGACGAAGATTCCCTGCGCAGTTTTGTGGCCCGGGCCCTTCGGCTGGACGGGCACGAGACCTATGAGGCCGCCGACGGCGCCGAAGGGCTCGAGAAGCTGCAGGACGGCGCTTTCGACCTGCTTCTCTCCGACATCCGCATGCCGGTCATGGACGGCATCGAACTGGCCCACAAGGCGGCTTCCGCCTATCCCAACATGAAGATCCTGCTGATGACCGGTTATGCCGAGCAGCGGGAACGCGCCGACGACCTGATGGAAAAGATCGTCGACGTCGTCTCGAAGCCGTTTGCCCTGCCGGATATCCGCAAGGCCGTGGCGATGGCGCTTGCGGCCTGAGGGGTAGAGCCGCCGGTTTCGGCCATTTGGGTCCGCATATGCCGGAGCAGGGAGACTGCTCCCGCAGGCGCAGTACTTTCGTGACTATGACGTTTGAAAATCAAATTATTGAAATATAAAATTTATCTTATTGTTTGTGATTATGTTCCCTGAAAAATGGAACCTTTTCCAAGAATTGCAACATTTTAAGTTGCAGTCATATTCCTACAATTTCCGTCTGAGCTCCGAATTTTTTAAAGGCGGCATACGTTCATAATCCGGAGTTCCTTTCCATCAGGAGATCCTCGAAGCTCTTCTATTGCGGATGCACTTGACAATACGCAATTGGATAGCTTCGGCGTCGGTAAAATGTGTAGCGGGTTCGCTCAATCGTGGCCGCGCTCGCCAATGCTTGTCGCGGTTGCCCGGAATCATCATTCATCGGATCGTTTGGGAGTTCGACATGGACAAAAAACTAGCCTTCATCAGTCTCGTGGGAGCGGGGTTAACCGTCGCGCCGCAGATCGCTCTTGCCGGTGCGGAGGAAGATGCCTTCGTCAAGGCGGGTTACACCGTTTGCGACGCCCGACTTATCGCGATCAGCTGGAAGGACAATGATATCGCCGCGATGACCAAAATGGCGGGCCAGAAAATCATCAACGGTTATGAAAACCAGGTGAAGGACATCATCGCCGAGGGCCGCACGGCAAATGGCGGCAATCTGGTGATTTGCCCGGCCGAAGATGTCTATTCGTCCGCCGACATCGAACTCTTTGCTGCTTACTGGGATGTCGGAAGGAGCGAAGGCCGGAAGATGATATCGGAAAAGCTTCTCGGAGGGGACAAGGGGTCCATCGACGACGCCATTACCGAGCAGAAGGGCAAGGGTTGAGTCTGTCGGGGACCGTCGATGCAAACGATCGACTGGACCGTCGGATTCGAAATCGAGCTTTTGGCTCCCCCGAATTCCAGCCGGCGTGACTTGGCTGAAGAAATCGCGCGCTGCGAGGGGGCAAATGTAAGGCGATTGTTTTACCCGCAGGCGGAAATCAGTGCCGTCACCAACAAACCGGTGTTCGAAACATTGACACTCGGGTGGGAGGTTCTCGGCCATGACGGCCGGCCGCTGGCGCGTTTCGTGGACGACCTGACGCTTCAGGATGATCTCGATCGAACCAGCGCGCCGAAGCCGGGGTGGTACCGCATACTCGGTGACGATCTGCGGCTGATGAGGCTGCTCGGCAGGCATTGTGACGCGGCAGCGCCGATCGATACGGTTCTCGAACCTGCCCTGGCGCTGTTCGGAGGCAGCATCGCGGTAAACGAGGACGGGTTTTACAAATTGCTGGATTCGGGTCGCGATCCGGTCGCCATTGCTGCGCCATTGCCCGGCGAGCGGGAGAGGGCTTGCGAAATCATAAGCCGGCCGTTGGTCGCGGATCACCTGCGGGCGCTTGAAAAACTGCTCGGACCCGCAGGCAGGCTCGGGTTCGAATTGCCCGCCGAAGGGGCAGTTCATATGCATTTCGATGCGTCAAAGCTCGCAACGACTGCGGCAATGGGACGGCTTGTTCGATTTTTCCACCGGGAACGGCAGGCGTTGCGGGAACGCTTTCGGCCGAATCCCCGTTGCCGCCGCCTTGGTGGATGGTCACAGGATCTGGTCGCGCTTGTCGAGAGCCCTGGGTTCGACGAACTGCCCTGGGAGGAAGCGCGGCGCCGTATGGCGAAGACGGGTCTCACGAAGTTTTGCGATTTCAACATAACGAACATCGTCGATATGGATCCTGAAAAATTCACCTTCGAAGTGCGCATTCTACCGCCAACGCTCGACAGCGGCGAGATCGCTGCTTCTGCCGCTTTTTTCGCCTCGGTCCTGCGCGAACTCTCGGCGCCAGACTGATCTGGCCGATGCGAAAAAACCTATATTTCAGAGTGAAGTCTCTGGAAAAGTGGCGGGATTTCGCAATAAAAAAATTAAAGGCATTGTTGTCGTGCTTAAAAATATGTGAATACTTCAATTTACCCAATACAATCGCGTTCAATTGAGAGATGAGATCATGGAGTCAATGGGAGGAATTGAATGATGACTATATATGCCTCGTTTCGTATCCTGATATGCGCTGCAAGTCTTTCCGTTTCTGCTGTTTGTGCCTATGCGAGTCCGGACGGGGTCTGGAGATGCAAGGCATCCGGCAACATTCCGATTGCACTGCTGACGATCAGCGGCAGCAACTACGATATGCAGGCTGTCAGTGACTCGAACTGGACACTCAAATCCGGCGATTCCTCCAGCGGCAGCGGTGGCTTGGACATCCAAGGCAACAGCGTATCTCCAACCTCCGGTCCGCTTCTCGATATCTATGGTGCGGTTGGTACCTATTGCGGCACGAACGATGCCGGTTGTTCCGGTGAAGCGTTGTTATTGAATTCCACCAAAAACGTGGCTCTCGGCTGCTGGCGCGACGGCTGATCCCTCGCGGGTGCTGCTGGCCGCGTGCTCCTGGCAGGGGAGGAAAGCGGCCAGCCTACGGTTAACCGGCTGGCTGACAGGGTTGCAGAGTGATGATCATGAAGGAATCGTTGGCCTCCTGGAACCGTCCAGTGAAGGTAACCGGCGAGCCCTTCGTATAGGCCGCAAATTTGTCATAGGCTGCCGTGTCGTCGCGCGGAAAGGTACAGACTGCTTTCCAGCTGTTGAACTTCTGGCCTTCGAGATAGATGCTGACCGTGTTGCCGTAGCCGGTGTCGGAAAAGGAATCGAACGTTCCTGAAACGGTAATATCCTTGCCGCGGAACTTGGCGACGACAGCCGGCTTTCCTTGCTCGAGCGCGAAGGCTGCAAGCTCTTCGTTGGTGTAGGTTTCCTGAGCCAACGGTGCCGTTGAATAAAGTCCGGCAGAAACAATCAATACAGAAAATAAATATGACCGGAACATGCATCTTTCTCCCTGTAATGTTTCGCTATACATTTCACAATTGATGCTATATGAACAAATTTATATTTCAAGTGTTTGTTGGAGATACTGTTGTTGAGGTTTTGGCCTAAAGAAGATTCGGACCTGGTTTCAGGAGCGGGGTGCTTGACGCCGTTTCGCGCAATCCGTATCGTCGGACGCAGGTGATGGATCTGCCGGAACTGTCCCGATTGCTGGCATTGTCGGCGCTTTCCCTTCCCGCCGTGCTGCTCTGGCGAAATCTCAGGCGCGCAGCGCCCGCTTCGGCAAGACGTTACATGTTAGGAATAATCGGCATGACGGTCTGGGCCATCGTCGGCGTCTTTGTTTTTGCCGCTATATTACCATCACCAGCGGGCAAGGATGTGGTTGTGGCGGCCATCACCTTTCTTCTCGCCTGGCTGGGTCTTTCCATTGCGGCTTTTGTCGGTTGGGGTGCGCCGGTGGGCATTTCTCCGCGACCGGGATCCACCGTCCTGATCGGAGTCATGAGCGTTCTTGCCCTGCTGGTTGTGGCATCTTTTGCCTATGTCGCATGGGCATAAGTGCCGTATCCGGGGTGTTTGGCTTATCAGTGCGGTCCGCTCGGCGGTCACAACGGCTGCAGGACGACCGCTCTTCTCCGAAACGCTCTCTTTTTGCTTCTACGCGATTCCAGCAAAATAGCTCCACACTCCTTTGCTGGAACTGAATTAACCCGCGTCAGCGGATGTCCAGCAAACGTTCCAGGTAACGGCGCTCGAATTCGGCGGCGGGGTTTTCGCCCAGCCGGCGGCGGATCGATTCGAGGATTTCACGTGCCCGCTGGATGTCGATCTCGTCAGGCACCTTGACCTGGTCGCCGAAATCCGGGCCTTCGGCGCGGCGTGGACGTCCCAGCGGATCGCGGCCGTTCTGGCCGCCTTCGGCGCTGCCCTGTTCCTGGCCTTGGCCCTGACCCTGCTGGGCCTGCATCATCTGGTTCATCATGTCCTGGGCGCCCTTGCGCAGCGCTTCCAGCGCCTTGCCCTGGCCCTGGACGGCGCGTTCGCCCTGGCTTTCGCCGAGCGCCTGGCCGGCGCCTTTCATTTCGCGGCCAGCCTCGCCAAATCCTTCGCCGGGCTGCATGCCGAGTTCCTTGAGGCCCTTCTGCAGCTCTTCCAGCTTCTTGCCGAGGCCGTCCTGCTGTGCGCGCAATTGCTTCAGCGCCTCGCGCAACTGTTCGGCCGTCATGCGGTCGAGGTCCTGTTGCTGGCCGTTCTCGCCCTGTTGCGACTGTTGCTGCTGTTCGCCCTGCTGGCCGTCAGGCTGCATCTGGTCGAGGAATTCGCCATCCTCGCCTTCACTATCGGGATCGCCGCGCTGCATGCGGTCGCGCAAGGCCTGGTCGAGCTTGAAGGTGTCGTCCATCAGCCGCTGCTGGTCGCGCAGGATTTCGCCCAGCTTGTCGATCTGCTGGCGCATCTGGCTGTTCTGTTCGCCTTGCTGGCCCTGCTGCGGCCGGCGGCCGGCCTGCAGGTTGTTCATCATCCGCTGCAGCTCGGAGAGCATCTGCTTGGCAGCATCGCGATTGCCGGAGCGTGCCAGATTTTCCAGCTGGTCGAGCATGGCCTGCAGATCCTGCTGGCGCAGCACGTTGCGCGGCGTCTCGTTCTGGTTCTGGGCTGAATTGTTGTTGCGCATCTGGTCGGCCATGGCGGAGAGGTATTCGTCCATCGCCTTGCGCAGCTCATCCATCAGCTTCTTGATTTCGGCGTCGGATGCATTGCGGTCGAGCGCATCGGCCAGGGCCTGCTGCGCATCGCGCAGCTTGCGTTCGGCAAGCGACAGATTGCCGTCCTCGATGCCGAGGGCGATTTCCCAGAGATAGTCGGCGGTTTCCTTCAGCATGTCGCTGTTGCGCGACAATTGCATGCGGGTGCGGGCCGATTCGATCAGCAGGTAATGCGTCAGGTTGGGGATCGTCTCGTCGGCGCGCAGCGTCAGCGCTTCGTTGAGCGCGATCGCTTCCGGCAGCTTGCGCACGTCGAGCGAAAAGATCTGCCGCTCCTCGGCGACGGCGGCGGCCAGCAACTGGCTGAAATTGCGCGACGGCAGCACCATCTCGTGCGGCGGGCTGCGGCCGGTCTGGCCGGCGGCATCCGTGGCGACCAGCGTGACGCGCACCCGTTTGCCCGAAAGCGGATGTTCCGTCAGGTTGCGGCTGGTCAGGCCCTTGATCTCGCGGGAATCGCGCCGCGGCAGATCGAGTTTGTATTCCGGCAGCGGATAGAGCGGCAGCGCACCGGCATCGGGTTGATCGACGGGTTCGATTTCGGCATGGGCCGACTGGATGCCGTAATCGTCCTTGGCCTTGAAGCCGATCTCCAGCGCGCCGTTGATGCTGCGGCGCGGCATGCCGTCGAAGGCGATCTCAGGCCCCTTGTCGGGAATGACGTTGAACTGCCAGTTGCGACCGCCGACATCCAGCGTGCCGCTTTCAGCAAGCTTCATCAGGTGATTGCGGGCGGCGGTGGTATCGACAGGGGTCTCAGCTGCCTTGTCGGCGGCAGGCTCCTCAGTCTTCTTCTTGTCGCCGTCCTGCAGCGTCAATTCGACAGGGGCGGCGTTTTCGCCCTTGAACAACACCTTCTCGGTACCGTCGCCGCCGGTGATGCGCACGGTCAGGTCGGAGAATTGCGGCACGTCGAGTTTTGTCGCCGCCGCATCGTTGCCGGTCAGGTAGAGCGGTGCGCGGCCGGTATAGGAGGGCGGTGTGATCCAGGCGTCGATGCGCATGTCCGGCCGCATGGCGGGTGTCGTGTGCTGGGTCACGGCGTCTTCGAGCGTGCCGGAGCCGTTGGAAAACGAATAGGCGAAGCTGGTGACGAGCAGCAGCGCCGGAACGATGCGCAGCGCAAAGCGGTCATGGCTGGCGATATCCGGCTGCGGCAGGCCGGCATCGAGATCGGCGATGCGGGCGGCCATGCGCGTCTGGTGTTCCTGCCACAGCGCGCGGGCGAAGGGCGATTCCGAGGCGAGCCGGTCGGCCTGCACCGAAACGGGCTGGTGCGGCAGGTTGTTGCGTTCTTCGAGCAGGCGGTCGGCCTCGACGGGTTTCGGCCAGCGCAGGCGGGCAAGCGGCAGCAGCGCGGTGAGGAACGAAAAGACGAAACCGAAGAGGATTACCCAGCGCAGCCAGTCCGGCACGAAGCGGAACAGGCCAAACCAGGAAAAGGAGAGAAACAGCGCCAGAATGCCGAGCGGCAGCATCGTCAGCGGCAGAACCCGTTCCGTAAGCAGCACCAGGCGGGCAAGAAAGCGCTTGGTGCCGACGCGGCGCGCAAGGGCGGAATGCTCTGGAACGGCACCCGTCAATCCCTGGCGGGGTGTAGTCATGCGGCCTGTCTCCTGATCCGGCGCTCGTAAAGTCCGCAATTTGCGCGGGTCGAAGCGGTGTAACGGCGCTTTCAGGATAACATTGTTTGTGGCGAAGGCGAGGGCAAGGGCAAAAATGCCCTCACTTTTTCGTGTCTGACCGCCGGAACGTGTTCGAACTCAGCCGAGCCAGGCGGGCATGGAATCGAGGCCGATCAGCTCCTCGTAGGAGGTGCGCGGACGCACGACATGGAAATCGTTGCCCTTCACCAGCACCTCGGGGATGAGCAGGCGACTGTTGTAGGTGCCGGCCTGCACGGCGCCGTAAGCACCGGCGGAACCGACGGCGATCAGGTCGCCGGGCTTGGGCTGCGCCATTTCGCGGTCGAGCGCCAGATAGTCGCCGGTCTCGCAGACAGGACCGACGACGTCGGCCTTGATGCGCGGCGCGCTGGCGGCGGTCAGCCTGACCGGGCGGATCTCGTGATAGGCTTCGTAGAGCGTCGGGCGGATCAGGTCGTTCATCGCCGCATCGACGATAACAAAACTCTTCTGGCCGCCGTCCTTCACATAGATGACTTCGGTGACGAGAATGCCGGCATTGCCGACGATCAGCCGGCCCGGTTCGGTGATGACCTTGCAATTGAGGTCGCGAAGCTGGTTCTTGACGATGTCGGCATAGGCATCCGGCAGCGGCGGCGGGCTGTTGTCCTCGCGGTAGGGAATGCCGAGACCGCCGCCGATATCGACGTGGTCGATCACATGGCCGTCGGCCCGCAGCGTCGTCACCAGCTCGCGCAGCAGCCGGAAAGCATCCTCGAAAGGCTGCAGTTCGGTGATCTGGCTGCCGATGTGCATGTCGATGCCGGTGACGTGGATGCCCGGCAGGGTGGCGGCGTGCGCATAGACGGCACGGGCGCGCTCCCAGGAAATGCCGAACTTGTTTTCCTTCTTGCCGGTCGAGATTTTCGCATGGGTGCGGGCATCGACATCGGGGTTGATGCGGAAGGAGACAGGCGCCTTCTTGCCGGCCTTGAGGGCGCGCTGGTTGAGGATTTCCAGCTCCGGTTCGGATTCGACGTTGAAGCAGTAGATGCCGGCTTCAAGCGCGGCATCCATCTCCCGCGGCGTCTTGCCGACGCCGGAGAACATGATGCGGCTGGCCGGCACGCCAGCGGCGAGCGCCCGGCGCAATTCACCTTCCGATACCACGTCGATGCCGGCGCCGAGCCGGGCGAGCGTGCGCAGCACCGCCTGGTTGGAATTGGCCTTCATGGCGTAGCAGACGAGCGAATCGAGATCGGCGAAGGCCTGGGAGAACACCTTGTAGTGCCGTTCCAGCGTTGCCGTGGAATAGCAGTAGAACGGCGTGCCGACAGCCTTGGCGATGTCGGGGATGGCCACGCCCTCGGCGTAAAGAATGCCGTCGCGATATTCGAAGTGGTTCACGGGGATGACCTGTCAGAGAAGAGGATCGAGAATGAAGGGCTTGTCCGCGACCGGGGTGGCCTCGGTGTTCGACCTCTGGTTCTGTTTGTCGACCGGCGTGCTTGGCGGGTCGAGATCGCCGCGACGGCCACATCCGCTGGCAACCAGGCCGACGACGGAAAGTACCGCCGCTACACGGATGAGAGTTCGCAAGGTCATCGGCATGAAATCCTCTTCGGAAACTTGAAAAAGCCGGTCCTTCATAGCGAAGTTTGCCGGCCTTGTTGAGACACAAAAGCGGGATCAGTTCTTCTGGCGCCACCAGGCGATCTGCCGGCGAACCTGATCCGGCGCGGTGCCGCCATAGCTCACACGGCTGGCGACCGAAGCCTCCACCGTCAGCACGTCGAAGATGCCAGCGGTGACGGCGGGATGGATCGCCTGCAATTCTCCCAGCGACAGCTGGGCCAGTTCGCAACCCTTGCTTTCGGCCAGCGCCACGGCGCGGCCGGTAACATGGTGGGCGTCGCGGAAGGGCAGGCCTGCCTCGCGCACCAGCCAATCGGCGAGGTCGGTGGCGGTGGAATAACCGGAGCCTGCTGCCGCCTTCATGCGGTCGGTGCGGATGGTCATGTCGCGCACCATGCCGGTCATCGCCGCGATGGCGAGTTCAAGGCTCTCGGCGGCGTCGAAGACCTGCTCCTTGTCTTCCTGCATGTCCTTGGAATAGGCGAGCGGCAGGCCCTTCATCACGGTCAGGAGCGCGATCAGCGAGCCGTTGATGCGGCCGGTCTTGGCGCGCACCAGCTCGGCGGCGTCGGGGTTCTTCTTCTGCGGCATGATCGAGGAGCCGGTGGAGAAGGCGTCCGACAGGCGAATGAAGCCGAATTGCGGTGTCGACCAGATGACGATTTCTTCGGCGAGCCGGGACAGATGCGTGGCGGCGATTGCCGCGATCGCCAGGAATTCCAGCGCGAAATCGCGATCGGAGACCGTGTCGATCGAATTGCGGGTCGGCTCGCGGAAACCGAGCGCCTTTGCGGTCATGTGCCGGTCGATCGGGAAGCCGGTGCCGGCCAACGCTGCGGCGCCGATCGGGCTTTCGTCGAGATGTTCGATGGCGTGGCGCACGCGCTGGCGGTCGCGGCCGAACATTTCGACATAGGCCATGCAATGGTGCCCGAAGGTCACCGGCTGGGCGGTCTGCAGGTGGGTGAAGCCGGGCATGACGGTGTCGGCATGTTCTTCGGCGCGATCGAGGAAGGCGGCGATCAGGCCGGTGAGGGCCTTTTCGGTCTTCTCGAGCTCTTCCTTGACCCAGAGGCGGAAATCGAGCGCCACCTGGTCGTTGCGCGAACGGGCGGTGTGCAGGCGGCCGGCGGAGGGGCCGATGAGGGCGGCGAGCCTGGCCTCGACATTCATGTGGATGTCTTCGAGGCGGCGGGAGAATTCGAAGTTGCCGCTTTCGATCTCCTTTTGGATCGCCTGCAGGCCTTCAACTATTTTTGTCTTGTCTTCTTCGGCGATGATGCCCTGATGCGCCAGCATTGTCGCATGCGCGATTGAGCCGCGGATATCCTGGGCGAAAAGCTTCTTGTCGAAACCGATCGAGGCATTTATCTCCTCCATGATCGCGTCCGGACCGGAGGCGAAGCGTCCGCCCCACATCTGGTTGGAGGATTTGGTGTCCGAGGTGCCGTCAGCCATGCGATGCCTATCCTGGAGAATGAAATGACAGCTAAAAACCCCCTCAGGCTTCCCTCTGTCAAATTGATCGCGATCGCCGCGGTTGCGGGACTGATCGCCGGTGCGGCAGCGGTATACGTGAAGGGCATGGGGTCTGGCAATGGTGAGGCGCAATCTGCTGCCGCCGCACAGTGCGAAGCCGCCAAGGGCAAGGTGGCGTCACTCTCCTCGCTGGCCAAGGGGCAGGTGGCGGCGATGGTCGGTGTCAACGAACCGCGCAAGCTGCAATCGGTTGCTTTCAAGGGTGTGGAAGGTCAGGACCTGACGCTCGACAGTTTTGGCGGCAAGACGGTGCTGCTCAATCTCTGGGCCACCTGGTGCGTGCCCTGCCGGGAAGAAATGCCGGCGTTGAACACCCTGCAGAAGGAGCTGGGCAGCGACAAGTTCGAGGTCGTCGCCGTCAATATCGATACCGGCGACGATGAAAAGCCGAAAACCTTCCTTGATGAAACCGGTGTCGACAAGCTCGGTTTCTACCGTGACAGCAGCATGGGCGTTTTCAACGCGCTGAAGAAGGAAGGCCTGGCTTTCGGCCTGCCGGTGACCTTGCTTGTCGACGACAAGGGTTGCCTGATCGGTTCGATGAACGGTCCGGCTGCCTGGGACAGTGAAGATGCCAAGGCGCTGGTACGCGGTGTACAGGGCTGATCGATCTAATTTTCAAAAAGGCAATGACGATGAAGATCTGGGGCAGGACGAATTCCAACAACGTCAAGAAGGTTCTCTGGTGCGCCGAGGAGATCGGGCTTGCCTATGAGCGGATCGATGCCGGCGGCGTTTTCGGCGTCGTCAACGAGCCTGCCTACCGCGCCCTCAATCCGAACGGCCTGGTGCCGGTGATCGAGGATGGCGAGACGGTGCTGTGGGAATCGAACACGATCGTGCGTTATCTTGCTGCACGTTATGGCGCCGGCACACTGCTGATCGAAGATCCCGTGGCGCGGGCGCAGGCGGAAAAATGGATGGACTGGACGCTCGGAACCGTCGTCAGGCCGTTCGTCGATGTGTTCTGGGGTATGGTGCGCACGCCCGAGGCGCAGCGGGACATGGAGAAGATTGCGGCCGGTATCGCCGCCTGCAACCAGGTGCTGGCGATCGCCGATGCACAGCTGGCCAAGCAGCCCTACCTTTCCGGCGAAAGTTTTGGCATCGGCGACATTCCGCTCGGCGTCCTGGCCTATGGCTGGTTCGGCATGCCGATCGAGCGCGCCGACCTGCCGGCGCTCAAGGCCTGGTATGACCGGCTGACGGAGCGGCCGGCCTATGGCAAGGCGGTAATGATTCCGCTGACGTGAGATGGCTTCCCCTTCTCCCCGGCGGGGAGAAGGTCGCGGCAGCGGGATGAGGGGGAGCCCCACGGCAAAACCTGTCCGTTTGGCCCCCTCATCCGACCCTTCGGGCCACCTTCTCCCCGCGGGGGAGAAGGGGAAAGAAGCGACCGCCATATGCGAAAGCCCGGCCAGCGGGGAGAAAAGATCCCAGCCATTGCCGTTCCGGTGGATCAGCGCGTCGGGACCGGCTTTTCGCCGCGATAGTCGTAGAAACCGCGGCCGGACTTGCGGCCGAGCCAGCCGGCTTCGACGTATTTTACCAAGAGCGGGCAGGGGCGATACTTGCTGTCCGCCAGGCCGTCGTGCAGCACCTGCATGATAGAGAGACAGGTGTCGAGGCCGATGAAGTCGGCAAGCTGCAGCGGGCCCATCGGATGGTTGGCGCCGAGCCGCATGGCGGTGTCGATCGCCTCGACGGTGCCGACACCTTCATAAAGCGTATAGATCGCCTCGTTGATCATCGGTAGCAGGATGCGGTTGACGATGAAGGCCGGGAAATCTTCGGCGACGGTGATCGTCTTTTCGAGCGCGCTGACATAGGCCTTGGCGGCAGTGAAGGTCGGCTCGTCGGTGGCGATGCCGCGCACCAGTTCCACCAGCTTCATAACCGGCACCGGGTTCATGAAGTGGATGCCCATGAAGCGTTCCGGACGGTCGGTGGCCGAAGCGAGGCGGGTGATCGACAGCGACGAGGTATTGGTAGCGAGGATCGCCTCCGGCTTCAGGACCGGGCAAACCTGGGCGTAGATCTTGCGCTTGACAGTTTCGTCCTCGGTGGCGGCCTCGATGACGAGGTCCATCGGAGCGAGATCGTTGAGGTCGCTCGAACCGCCGATCAGCGCCAGCGCCTTCCTGCGCTCCTCGTCGGTCATCTTGCCGTGGGTGACCTGGCGGGCCAGGTTGCCGTTGATGGTGGCGAGGCCGGCTTCGATGCGATCCTGGGCGACGTCGTAAATATGGACCTTGTATCCGGCAGCAGCCGAGACATGGGCAATACCGCAGCCCATCTGACCCGCGCCGATAATTCCGATATTCTTGATCATATGCCTTCCCTTGTCGTCCGAAGCAGTCGGCACGCTTTATCGCCGAAAAAAAATTGCCGGGCTGTTAAGCCAGCCCGGCAAAATTGATAGTCCGGCGATAAAAATTTTTCCAGTTTTTATTCGCAATCGCAAAAAAACTGGCTTTGATCGCCTCAGAGTGCCTTCTGCAGTTCCGGCAGAACCTCGAAGAGATCGCCGACGAGGCCGTAGTCGGCCACCTGGAAGATCGGGGCCTCCTCGTCCTTGTTGATGGCGACGATGACCTTCGAGTCCTTCATGCCGGCGAGGTGCTGGATGGCGCCGGAAATGCCGCAGGCGATGTAGAGCTGCGGTGCGACGACCTTGCCGGTCTGGCCGACCTGCCAGTCGTTCGGGGCATAACCGGCATCGACGGCAGCGCGCGAGGCGCCGACGGCTGCACCGAGCTTGTCGGCAACTGGAAGAATGACCTCCTGGAACTTTTCCGAGGAGCCGAGGGCACGGCCGCCCGAGATGATGATCTTGGCGGAGGTCAGTTCCGGACGGTCCGACGACGACAGCGCATCGCCGACATGGCTGGAAAGGCCCGGATCGGCAGCCGCCGCAACCGTTTCGATCGCAGCAGCGCCACCCTGGCCGGCTGCGGCGAAGGAGGCGGTGCGTACCGTGATCACCTTCTTTGCATCGGTTGCCTGCACCGTCTGGATGGCGTTGCCGGCATAGATCGGCCGCTTGAACGTGTCGGCCGAAACGACTTCGGTGATTTCCGACACCTGCATGACGTCGAGCAATGCTGCGACGCGCGGCAGGACGTTCTTGGCAACCGAGGTGGCGGCCGCGATGATCGTGTCATAGTTGCCGGCCAGCGAGACAATCAGCGCCGCCAGCGGTTCGGCAAGGTTGTGGCCGAGGGCGGCGTCGTCGGCAACCAGGACCTTGGAAACGCCGGCAAGCTTGGCGGCTGCATCTGCAGCAGCGGCGGCACCCGAACCGGCGACCAGCACGTGCACGTCCGAGCCGATCTGGCTGGCGGCCGTCAGCGCCTTGGCGGTCTGGTCGGAAAGGTGGGCATTGTCGTGTTCGGCGAGAAGAAGAATGGCCATATCAATAAACTCCCTGGATCTTTCCGCTCAAAGCACGCCGGCTTCGTTCTTCAGCTTGTCGACCAGTTCGGCGACAGACTTGACCTTGACGCCAGCCTTGCGGCCCGACGGCTCCTCGGTCTTCAGCACCTTCAGGCGCGGCGTGGTGTCGACGCCGACATCGGCCGGGGTCTTCTTGTCGAGCGGCTTCTTCTTGGCCTTCATGATGTTCGGCAGCGAGGCGTAGCGCGGCTCGTTGAGGCGCAGGTCGGTGGTGACCACCGCCGGCAGCTTGATCTCGATCGTCTGCAGGCCGCCATCGACTTCGCGGGTAACGGAAGCCTTGTCGGAACCGAGTTCGATCTTCGAGGCGAAGGTGCCCTGGGCCCAGCCGAGCAGGGCAGACAGCATCTGGCCGGTCTGGTTCGAATCGTCGTCGATCGCCTGCTTGCCGACGATGACGAGGCCGGGCTGCTCGGCTTCGGTAACGCCCTTGAGGATCTTGGCAACGGCGAGCGGCTCGACCAGATCGTCGGTCTCGACCAGCACGGCGCGGTCGGCGCCCATGGCGAGCGCGGTGCGCAGGGTTTCTTCGGCCTTGGCCGGGCCGATCGACACGACGACGACTTCCGAAGCCTTGCCGGCTTCTTTCAGTCGCAGGGCTTCTTCGACCGAGATTTCGTCGAACGGGTTCATCGACATCTTCACGTTCGCAAGCTCGACGCCGGAACCATCCGCCTTGACGCGGATCTTGACGTTGTAATCGACAACGCGCTTGACGGGCACTAAGATCTTCATCTGGTCCTTCCTTCAACAACTCCGCAGAAAATGCGCTTTCAGACAGTCATCTGATTGTCAGTTGGCGACATGGATACGCGTTTTTCCCCCAAACACAACGGTTGTGTGTCGCATATGGGCGGATTTTCCGCAGTTTCGAAATGGCTGCTGGTCTAGCCGCGGCCCCAATGCGGCGGCGTCTTGGTGTCGCC
Source organism: Rhizobium sp. LjRoot30 (assembly GCF_964253915.1). Taxonomy (NCBI): domain Bacteria; kingdom Pseudomonadati; phylum Pseudomonadota; class Alphaproteobacteria; order Hyphomicrobiales; family Rhizobiaceae; genus Rhizobium; species Rhizobium sp. LjRoot30. The sequence continues at coordinate 37,053 of NZ_CAXUSG020000003.1, read as the reverse complement.
GGCCGTTGCGACGGCGCCCGGGTCCGCCGGTACCTCTGCATGGCGCACGGCCTTGGGCGTGACAATGCTGGTGTCGAAGAGGGGAACGTCCTTGCGGCGCATGAACAGCACGAGGATGGCACCGGCAATGATGCCGCCGACATGCGCGCCCCAGGAGACCCTGCCGTCCGTATCCGTCAGCAGCATGAAGAATTGCTGGCCGACCCAGAAGAGCAGCGGGATGAAGGCCGGCAGCGGCAGCGGGAAGCGGAACAGCACCAGCACCCAGACCCGCACCTTGGGATGCAGCATCATGTAGGCGGCAACGACGCCGGAGATCGCGCCGGAGGCGCCGACCAGCGGCGCCTGGGACGATGGGCCGATGAGACCGTGGAAGAGGGCGCCGGCAACGGCGCAGGCGAGGTAGAAGACGAGGAAGCGGACATGCCCCATGGCATCCTCGACATTGTCGCCGAAGACCCAGAGGAACAGCATGTTGCCGGCAAGATGCCAGAAATCGAGATGCAGGAAGGCGTAGGTGAGATAGGTGGTGTTGTGCGGCACAAGCGCCATTTCCGGCGGCAGGTAGGCATAGTTGAAGGCGACGGCCGGGATGTAGCCGAGGCCGATGGTCGCCGCGTCGTTGACCGATTCCGGCGCAAGAAAGCCGGTGAACAGCCAGATCAGGCAATTGGCCGCTATCAGCGAGATCGTCACATATTGCAGCTTGATGTATTTCAGGGAATTCTTGTCGTGCAGCGGTATGAACACCCCGGTCCCCCTAAAGATTTTTCCGAGGCCCGCAGCAATCCCCCGGATTCGCCTGCAGGCCCTAGATGCTGGATTACTCAGGTCCTTTCAGCAAAACCGCTGCTATGCTTCTGCGACCTGCTGTCGCAGCTTAGCGGTTTTTTCCCGGAACCCAAAGCATATCCGTCTGGCCCTTGTCGTTATGATGACGGCCCGCGACGAACAGAAAATCGGAGAGGCGATTAATATATTTCAGTGCAGCAGTGCTGACTGTTTCACCCTCGCTGCGCGACAGGGCGACCATGATCCTTTCGGCGCGTCGCGACACGGTGCGCGCCATGTGCAGGGCGGCGGCTGCGGGCGAGCCGCCGGGCAGGATGAAGGATTTCAGCGGCTGCAGGTCGGTGTTGAGGCGGTCGATCTCCGCCTCCAGCCGCTCCACCTGCGCCTCGACGATACGCAGGGGCTCGTAGTCGAGCGGCTTGCCGGTATCGGGTGTGGCCAGATCGGCGCCGAGATCGAAGAGATCGTTCTGGATACGCTCCAGCATGGCGTCGAATTCACCGTCGCCGGCCGTGTGCAGCCGGGCCATGCCGAGCCATGAATTGGTCTCGTCCACCGTGCCGTAGGCTTCGATGCGCAGATCGTCCTTGCGGCGGCGCGGACCGGAAACAAGGCCGGTGGTGCCGTCGTCGCCGGTCTTGGTGTAGATCTTGTTCAGCTTGACCATGCGAGAGCCCCCTTAGCGCGCATTAGAGCAATTCCAGCAAAAGTGCGTCGCGGTTTTGCGTCCGGAATTGCGTAGGAACAAAGAGATAGAGCGTTTTCGCGTTTCGGAGAAAAGCGGAAATGATCTAGGCTGTAGTATCAGCGGCCGCCGCCCGTCAGCCACAGCGTCAGCATGATCAGCGCGATCGCGACTGCCTGCAGCACGATGCGCATCTGCATCAGCTTGTTGGAGAGGTTGGGGCTGCCGCCCTTCATCATGTTGAACAGGCCGCGAATCAGAACGAGCGCGACAAGGCCCATGACGGCCACGGCAAGGATCATCGTAAAACTGGACATCGGTCCAAAATAACCTTTCTTTCAGCGCGCTTCAATCGAGCCAGCGCATGAGTCGGTAGAACAGATCGGCGGGAAGGAAACGCTTGAGCAGAACGCCCTGCTTGGCCGGCGTCGTCACCGGATAATGCGGGCGGGGGCGCTTGGCGGTCAAGGCGTGTTTGAGCACGTCATACACCGCTTCCGGGCCGAGTTTATGGCGATTGACCGGCCCTGTGCCATTAAGTCGCGCCAGCTGGCGTTTGTATTCGACGGCGTGGGCGGAGTTTTCGAGATCGATGTTGGCCTCGATGTGTTTCAGTGCCGTCGCGGTGAATCGCGAGGTGATCGGGCCGGGTTCGATCAGGCTGACATGGATGCCGCTGCCCTGCAGTTCCATGCGCAGCGTCACCGACAGGCCTTCGAGTGCGAACTTCGAGGCGGTATAGGCGCCGCGAAACCGGTAGGGCACGAGGCCGAGGATCGACGAGCATTGCACGATGCGGCCATGCCCCTGCCTGCGCATGTAAGGGATGACCTGGCGGGTCAGTTCATGCCAGCCGAAGACGTTGGTCTCGAACTGGGCGCGCAGGATGTCGGTGGAGAGATCCTCGACGGCGCCCGGCTGGCCATAGGCGCCGTTGTTGAACAGCGCGTCGATCCGGCCGCCGGTCCGTTCTGCGACGGTGGTGACCAGCGCCGTGATCGTTTCGGCCCGGGTGTAGTCCATGATCAGCGCTTCGATGCCGTCCGCTTCCAGCCCCGCCCGGTCTTCCTCGCGGCGCACCGTGGCGAACACCCGCCAGCCATCTGCCTTCAGCGCGCGGGCGCAATGGGCGCCGATGCCGGTGGAGCAGCCGGTGATGATGATCGCGGGGCGGTCCGTCATGGAATGATTCCTGTACAAAGCGCAGTCGGTTTCCCATATTCCCGCCAGACTGACAATGCGAATGCCGAAGCCTGGAGGGTGGATGCCGAAGTTCCTGCGAGTGGCGTACAAGGTATGCTTCGACGCCTTCTATCATTTCAGCGAGGATGACGGCTGGGCGATGGCAAGCCATGTGGCGCTGTCGATCCTGCTTGCGGTGTTTCCCTTCCTGATCTTCGGGACGGCCTTGGCAACCTTCCTCGGCGCCGACCAGTTTTCGGATACCGCCGTGCACCTGATCTTCGACACCTGGCCGGAGGCAATCGCCAAACCTCTGTCGGACCAGGTGCAGCAGGTGCTGACCATCCCGCGCGGCGGCCTTCTGACGATCTCCGTGCTGGCGGCCGCCTACTTCGCCTCCAACGGTGTCGAGGCGCTGCGCATTTCGCTCAATCGCGCCTATCGCCAGGCCGAGACGCGCCGCTGGTACGTCACGCGGCTGGCGAGCCTCGGCTACGTCGTCATCGCGGTGATGATCTTTACGGCGATCAGCATCACGCTGGTCGCTATCCCGGTGGCGCTGCGTTTCACCGAGCGCCGCCTGCCGTGGATGACAGAGGTGCTGGAGACCGTGTCGAGCTGGAGCGTCTACGGCACCATCATCGTGCTGATCGCCGGGCTGTTCTTTTCGCACCTCTGGCTGCCGGCCGGCCGTCGCGGTATTCTCGACGTTATTCCGGGCATCCTGCTGACCCTGCTTGCCTGGTCGGCGGGAGCCTTTGTCTTCGCCTATTACATCGCCACCTTCGCCAACTACACCGCGACCTATGCCGGTCTAGCCTCGGTGATGATCGTCATCGTGTTTCTCTACATGGTGGGGGTGATCTTCATTCTCGGCGCCGAGGTCAACGCGGCGCTGATGAAATACCGGGTGCTGGAGCGCATTTCGCGCCGGCTTTTTGCCGAGGAACGGGAAAAACCGGCGGTGTCCAAGCCCGACGAGACGGCGGATGTCGGCGGGTGAGGCACCTGCCTCCCGCAAGGCGGCAAGGCCGGTATCGCCAAAACTCTTCGACAGCTTTCGTCCGTCCGGTCCAGAGATGAGCCGGTGGTGGTGGTAGACGGGTGCGGGCAGGCCAAGCAGTTGCTGCAGCAGCCGGTGCACCGATGTCGCGTGGAAAAGGTCGAGGCCGCGCACCACATGCGTCACGCCCTGCAGCGCATCATCGAGGGTGACGGAGAGATGATAGCTCGACGGCGCGTCGGAGCGGGAGAGCACGACATCGCCCCAGGCGGCGGGATCGGCGAGCATCGTTCCCCTGTCGCCATCGCCGGTTTCTTCCCAGCATAGTGGTGCGTCGAGGCAGGCGACCGCTGTGGCCATGTCCAGGCGCCACGCGTGCTTCATGCCGGAGACGAGCCGTTTTTGCCGCTCCTCTGCCGGAAGGTCCTTGTCGGCCGGCGGGTAATGCGGCGAGCCGTCCGGATCGCGCGGCCAGGGCCGGCCTTCGGCAGCTTCGAAGGCGGCGACGTGGTTTTTCACCTCGCCGCGAGTCATGAAGGACGGATAGACAAGGCCTCTCGCGATCAATCCGTCGAGCGCCTTGCGATAGTCCTCGAAATGTTCGGATTGGCGCCGTACCGGTTGCTCGTAAGCGATGCCGAGCCAGTCGAGATCGTGCAGGATCGCGGCTTCGAGGGCCGGCGTGCAGCGACTGAGGTCGATATCCTCGATCCGCAACAGCAGCCGCCCTGCGGTTGCCTGCGCCATGTCCTGGTTGATGAAGGCGGAAAGGGCGTGGCCGAGATGCAGGAGGCCGTTCGGGCTCGGGGCGAAACGGAAGACGGGTTTTTGACGCGAACTGTCGATCATGCTTTCTTCTGCCACGAAAATTCGGCGCCGGCCAAGGGTCGGGGGATGGAGAAGAATGCAGACGATCCAAAGCCTCGACGATATCGCCGCCGGTCTCGAAGCCCTGCGGTCGATCGATCCGCGGTTGTCGGCGGTGATCGACGTCTCGGGTCCGGTTCCCTTGCGGCTCGACCGGCCGGGATTTGCCGGGCTGGCGCAAATCATCGTCTCGCAAATGGTGTCGAAGGCCAGTGCCGCGGCGATCTGGCGCCGCATCGAGGCGGTCGGGGGGACGGCGACGGCTTCCGCCTATCTCGAAGCCTGCAAAGGCCCAGACAGTTTTGGGTTGTCGCGCGCCAAGGCGGATACGCTGGGCCGTATTGCCGCCGCCGTGCACGCCGGCACTCTCGATCTCGAAGCGGCATCGACGCTCGAGGCGAAACAGGCATTTGCGCTGCTGACCGGCATCAAGGGTGTCGGGCCTTGGACGGCGGAGGTCTACCTGATGTTCTGCGGTGGCCACCCCGACATTTTTCCAGGCGGCGACGTGGCGCTGCAGGCGGCGGTGGCCCATGCCTTCGGGCTGGAAAAGCGCCCGTCCGCCCGTGAACTTGCGGGTCTGACGGCTCTCTGGGCGCCGTGGCGGTCGGTCGCGGCGAGGCTGTTCTGGGCCTATTACGCGGCGCGGATGCGACGCGATGCACTGCCGCTTTTGTGAATCACAATGAACAGTCAAGCTATTGTCTTAAGAGGGCTTCACAATGCTGTAACAACGCGCCTAATATACAGAAAGCAGATGCCGAATCGCTCAGGAGAGCCCCTTGACGATTGCAGTCTCACCCCAGGCCCTGCCGGCGCTCGTTCTGAACGCTGACTACCGGCCACTGAGTTATTACCCCTTGTCGTTGTGGTCCTGGCAGGACGCGATCAAGGCAGTGTTTCTTGATAGAGTAAACATCATTGCCGAGTACGAACATTCGGTGTCCTCGCCCAGTTTTTCGATGAGACTGCCGAGTGTTGTTTGCCTGAAGAACTATGTCCAGCCGTCGCGTTTCCCCGCCTTTACACGCTTCAACGTCTTCCTTCGCGACCGTTTCGAATGCCAGTATTGCGGCTCGCCCGACGATCTGACTTTCGATCACGTCATCCCGCGCGCCCATGGCGGCGAGACGACGTGGGAAAACGTCGTGGCCGCCTGCGCGCCGTGCAACCTGCGCAAGGGCAGCAAGCTGACCAAGCAGGCGGGCATGTTCCCGGCGCAGAAACCCTACCAGCCGACGGTGCAGGACCTGCACAACAACGGCCGGCTTTTCCCGCCGAACTACCTGCATGAAAGCTGGATGGACTATCTCTACTGGGATACCGAACTGCAGCCGTAACCGACGTCAGGCCGTTTTCTTCGCCCGCAGGCCGACAAAGGCGATTGCCGCAAGAATGACGCTGGCGATGACGTTCCAGCCGGCGAAGGACAGACCCAGGAAACGGCCGGCGGCATCGGTGCAGGATGGTCCTTTGACACGGTTCAGGTCGCCGAGAAGATCGCCTGCGTTGGTGGTCACAGCATTGACGGTGGTGGAGCAGGTCGTCGGCCCCTCCCAGAAATGCCACTCGACGCCGGAATGATAGACGCCCATCCCCGCACCGACGATCATGATGATGCCGGCAACGGCCAGCAGCAGTCGGGTTAGCCAGGCCGGTGCGCCGAGCAGCGAAGAAAGAAACGCCGCGGCGGCAACCGGGATGCCGTAATAATAGGGTTCGCGCTCCAGCAGGCAGAGCATGCAGGGTATAAAGCCGCCGATATGTTCGAAGCCAAGCGCCGTCACCACCGTTGCGGCCATTCCTAGCGCCAGAAGCCCGGATGCGATGGTCTGGGTGCGATTGCCGGTGGTCGAATTCATGTCGGTGGTTCCAGTCGAGGAGGCCATGGCCGCAGCGCTTTTGAAGAAGGATCATCCCTGTCTTGCAGGGGATCACGGCGCTTTTAGGCCTGCCGCCTGCTGCTGTAAATGGCTGCCCGCCATGCCGGACATCTGCTGATGAAAAACTTTTCGTGAGGCGCAGGGTGATCGGCTGCCTTCATGAAAATTTTCAAAATGTCGGTTGACCGACAGGCCTTCATTCGTATAGTCGCCGCACTGTAGGACCTCACACGCGGGTGTGGTGGAATTGGTAGACGCGCCGGACTCAAAATCCGGTTCCGAAAGGAGTGTCGGTTCGACCCCGACCACCCGCACCATCTTTTCTTGCGCGATGCCGCCTTCCAACCCATCGCGCTGGTTCGCCTTCGCTCCGCTTCGGCGCACCATCTATTTTTGGCGCTGCCGCCCTCAAACCCATCGCTCGGGTTTGCCGTCTTTCGGTTTCGGCGCGCCATCTCCTGAAATGTCCTCGCATGCAACGGAAAGGCCGTCCGGTCTTGTCGCCGTTTGCAATGCGAAAAGGTTTCGATTGTCTTTTTGGCGTCCGCGATGTTAGCTGCAGCGCAGCAAAACCGGATTTTTGACATGAAACTGCCATCCCGCGACACCTACGAGGCGCTTTACCGCGATTTTTCCTGGGATATTCCGCCAAATTTCAACATGGGCGTTGCCGTCAGCGACGATTGGGCGGCGCGGGCGCCGCAGCAGGTTTGCCTCGAACATTTCAGCCCCGATGGCCGGCATCGTTCGATGACCTATGGCGAATTGTCGGCGCAGTCGTCCTCCTTCGCTGCTGCGCTCCAGGCGCTTGGCCTCGGCAAGGGGGATCGGGTGGCGCTGCTGTTGCCGCAGAGTTTCGAGACCGTCGTCTCGCATGTCGGTATCTACAAGCTCGGGGCGATTGCCCTGCCGCTGGCGCTGCTTTTCGGCGTCGAGGCGCTGGAGCATCGCCTGCGGATCGCCGGTGCGGCGGCCATCGTCACCAATGCCTTCGGTTTTTCGCGCCTCAAGGACATCCGCGACCGGTTGCCGGAGCTGCGTCACGTCATCCTGATCGATGGAGAAGAAGCGGGCGTCTTCTCCTTCCACGATCTGGTGGCCCAGCATCCGCCCCTGGCGGAGGTGACGGCGGGCGGCCCGGACGAGCCTGCGCTGATGATCTTCACCTCGGGCACGACGGGGCCGCCAAAGGGGGCGCTGCATGGCCACCGGGTGCTTGCCAGCCACATCCCCGGCATGCAGATGGCGCATCATTTCCTGCCGCAGCCGGGCGACAAGGTCTGGACGCCGTCCGACTGGGCTTGGGCCGGCGGTCTTCTTAATGCGCTGCTGCCGGCATTGATGCTCGGTGTTCCCGTCGTCTCGTCGCCGGCGCAAAAATTCGATCCGGACATGGCGTTTCGCATCATGGCCGAGATGAAGGTGCGCAACGCCTTCATTCCGCCGACGGCGCTCAGGCTGCTGGCGGCAGTAGAGCGGCCGCTGGAAAAATATGCGCTGGACCTGCGCACCATCGGTTCCGCCGGCGAGTCGCTCGGCTGCGAAACCTACGAGTGGGCGAAGAGGACGCTGGGGCTGACCGTCAACGAATTCTATGGCCAGACGGAGTGTAATTTCGTCCTGTCCTCGGCCGAAAACCTCGGCATTACCAAGGCCGGTTCGATCGGCCGCGCGGTGCCGGGGCATCGTGTCGCCATCCTCGACGCAGCGGGCGCACCCCTGCCGCCAGGATCAATCGGCCAGATCGCCATTCACAAAACATCGCCTTCGATGTTTCTCGGATACTGGCAGAACGACGAAGCCACCGAGGCCAAGTTTGCCGGTGACTGGATGCTGACCGGCGACCAGGGGCGGCAGGATGAAAACGGCTATGTTGCTTTCTTCGGTCGCGACGACGACGTCATTACGTCTTCGGGATATCGTATCGGACCGGGTGAAATCGAGGATTGCCTGGTGGGCCACCCGGCGGTGCAGCTTGCGGCCGTCATCGGCAAGCCCGATCCGCTGCGAACCGAGATCGTCAAGGCCTACATCGTGCTGGTGCCGGGTTTTTCGCCAAGCGAGGCGCTGGCGGGCGAGATCCGCGACTGGGTGAAGACACGGCTGTCCATGCACGAATATCCGCGCGAGGTGGAGTTCATCGATGCCCTGCCGCTGACGACCACCGGCAAGGTGATCCGTCGGCTCCTGCGCGACAAGGCCGCCGCCGAAGCGGCCTGAAGCGAGATCGATAGCAGGCGATCAACGTCCCGCGAGCGACAGGATCTTTTCGCGCAGCAGGCGGGCCATGTTGCGGGTGTTGCGATAGAGGTGCAATTGCGCCGAGACCTGACGAACGTCGCGGTCGCCATTCTGCTGCAGGCCGACGACCAGCGTGCCCATGTCCTCGCGTTCTTCCCAGAAGCGGCTCATGATCGGGTGATCGGGCACGGCGCAGGAATCGGTGCGGACGATGTTGGCATCGTCCAGGTGCCATTCCGTCAGCTCGGCGACCAGCAGCTTGCCGGGAGAAAATTTGGCGAAGCTCTCGTTGAAAGCGGTCTTCCACGTATAGGCCTCGCCGGCGGTAATGAACACCACCATGGAGGCGATCGCCTCGCCGTTGAAGTCGAGTGTGTGGATGCGCACCGCGTCGTTGTCGGCGAGGTTGGTGATCGCTTCGCGGGCAAAGGCGGCGCGGTAGCGATCGACGACCATGGCGGTTCGCTTGGCGCCTTTCCAGCCGCTGGCCTCCAGTGCCAGGAATTCTTCCATCCGGTGACGGATCTCGCCCGGCTGGCGTGCGACGTTGTAGGTCAGCGTTCCATGGGCGGAAAGCGCGCGCCATTGCCGGCGAATGTCGCGCAGGTGTTGCTTGGAGATGGACTGTTTCAGATAGGTCTCGCCATCCTGCAGGCTTTCCAGCATCGGCCTGCGGAACGCGCCGATGGTCGAGATCGGCAGGTTGCGGCTGATGGCAATCGCCTTGGCGAGCTGGGCAAAATTGCCGTTCAGGCGCAGGTCCGGCATCACCAGGATCGACGGCAGGCCGGCGGATTTTCTGCCGAGCACATCGAAGAGGTTGTCGATGCTTTCGGCCGCGTCTTCGGCGTCCACCAGCGGTGTGCCGAGCGGGCCGAAAGGGTTGGACCAGACGCGAATGATCGAGGGGCCGACCGAAAATCCCGGTTTTTCAACGGAAAACGGCATTGCCAACCGCAGGCGGCTGCGGCCGGCATCCTCGTCGCGGATGAGTGCCAGGCGCACCTGCCGGTCGTCGAGACGGGGCATCGCCGGCGCCAGGAAACGTCCGTTGAAGAAAACGTTGGGCTCCATGGCGCGGTTGGCCAGGAAGTCGATTTCCTGCTGCAGGTCATAACCCATGCTCGCCGGGTATAGGCTCAGCTCGCGCCCGGGGCGTCCGACCGGAAGATGCACGTCGGCGACCGGCCGGTCCAGCCGCGAGGTCGCGAGCTCGCCGACCATGCGGTTGGCGCTGCTGTTCATGCTTTCGTTGTAGACAGGAGGTTGTGCCACGATCACGCGACCTTTGTCTTGAAGAGGGCAAGGGGATCGGCAAAGGCGAAGAGGACGATGCCAAGCGAACGCCGCACGGCAATGTGCAGCAAAAGCGCCTCGACCATCATCGCGCCGGCGGCGGCGGATGCCGCCCCGACCAGGCCGAAGAGCGGAATGAGGGTGATGTTCAGCAGGATGTTTGCCGTCAGCGCGCCGGCATAGAGCACGACACAAAGCTTCTGCCGGCCGGCCATCGTCAGCAGCACTTCGCCGGGGCCGATCATCGCCTTGCAGAGAATGCCGGCGAACAGGATGGCCATCAGCACGTAACCGGCGGTGAACGCGGGGCCGAACAGTGATAGCAGCGGCTCGCCGACGGCAAGCACCGCGAGACCGACGGCCAATGACGGCCAGAAGGTCCAGCGAACCGTCTCTCCGGCAAAACCTGCCAGCGCACGCATGTCCTTTTCGGCGATCATCGCCGAGAAGCGCGGTGCGGCGGCCGCCTTCACCGAGAAATAGACGAACTGCACCAGGGCCATGGTCTTCGTCGCGGCAAAATAGATGGCGACGTGTTCCGGGTCGAGATAGAGGCCGACGACGATCACGTCGGAATTGGTCAGAAGAAAGCCGAAACCTTCAATCAGGAAGATCGGTACGGCAAAACGCAGCCAGGCGAAGAAATCGATCTTCATGGTGCCGCGGATATAGCGCTTGCCGAGACGCCAGGTGACGGTGAGGAACTGGCCAAGTGTCGTGACGTAGGTGGCCGCCAATGCCGCCAGCATCGCCGTCTCGGCTGTATGGGCCGCGCCCGCTTGCACCGCGAGCAGCATGAAGACGAGGATCAGGGTCGGGCGGATGATGTAGGTCGGGCTCAGCGCCGTCACCGCCCAGCTGTTGGCGCGGGCCGTGCCGTCAAGGACATCGCCGAGGGCGATCATCGGCAGGGTGAACAGGCCGAGGAACAGCGGCACGGCGTAATAGGTTTCGATCGAGGCGCTGAACAGCGTGATGCCGATATAGCCGACGACGGCCAGCGCGCTTGCCGAGAGCATGGCGAAGATGCGCACGGTCACCGTCAGCCCGCGGATCTCGTCCAGCGCGCCCACGGCCCGGTATTGCGGCAGGAAGCGGATTACCGTCGAGTGGAAGCCGAGGCAGGAGAGATTGCCGAACAGCACGACCATCACCCAGACGAACACGAAGATGCCGTACTGGAATTCGCCCATGATGCGGGCCTGGATGATCTGGGAAACGAAGGCGATGGCGGCGCTGACGACGCGGATAACGAAGGCGGTAAGCGCCATGCGCTGTGCCGCGGCCTTTTCCCCGTCACCGCTGATGGCGGCCGAAACCTTGCGCAGCAACGGCGTCACCACGGCGCGCAGGCCGGATGGCAGCAGTCGTTCGGCAGTTTCGATGAACGCCATATTCAACACGCAGAACCTTGATGACGCAAAACAACGGCTGGAGTCTTGTCAGATCAGCATTAAGAAACGGTTCAAGGCCGGGGGTTCGATCCGGCTGACGGGTGGCACCGCGGCAAACAAAAATGCCGCCCGAAGGCGGCATCGCAATGTGTGTGAAGGGCGGTGAGGCCGGTCGTCAGACGGCTTCGAAGGCGCCGTGGCAGTGCTTGTACTTCTTGCCGGAGCCGCAGGGGCAGGTCTCGTTACGGCCGATCTTGCCCCAGGTGCGCGGATCCTGCGGATCGCGCTGTTCCGGCGGCACGATGATTTCGGCTGCTCCGAGAACGGCCTGGCCGGCGAAATCGTCCTCGCCGGTGGTGGCGTCGAGGTGATGGCCTTCCATGGCGGGCAGGCTCGGCGGCGGCGCGTCGGCCGCCTCACGCACCAGTTCGGCGCGCATCAGCTGCGTCGTGACCATCTGGCGGAGGTTGTTGAGCAGGGCCTGGAAGAGTTCGAAGGCTTCCGACTTGTATTCCTGCAGCGGGTCGCGCTGGGCATAGCCGCGGAAACCGACGACCGAACGCAGGTGATCGAGATTGACGATGTGCTCGCGCCAGAGGTGGTCCAGCGTCTGCAACACGATCGAGCGTTCGACGTAGGTCATGATCTCAGGGCCGAACCGTTCGGCCTTGTCGGCGGTCGCAGCGTCCACGGCGGCGGTGATGCGTTCGAGCACGTCTTCTTCGCCGATGCCCTCTTCCTTCAGCCAATCCTGGATGGGCAGGTTGAGGTTGAGCGTCTGCAGCACGGCGTTCTGCAGGCCTTCGCCGTCCCACTGTTCGGCATAGGCCCGCTCGGGAATGTGGCGGGCAACCATGGCTTCGATCGTCTCGTTGCGCATGTCGGCGACGGTTTCGGTCACGCTTTCGGCGTCCATCAGCTCGATGCGCTGCTCGAAGATCACCTTGCGCTGGTCGTTGAGCACGTCGTCGTACTTGAGCAGGTTCTTGCGGATGTCGAAGTTGCGGGCTTCGACCTTCTTCTGCGCGCGTTCCAGGGCCTTGTTGATCCAGGGATGGACGATCGCCTCGCCTTCCTTCAGGCCGAGCTTGGTCAGCATGCTGTCCATGCGCTCGGAGCCGAAGATGCGCATCAGGTCGTCCTGCAGCGACAGGTAGAACTTCGAGCGGCCCGGGTCGCCCTGGCGGCCGGAACGACCGCGCAGCTGGTTGTCGATACGGCGGCTTTCGTGGCGTTCCGTGGCGATGACGTAGAGACCGCCTGCGGCGAGCGCCTTCTGCTTCAGTTCCTGCACTTCGGCACGGATCGCCTGCTCACGGGCATCGCGTTCCGGACCTGCCTCGACACCTTCCAGCTCGCGCTCCAGGCGCATGTCGACGTTGCCGCCGAGCTGGATGTCGGTACCACGGCCGGCCATGTTGGTGGCGATCGTCACCGCGCCGGGAACGCCGGCCTGGCTGACGATGTAGGCTTCCTGCTCATGGTAGCGGGCGTTGAGGACCTGGAAGTTGTTGAATCCGGTCTTTTTCAGCAATTCGGCGAGCAGTTCGGATTTTTCGATCGAGGTCGTGCCGACCAGAACCGGCTGGCCGCGCAAATGGGCTTCCTTGATCTCGGTGATGATCGCCTTGAACTTCTCTTCGCCGGTCCGGTAGACCTCGTCGTCTTCGTCGATACGCTTGATCGGCAGGTTGGTCGGCACTTCGACGACGTCGAGCCGGTAGATGTTGGCGAATTCTTCCGCTTCCGTCGATGCCGTGCCGGTCATGCCGGCGAGCTTGTCGTACATGCGGAAGTAGTTCTGGAAGGTGACGGAAGCCAGCGTCTGGTTTTCCGGCTGGATCTGCACCTTTTCCTTGGCTTCGAGTGCCTGGTGCTGGCCTTCCGAATAACGGCGGCCCGGCATCATGCGGCCGGTGAATTCGTCGATGATCACCACTTCGTTGTTGCGGACGATGTAGTCCTTGTCACGCTGGAACAGCTTGTGGGCTTTCAGCGCGTTGTTGATGTGGTGGACGATCGCAACGTTTTCGACGTCGTAGAGCGCGTTGCCCTTGAGCAGGCCGGCGTCGCGCAACAGGTTTTCAAGCTTTTCTGTGCCGACTTCGGAGAAATTGGCCGAACGCTGCTTCTCGTCGATCTCGTAGTCTTCGGACGAGAGAAGCGGCACGAAGGCGTCGATGGTGTTGTAGAGGTCGGAGCGGTCGTCGAGCGGACCGGAGATGATCAGCGGCGTGCGTGCTTCGTCGACCAGGATCGAGTCCACTTCGTCGACGATGGCGAAGGCATGGCCGCGCTGCACCATCTGGCCGCGCTCATACTTCATGTTGTCGCGCAGGTAATCGAAGCCGAGTTCGTTGTTGGTGGCGTAGGTGATGTCGCAGGCGTAAGCCGCGCGGCGCTCCTCGTCGGACAGGCCGTGGACGATGACGCCCGTGCTCATGCCGAGGAAGCCGTAGAGCCGGCCCATGGTGGCGGCGTCGCGGCTGGCGAGGTAATCGTTCACCGTCACGACGTGCACGCCGCGCGAGGCGAGCGCGTTGAGATAGACCGGCAGGGTCGCCACCAGCGTCTTGCCTTCACCGGTCTTCATTTCGGAGATGGCGTTGTCGTTGAGGATCATGCCGCCGATCAGCTGCACGTCGAAGGGACGCAGGCCGAGGACGCGGCGGGAGGCCTCGCGAACCACGGCGAAGGCCGGCACCAGAAGATCGTCCAGGCTCTTGCCCGCGTCCAGCTGCTTGCGGAACTCCGCGGTCTTGCCGGCGAGCTGCTCGTCGGAGAGCGCCTTCATGCTCTCTTCCAGCGCATTGATCGCCTGGACCTGAGGCCGATACGACTTCACACGGCGCTCGTTCGAGGAGCCGAAGAGCTTGCGGGCTAGGCCGCCAAAACTGACCATAACGATGGCCCTTTCTGAATGATGTCCCGGGCGATCGGACCTGGATCAAATGCCGAATTTCGGCAGATAGGCGCAATACGGCCGGAAACTTTTCTGGACGCGAGGTTGCGTGACAGATAAGAGGGGGGTCGATTGATGTCAACGGGACAAGCCGATACAGAATGGCCACATTCTGGTGTTGAGGACGTTTTTGACCGGAATTGCGAAGAGCTGAGAGCCGGTTTCATTCCGAAAGGTTAATTCATGCTGAGCTACAATAAACTGGCTGCGATGGCGTTCGCGACGCTTGTCGGCCTTCAGATGCCCGCGCTGGCCGAGGACGCCGTGGTGGCCAAGGTCGGCGATCTGCCGATCCACCAGTCCGAACTCGACATCGCCATTGCCGGTCTCGACCCGCAGCTGGCACAGCTGCCGGACGAGCAGAAGAAGATCGCGGCTCTCTCCAGCATCATCGACGTCAAGCTTCTCGCCAAGGGCGCTTCCGCCGAGGGCCTGGACAAGACCGACGACTTCAAGACCCGCATGCAGTACCTTTCCGAGCGCGAGCTGCACAGTGCCTATTTCCGCAAGCATGTCGTCGATGCGCTGAAGCCGGAAGAGGTCAAGGCCCGCTACGACAAGGAAGTCGCAGCCCTGCCGCAGGAAGAAGAAGTGCATGCCCGCCACATCCTGGTGAAGACCGAGGAAGAGGCCAAGGCGATCATCGCCGACCTCGACGCCGGCAAGGATTTCATCGAGCTGGCCAAGGAAAAGTCCACGGATTCCAACAAGTCCGACGGTGGCGACCTCGGTTATTTCGCCAAGGGCCGCATGGTCAAGGAATTCGAAGACGCTGCCTTCGCGCTGGAAAAGGGTGCCTACACCAAGACCCCGGTGAAGAGCCAGTTCGGCTTCCACATCATCAAGGTCGAAGACAAGCGCATCGCCCCGCCGCCGCCGTTCGAGCAGGTGCAGGACCAGGTTCGCAACATCGTCATCCGCGACAAGTATCTTGAACTCCTCAACAAGGCGAAGACCGAATCCAAGGTCGAGATCTCCGACGAAGCCCTGCGCAAGGGCTACGAAGAAGCCAACAAGCAATAATCCCCGGAGCCCGTCTGCCAGACGGGCTCTTTCCTTCTCCAGGGTCTGTCAGATGTCCGGTTCCGTTTCCCCGCTCGCCCCAAAATCCTTCGCCACCGTTCCGGCCTTGCGCGGCGTGCGCATGGCAACTGCCTCCGCCGGGATCAAATACAAGAACCGGACGGACGTCCTGTTGATGGTGTTCGACAAGCCGGCCTCGGTTGCCGGTGTCTTCACCCGCTCGAAATGCCCGTCGGCGCCGGTGGATTTCTGCCGCGCCAATCTGTCGCACGGCACGGCACGCGCCGTCGTCGTCAATTCGGGCAATGCCAATGCCTTTACCGGCAAGAAGGGCCGCGAGGCCACGGCGCTGACGGCGCAGTCGGCTGCCGCCGCTGTCGGCTGCGGCGAAAACGAGGTCTATCTCGCCTCGACCGGCGTCATTGGCGAACCGCTCGATGCCACGAAATTTTCCGGCGTGCTCGATGCCATGGCCAAGGATGCCGCAGGCGATTTCTGGTTCGAGGCGTCGAAGGCGATCATGACCACGGATACCTATCCGAAGGTCGCCACCCGCACGGCCGAGATCGGCGGCGTGGCCGTCACCATCAACGGCATCGCCAAGGGTGCCGGCATGATCGCGCCTGACATGGCGACGATGCTGTCCTTTGTTGCCACCGACGCCGACATCGCGCCGGCCGCGCTTCAGGCGCTGCTGTCGGAGGGTGTCGGCCCGACCTTCAACTCGGTGACAGTCGACAGCGACACCTCGACCTCCGACACGCTGCTTCTGTTTGCTACGGGTGCAGCGGCAGCCGATGGGCAGGCACGGGTGGAAACGGCCGACGATGTCCGCCTTGCAAGCTTCCGTGCAGCCCTCAACGATCTGCTCAAGGATCTTGCCCTGCAGGTTGTCCGTGATGGCGAAGGCGCTCGCAAGATGGTGGCCGTCACCGTGACCGGCGCGGAGAACGACGCGGCCGCCAAGCGTATCGCGCTGTCGATCGCCAATTCGCCGCTGGTCAAGACGGCAGTTGCCGGCGAAGATGCCAACTGGGGCCGCGTGGTCATGGCTGTCGGCAAGTCCGGCGAAATGGCCGACCGCGACCGGCTGGCGATCTGGTTCGGCGGCATTCGTGTCGCCGTCGATGGCGAACGCGATCCGGCCTATTCGGAAGCGGCGACCTCGGCGGCCATGAAGCAGGAGGATATAGACGTCAGGGTCGACATTGGCCTCGGCGACGGCACGGCGACCGTCTGGACCTGCGACCTGACCAAGGAATATGTCGTCATCAATGGCGACTACCGGAGCTGACAGGGATTGATGAACGCAGAATCGTCCAACACTGTAGACCTGCCGGCGGTGCGCCGGCTGGAAGCGGTGGGTTTTCGTGCATGGCCGGCGGCGGCGGTGCAGTATGACGGCAGCTGGCAGGTGCGCCTGACGGCGGGTCACCCTTCGTTGCGGCTCAATTGTGTCGTGCCGCTCGATCCGGGTGATTTCCGCGATGCGGACATTCGGCTGGAAAAGGCCCGCAAGCGTTTCGAGGCCTATGGCCGGCCGCTCGTCGTGCGGGAAACGCCGCTGGCGCCGCCGGCGCTGATCGGGCTGCTGGCGAATGAGGGATGGCAGCGTTTCGAAAGCGTCAGTGTGCTGAGTGCCGACCTGGCGACGATCGAACTGCCCGACACCATGGACCACCTGCCGAGCCACGACATCGGTTATTTCGTCGATGCCAGCCTGAAGGTGGAAGAGGCCGATCCCATTCGCAAGCCGGCGTTGGCCGAAATTTTGAGCGCTATCAAGCCGCCGTCCGGCCTGTTCGTCATCGAGGACCCGGGCAAGGGGGCGGTCGCCTCGGTGCTCTGCGTGCAGGACAACGATCTTGCCGGCGTGATGATGCTTGCGGTCGCTCCCTCCGAGCGCCGCCGTGGCCTCGGTATCGAAATCCTGTCCTCGGCCTTGCGCTGGGCGCGCATGCGCGGCGCCCGCTCCGCATGGATGCAGGTGGTGACGACCAACGAAGCGGCTCTGGGCCTCTACGGCAAGCTGGGTTTTGCGGAAGTCTATCGTTATCACTACTGGAGCAGGGACGGGCAATCGTGAGTGAGGCGGGCGTGAGCGAGGCGGGAAAGAAGCTGGTTCTGGTCGTGGCCTGCGCACTGGTCGATGCCGACAATCGTATTCTTCTGGCACAGCGGCCGGAAGGAAAGTCGTTGGCCGGGCTCTGGGAATTTCCGGGCGGAAAGGTCGAGCCGGGGGAAACACCGGAGGAAGCGCTGATCCGCGAATTGCGCGAGGAACTGGGTGTCACGACCAAGGTCGCCTGCCTTGCGCCGCTGACCTTCGCCAGCCATACCTACAAGACGTTCCACCTGCTGATGCCGCTTTTCGTCTGCCGCCGGTACGAAGGCATTCCGCAGGGACTGGAAGGCCAGGTGGTCAAATGGGTGCGTCCGAACGCGCTTCGCGACTACCCGATGCCGCCCGCTGATGAGCCGCTGATCCCCATTCTTCAGGATTTGCTTTAATTCTCCTTCTCTTAGTGCTGTATTTAACAGATCGTTAAACAGGCTCTGGCATTTATCATCTTCAATCAAGCATGAAGATTGCGCCAAGAGGCTTGACATGATCGACGAGGATTTCTGGAAGACCGTCCAGGCAAAGGAACGGCAATCGCCTAAATCCCAGAAAAGTGGGGCATTGAACATCGCGCTGCTGTTTGGCACGGCGGTGATTGCGCTGACGCTTATCCTGACCCCGATGATGTCGAAATATGGCAGCCAGCGCCGTCTGGCGAGCATGCCTGACAACTACGACAACATCACCACCGGTTCGATCCAGCGGTCGGAAACGGGCAAGCGTTATACCGTTCGCCGCAGCGTGCTGCAGGAGACGCCAGGCTCCGTCTGCATCGTCGAGGGCTATGGTTCCGACAGCGGATGTTGACAAGCCGGCCTCCGGCGCTGGCGCGTCCGGGGACGGGAACCAATGAATCGATTCCTTGCACGGATCCGGCATCTTCCGGTCCGTGCATCTTAGCTTCCGGGAGTGGACGATGTTCCTGCGCAGGGTTTTCAAGCTGCTTCGAGACCGAAAGGGCACGACGCCGATCGAATACGGCCTCATTGCCGCGCTCGTCTCGATCGCCCTGCTGGTCTCCGTCGGTGGCTTTGCTAACGGCTTCAAGGACATCTATCTGATGCTGTCCAACACCATCGACAAGTAAGCTGTCGCCGCCGCGCAGCTTGCGCGGCCTCTCTCAATCCAGCTTGATTTCCTGAACTTTGAGCGCATCCGCCAGCCGTGCCTTGGCCGAACCCGGCTTCAAAGGCTTCTGCTGGCTGTCGTGCGGCGCCCAGCCCGAAACGTAGATGACCGAGAAGGTGGCGCGGATACGCCCATCCGGGTCGGAATAGCGTTCGGCGTAGAGTTCGGCCGCCCGCAGGAAGAAATTCCGGCCAAGCGGTTTGCGGCTGCGGCCGGTGAGCGGATTGGCCATGCCCATGGCGTGCAGGTCGCGCATCAGCGGAAACAGCGAGTCGTAGCGCACGGTGTAGTTTTCGGCATCGACGACCGGCAGGGCAAAACCTGCCCGCTGCAGCAGGCCGCCGACATCGCGGACATCGGCAAACGGGATGACGCGCGGGCTGGCGCCGCCCGTTCCTTCGGCCTCGGTCGAAAGCAGCACGTCGCGCAGCTCCTGCAGCGTGCCGCTGCCGGGAATGGCGGCGAGAAACAGGCCGTCCGGCTTCAGCGCCCGGCGGATCTGCACGAAGACGCCCGGCGTGTCGTTGGTCAGGTGCAGGCTCAGCGGCGAGACGACCAGATTGGTGCTCTCCGGCGCGAGCGGCAGCGTCTCCAGCGATGCTTCGACGACCGTGCGTCCGTCGTCGACATAGGCCGAGGGGAGTTCGATGCGGCTGACCGTATCCACCCGGCCGGTGGCAAGCGCGGCGCGGCCGGTTTCACCGGTTGCCCCGAACAGTTCGACGCCCGCCTCGAACCGCCGCTCGACGACGGAAAGCCGTGCGGCGATTTCTTCTGCGGCGATGTCGAGAAGGAAGGTCGCCTTCGGATCGAAATTCCGCAAGGCCCGGCGGCGGTTGGCGGCAACCAGCTGCTGATCGAACAAGATATCCATGCTTCGCCCCGTCGAGATCGAAAGGTGTTTTGTTGTCGCAAAGGCGCCATGAAGGCTCTATTGTCAACCTGCCGATTGCCGAAAGGGAGAGATGTGATCGGAGGGGCAATTTTCCTGCGGGCGCTCGGCGCCGTCGCCGATGTGTTCTATCCGCCCAGCTGCTCGGCCTGCGGCGCGGTGGCGGGCGACCACCGCGGCCTGTGTGGCGGTTGCTGGTCGCGGATACGTTTTATCGAGCGGCCCTATTGCGATGTGCTGGGCCTGCCTTTCTCGCACGATCTCGGCAGCGGCATCCTCAGTGCCGAGGCGATCGCCAATCCGCCGGTCTTCGATCGGCTGCGCTCCGTCGCGCTGCATGAAGGTATCGCCCGCGACCTCGTGCACGGCCTGAAATATCGCGACCGCACCGATCTCGCCCGGATGATGGCCGGGTGGATGTTTCGGGCCGGCGACGGCTTCGTCGAAAAGGCCGATGCAATCGTGCCGGTGCCGCTGCACCGCTTCCGCATGATGTCGCGCAAGTTCAACCAAGCGGCCGAGCTTTCCCGTCATCTCGCCCGGCTTGCCGACCGCCCCCTTCTGCCGGCGACGCTTTTGCGGGTGAAGCGCACCAGCCAGCAGGTCGGGCTGGGGCAGAAGGCTCGCGAGGAAAACGTTCGCAGTGCCTTCCGCATCGCCGAGGGCAAGCAATCCGATATCTTCGGACGGCGCATCGTTCTGATTGATGACGTCTATACGACGGGTGCGACCGTCTCTGCCGCGACTAAGGTCTTGAAGAAGGCCGGTGCCGCCGATGTCACGGTTTTGACCTTTGCAAGGGCCTTGTCCGGTCCTATATGACAAGGGAGTAAAAGCCGGTTCCGAAAGACGGCGAGACGGAGACAAGCATGGCTTCAGTGATCATTTATACCCGCCAGTTTTGCGGCTATTGCGCCCGGGCGAAAAGCCTGCTTCAGTCCAAGGGTGTGGATTTTGTCGAACACGATGCCACCTACGCTCCGGACCTGCGCCAGGAGATGATCGACAAGGCTGGCCGGTCGACCTTCCCGCAGATCTTCATCAATGGGGAGCATGTCGGCGGCTGCGACGATATCCACGCGCTCGACCGGGCCGGAAAGCTCGATCCGATGCTGGCGCAACAGGGATAAGACGATGACCTTCAAGGCTGCCGCGATACAGATGTGCTCCGGCGTCGATCCGGAAAAGAACGCCGCCGACATGGCGCGGCTGGTGCGCGAGGCCGCCGGGCATGGCGCCGTCTACATCCAGACGCCCGAAATGACCGGCGCCATCCAGAAGGATCGTGCCGGACTGCGCGCCGTGCTGAAGGACGAGGCGAACGACCTGATCGTCCGCCAGGCATCCGAATTGGCCGGCGAGTTGAAGGTTCATCTGCATATCGGTTCGACGGCGATTGCCCTCGATGACGGCAAGATCGCCAATCGCGGTTTCCTGTTCGGGCCGGATGGCGCCGTCATCTGCACCTACGACAAGATCCACATGTTCGACGTCGATCTCGACAATGGCGAGAGCTGGCGCGAGAGCGCCGTCTATCGTCCGGGGTCGCAGACGCGCGTCGCATCGCTGCCCTTTGCAGAGCTCGGCTTCACCATCTGCTACGATGTCCGGTTCCCGAGCCTCTTCCGCACCCAGGCGGTCAATGGCGCGCAGGTGATCTCGGTTCCGGCCGCTTTCACGCGCCAGACCGGCGAGGCGCATTGGGAAATCCTGCTGCGCGCCCGTGCCATCGAAAACGGCGTCTTCATCATCGCTGCCGCGCAAGCCGGCGTTCACGAGGATGGTCGCGAAACCTTCGGTCATTCGATGATCATCGATCCCTGGGGCCGTATCCTCGCATCCGCAGGCGGCACCGGCGAGGCGGTGATCCTCGCCGACATCGATGTCGCGGCCGTGCAGGCGGCGCATCAGAAGATCCCGAACCTCAAGAATGACCGCGAGTTCTCCCTCGACAAGGTGGAGGCGGTGGCGGGGGGCGTCGCCGCTTGATCCGCTATTCCCTCACCTGTGATTCCGCCCATGAGTTCGAAGGCTGGTTTTCGAAGAGCGAAGACTTCGACCGGCAGAAGCAAAGCGGCTTCCTGACCTGTCCCGTCTGCCAGTCGACGTCCATCTCGAAACTCTTGATGGCGCCGTCGGTCAGCACGGCGCGGCAGAAGGAAGCGACGCGGACGCTGGTGATGGACGCCATGCATCAGGAGGCGATGACCAAAATGCGTGAGGCGGTCGCGACCATCAAGGCGAACACCGAGGATGTCGGAACGCGTTTTCCCGAAGAGGCGCGCAAGATCCATTATGGCGAGGCGGATGCGCGCGGCATCATCGGTCAGGCGGCCCCGGAGGAGGCTCTGGCGCTGATCGAGGAAGGCATCGAGATCGCGCCGCTGCCGGTCTTGCCGGAAGACGTCAACTGACCCGGATGCGGTTGGCCATCTACAATTTCGGCCTGCATGTTGCCCCTTACGACTCCCGCGAAGTCGAGGGCTTTCGCCTGCGCGAGGCGGTAAATTTTACCGCGGCGGAGCGTGCTGATGGTTTTGTCGGCCGGTCGGGTTATGACGGTGAGCCGGGTCCGGCGTCCTGGGGCCAGCAGGTTTTTCCCCGTTTTATCGAGGGCAGCGGTTTTGAAACCGGCCCGTCCTCCCTTTCCTTGTGGCGCGACATCGAAGCGCTGATGGCGTTCTCTTATAGCGGCGTTCACGCCGACGCGCTGAAACACGCCCGCCACTGGAACGTCAAGCAGCAATGGCCGCCATTGGTGCTCTGGTGGGTGGAAGACGGTCGTCTGCCGGACTGGGCGGATGGGGTGGCGCGTCTGGAGCACCTGCACGATCACGGGCCGAAGCCCGCGGCGTTTCATTTCAAGCAGGCCTATGATCCGGCCGGTGCTGCCTATCTTGTCGACCGGGCCGTGGTCCGCACTCTCGTCGAGAAAAACGGCGCCGGGCAAGCGGACCTGCTGGCGAGCGTCAAAACCATGCCGGTGTGAGGCGGCGTGTCGGCGATCAGCCGCGCTTTGCCAGCAGCATGTAGTTCACATCCATGTCGGGCGACAGGTTCCACTGGTTCTGCAGCGGATTGAAGAACACGCCGGTGCGATGGATGATCTCCATGCCGGATGCGGCAAGCGGCTTTTCCAGCTCTTCCGGCCGAACCAGCTTCTCATACTGGTGCGTGCCGCGGGGCAACCAGCGCAAGATGTTTTCGGCGGCGAAGATGGCGAGTGCCGCCGCCTTCATGGTGCGGTTGATGGTGGCGACGAACATCAGGCCGCCGGGACGGACCATCTGCGCGCAGGTCGACATGAACAGGTCGACATCGGCGACATGCTCGACCACTTCCATGTTCAGCACGATATCGAACGTCTCTCCGGCATTGGCAAGATCTTCGGCGGTGACGGCGCGGTAATCGACGGCCACGCCGGTCTGCGCTGCATGCGCGGACGCGATGCCGATGTTCTTTTCCGAGGGGTCGGCACCGACGACGGAGGCGCCCATGCGGGCGATCGGCTCCGACAGCAGGCCGCCGCCGCAGCCGATATCCAGCACCCGCAAGCCTTCGAGCGGCTTTGCGCTTCTCGGGTCGCGGCCGAAATTCTCGGCCACCCGGTCACGGATATAGGCCAGGCGAACGGGGTTGAACTTGTGAAGCGGCTTAAATTTGCCGGTGGGGCTCCACCATTCCGCCGCCATGGCGGAAAAGCGGTCGACTTCCGTCTGGTCGATCGTGGTGCGTGCAGCGTCCGTCATCTTCGGCTCCTTGAAGCGTGATGGAAGTGAAGTCGGACGATCCCTCCCGTAAGTCAAGGTCTGCTGTTGTCGCTGTGCGTTTTTCCGGCTCGGCCAGATAATGCGAAAATGGTTGGCGATCTTAAAAAAGCCAAACCCTGCATTATTTGCTAACGGCAACAGTGGCGACGCCCAGGCCCCGGAATCTCCCGGGTTGCGTGGCTGTCGAGCGGGAGAAATATCGGTGAAATATCTTGTAAAAAGCGTTCTTGCTGCCTGCGCCCTTCTGGCCTTGCCGGCGCTCGCGGCGGCGGCGGACGGTTTTGCCACCTCCAACGTCAATATGCGTTCCGGCCCGAGCACGCGGTATCCGGCCGTCATCGTCATCCCGGCCGGTGCGCCGGTGACGATCTACGGCTGCCTTGAGGAAGCGCCGTGGTGCGATGTCTCGTATGGTCGCGTCCGCGGCTGGGTCGCCGGCCGTTATGTCCAGGCCGTCTATCGCCAGAACCGCGTCTATGTCGAACCGGAATATTATCGTCCGCTCGGTATTCCGACGATCACCTTCGACATCGATACCTATTGGGACCGCAACTACCGCCGTCGCGATTTTTATCGCGAGCGCGACCGTTGGCGTGACGAGCGGCCGTCGATCACACGGCCCTGGGAGAATGAAACCCGGCGGGACCGTCGTCGCGACAACGACTGGGATAACAACGACGGCGGCTGGCGTGACAACAACCGCTGGGACCGGCGCAACAACGACGAGTTCGGCAACGAGCGCAATGATCGCGATCGCAACAGGGATCGGGACAGGAACCGCGATCGCGACAGAAATCGCAACGACGACAATGGCGACGTGCGCATCGACAATGGTGACCGGACCAACAATAACAACAATTTCCGCAACCCCGACCGCGTTCGAAATGCTGACGACGGCAATGTCGGTGAAGCGATGGGCGGCCGTGAAGCCCGGCCGCGGGTGAGGATCGAAGGAAATTGCGTGCCCGGACAGGACGGCTGCAACTAAAGCGTGTCGCGCAAAAGTGTGCAGCGGTTTTGCGAAAACGGCATGCGAAAATAAGGAGCTAAAGCGTGAGAGCGAATCTGAAAGATCGCGACACGCTTTAGAGTAATTCCAGCAAAAGTGCGGAGCGGTTTTGCGTCCGCAATTGCGTAGAAACAAAAGGATAGAGCGTTTTCGCGTTTCCGAGAAAGGCGGAAACGCTCTAACCAGCCTCGCTTCGGAAATTGCGAACGAGCGTGAAGGGCGGGGATAACGATCCTCGCCCTTTCCTATTTCGGTTTGCCATCCTCATCGACCAGCCCGTGCTGGCGATAGAGTTCCATCTCGTCGCCGGCGATGAATGCAAAAATCTTGGCGCCGTCCGTGCGGCGCTGCGTCAGGTAGACGACCGAAAAGGGGATGGACAATTGCTCTCCGCCGGGACGCCGGTACTCTGCGGTGTAAAAGACCTCGATCCGGTCGTGGTCATGGTGCAGGGGCTGGACGGTCACCCTTTCGACACGCATCGCCGTCGTGCCGATCGCCTTGTAGAAGGCATATCCCTCATCAAGCATCCGCCCGAAATTGTCGTCGTTGGTGCCGGCCTCCACCGTGCCGTGGAAGGAGAGGCCGAGGAAGTGCTCGGCGAAGAACGAACGCAGCGTCGGGATGTGCGCCCGATCGGCCAGCGACTGCTCGAAAACCTTTGCATACCGTTTGAAAAAATCGGCGTAATCGAAACTCTGGGCCGGGCGATCCTTCGTCCTGAACTGACTGACAGGCATCTTGCGTCCTCCGTTTTGTCCATCATAACACGGATCGCCCCCGTTTGGTTTCCGGGAGTACCGCTTTGCCCGGCTTGCCCATTGCACGCCTGCCGGCTTTTCGCTAAGAGACGCCGCATTATGCCGCTCAGGGGGACCGGGCGGTTTCTTCGGCCGGGCGCCAGCGAGCGCCGTCACGCATCTGGAATGATCGAATGGCACGCATCGTGATGAAATTCGGCGGCACGTCCGTCGCGGATCTTGACCGTATTCACAACGTTGCCCGCCATGTGAAACGTGAAGTCGATGCTGGCCACGAGGTGGCCGTGGTGGTTTCCGCCATGTCAGGCAAGACCAACGAACTGGTTGCCTGGGTCCAGAACATGCCGAAGGTGTCGGGCGGCAACGCCCCCTTCTACGATGCGCGCGAATACGACGCCATCGTCGCTTCCGGCGAGCAGGTGACGTCGGGCCTGCTGGCGATCGCGCTGCAGTCGATCGGCATCAACGCCCGCTCCTGGCAGGGCTGGCAGATTCCGATCCGCACCGACAACGCCCATGGCGCCGCGCGCATCCTTGAAATCGAGGGCGAAGACATCATTCGCCGCATGGGTGAAGGCCAGGTTGCCGTTATTGCCGGCTTCCAGGGGCTAGGCCCGGACAACCGCATCGCCACGCTCGGCCGCGGCGGCTCCGACACCTCGGCCGTGGCGATTGCCGCCGCCGTCAAGGCGGATCGTTGCGACATCTATACCGACGTCGACGGCGTCTACACCACCGATCCGCGCATCGAGCCGAAGGCGCGCCGCATGAAGAAGATCGCCTTCGAGGAAATGCTCGAAATGGCGTCGCTCGGCGCCAAGGTGCTGCAGGTCCGCTCCGTCGAGCTTGCCATGGTGTTCAAGGTCCGCACCTTCGTGCGCTCCAGTTTCGTAGACCCCGATGCGCCGGGCATGGGTGATTTCGACAATCCGCCCGGTACGCTGATTTGTGACGAGGAAGAGATCGTGGAACAGGAAGTTGTCACCGGCATCGCCTATGCCAAGGATGAGGCCCAGATTTCGCTGCGGCGCCTTGCCGACCGGCCGGGCGTTTCCGCCGCGATCTTCGGCCCGCTGGCCGAAAGCCATATCAACGTCGACATGATCGTGCAGAACATTTCCGAAGACGGTTCGCGCACGGACATGACGTTCACGGTGCCTTCGGGCGACCTGGAAAAGGCAAGCAAGGTTCTCTCCGAAAACAAGGAGAAGATCGGTTACGACGTCATCCAGAGCGAATCAGGCCTGGTGAAGGTTTCGGTCATCGGCATCGGCATGCGTTCGCACGCCGGCGTTGCGGCGACCGCTTTCCGCGCACTTGCTGAAAAAGGCATCAACATCAAGGCGATCACGACGTCGGAAATCAAGATTTCCATCCTTATCGACGGCGCCTATGCCGAACTTGCTGTTCGGACTTTGCATTCCTGCTACGGTCTCGATAAGAGTTGATCGTAAGCCTGTTTTGACATCCGGGGTGTTTTTGCACCCGGTTGCCATGGGCGGGTTGGAAGCATTGTTTTCGGGAGCATGCACGCGATGAGAGACCTGTCCGCAGGTCCACGCGTCCTCCTCAAGCGGTTGCGCGAGCTGATGGCGGAACCGCTTGGGCCTCAGGAGCGTCTGGACCAGATTGTTCGCCATATTGCGCAGAACATGGTTGCGGAAGTGTGCTCCGTCTATGTGTTGCGCGCCGACGGCGTTCTCGAACTCTACGCCACCGAAGGCCTCAACAAGGATGCCGTCCACCTGGCGCAGCTGAAGATGGGGCAGGGCCTCGTCGGCACCATCGCCGCCAGCGCCCAGCCGCTCAATCTTTCCGACGCCCAGGCGCACCCCGCCTTCCGCTACCTGCCTGAAACCGGCGAAGAAATTTATCATTCCTTCCTCGGCGTGCCGATTTTGCGCGCCGGCCGCACTCTTGGCGTTCTCGTCGTCCAGAACAAGGCGCAACGGAACTACCGGGAGGAAGAAGCAGAGGCGATGGAAACCACCGCCATGCTGCTGGCGGAAATGATTGCAACCGGCGAATTGAAGAAGATCACCCGCCCGGGGCTGGAGCTCGACCTCACCCGGCCGGTGACGATCGAGGGCGACAGCTACAGCGAAGGCATCGGGCTCGGCTACGTCGTGCTGCACGAGCCGCGCATCGTTGTCACCAACCTGCTGAACGACGATACCGAGAAAGAAATCAACCGGCTTGCCGATGCGCTCGGCTCGCTGCGCATTTCGATCGACGACATGCTGTCGCGTCGTGAAGTGTCGATGGAAGGCGAGCACCGCGAGGTTCTGGAAACCTACCGCATGTTCGCGCATGACCGCGGCTGGGTGCGCAAGCTGGAAGAGGCGATCCGCAACGGCCTGACGGCGGAAGCGGCGGTCGAGAAGGTGCAGAGCGACACCAAGGCGCGGATGATGCGGCTGACCGATCCCTATCTGCGGGAACGGATGCACGATCTCGAAGACCTCGCCAACCGGCTACTGCGGCAGCTGACCGGTTTTGGCCCGGGAACGATGGGCAATGGTTTTCCGCAGGATGCCATCATTCTTGCGCGCGCCATGGGCGCTGCCGAACTGCTCGATTATCCGCGGCAGAACCTGCGCGGCCTCGTGCTGGAAGAAGGCGCGGTCACCAGCCATGTCGTTATCGTTGCCCGCGCCATGGGCATTCCGGTCGTCGGCCAAGCCGCCGGCATCGTGGCGCTGGCCGAAAACGGCGATGCACTGATCATCGATGGCGACGAGGGGACGGCCCATCTGCGCCCGCCCGCCGATCTGCAAAAGGCGTACGAAGAGAAGGTGCGGCTGCGCGCCCGCCGGCAGGAACAGTTCCGCGCCTTGCGCGATGTCGAGCCGATGACCCGCGACGGCAAGCTCATCAATCTTCAGATGAATGCCGGCCTGCTGGTCGATCTGCCGCAGCTGTTCGAATCAGGCGCAACCGGTATCGGCCTGTTCCGCACCGAACTGCAGTTCATGATTGCCTCCAATATGCCGAAGGCGGAGGAGCAGGAAGATTTCTATCGCAACGTCCTGAAACAGGCCGCCGGCCGGCCGGTGACCTTCCGCACGCTGGATATCGGCGGCGACAAGGTGCTCTCCTATTTTCGGGCACATGAAGAAGAAAACCCGGCGCTGGGCTGGCGGGCGATCCGGCTCGCACTCGACCGGCCGGGCCTGCTACGCACCCAGCTTCGTGCCCTGCTGCGGGCGTCGAGCGGTGCCGAGCTGAAAATGATGATCCCGATGGTCACCGAGGTCTCGGAGATCCGGGCGGTGCGCGAACTGTTCCAGAAGGAAGTGCAGCATCTGTCGAAATTCGGTTACCAGCTGCCGCGTAAACTGCAGTTCGGCGCCATGCTGGAAGTGCCGGCGCTGCTCTGGCAACTCGACGAATTGATGGACGAGGTCGATTTCGTCTCCGTCGGTTCCAACGACCTCTTCCAGTTCTCGATGGCGGTGGATCGCGGCAATGCGCGCGTATCCGATCGTTTCGACGTGCTCGGTCGACCCTTCCTGCGTATCCTGCGCGACATCGTACGGGCGGCGGAACGCAACGAGACGCCGGTGACCCTGTGCGGCGAGATGGCCGGCAAACCGTTATCGGCGATGGCGCTTCTGGGGATCGGCTTCCGTTCCGTGTCGATGTCGCCAACGGCCATCGGGCCGGTGAAGGCAATGCTGCTGGGGCTCGATGTGGGGGCGCTTGCCGACGTGCTGAATGCCGCGCTCGACGAGCGCAAGCCGGGGGCTCCGATCCGGGAAATCCTGGCGCAGTTCGCCGAAACGCACAATATTCCGTTGTAAAAGACGACAAGAACAAAATCCGGAGTGAAGATTGGCTCAGCTTCCTGTTGAAAAGATGCGCGAACTGGAGCGCCGGTTCGGCGAGATCGAGGCGCGTATGTCAGCGGGACCTCCTGCCGACGTCTATGTGAAGCTCGCTTCGGAATATTCCGAGCTGCAGCCGGTGGTCGGCAAGATTCGCGAATACCAGAAGGCGCAGGCGGAAGCTGCGGACCTCGAGGCGATGCTTGCCGACAAATCGGTGGACCGGGAGATGCGCGATCTCGCCGAAATGGAGCTGCCCGACGTCAAGGAGCGGCTGGAAGCGCTGGGCAAGGATATGCAGATCCTGCTTCTGCCGAAGGATGCCGCCGACGAAAAGAGCGCCATCCTGGAAATCCGGGCAGGGACCGGCGGATCAGAAGCGGCCTTGTTTGCCGGCGATCTCTTTCGCATGTACGAGCGTTTTGCCGCCACCCACAGCTGGAAGGTGGAAGTGCTGTCTGCCAGCGAAGGCGATGCTGGCGGTTTCAAGGAAATCATCGCGACGATCAGCGGCAGGGGCGTTTTCTCGCGGCTGAAATTCGAATCGGGCGTGCACCGGGTCCAGCGGGTTCCGGAAACGGAAGCAAGCGGGCGGATTCACACCTCTGCGGCGACCGTTGCCGTCCTACCTGAGGCCGAAGAGATCGATATCGAAATTCGGCCGGAAGACATCCGCATCGATACGATGCGCTCCTCCGGCGCCGGTGGCCAGCACGTCAACACCACCGATTCGGCGGTGCGAATCACGCACTTGCCGACCGGCCTCGTGGTCACGAGTTCCGAAAAGAGCCAGCACCAGAACCGCGCCAAGGCGATGCAGGTCTTGCGCGCCCGGCTCTACGATGCGGAACGGCAGCGCAGCGACAGCGAGCGTTCGGCCGAGCGCAAGAGCCAGGTCGGTTCCGGTGATCGCTCGGAGCGTATCCGCACCTACAATTTCCCGCAGGGCCGCGTGACCGACCACCGCATCAACCTGACCCTCTACAAGCTCGACCGCATGATGATGGGCGAGATCGAGGAGGTGGTGGATGCGCTGCTGGCCGATTATCAGGCCGGACAACTGGCGCAACTGGGCGAGCAGCAATTGTGACGGTGCAAGGCGCGACACTGGGAGAATGGGTCGCGACGGCGAAAACACGGTTTGCCGCGGCGGGCCTGCCGGATGCGGCGATCGAGGCGCGGCTTCTTCTCGGTGGTCTGCTTGGTCTGTCGAGCACCGAGGTTTTTATCGGCGGCGACCGGCTGCTGAGCGAGGCCGAGCGGCAGGTTGTCGAAGCTGCGATCGAACGGCGGTTGAAGCGGGAACCGGTGCACCGGATCCTCGGGCATCGGGAGTTTTTCGGGCTCGATCTCCGGCTGTCCCGCGAAACGCTGGAACCGCGCCCCGACACCGAGATTCTCGTCGAAAAATTGCTTGTTCGACTGCGGCGGATTGTCGCGGAAAAGGGTGCGGCGCGTGTCCTCGACCTTGGCGTGGGAACGGGAGCGATCGGGCTCGCTTTGCTGAAGGAATGTCCGCAGGCCGTGTGTCTCGGCAGTGATATCTCGGAAGACGCCCTTGCAACGGCAGCGGCAAACGCCCATCTCAACGGAGTGGCAGAGCGCTACCGGACAGTCAGAAGCGACTGGTTTGCCGAAATCGACGGAAAATTCGACGTTATCGTCTCAAATCCGCCCTATATCGCCAGTAGCGTCATAACCGAGCTTGATCCTGAGGTCAGGGATTTCGATCCCTTGGCTGCATTGGATGGCGGTGAGGATGGGCTGGATGCCTATCGTGCCATCGCCGCGGATGCCGGATCCTTCCTCGTCCCGGATGGTTTTGTGGGGGTCGAAATCGGTTTCGACCAGAAACAGGCCGTGACGGCTCTTTTTACGCAAAAGGGTTTCCTGCTTGCCGAATCGGCACAGGATTACGGACATAATGATCGTGTCCTTGTGTTTGCTTGCAACAATACGAAATAAAATGCTGCAGGAGCACAGCTAAATTTGGCGGAGCAAAGAGAAAGGGCTTGGATTTCCTCGGGAAGCGGGCTAGTTTGCCCTCACGCATCGGGTGGCCGGGAAGAACGTGGATTCGTTCCAGGCGGATCGGCCTCAAGTTATCTCCTTGAAAAGAGTTCGAGGGTTGACGATTTTCTGATGCGTGAATCAGTTAATTTGACTTCACCAGCGCAGAACGATGCTAGGTCGTCGTCTGCCATCGGCATATATGGCTTTGATCCATGCGGGATCCGGCACTGATGCCATTTTACCATCACACAAGCGAAATTCAGGTGAGCGATCGATGAGGCCAGGACAGCAGAACAAGCGCGGTCGAGGGCGTGGCAATAACAACAACAATGGTGGCGGCGGTAACAACAACAATTTCAACCGCAAGGGTTCCAACCCGCTGACCAGGACGTATGACAGCTCCGGCCCTGACGTGAAGATCCGCGGTACTGCTCAGCATATCGCCGAAAAATATTCGGCCCTGGCGCGTGACGCGCAGAGCGCCGGCGACCGCGTCATGGCGGAAAACTATCTGCAGCACGCCGAACACTACAACCGGATCATCGCTGCCGCGCAGTCGCAGATGCAGGAACGTTTCCAGCGCGACGACCGCAGCGATTACAATGATCGCGATGGCGACGACATGGATGTCAATGCCGGCGATATGGACGAGGTCGCCGCTGCTCCCGCGCCGGTGCAGCAGGAAGCCGCCAGCCAGCCGGTCGTGGTTCAGCAGTCGCCCGCGCCGCAGCAGCATCGCCAGCCCCGCCGCCAGCAGGAGCGCCAGCCGCCCGCAGCGCAGCCGGCCCCGGTCGCCTCTGTTGCAGAGCAGCCGGTCATCAGCGGCTCAGGTCCGCAGCCGGTGATCGAAGGCACGCCCGTGGAAGTCGCCATCGAAGCGGAAACCGCCGCCGAGGCCGCCGCACCGCGTGAAAAGACCCCGCGTCGCCGCACCGGTGCAGCCACCCGCCCCCGCCGTCAGCCGCGCCGTGGCGCGGAAGAGGGCGCCGAAGGCGAGGCTGCTTCCGAAGCGCCGGCCCTCGAAGCAGCCGCTTCCGAATGACGGCGTGCCGCACCGTGCGGCAGCCTGCATCGCCTACAATTGACCAAAATCAAAACCCCGGCCCGTCCGGGGTTTTTTGCTGCAACGGCCTCTTTAAATTGCCGATTTGCGCGACCATATCTCCCCTGAAGGCAAGCCGGCCAAACCGGTTCGCCAAGAAGGTTCGCCATAACGGGGACCTATCCTGTCACGTCGCTTCGTGCCTTTTCGGGCGGAGCGATCTTATGGAGGTAGAGAATGAACATTGAAAAATACTCCGAGCGGGTGCGCGGTTTCCTGCAGTCCGCCCAGACCCATGCGCTTGCCGAAGGCCATCAGCAGTTCACGCCCGAACATGTGCTGAAGGTTTTGCTCGATGACGACCAGGGCATGGCGTCCTCGCTGATCGAACGTGCCGGCGGCAATGCCAAGGAAGCCCGGCTTGCCAACGATGCCGCCCTTTCCAAGCTGCCGAAAGTTTCCGGTGGCAACGGTTCCGTCTATCTGTCGCCGCCGCTCGCCAAGGTATTCACCACGGCGGAAGATGCGGCCAAAAAGGCCGGCGACAGTTTTGTCACCGTCGAGCGGCTGCTTCTGGCGCTGGCAATCGAATCATCCGCTTCGACGTCGGCCAGCCTGAAGAAGGCCGGCGTCACGGCTGCTTCGCTCAACCAGGTGATCAACGACATCCGCAAGGGCCGCACCGCCGACAGCGCCAATGCCGAACAGGGTTTTGACGCGCTGAAGAAGTATGCCCGCGACCTCACGGCCGAAGCCCGCGAAGGCCGGCTCGATCCGGTTATCGGCCGTGACGACGAAATCCGTCGTACCATCCAGGTTCTTTCCCGCCGCACCAAGAACAACCCGGTGCTGATCGGCGAACCCGGCGTTGGCAAGACGGCGATCGCCGAAGGCCTGGCGCTGCGCATCGTCAACGGTGACGTTCCGGAATCGCTGAAGGACAAGAAGCTGATGGCGCTCGATATGGGTGCCTTGATTGCCGGCGCGAAATTCCGCGGTGAATTCGAAGAGCGCCTGAAGGCCGTTCTCAACGAAGTGCAGGCGGAAAACGGCGAAATCATCCTGTTCATCGACGAGATGCACACGCTGGTCGGTGCCGGCAAGGCCGATGGCGCCATGGACGCTTCGAACCTGCTGAAGCCGGCGCTTGCCCGCGGTGAACTCCATTGCGTCGGCGCCACTACACTCGACGAATATCGCAAGCATGTGGAAAAGGATCCGGCACTCGCTCGTCGTTTCCAGCCGGTGGTCGTCGACGAGCCGACCGTCGAGGATACGATCTCGATTCTCCGCGGCCTCAAGGAAAAATACGAGCAGCATCACAAAGTGCGGATCGCCGATTCGTCCCTGGTTGCCGCTGCGACCTTGTCGAACCGCTACATCACCGACCGTTTCCTGCCTGACAAGGCCATCGACCTGATGGACGAAGCGGCGGCCCGCCTGCGCATGCAGGTCGATTCCAAGCCGGAAGAACTCGACGAACTCGATCGCCGTATCATCCAGCTCAAGATCGAGCGCGAAGCACTGAAGAAGGAGTCCGACCAGGCATCCGTCGACCGTCTCGGCCGATTGGAAACCGACCTTGCCTCGCTGGAAGAGCAGGCCGATGCCCTGACCGCTCGCTGGCAGTCGGAAAAGCAGAAGCTCGGTCTGGCGGCCGAATTGAAGGGCCGTCTCGACGAAGCGCGCAACGATCTTGCCATTGCCCAGCGCAAGGGTGAGTTCCAGCGCGCCGGTGAGCTTGCCTACGGCATCATTCCCGGTCTCGAAAAGCAGCTTGCCGCTGCCGAGGAGCAGGATAGCAGTACCGGCGGCATGGTGCAGGAGGTTGTCACCCCCGACAACATCGCCCATATCGTCTCGCGCTGGACCGGCATTCCCGTCGACAAGATGCTCGAGGGCGAACGCGAAAAGCTGTTGCGCATGGAAGACGAACTGGCAAAGTCCGTCGTCGGTCAGGGCGATGCGGTCCAGGCCGTGTCGCGCGCGGTGCGCCGCGCGCGCGCCGGACTGCAGGATCCGAACCGGCCGATCGGCTCGTTCATCTTCCTCGGCCCGACCGGCGTCGGCAAGACCGAGCTGACCAAGGCGCTTGCCCGCTTCCTCTTCGACGACGAGACGGCGCTGGTGCGTATGGACATGTCGGAATACATGGAGAAACACTCCGTATCCCGCCTGATCGGCGCGCCTCCGGGTTATGTCGGCTATGATGAAGGTGGTGCCTTGACGGAAGCCGTTCGCCGCCGGCCCTACCAGGTCGTGCTGTTCGACGAGATCGAGAAGGCGCATCCGGATGTCTTCAACGTGCTGCTGCAGGTGCTCGACGACGGCCGCCTGACCGATGGGCAGGGTCGCACGGTCGACTTCAAGAACACGATGATCATCATGACATCGAACCTCGGTGCCGAATACCTTACCAATCTCGGCGAGGACGAGGATAGCGAGGCTGTGCGCGAGCCGGTGATGAACGTGGTGAAGGCCGCCTTCCGTCCGGAATTCCTCAACCGCGTCGATGAGATCATCCTGTTCCATCGGCTGCGCCGCAAGGAAATGGGTGCGATCGTCGAAATCCAGCTCAAGCGTCTCGCCGAACTGCTGGTCGAGCGCAAGATCACGCTCGATCTGGATGAGGATGCGCGTGTCTGGCTCGCCGACAAGGGCTACGATCCGGTCTACGGCGCCCGTCCGCTGAAGCGGGTGATCCAGAAATACGTCCAGGATCCGCTGGCCGAGAAGATTCTTGGCGGGGAAATCCCGGATGGTGTGCGGGTTCACATCACCTCTGGCTCCGACCGTCTGCTGTTTTCAGTCCGGCCGGCCGTGAGCAAGGCCGCCTGAGGCACAAATTCCGGCGACGAAAAACGAATGGCGGCTCTCGGGCCGCCATTTTTGTGTTGTGCCTTGCAACTGGTTTGTCCGATCAACGGCTGGCGACCTGCTTGGCCTTGTCTTCGGTTCCGAGCAGCGTATCGATGCGTTTGCGCTCGACTTCGAATTTCGCCAGCGTTTCCCCGTCCAGCGATTTGCCGCCGGGCAATCGCACGCGCAACGGATCGACCTTGGTGCCGTTGACGATCAGTTCGTAGTGAAGATGCGGGCCGGTCGAAAGCCCTGTCGTACCCACCCAGCCGATCACCTGGCCCTGGGTTACCTTGGCGCCTTCCCGGACGCTTTTGGCGATGGCGCTCTGGTGATTATAGGAAGAAACATAACCGTTGGCATGCCGGATCAGGGTCTGGTTGCCGTAGCCGCCGGAATCCCAGCCGGCCTTTTCCACCACGCCGTTGCCGGCGGCGATGATCGGCGTGCCGCGCGGTGCCGCCCAGTCCGTGCCGGTATGCATGCGCGAATAACCGAGGATCGGATGCCGGCGCATGCCGAAACCCGATTTGAACACGCCGTTCGGCACCGGGTTGCGCAGTAGGAATTGGCGGATGCTCTTGCCGTTTTCGTCGAAGTAATCGATCGACATGTCTTCGGGGTTCTGGAAACGGTAGAAGCGTGTCTGCGTGTCGCCGAATTGGGCGTTGACATAGAGAAGTTCGGAATCGGCAGTCGCCTGTCCGCTTTCATCGGCGACCGAGAAGAACGCCTCGAGCGAATCCGTCGGCTTCAGCTGTGCCTGGAAGTCGACATTGCTGGCGAGCAGCTTGATGACAAGCGCCGTCATGTCCTGGTTCATGCCGTAAGATAGCGCGGCGCGATAGATGCCGTCATAAACACGCGGCAGGTCGCGGTTGGCGACAGTCTGCGCCGGCCGGCCATCGAAGGCGGTGGCAATCGCATCCAGCATCGGCGGTTCGGTGCCGCGCACGAAGCTGCCCTTGTCGTTGAGGGCAACGGTCAGGACATGGTGGCCGCGGCGATAGACGCTGGCGCGAACAATCTTGGCCTTTTCGCCTTTCTGGATGATGCCGATGCGCAGGACATCGCCTTCCAGAAGTTTCGGTTCCTCAAGCAGCGGCTCGGCGTAGGACTGCACATCTTCCGCTTCGGCTTTGGAATAACCGGAATCGGCCATCGCCTGGGCGATCTTGGTCTCGCGGCTGACCGGAATGATGTCGTCGGCAAATTCCGGCGTTTCCGGCGTGATCGACTGCGGTGCTGCAACCGACATGTTCTCTTCGAGAATACGGGCGGATGCCAGGCCCTCGGTCAGGTCGACATCGTTCTCGTCGGCGGCAAAACGCCGGGGGTCGACATAATAGAGGGCCGCAAGCTGCGAATTGCCGTCCGTCAGGACCGAACCGTTCGACCGGACATTTTCCTCCACCTCTTCCAGCGACATCGAAGGCGCGTAGGTGAAAGGTGAGCTGCGGGTCGGGAAGGCAATGGTCTTCAGGCTGACTTCGGATTCCACGTCCGATCCGTAGATGACGCCGGCGCGGGCTGCGACGACGGGTATCTTGTCGTCGGTGGAAAAGATCGTCAGCGGGTCGAAGGCCGGATAATCCTCGCTGGTGATGTGGCTGGCAGCCAGTGCCATTTTCACATGCGCGAAAGGACGCCGGCGCACGACTTCTTTTTCACCCTCGTGGACAACGGTGGAGACATCCATGATCTGGCGGTCGACGGGCTTGGCGGCGATCGCCGTGGCAAACAGCCGGCTGCCGCGCTTGACGTTGTTTTCAGCCGTGCCCGCCGCGCTGTCGATATCGGTGGTCGCAAAGGCTTCCGCCGGGATCGCCAGTTGCTGGCGGCCGTCAAGAGCGGCAAACAGCGCAACGCCCATCAGGATGCTGGATGTAATGCCTGTCAGAAAGGTGCCGGAAAGCCAGCGCAGGGAAATCTCGCGCCGATCGGGCACACGGCGGCCGTCCGCCAGAATTGGCGGCTCGTTGCCCAGGGAGCGGAGCATATTCTTGTCCGATACCATGCCGACCCTGTGTCTTTCCCCGTTATTCCACGTTCGTATCTTTGTTACGGCCAGAAGTGCATATTTCCAACGGGCGAGTCAAATCCTCCGACTGCCCGTCACGATGCGTGATCGCAGGCCAAATCACCAAAGGCCGCGCAAGACTTCTGCGTAGAACAGCGAATTGTGAATTTGTCAGGGCGATCCCCGTTTATCCCCATTGTGCATGTGATGCTTGTCCGGATCTGGCCTTTTGGGTGACTGCGGTACGGAAAAAGGGAATGTCGGTAAGAGGGGCGCCCGCCC